>JASGFJ010000019.1:0-89539 GCA_047605645.1 Dysgonamonadaceae bacterium | reverse complement strand
ATTATTTTGCGGGCGAATTCAATTCGCCCCTACGCATCACCGCTGTACGTATCCGCAACCATTATTTATCATTCATCAATCCAAATATCGCTTGCTGATTGCGATCTTCGCCGGATGTATCTGCAATGATTATTTCTTAACCTCATTTCTCAAATTTCAACTTGCACCTAATTCTTTTTTATAGTATGCTCATCCGGGGTGCGAATTGCAGGCTTCTTTTGAGCCGATTATATCTGTATAGGCTGATGTGCCTGTGTTTTCATTTTTAAGCTGGATTTATACTTGAAAGAATCTTTAGGAACTTTTGCTTTTCTTGCTTTTGATGGGGCAAAACTTAATTGTTTCATTTATATTATGGCTGCAATAGCTGCCTGTGTCTGTAATATACTGATGTTTTTATTCTTTATAAGGTTGATTATTAATGATTATTGGAATTGGACCGGAGAAATAGATGGTTATCCTAAAAAATGCAATATGTGTTATAAAACATATTGCAATAAAGTGTTTGTTTCAACACTTATTGCTAATATTGTACAGTCTAAAATAACCTTAGAAGTATCTATTTATGTTAGAAGATTTAAAACAGACAGTGTTTAAAGCAAACATGGACCTGGTAAAATACGGTCTGGTGATTTTTACCTGGGGAAATGTTAGCGGTATTGATCGGGAGAAGGGACTGGTGGTAATCAAACCGTCCGGAGTTGCGTATGAAGTAATGACAGCCGATGATATGGTTGTACTAGACCTTGATGGCAACATTGTGGAAGGAAAACTCAAACCGTCGTCAGATACTGCAACCCATCTTGCGCTTTATAAGGCTTTTCCGAATGTAGGTGGAATTGTGCATACACATTCTACTTATGCCACGGCTTGGTCACAAGCAGGTATTGATTTGCCAAATATCGGAACAACGCATGCCGACTATTTCAAGGATAATATTCCTTGTACGCGGAATATGACTAAAGAGGAAATTGAAGGCCAATATGAACAGGAAACCGGAAATGTGATTATAGAATGCTTCCGTTCTGCTGGTCTGAATGAAGATTATACACCCGGTGTATTGGTGAATAATCACGGTCCTTTTGCTTGGGGAGAGAATCCTCACAAGGCGGTTCATAATGCTGTTGTGTTGGAACAAGTAGCAAAAATGGCAAGTATTTCGTTTTCGGTAAATCCGAAACTGACCATGAATGAAGAACTGATAAAAAAACATTTCTTTCGGAAACATGGGCCAAATGCTTATTATGGGCAATAAGACAAATCAAAGGAGTATACCCTGTCTGATACATCGTAAATTAAAAACAATCAATAAAAATAATTTTAACCTTAGATTGATGACTGAGATGAAACCGGCTACTGACTTGAATCATATCAATCATTAATTGTTAATTTTTTAAAGCAATGAATTTTAAAGATTTAGAAATCTGGTTTGTAACCGGAGCACAACTATTGTATGGAGGAGATGCCGTTGTCGCTGTAGATGCGCATTCCAATGAAATGGTAAAGGGATTGAACGATTCCGGAAATTTGCCTATTAAAGTTGTATATAAAGGAACAGCCAACTCCTCTTCTGAAGTTGCCGCTATTATGCGTGAAGCCAATGGGGATACCCGTTGTGCCGGGTTAATCACCTGGATGCATACATTTTCCCCTGCAAAAATGTGGATTCATGGATTGAAAGATTTCAAAAAACCATTGTTGCATTTTCATACACAATATAACAAAGAGATTCCATGGAATGAGATCGATATGGATTTCATGAACCTGAATCAATCGGCTCATGGTGACCGTGAATTCGGACATATCACAAGCCGTCTTCGCAAACCTCGTAAAGTGGTTGTTGGGTATTGGCAAGACGAAGCAACTCAGAAAAAGATTGCTGACTGGCAACGCGTTTGTGCCGGATGGGCTGATTCACAAGATATGCTGATTATTCGTTTCGGTGATAACATGAATAATGTGGCGGTCACAGATGGTGACAAAGTGGAAGCTGAGATCCGTTTGGGATACCATGTCGATAATGCTCCCATCGCTACACTGGTGCCTTATGTTGAAGCAGTGACCGAATCGGAAATTGATGCTTTGGTGTCAACGTATGAAAAAATATATGATTTTGCTGCGGACTGTAAAAAAGGAGCCGAAAAACACCAGTTTGTACGTGATGCTGCTGCTCAGGAAATTGGACTTCGTCGCTTTTTAGAAGATAAAGGAGCAAAAGGATTTACAACCAGCTTCAATGAACTGGAAGGCATGAAACAGTTGATGGGATTTGCTTCACAACGTTTGATGGCTGAAGGATATGGTTTTGGTGCTGAAGGTGACTGGAAGTCGGCTGCTCTTGTTCGTACAATGTGGGTGATGGGACAAGGTCTTGCCGGTGGACAATCTTTCCTGGAAGATTATACTTTGAATTTCGATGGCGAAAACAGCACGATCCTGCAATCTCACATGTTGGAAATCAATCCGGATATTACGGGGGTAAAACCTCGCCTGGAAGTGCATTTCCTTGGAATCGGGGATGCCCGCACGTGTGCTCGTCTGGTATTTCAGGCACACAAAGGCACCGGAGTTGCAGCTACTATTGTGGATATGGGAAATCGTTTCCGCATGATTGTGAACGAAGTAGAAGTGGAAGAGCCGAAAGCATTGCCCAAACTTCCTGTAGCTTGTGCTTTGTGGAAACCGATGCCTAATTTCGAAGTAGGTGCCGGAGCTTGGATTCTTGCCGGAGGAACACACCACTCCAGTTTCTCTTTTGCTGTTACGACAGAAATGTTGGAGGACTATGCTGAAATTGCGGATATCGAATTGTTGATTATCGACAAAGATACGACCATACGCCAGTTCCGTCAGGATCTACGTAACAATGAAATTTATTATATGTTGAATAAAGCACTCCAATAATATACCGAATGTGCGGATATGCCAATTTGCCAATTCAAATTTTCTTATTGGTACATTGGCATACCTGCATATTTATAAATTGAAAATCATGAAATACGTTATAGGTCTTGATTACGGTTCGGATTCCTGCCGTGCACTGATTGTTGAAGCGGAAACCGGAAAAGAGATTGCTTCAGCTGTGAAATACTACAAGCGATGGAAAGAAGAGAAATATTGCCTTCCATTGAAAAATCAATATAGACAACATCCTCTTGATTACATTGAAGCCCTTGAAGAGTCGGTTAAAGAAGCATTAAGCAAGTCTCCGGCAGATGTTGCTGCGAATGTAGTGGGGATGTCGTTCGATACGACAGGTTCTACACCTGCTCTGATCGATAAAGATGGGCAAGTGTTGGCACTTCGTCCTGAATTTGCAGAGA
Organism: Dysgonamonadaceae bacterium; assembly: GCA_047605645.1. Lineage (GTDB taxonomy): Bacteria > Bacteroidota > Bacteroidia > Bacteroidales > Dysgonomonadaceae > UBA1309. The sequence continues at coordinate 86,216 of JASGFJ010000019.1, read as the reverse complement.
ATCCGAATGCGATGTTTGTTTTATGGAAAGATCATACGGCTATTCAGGAAGCTGCTCATATCAATAAACTTGCCGGAACCTGGGATGTCGACTACACTGCTTATGAAGGAGGAATCTATTCCAGCGAATGGGTGTGGGCGAAAATAGCGCATGTGCTTCGTGAAGATGAATCTATACGGGAAGCTGCATATAGCTGGATTGAACATTGCGACTGGATGCCGGCTCTTATTACCGGGAATCTTGTTCCGGAGAAAGTCGTTCGTAGCCGTTGCTCGGCCGGACATAAAGCGATGTGGCTGAAAGAATGGGGAGGACTTCCACCCGAAGAATTCCTGAAGGCTATTGATCCATTGCTGGCCGGATTCAGAGAGCATTTGTTTGAGGATACGCATACCAGCGATGTCGCAGTCGGTAATCTGACTCCGGAATGGGCCGAACGCCTGGGCTTAACGACCCATGTAAAGGTTGGAGTCGGCGCTTTCGATTGCCACATGGGAGCTGTCGGCGCTGAAATCGGACCAAAAACATTTGTGCGTGTCATCGGAACTTCTACCTGTGATATTATGGTGGCTTCTTATGAAGATATGAAGCACAAACTGATTCCGGGTATCTGTGGACAGGTTGATGGCTCTGTGATTCCGGGAATGGTCGGTCTGGAGGCCGGACAATCCGGATTCGGGGATATTTACGCCTGGTTCAAACGGGTATTGGCTTGGCCCATTGAAAATATTCTGGCTAAATCTTCTTTAATTGATAGTGCAACAAAAGATAAATTGGTGGAAGAGGCATTGGATGGTATTATTCCTGCTTTGACAAAAGAAGCCGTGAAAATTCCTGTGGGTGAAAGCTCTGTGCTTGCCATCGATTGGATGAACGGCCGTCGTACACCGGATGCCAGTCAATTGGTAAAGGGAACAATCACCGGATTGAATCTGGGAAGTTCGGCTCCGCTTATTTTCCGTGCTTTGGTCGAAGCGACGGCGTTTGGTTCAAAAGCCATTGTAGATCGTTTTCTTGAAAATGGAATTGAAATTGAGACAGTCATTGGTATCGGTGGGATCTCATTGAAATCTCCGTTTGTGATGCAGACATTGGCCGATGTGCTGGGTATGCCGATCAAAGTAGCCAAATCGGAACAAGCGTGTGCCTTTGGCGCATCTATGTTTGCTGCGGTAGTAGCCGGTGTTTATCCCGATATTGAAGCTGCGCAGAAAACGATGGGGCAAGGATTTGCTCATGAATATTATCCAAACGAAGAAAATCACAAGGTTTATCTGGAACTGTATAAGAAATACCAGAGCCTTGGCAAATTTACCGAAGAACAATTGTTTTCTTAAATCTTAAATACATTCAGATTTTATGAATTGGAGTTCACATGAATTTATTTGGCTCGACTGGGTGATTATCGTAGTCGGGATAGTTGGTGTCGCTTGGGCTGTATGGCGCACGATACAAAAGGATAAACGGATGCAGCAGGGTGCCGATAGTGAGGATTATTTGTTCGGAAAGGGCGAACCCTGGTACATTATCGGTGCGGCAATTTTTGCTGCTAATATCGGTTCTGAACATCTTGTCGGACTTGCCGGCACCGGAGCAAAAGCCGGTGTAGGAATGGCACACTGGGAAATGCAAGGATGGATGATCCTTATCTTAGGATGGCTTTTTGTTCCGTTTTATCAACTGATGAACAATAAAATGGGGAAAATCATCACCATGCCTGATTTTCTGAAAACCCGCTATACGCCTGCTACAGGTTCGTGGCTGTCCATTATTACACTGATTGCATATGTACTTACCAAAGTGAGTGTAACGGCATTTACCGGAGGTATCTTTATGGAAAGTCTTCTGGGATTGCCTTTCTGGTATGGAGCTATCGGCCTGATTGTGCTGACCGGTATTTTTACCGTTTTGGGAGGTATGAAAGGAGTCATGACACTTTCGGCGATTCAAACGCCCATCCTTATTATTGGTTCATTTCTGGTACTTTTCCTTGGTTTGTCCGCATTAGGTGGTGGCAGTATTGCTGATGGCTGGACAGCTATGATTGATTATTCCAAAACACTTAATAACGGGCACGGAACCAACCACATGTTTCATTTCGAAACAGGAGATCCTCTGTATGACGATTATCCCGGTTTTTGGGTATTTATCGGGGCATCAATTATTGGCTTCTGGTATTGGTGTACCGACCAGCATATTGTTCAGCGTGTGCTGGGGCAACGTAAAGGGGAAGCGAATGAAGATGTAATGAAACGTGCACGTAGAGGAACAATTGCTGCCGGATATTTCAAATTGTTGCCGGTATTTATGTTTTTAATACCGGGGATGATTGCTGCCGCCTTGGCTGCACGTCCCGACAGTGGCTTCTCTTTGGATAATCCCGATACAGCTTTCGGATCTATGGTTAAATTTGTATTGCCTGCCGGAGTGAAAGGGATTGTAACCATCGGATTTATCTCCGCATTGGTTGCGTCTTTGGCTGCTTTCTTCAATTCCTGTGCTACCTTGTTTACAGAAGACTTCTATAAACCGAAATTCAAGAACAAGAGTGAGGCTACTTATGTGACTGTAGGTCGTATAGCTACTGTTGTTGTGGTGGTATTAGGTATTATCTGGATACCTATCATGATGAGTTTGGGTAGTCTTTATGATTATCTGCAAGGTATTCAATCTTTGCTCGCTCCTGCCATGGTTGCGGTGTTTGCACTGGGTATCTTCTCTAAGCGAATTACACCGAAAGCCGGTGAAGCGGGAATGATTGTCGGCTTTATTATTGGAATGCTCCGTTTGTTGACCAATATCTTTACCAATACCGGTAAAGATGCAATGACAGGCTGGTACTGGGAATCTACAACCTGGTTCTGGAAAACCAACTGGCTTATTTTCGAAATATGGCTGCTTGTGTTTATCATTCTATTGATGGTGGTGGTGTCGTGCTTTACAGCAAAACCGACCGCTCAACAAATTGAAGCTATTACCTTTACCGGTGATTATAAAAAGCAGATCAAAGCCAGCTGGAACAAGTGGGATGTTATTGCATCTTTAGGCGTTGTGGTGCTTTGTGGATTATTCTACTGGTATTTTTGGTAAGCTTAAAAAGTGACTGTTTGCTTTATGCGACTTTATTGAAAGACAAGAAACAGTTATCATTTTATATTGTTCTATTTAGTTACCACTGCTTTTCAACAGTGGTAACGTTTTATTAAACCATAAGACTTCAATGAAGCGGAGCCTGATTTTTTAGTAAATCACCCCCAACAATGATTCAAAAATCAAGCGAGTTTCATACCAGCTAACAGTAATAATTAAATCGTATGAAGAAATATTTCTTAAGTTTAGCTCTTTTGAGTTCCGTGTTCATCGGGACAGCTGCTCAAGACTATACTTTTGTCGTGGATGCAAAGAAACCCGGGGTAGTTATTCAACCTGATATGTATGGAATCTTTTTTGAAGATATCAACTTCGGAGCAGATGGCGGTCTGTATGCTGAATTGATTAAAAACCGATCGTTTGATTTCAAAAATGCTCCGTTCACCGGATGGACTACCTACGGTTTAGTGAGTGTGCAGGACAAGGGCGGTCCTTTCGACCGTAACCCGCATTATGTGCGGTTAATCAATAAATCAGATTTGCTGACAGGAACCGGTCTTGTTAATGAGGGATTTAAAGGTATCGGGATCAAGGAAGGAGAGAAGTATAAATTTTCTGTTTATGCCCGAAATTTGGGAACTAGTCCGGTGAAGGTCTTTGCTGAATTTATGGATAGTCAAAGCAATAATCGTGGACGTTGCGAAATTGAAATTACAGGCAAAGAGTGGAAAAAATATACCGGAGAGATTGTTGCACGAACAACCAATAGCCATGCCAGACTGAATGTAGGAATGGGAAATTCTTACGGAACAATTGACTTGGAGCATGTCTCTCTTTTCCCGGAAAAAACATGGAAAAACCGCGAAGGAGGAATGCGGGCCGATATTGCTCAGGCGCTGGCAGACCTTCATCCCGGAGTTTTTCGTTTTCCCGGCGGATGTATTGTGGAGGGAAACAACCTGGCGACCCGCTATCAATGGAAAAACACGATCGGTCCGGTCGAAAATCGTCCGGTAAATGAAAACCGTTGGAACTACGAGTTCAAACATCGTTTTTTTCCGGATTATTTTCAATCTTACGGATTGGGCTTTTTCGAATATTTTCAGCTTTGTGAAGATTTTGGAGCACAAGCGCTTCCTGTGTTGAGTGTCGGTTTTTCATGCCAGTTCCAGAAGGGAAGAGAGCAGGTCGTTCCTTTGGATTCGTTACAACCTTACATCGATGATGCACTTGACTTGATTGAATTTGCAAACGGAGCTGCCACCAGCAAATGGGGAAAAATCCGTGCGGATATGGGGCATCCGGATCCTTTCAATATGAAATATTTAGCCATTGGGAATGAACAATGGGGACCGCTATATGCTGTTTATCTGAAACCTTTTATGGAACAGATACGGAAAAAATATCCGAATATCAAGATAATCGGCTCTTCCGGCCCGGATTCTGAAGGCGCAGAGTTTGAACGCTTGTGGCCCGAGATGAAGCGTCTGAAAGTTGATTTGGTAGACGAACATTTCTACCGTTCTCCGGAATGGTTCTTGAAGGGGGCAACCCGTTACGATAATTACGACCGGAAAGGGCCGAAGGTATTTGCGGGAGAATATGCCTGCCACACGCATCCGGTGAAGAAAAACAGCTTTGAGGCTGCTTTGTGTGAATCTGCTTTTCTGACCGGAGTAGAACGTAATGCGGATGTGGTTCATCTGGCTACGTATGCACCTCTTTTGGCGCATGTGGATGCCTGGCAATGGAATCCGGATTTAATCTGGTTCGACAATCTGAGATCTGTTAAATCGGTGAACTATTATGTTCAGCAGCTTTATAGTCAATATAAAGGGACAAATGTTCTTCCCATTAAACTCAACGGTGCAAACATAACCGGACAGGATGGTCTTTACGCCAGTGCCGTTATAGATGCGGGAAAGAATAAAATTGTTGTGAAGGTGGCAAATACATCTACTGCGGATAAGAATATAAAAATACAACTGGATTTGAAACAGCGCTCTTTCGTGAAACCTGTAGCAGAACATATCATTCTGAAGGGAGACATGAACAAAGAAAATACATTGGATGAACCCGATACGACCATTCCGAAGAATTCCCAAGTGAATTTGTCAGGAAACAACATGGAAGTGAACGTTCAGGCACAATCATTTAATGTGTATGTAATTACGCTTTAGGATAACAGACCGGGAGTAATATCGGTGAAATCAGAGGAAGGGGAAGGCTAAACAAGCTTTTCTCTTCCTCTTGTTTTATACATATCTGTGGATTCATAAGTAGTCCTATTCCATTCGTTATAAGTGATTTGTTCTGTATGTGGCTTGTATTTAGTATGTTATATGTGTATATGACTAATTGCAAATATTTATTTAGTTAAGTAGCTCTATTACATTAGTCGCATGTAACTAATCCGTTATATTACTTATTTTCAGTTTACTATATGTGTGCTTATAACTAATTACGAATATTCACATACTATCGGATGGCTTTAGCCTTAACCTTAACCCTCATCCTTCAATTTCATTTTTAGCCCATTGTATATTTTATTTACTTTTTAAGTGGCTGGCTATTCGGTTTATCCGAAGATATCCCGCAACTCTTTGTTGCTTAATTTGCCGATCCAGTTTTCTCCGGTTGCAACAGTCATGTCAGCCAGACGCTTCTTTTGCTGAATCATGTCATCTATTTTCTCTTCAAAGGTGTTTTTGGTAATAAAGCGGTGTATCATCACATTCTTTTTCTGTCCGATTCGGTAGGCACGGTCGGTTGCCTGATTCTCTACAGCCGGATTCCACCATAAATCGTAATGGATAACATGCGAAGCTGCAGTGAGGTTCAGTCCTGTCCCGGCGGCTTTGAGTGAAAGGATAAAAACCTTATCGGCCCGGTTATTTTGAAAGCGTTGCACCATCGATTCGCGCTCTTTGAGGCTACATCCTCCATGATAGAATAGCGGGGTTTCGCCACTGTGCTCGGAAATAAAATGCTGCAGCAAATCTCCCATCTCTTTAAATTGCGTGAAAATCAATACCTTTTCTCCGGAGCTTTGAATACTATCGAGGATCTCAAGCAAGAGTTGCGTCTTTCCCGAAAGTAAGGGGTCGAAATTGCCGTTTTTCAGAAAATTGGTCGGATGGTTGCAAATTTGTTTCAAAGCGAGAATCATTTGCAGAACCAACCCTTGGCGTTTGAAAAGCGATTCGCCATCCGAAAGAGACAAACCCTCTATTTCGTTCATGGCAGCCTCCATTGTCTTCTCGTATAAAGCAGCTTGTTGCTTCGAGAGGAGGGCAAATTGGTTTTGTTCTACTTTATCGGGCAGGTCGGAAATAATTGATTTATCCGATTTCATGCGGCGCATCATGAAAGGTGAAGTTACTTTTCGGAAGCGCATGATTGCTGATTCGTCGTTGAATACCTGGATTGGTTCGGCGAAATCCGACTTGAAAGATTTTATATTTCCCAGATAACCTTTGTTGGCATAATCCATGATAGACCAAAACTCGGTGAGTCGGTTTTCGACAGGTGTTCCGCTCATGGCGATGTGTATATTGGCGGAAATGCTTTTTACGGCTTTTGATTGAGCCGTATCGTGATTTTTTATGTTTTGTGCTTCATCGATAACCATAATCTGCCATTTCTGTTTCTTCAGCAGATTGGCATCGCTGCGCAAAACGCCATAAGTGGTAAGCATCACGTCCCCTTCGAACATCTTAATGTCGCGGTTTCCTCCATGAAATATATGCGTAGAGAGAGCCGGAGCGAATTTTGCAATTTCTGCTTCCCAGTTTGTCAGCAAGCCCGTAGGCACGACAATCAACGCTTTTTGTTTTTTGCTGAGAGCTCCGTCTTCTTTGAGTTTTTGCAATATGGTTATCACTTGTAGAGTCTTTCCTAATCCCATATCATCGGCAATAATGCTCCCGAAGCCGATACGGCTGTTCCGATACATCCATGAATAGCCGCGCTGTTGATAAGGACGCAGTTGCGCCTGCAACCCTTGAGGCAAAGGGATGTCCTCGCTCGAAGATAGTTCCTTGATTATTTCTCGCACTTCATCTGTCAGTGCGATGGGAGCGCCGTCGTATTCTTCCGACAGAGCTGTTTGCAGCAGTTCGCTCACACTTAGTTTTTTATCGCTGTTTATCAGTTTGTGGAGTTTCTCTATCTCCTGCTCGCTTACATAGATATAGTTTTCCTTGAATCGGAAAAGGTTACCGGCATTCATCAACAGTTTTGTGAAATCTTCCGGTGAAATCAGTTCATCGCCTAAAGCTAGCCGCCAATCGAAAGACAGCAGCTCATCCAGGCGTACAGACCCTTTCTGATCGGATTTCCGGGTTAGCTTGACTGTTGCTTTGGGTTTGAGGATGTATTGAAGCGATTTCGGCAACATGACTTTGACATCCAGCAGCCGGATAGCGGGTAGTACCTCCATCAGGAAGGGCGAAAACTGTCGTATATCTAATCGCATGGGAGCTTTCCCGAATGAATTGATATGCTGATCCAATCCGCTGATAAATGGAGAAAGTAATGACAGTGTCTGTAAAATAGTGAAACGTTGCTCTTCGAACTGTTTATTGTTCAGTATATCCACTAACGGAATTGGAAGTTTATCCGTATTTCCTGTTTCCTCCAGGCTGAGTTGTATGTCAAAATCGGAAGAATCCAGCTCAGTGACTGTGATGACCGGACGAAAATCACCTTTGGTCAGGAAAAAACGATCCAACCACACTTTGATGCCTCCGCTCAATGCATTTTCTCCCACTCCCGAAAAAGCGTAAGCCTGCTGCTTGAAAAAAAGGTCTTCAAATAAATCGTCTTTGCTGGCTTTGGACAGATGGGATATTGATTCGGTGATAAACAGGGTAAGAAGTTCCTGAACCTGATTTTCTAAAGGAATGTATTTCTCTGATTTTGACGTTTTCTTATGAGTGAACAACAAGTCCGGTGGTATAATACAGGATAGCTTTTCCACCAGTGAACGAACTTCCGCATCGATAAGTGCCGGTTGCCAACGGATGATAAACTGCTTGTTGTCCAAGCGGACGATTTGCGAAACAACATTTCCGTTTGCAATGAGATGCAGCGAGGCAAACAATAGTTTATGAAACGCAGCTATTGATGGTTGAAAGTCGGACAGATGATCGGGGTTTAATCTGAACAGAGCCGGAATGAATTGTCCCAGTGTTTTAAAGTTGTGGTTTTCGCCGTTGAACTGAATGATATTGTTATTATCCAGAAGTAACAACACAGTAGTGTGATGGTTGATTTCATTACCGGCACGGAATTCGGGAAATACGGCATCAATTTGTAGCTTTTTCGAAAGAAGACGATTGGCTTCTTTGGCATTTCTGATAAATTGTATGTTGAATTTATCCCTGAAGTTTCCTGATGAATAAAAGGGTGGGGAATCAGGAAGCAGTAGAGGTAATGAGTTCGCGATGTTGTTCAGCCGGGAAAAATCGACCCGGTCATACGCCAGTTCTTCATTATAAGGAGTCGTTTTTTTCTTCGCTATGCTCAAAAAAGAAGACAAGGCGGGAATCACGTTTTTTTTCGGATCCGAAACAACCAGTCCGCGCTTATTTAATTCGTCGATTAAGTTAACATTATGAATCTCAAATACGAGAAATGGATTGTTATCTATTTCACGGCTGATCATATAGATCACTGCCGCCAAATGCTTGCACGGAACAGCCCAGTCGGGACAGGAACATTGCATTTTGAAATCGATCCATTGTTTGGGAAACACTTTTAACCCCTGTCGTTCGGCAATGCTTTGGATTTCCGGATCGAGTTCCCTGTTCAACAGTTTGGATATGATAGCCGGACGTGCGATAATATCCGACATCAAACGAGCTGTTTGTTCTTCGAAAAAAGGAGGGACAATAATCGTCACCTGATAAGGGCGCGGACGGCTTCCTGTGACCTTTGCCGTAATGGTATTTCCCTTGAATTTAATCTCTTTTACATATCCGTTCCGCGCGTATGAAGCTCCGCGGGGAAGTCGGTTGTCGTAATCTACATTTTCCAAAGAACGAAGCCAATGCTCGCCCCACCAGGTTTTTCCGTATTGAATAGCCATCTAAAAGTTTAGTTAATTGAATGTTTGTTGTAAAAATAAGCAAAAGTTAATTCATAAAGAAACGGATACGTACTTTTCGAACAATTTTTGACTCCAAATGCACTTTGTCTTCGGTGATTCTTTTTGCGTCAAGAGGTTTTACCGAATGCAAGAGGGAGAATCGCAGCACCCGGAACATGCTGACGGATAAATAACAGGCATGTATTTTTATTTTTCAGGTTAACAGAATAAATCTTCTATGCTCGAGGAAAGAAAACCACGACTTTCGAGGCGTTATTCGCGGCGAAGAATTTATCCTTTGGCCTTTCAGTCTCCGGAACTTGTTCCGTAGTCTTTGCGTTTATCCTTGCAATATTGTACCAGTATCTGGTCATTCGGTATTTGTGGAAAACCAATTTAGGCGTGCGCCTGCTTTTGCTCCATAGATATCGGACAAAGCAGGCGATGCAACCCGTTACTCTTTAAATTCTCTTCTGTTGATACTCGCTTTCAAAATTTCTACATCATCTTCCAGTTTGTCGAGGCGGCCATAATAAGTCTCACATATATCTTCCATTTTTGAAGAAAAACGCCATTCAAGAGAGTAGATGCTGTCTATTTCATCGAATCGAAAGGCAACGCTTCTTTTTTCATCAGTTCCCACATACTCCTTGTGAATAACAATAAACTCCTTCTCCGGTTTATTTCTAATTCTCTCCATGCAAATAGAACCATTGTTCAGCACAATCATGTAGATTTGCTGACTTTTTAGATTTTGCCATTCGGGGCGGGGTAGATCTTTGATAACGACATAGTCTCCATTCTGTATACCTGCCGGCATGACAGCTTTTTTTATCGGGACGCAATACCTGATTCCTGTATTTGGAAATAGCGACTTTGGAAGTTGCAGAGTTGTTCTTATGCTGAAGTTATCAGCATTGCTATGTCGCGGGTTGAACTCAGCCAGCAGATCAACTACGGGAATGAAGACGTTGTCTTGCAGAGGAGCTACGGCTTCGGTTTGTTCGTCGATAACCTGACTTATTTCAGATGGATGTGCTTTGGTGAGAATATTTCCGATTCCGGTCAGTAGCCAGGTCGGATTAATATCCTGGTAGTGTGAGAGAAATTTCAATATGTTTTCCTCTGAGATGCCACCTCGTTGGGAAAATATACCATTTGCTATACCTGTAGATTGGTAACATTCATATTTTGAGATTCCTTTGACATCAAGGTATTTTAAAATCCTGGCCTTGATAATTGAAGTATCTCTATGCTTGTCTTGCATAATTGAAATATTTCTATTAGTTTTGTTGCGATAACATAAGCAAAGATATGATAAATTGTTTCAAAAATGAAAACAAAAAACTTTACTTCCTCCGAAATTAAGGATATAAAGATTGATGCTATTGCCAGAAAACATAATTGTTCCGGTACTTATGTAAGAGGAGTTTTGAAAGGAAGCCGTAACCGGAATACGGAACTGGCTCAGAAGGTGGTGAAAGATGCTGTTGATATTTACAGTGTACTTCATCGGGAGACTTTTGTTGATTGTGAATAATATCTATTTGAAAAGTTAACTTGGCTGTTTCTCCTCAATAATATTGTCCTTATTTTAGTGTAATGTAGTTTTTTTGCTTTCTCAAATCTTTGAGATATAATTTCCAACTTGGTTTGGACACATGCATACTTTATCTTTTTTGCTAATAAACCTCTTTAAATAAGCTTTATATTATAAACTATAAAAAATATTTGCAATGAAATCTATGAAAACTAACACCTTCGATCTCGTGCATGAGAAGGATGTAACTAATAATCTATTACCGGATATACAAACCGAAATAACGAAATTGCCTTACATTCCGTTGAATATTGCTGTAATATGTGTTAAAATAGAAAACTCCTTTGTGAACGCATCAGCTAAAATGAATTTCAATAGCGATCCCCGGGTTTATGACCTGGAAGACGGCGGTGAAGTTTCCGGAGATGGGCATCTGCCGTGGCAATAGCTATTAATCCGTAGATTGTGGACTTTGTTATACCGAGATTCACAAAAATACAAATCGGAATTGAACCTAACTTAATGTTTACTGTCGCATGCGATTTATTCTGTTTTTGAACGAATGAAATGTAACAAAATGCTGTTTAATAATGAACCAGGACTGAATGGTGAAAAATAAAAAAAATAATTCGATGAAATGAGGCGTGATTCTTATTAAATCACTCAAAACAATGAGTAAAGAATCTGTCGAGTTTCGTTCCTCCTAATAATAAAAATTTAATCCTATGAAAATTAGAATGATACATCTGAAACTAAAAATAATTGCCGGTGTTTTTGCACTCACTGGAGCAATGTGTTTGTTTTCGGGCTGTTCGGGTTCGGAAAATATCAAAGAGAATGACGGTGTGGGAATGGTGACGCTTGAACTGGAAGGTATTCATGATACCGGTGAAGGAGGAGTGTTACGTGCAGGCAGTCTCAGCGAAACGGTCTTTCTTCCTAAAAATGAATCACGTGGAATTATGAGTTGGTGTACGATGGCATCCGCTCCCGTATCTTCGACCCGCGCCACCTCCGTTCCCATGGATTCGGGTATTAAATATTATGTCGTATTCCGTAATACTTCTACCAATGCACTGGAAGGAGTTACACTTGCCACCACAGGTGGAGGAGCCTTCAGCGTGTATTTGCCGAATGGTACTTACGACTTGATTGCTTATTCTTTCAATAATGACGGTACAGGGCTTCCTGCTCCCTCTTCTTCTATAGCCGCTCCGGCAGGAACCGATTTGCTTTATTATAAATCGGCTACTCCCATGACGGTTTCGGCTAACAATGAATACAACATGAATATTACCTTCTCGCATAAATTTAGTCGCATTACTTCCTATTCCATAGATGCTTCGCAGTTGACTCTTAAATATACCGATCGGGGGAATAGTAAGGGGAGGGATATTCAATCTTTCGGTGATGCCCAACTTATTTGCTACAATGCTGTCCTTGATCTGGCTACCGGCTCATTAAGCAAAGGAACACAAAGCAATTTGACTGTGGGCGGATGGAACGGTGTTCCCGGAACGCAACTAAGTTGTACGGATGGAAAATGGCTCTATACCGGAGGGGATGGTTTGTCCGTGAATTTTCCCTACATCAGGTTTGATTATGCTTCAAATAACGAGCACAACGATTTCGGGATGAATTTCACAAAAGTACCGGAGGCAGGCTATAAATATACCCTCAGTGTAAAACTTCTGGGCGGATGCGGAGCTTACCACGGCTCTGGTGTCTGGAGAGACTGGTATTGCTGGAATACCGGTGCGGATACAAGTGCAGATCCTTTTGTGTTGAATTCATCGACAAATGGAAGCTATTACAAATGGGATAATCCAACGGCAGTGGCGAGTGCAACCACCGGTTCCGGTACTATATCCGGATGGAGCAACTCTTCTTCTACAAATTCAATATGGTTAGGAGTAAACAATCCTTGTCCGACCGGATACCGGGTACCAACAAAAGCCGAATTTGACGAGCTACTTGCTAATAATACATCGAGGGCGCAAACAGGAGCGACTTGGGGTGCTAATGCAAACAGATATAGCAATGGACGTTGGTTGGGTGATTATTTGCTCCTGCCCGCTGCCGGCGACAGGTTGAACCATAAAAATGGGCAATTGGCGCACCGGGGAGAAGCCGGCTACTACTGGAGCAGTACGGGTACAAGTACGAGTAGTCAGGCATACTATCTTTATCTTGATAAAAATGGCCAGGGAGTATATGGTGGAACCGATGGTAATAAAGCACATGGTTTTTCTGTTCGGTGCATTGCCGAGTAGTAAAAGGAATTGCTTTTAGCGACACGAAAAGTAGTTGAATAAAATTAGTTTCATGTACCTAATTCGACAGGTCGCTTATTTTGAGCATGCAATAGCTGTATATGCTTACACCTCATTATGAGTATCTGCTTAGCTGAATCATTCAGCTGATAACATGGAAATTGAATTGTGGCGATGATGAATATTCCGGAGGCAAGGATTGTTTCGGTAAAGAAGCAGGGCTCCTGTTTTTAACGGACAATCAGAGAATGCCAATCAGAGAACGGTGAATTCTCTATTTTTCTCATCCTTTGCCGGAGAAGTTAAATTTGAAAAATGAAAATAATAGTCGTTATTACTATATTTTGTTGTTTCTTATCCAAACTGTACTCGCAAACGGTGCAATTACATTTCCCCCGTTTTGCCGGGAAAGAATGGTCGTTTACTGTGTCGGTGGGCAATGCCACGGATTCGCTTACCGGAGGCAATCTCGATGAAAACGGACGTGCATGCTTCGTCCTTCCTGAACATTACCGCCGTTTGCCCGGTGTGATTGCTCAATGGCGCCTCGTTGACGGTGGCGGCCTGGATATGATACTTGTCCCTACCGAAAATCTTGCGGTCTCTTGTCTGTCTGAAAATCCTTCGACTGATAATATTTAATATTCCGGATCTCCGGAAAATGCCTTTCTGCAAGAGTATTTTGACCTCCGGCAAGATGTACTGAGCAAAGCGGAAGCCCTGGTTGCTGCAATCAGGGCTTATGCGGATAATCCGGAATTATTGCTTGTGCTGGAAACAGAATGGCAGAGGCAAAAACAAACTTATGACGCTTTGCAACAGAAGACGATGCAGCAACCTTTTTATGCGGCACGGTTTGCACAGGTTGTAAATGTGTCGCAAGGACTTCCTCCCGTTCTGGCTCAAAATAAGCAAGAGGCTGATCGTTTGATCTGTCATTACATTCGTGATGAAGTTGATATGGAAATCCTCTATGCTTCCGGGCATTGGGCGAATGTGATTCGTCGGTGGTTAAACCCTTACATCGAAAACGAGGCATATACTGCTGCTTTATTCAGCGATTACAAGGCTCTTTTAGGAAGGATAAAAGACATGGAAGTGGCCTCGATATTCAAAAATACAGTAGAGGGTATATTAACGCTAAGAAAACGGAACGACTTGGTGTATTCCCTGGTTCATGAAGGGAAAACCTTGGAATAGAAGAATTCCTTTGAAGATAAAAGCCCTACCTTGTGTTTTTCGAAGCAGGATGTAGATATTGCGAAATAGAAGTTTGATAAGTTCAAAAAACATGCTCCTGAAGCCGGAAATTTTGTGTGCTTTGTGTAATCCTGTAATCCAAAGGTGCAATTTATTGTTTTGACAGAAAGGCACGAACAAAGCAGCACTATGGCTAAATTCAATACGCTTGTTGCATAGAACCAACAAGTGAGGCTTTTTGAAAATAATAAGGGGGTGAAATCTCGGATTGCATTTAGCTGATTGGTTGGATCGGATATCTTTCCGAAAAACAATGCGAAGCCGCGAATCTTAGACGCAATTATGTAATGTTATCATCTGTATTTTATTAAAGAACACTTGTTTGCGGTTGAATTAAACTGAGTGATGAGAATTGTTTATTTGTAATGGTTTATAAAGAAGAAAATTCAGATTAGAAGATAAAGTATACAATGTAAATTGAAATTCGTTTACTCTAAGATTGTTCGCCGTTGCTTGACAATAAGTCTGATATAAGCTTTTATCGTATTTTTAATAGGACAAAATGGGTTTGTAATGACGTATTAAGATAACAGATAGAATAACTGTTTTGGAAAAGAGAGAAAGAAAGTTGCAGAAAGCCCCCTTTCTCCCTCTTGTCCTGTGGTTTGAAATTACTTGTTTTTCTTTCTTTTACGATAAAACTTATAACTTATAAGGCAAATAACGGCTATCAGAATAAATGTCCAAAAGCTGAATAGAAAAACAATAAATGCTTCAAGAATGTACCAGCTATTGCTTATTGCCTCAAGAATCTTAGTGCCTATGGCAGGTTCATATTCCCGAATATCTTTCTCGTTACCTATTTTCTCAAATCGTGTTTCCTCATTTTGATAAATCGTCAGAGTGATGGTACTTCTGTTGATTTGATCTTCCAGTGTCAAATTTTCTATTTCGGCATTGTCTGCTTCTTTCTGATTTTGGTTTAATGATTCTTCCGCTTCAGTTGTTTCATGCAATTTGCCTCCTTTCGTATCGATAGCCGAAGAAACTCGCTTCTGGTGTTTTGCCACGCGTTTTTGTGTTTGTTTTCCGGCATAAAGCTGTAATGCAACATTATCGGCTTTGATAATTCGATAATCAAGAAATTTAATGTTCCTTGAAATAAGCTTTAATGCAGAATCGAGTAGCGTGTTGGGTACTCGTAGCGTCATGTCGTTGGAAACAGAAAAACGCGTGATTACCAAAGAGGAATCCTGACTGATTGCTTTTGTTTCTGTGCTGAGAATGTTGCTGGATAGTTTTGTATAAGCCACATATCCGCCAAGGTGGTTTGTTATATTCTCGATGTCGTAGGTGGTCTTAAGGACGTTTTGTGCTTTAAACTTTAGATCCGCAGTTCGGATAAATCGGTGAGCTGAGTCACTTTTCCCTTCTATTGCGGCAGAAGAATGTACCATATCGGATGCTGTAATTGTGTCGGCGGCTATATCGTTCATGCCCGAAGATGATTCCGATTCATATACAGATGCCTTTTTACACCCCGAAGCCGCAAGAATCAGGGCAAAAGCGAATAAAAATAGTCTGTTTGTTTTCATGAAATAGATTTGTTAAATTTTATACTTCACAAAGAAAGGAAATATTCATTGAATGAAAGTTTCGGAGAAGAGAATTTTTTGTCTTTTGATTCTTCCGGCTCTTTTTCCGGTGTAAAAATCAATCTCTTTTTTATGTCATTTAATTCTTTCTGTTAGACGGTATCGGACTCGCCTGCTCCTTTACTGATTGTTTTGACTCATTTAGTAAAAAGCGTCCTCCGTTTCATCCATTCGAAATGCCTTTTGTTTCGAAAGAAATTCTTTTTCGATAAACAAAAGGCCTCTCTTAATCTTGCTGTTAAATAAATAATTACTATATTTGCGCCCTGATTACGTAATCTCTGGCGGGGCAGGCTCGTGAATATTGCGTAGAATAATTTTATAAGCTATATTAAAAAATGGACTTAATTAAAGTTGCAGAGCAAGCATTTGCTGCTACAAAGAATGATTATCCACAATTTAAAAGTGGAGATACCGTAACAGTTGCATACCGTATCAAGGAAGGTAACAAAGAACGTGTGCAGCAATACCGCGGTGTTGTGATTAAGATTGCAGGACATGGTGACAAAAAACGTTTCACTGTTCGCAAAATGTCAGACAACGTAGGTGTTGAAAGAATTTTCCCTATCGAATCACCTTTCATCGATAGTATTACCTTAAACAAAGTTGGTAAAGTGCGTCGTGCAAAACTTTATTATCTGCGTAAACTTACAGGTAAAAAAGCGAGAATCAAAGAAAAACGTGTTGCTTCAACAAAAGCATAATGTTTCTTTGCTCGATAAAAAAATTCGAAGGCACTTCTGGTTCAGGGGTGCTTTTTTTGTTTTAATCTAAAAATCAAATTGTAATGAGTTTTATTGTTTTACGAAGAGGAAATGTTGAAGATCTATCCGTTTTGAAGCAACTTGTCATTGAAACCATCTGTGAGCATTGCAAAGATGATTATACTCAAAAGCAATTGGATGCATGGGTGTCGGCTGTCCAAAATGATTTCAGATGGTTGGACGTATTTGAAAAACAAGTTGTTTTTGTCGCCGAATCGAAGGATGTAATTGTCGGTTTTTGTTCGCTGGAAGATGGCGATTACATCGACATGCTTTATGTAGCAAAAGATTTTCAACGCAAAGGCACGGCTTCTTTGTTGTTGGAAGCAGCCGAAGAGCAGGCGAAAAAGAAAAAGCAAACAAAATTGGAAGTGGATGCGAGTCTTACCGCCAAGGCTTTTTTTGAAAAGCAAGGGTTTGTTCTGGTGAAAGAACTGCTTGTGCCGATTGAGGGAGAACGATTGATAAGTCTCCGCATGGTGAAGCCATTTTCACAGGAATAAATTTTGTGTAGTAATTAAAATCTTAAAACGGATGAAAGCACTTATTGTAGTAGATATTCAGAATGACTTTCTTCCGGGAGGAAAGCTTGCTGTTGATAACGGAGATATAATCATTCCTGAAGTTAATAGCATTCAGGAGGAATATGACTTAGTCGTTGCCACGCAGGATTGGCATCCCCGGGGGCATAAAAGTTTTGCTTCCAGTCACGCTGGTCGGAATGTTTTTGATGAGGTGGAGCTGCATGGCTTATCTCAAACTCTGTGGCCTGACCATTGCGTGCAGGGAACGGTTGGAGCTGAATTTTCAGCGACACTGGATACAAGATGTGTGGAGGCTGTTTTCAGAAAAGGAATGGATATCGAGATTGATAGTTATAGCGGCTTTTTCGATAATGGACGTTTCAAAAATACCGGACTGGATGGTTACCTGAAGAGTAGAGGGGTGACCGAAGTGGATGTTTGTGGCCTGGCAGCTGATTATTGTGTTTATTTTACGGCTATCGATGCTCTGTCTTTGGGATATACAACCGGTATTCTTGAAAATGCCACACAGAGCATCCGTCCCGAACGTTTTGAAATGCTGAAAAATGCATTTCGTGAAAAAGGAGGGATAATTCGTTGATATTGGTTTGAAATTCTTCGTATAAATGGCGTGGGATAAGTTAAAATGATTACTTTTGCGTCACCAAAAATAAACTTGAATTACGCTGTGAGTTATTTATTTGTAGAAGTAACAGGCAGTGAATTTTAAAAGAAAGATATGATTAAAATTACTTTTCCAGATGGTTCTGTACGTGAATACGTTAAAGGAACTACATCCATGCAGATTGCTGAAAGCATCAGCCCGCGTTTGGCTCAGGACGTATTAGCCGCTCAAGTGAATGGCCAGACCTGGGATTTGACCCGTCCCATCGAAGAGGATTCTACCGTGAAGTTGCTGAAATGGGATGATGAGGAAGGAAAACATGCTTATTGGCATTCTTCAGCTCACCTGATGGCTGAGGCTGTACAGATTCTGTATCCCCATGCCAAATTTGGTATTGGTCCGGCTATAGAGAACGGTTTTTATTATGATATCGATTTCGGAGATACACCGGTAAAGGATTCCGATTTTCCGGCAATCGAGGCTAAAATGATGGAACTGATTGCCAATAAAGAGGCTATTGTTCGCAAAAGCATATCTAAAGCAGATGCTTTGAGTATGTTTGGTGAAAGAGGAGAAGGGTATAAAACTGAATTGATTGCTGATTTGCCTGACGGCACAATCACGACCTATACGCAAGGAGCGTTTACCGATTTGTGTCGTGGACCGCACTTGCCCAACACATCCTATATTAAAGCTGTGAAAATCCTAAGCGCTGCCGGTGCATATTGGCGTGGTGACGAAAAACGGAAACAGCTGACCCGCCTTTACGGAATCACGTTTCCGAAGAAAAAAATGTTGGATGAGTATCTGACATTGCTTGAAGAAGCTAAAAAACGCGATCACCGTAAAATCGGAAAAGAACTGGAATTGTTCGCTTTTTCTCAGAATGTAGGTGCCGGACTTCCTTTGTGGTTGCCACGAGGAACACAATTGCGATTGAAATTGGAAGATTTCCTGAAAAAAATTCAGAAGCAGTTCGATTATGAGCAGGTAATGACTCCGCATATTGGATCTAAACAATTGTATGTGACCTCCGGACACTATGCAAAATATGGAAAAGATTCCTTTCAGCCGATTCATACTCCGGATGAAAACGAAGAGTTCTTGCTGAAACCGATGAACTGTCCGCATCACTGCGAGATATATAAAGTGGCGCCCCGTTCCTATAAAGACCTGCCTTTGCGTCTGGCTGAATTTGGAACTGTTTATCGTTATGAACAGAGCGGGGAGCTTCACGGATTGACTCGTGTTCGCGGGTTTACTCAGGATGATGCGCATATTTTCTGTACACCCGATCAGTTGAAAGGAGAGTTTTTGAAAGTGATGGATATTATTTTCATCATATTCAAAGCACTCGATTTTGAGAACTTTGAAGCTCAAATCTCCCTTCGCGATCCTAACAACAAAGAAAAGTATATCGGAAGTGATGAGAACTGGGAAAAAGCAGAAAGCGCCATTATTGAAGCATGTGCTGAAAAAGGGTTAAAGACAAAGACGGAACTTGGCGAAGCGGCATTTTATGGGCCTAAACTCGATTTTATGGTGAAGGACGCATTGGGACGCCGTTGGCAGTTGGGTACCATTCAGGTAGACTACAATTTGCCGGAACGCTTTGGCTTGGAGTATACCGGAGCTGATAATCAAAAACATCGTCCGGTGATGATTCACCGTGCACCGTTTGGTTCGATGGAACGTTTCGTCGCTGTACTGATTGAGCATACCGGTGGTAAATTCCCCTTGTGGCTCACCCCGGATCAAGTTGTTGTATTGCCTATCAGTGAAAAGTTCAATGATTATGCCCGCACAGTAGCAAAATATCTCAAGAAACAGGATATTCGTGCTCAGGTAGACGACCGAAATGAAAAAATTGGCCGGAAAATTCGGGACAATGAATTGAAAAGAATCCCTTATTTGCTGATTGTCGGCGAAAAAGAAGCAGAAAATGAAGAAGTATCTGTAAGAAAACAGGGAGAAGGCGACCAAGGTTCGATGAAATTTACTACCTTTGCCGAGAATTTGACAAATGAAGTGGATAAAATGATGAATTCTTGGAGAAACGAACTCTAATTCATTGATTTTTTAAAGCTTCAGGTCGCTTTTATAAATAAAATCTGTAATAAACATAAGTAATAATTTAGACAGGAAGAGCCATTTATTTTTGAATGAGAAACAGCAATTTTAACAGACAGAATTCTAATAAAGACAAAGATCAATACCGTACGAATGAAAAGATTCGTGTGAGAGAAGTCCGTTTAGTAGGAGATAACGTAGAAAACGGGGTGTATTCCATTCAAGAAGCATTGCGACTGGCCGAACAGGCCGGCGTTGATCTGGTGGAAATATCTCCGAATGCTGCCCCACCTGTATGTCGTATTACAGACTATCAAAAGTTTCTTTATCAACAGAAGAAGAAACAGAAAGAGCAAAAAGCGAAGTCTGTGAAGGTGGTGGTGAAAGAAATCCGTTTCGGACCGCAGACCGATGATCATGATTTTAATTTCAAACTCAAACATGCCAAAAGTTTCCTTGAAGAAGGGTCTAAAGTGAAAGCATACGTTTTCTTCAAAGGACGTTCTATCCTTTTCAAAGAGCAAGGAGAAGTACTTCTGCTTCGTTTTGCTGCTGAATTGGAAGACTATGGAAAAGTGGAAAGCATGCCCACGCTTGAAGGTAAGAAAATGATTATCATGTTGTCGCCAAAGAAAGCTCCGGTAAAACCGGCTTCAGTGAAAAAAACAGAATTGCCTAAAGAAGCCAAACATGCTAAAGAGGTAACTGTTGAATCGGAAGAGGCTAAAGACGACAACAAAGAATAAGGATAAGAGCCGGAGCTTCCGGCGCGATATTTATATAGTTTATTTAATTCATTAACAAGATGCCAAAAATTAAGACTAACTCCGGTGCCAAAAAGAGGTTTGCCCTTACCGGATCAGGAAAGATCAAGAGAAAACATGCTTTCAAAAGTCACATTTTGACTAAGAAAACAAAAAAACAAAAAAGAGCACTTACTCATTTCACAACAGTGAGCAAAGTAGACGAAAAAGCAGTAAAACAGCTTTTGGCTCTCAAGTAATTGTTTTCACGAAATCAGTTTTTTATTAGATTTATTAACAGAATGTATGCAGATAAGTGTTTCTGAAGAGTAAAGAAACCGCTATCATTCAAAACAACATCTTATTATGCCAAGATCAGTCAATCATGTTGCTTCGCGCAACCGCAGAAAAAAAGTTCTTAAATTAACTAAGGGTTACTACGGAGCCCGCAAAAACGTATGGACAGTTGCCAAAAATACTTGGGAAAAAGGTCTTACTTATGCATTCCGTGACCGTCGTGCGAAAAAACGCAACTTCCGTGCTTTGTGGATTCAGCGTATCAATGCTGCTGCCCGCCTGGAAGGTTTGTCTTATTCTCGTTTGATGGGAGCTCTTCACAAAAATGGCATTGAAATCAACCGTAAAGTTCTTGCAGACCTTGCTATGAATCATCCGGAAGCTTTCAAAGCGATTGTCGACAAAGTAAAATAAGACAGTGTCTTTTTTATAGAAACAAAAAACGGAAATCTCTGCTGAGGTTTCCGTTTTTTTGATTTATTCAATCTACTGAAAGAGTATGGGCTCTTTCATCTGTTTTTAGATTCTGGCGCCCTTGAATACCCAAACAACCAGACAAGCCCATGCCACTATCAGCAACAGGCCACCCAGCGGAGTGATTGGCCCCAGAAATTTGAGATTTACTTTCCATGATTCTGCCATACAAAGCAGATAGATGCTTCCTGAAAACAGAAGCGTACCTAAGACAGCACACCACCCGATTGTTTTCTCAAGCACCGAGTGAAAAGAAAATAAGAAGCCGATGAGAAGTAAAAACAGAGCATGATACATTTGATAACGAACTGCGACCTCAAAACTTTCTAGTTTCTCAGGACTCAACACCCCTTTTAAAGCGTGTGAACCCAATGCTCCCAGCACAACGGAGATGAATCCGTAACAGGCACCGATTGCAAGTATTATTTGTTTTGTCATTTGATTGATTGGTTTAACTGATTGATTATTCAAAGATAATAGAATTTATCTATATTATGCAAGTAGATATAGATTGTTACTTCTGCTTGTCGTATATTATTGTGCTTTTATGTGGGGTAATTTCGTTGGCTATGAATACTTAACGAATTTGTTTGTTGAATAGCATCTAGGGCGTGCTACCTGATTAAAGAAAAGAACAATAGGTGACGGAACAAAAAGCCACAGGCCTCTTCGGACTGCTTCCTTTCCCCGATGTTTTCAATATCTTTTTTGAAGTAGTGATAATTTATTTCCTCGTTTCTACTCCTCTGTTATCTATCTCTGGCAAGAGAAGTGCTCTTTTATCCGATTTAATTTTTCTGTTCGACAATCCGGAATTCGGCTGGTTTATAAAGCCGGTTTTGCTTCATTGAAGAAATCCGGAAACTCGGAGGTTGACCGGAATCTGTTTCTTTTCGCAGAGGAGCAGGAGAGGGGATTCGGTAGAAAGTTGTTGTTTTATCTAAAAATAGCTATCTTGTTTGCTGTATTCTAAAAGAGGCAGTGCTATGAAGTTGTATATAAAGAATATGGTGTGTAATCGCTGTAAAACGGCTGTAGATGGTGAACTCAGAAGAATGGGATGGAACCCCTTGTCGATTGAGCTCGGCGAAGTGGAGATTAAAGGAGAGATCACTGAAAAAGAAAAACAGCAGCTGGCACAAAATCTGAATACTCTCGGATTTGAACTTCTGGATGAACGTAAAAGTCAACTGGTGGAGCGGATAAAAGTTTTAATTATCGATTTGGTGCAGCATCGAAATAATGATCTGAAAATTAATCTTTCGGACTATCTGTCGAATGAGCTTCGCCATGATTACAGTTATTTGAGTTCTCTCTTTTCCAATGAAACCGGAACAACGATTAATAATTATTTTATTGAACAAAAGATAGAGAAAGTGAAAGAATGGCTGGTTTATGGCGAACTGACTTTAAGCGAAATGGCCGAGCGGCTCAATTATTCGAGTGTAGCCCATCTGAGTAATCAGTTTAAAAAGGTGACAGGGATATCTCCTTCTCATTTTAAGGAAGTCGGCAGAAGCAGGCGCCGCACGTTGGACAGTATTTGAAAAAGTAAATATTCGATAGTTGATTGTTCCGAATCTTATTCAACAAAATAATTCTATCGCCCGGACTTTTGGGGGTAAAGGGGAAAGGACATTTCAAAAGCTTCTGTAAAGATGGTGAACATCGCTCCAAACAGATATGCAGATCGGCTGTTTCCTGATTTTATTTCGTTCAGCAACTAAATTAATAAATGAAATACATGAGCAAGATCGTGTATCTCTGGCTGTTTCTCATCAGGAAAATAGTGAAAGAAAATAGACAAGACACCTCCGGGTGAATATTTCTTCTGCGGTTATCATGCTTTTCCAAAAGAATCACAGCCGCATCAATAGAACTTTATGATTTCCACATTGTATGAGCCAATGGCAGACTAGACGCAATGCAATACACCATCAATAGAACCTTATGATTTCATGTCGTATTTATGGATGGAACGAATAATGATGTAAATCTAATCTAAAATTGTGTAACAGGAATCTCCTGGAATTAACCGAACTTTGCCTCGTCAAAAATAATGAAGTGATGAAAAAAAATTATCATCTATCCGGAATGATGTGCGAGGGCTGTCGTACGCATGTAGAAAAAGCATTGAGTGGAGTTGCAGGTGTTCAGAAGGTATCTGTCGATTTGAAATCAGGAAATGCAGAAGTGGAGTCCGCAACCGAAATACCTGTGGATACACTTAAAGAAGCATTGCGTGTTTTCGATGGTCGATACACGCTGCGCGTTTCGCGGCAAGAGGCTGTGCCCCAATCTCCCAAAGTGTTTCTTGCTCCTGATTTAGGAAATCTTCGTCCGGCAATGAATTTGATGAAGCAGACATACAAAGTCAGCGGGATGACCTGTATGGGCTGTCGGGCGCATGTTGAGCAAATTCTTCAACAGGTGCCGGGTGTGGCAAAAGTTTCGGTGGATCTTCCGGCAGCGGAGGCTGTGATTGAGTCGCCGCATGAAATTCCGCTCGATATATTGAAAAAAGCGATGAAAAATGATGGCGGAGCGTATGGCATTCATCGTTGGGATGAAGTGATCGAACCGCATAAAAAAAGATCGGTTAAGGGGGTGAAGTCGGGCGTTTATTATTGTCCGATGCGGTGCGAAGGAGATAAGACCTATGATCACCCCGGAGCTTGTCCTGTGTGTGGTATGGATTTGGTGCCGATGGTTATTGACCCAAAACAGTCGACCGTTGATGCCTTGTTGGTCCGGAAGTTCTGGCTGGCATTTGCCTTTACACTTCCTGTTTTTCTGATAGCGATGAGTGAAATGCTCCCATCGAATCCCCTTTCCCGTATTTTCTCACAAGTGGCATTAAACTGGATTCAGTTTTTGTTGTCGTTGCCCGTGGTATTCTACGCCGGATGGATGTGCTTTGATAGAGCTTGGACAAGCTTAAAAACTTCCCATTACAATATGTTCACCCTGATTGGAATCGGTGCTGGTGTGGCCTGGCTCTTCAGTGTTTTCGGTTTGCTTTTTCCGGATGTTTTTCCCCAGCAATTCAAATCGCATCACGGCACAGTACATGTTTATTTCGAAGCAACTACTGTTATCCTGACTCTGGTTCTTCTTGGACAATGGCTTGAAGCCCGCGCACACGGTAAAACGCAGGATGCCGTGAGGGCTTTACTGAATCTTGTTCCGGCAAAAGCCTTTCGTTTAGAGCAAGAAAAAGAAGTAGAGGTTGATGTTGAGGAGGTGGAAGAAGGAGATTTGCTGCGCGTGCGCCCCGGAGATAAAATACCTGTCGATGGTGAAATTGTAGACGGAGCTTCGGATGTCGATGAGTCGATGATTACAGGAGAACCGCTTCCTGTCGATAAACAGACGGGTGATAAAGTCTCTTCCGGGACAATCAACGGAAACGGGACATTTGTGTTTCGGGCAGAAAGAGTAGGGGATGAAACCCTCCTTTCCCGGATTGTCGAGATGGTGAATGAGGCTAGTCGCAGTCAGGCACCTGTGCAAAAACTGGCGGATAAGATTGCTTCCTTTTTTGTCCCTGTCGTAGTCTGTGTTGCTGTGTTGACTTTTATTGCATGGGCTGCATTCGGGCCATCACCGGCTTATGTGTATGCTTTTGTAAATGCCGTGGCTGTACTGATTATCGCTTGCCCGTGTGCATTGGGCCTGGCAACACCGATGTCTGTGATGGTGGGCGTCGGCAAAGGTGCGCATCAAGGGGTGTTGATTAAAAATGCGGAAGCTTTGCAACGAGTGACACAAGTGGATACCTTAGTGGTGGATAAGACCGGCACACTGACTGAAGGAAAACCTTCCGTTGAAAAAATAGAATGTCTTTCCAATCGAAAGGAAGAAGAGGTATTTGCTTTGATTTTTGCGATGAATAAGCCGGCGAATCATCCGCTGTCAAGAGCCGTGAGCGAATTTACGGCATTGTCCGAAAACAACGAATTGGCCGTGTCCGATTTTCAAAATATAACCGGGAAAGGAATTGCGGCGAGAATGGGAAATAAATTGCTTTCGTTGGGGAATGAAAAGCTGATGGCAGACAAGCAAGTGGCGATTCCGGACTCAGTGGTAAAACCGGTCGAGGCGTATCGCAAACAGGGAAAAACAGTCTCGTTCTTTGCCTCAGACAATGAGTTGCTCGCCTACGTGGTGATAGAAGATAAAATTAAAGAATCTGCTCCCGAAGCGCTCCGACAACTTCGGCAGAAAGGCATTGAGGTAATTATGCTTACCGGAGATAACGAACTTACGGCATCATTCACAGCCTCTAAACTCGGTCTGAAACATTTCAAATCAGGGCTGCTTCCTCTTGATAAGCTGGAAGAAATCGAAAAACTTCAACAAGCGGGGCATGTTGTAGCTATGGCAGGTGACGGTATTAATGATGCTCCGGCTTTAGCGAAAAGTGATGTTGGTATCGCCATGGGAAACGGTACCGATGTAGCTATAGAAAGTGCTGAAATAACCCTGTTGAAAGGTGATTTAAAGGGTGTTGTTAAGGCGAGGAATTTAGGTGAAACAGTTATGAAAAATATTCGCCAGAATTTGTTTTTTGCACTTATATACAATACAGTCGGCATTCCGGTAGCTGCCGGCATTCTCTATCCTTTTTTCGGTATTTTGCTTTCTCCGATGTTGGCGGCACTAGCGATGTGTTTTAGTTCGGTTTCTGTGATAACGAATGCATTGCGTTTGCGAAAAGGAGATAATGAATAGAGCTTATTATTTATGCTTCATTACAAAGTGGTCATTAAATAATGGATGTGAATATATTGTTGTCCGGTACAAGCAGAAAATTAATTTGAATTTATTTTACAGGTCCTTTCGCGTTGTTTTTTGTTTGTCAAATGTAAGTCTCTCTTATCCGAACTTCAATGAAGTCTGAGGGGTGTTTATGAGCTCTCGCTCTTTTTCTTCTGTCACAACTTTACGCCAGGTTTTTTCAAGGTTCTCAAAAAACGCATACTCATTAATGTAGCTCATTAACTGATGTTTTACGATTGACATCATGTTTGAAAATGCCCATTGCTTCTTGATTTTGCTTCTGAGTATAGTCAAAGGCAGATTAGCTTTTTTTTATCTACTCAAAAATGTTTACCGGACAACAGCGATTTAAATTTTATCAATATATTTGCATTTCATATTGATAATTTACAATGGAACTGAACAGGATAAAAGTTGTACTTGTAGAGAAGAAGAAAACAGGAAAATGGCTTGCTGAGAAACTTGGCAAGAACGAAGCTGCTGTTTCTCGGTGACGTACAAATGAAATTCAACCTTCATTAATAACATTGTATGAGATTTCGAGAGCGCTTGAGGTTGATATAAAGGACTTATTGATAAGTAGTAAAAAAAGATATGATATTGAAATCAACAAAGATTGGATTATAAGCGTCCTCAGTATACGAAAAAGCCAAGAAGTCATACAACAACAAATAAATACAACATTAAAAAATATCGTCACAGACAATTTGAAAAGCAATGATAATTTATTGGAGATTGTTATTGTTTTTCAAAATTTACAACATCAACAGATGTTTGAAGATAAACTGAATGAGCTATATAGTAGAATTGTAAATGATAAAAATCTTTTTGAAAGAAAACAAGATTTCCTAACATGCTTGTCATTGCGGGCTTTAGATATTATTATTTGCTCTAAGGGGTTTGTTGGTACAGGGAAAAATGAAAATCTACAACGATTTTCGGAGATCTTTTTAAAGAGAACAAGAATAATAGGGACTGGATTCTATTGGTTTATTATCGGCTGTTTAATCTTAAGTGCAATATATTTTTACATAAAAAATGAAACAGCGTTTAACACAGTTACAAATATCTTTGGTTTCTTAGGAATAGGACTTTCAGGTTTGTTTAAATACATACCACCTATTCTAGTAAAGGCAATAAGAAAAACTTTTGGTTATAATATATTAAGCGAATAATAACAATGACTAAAAAAAAGAAATTACAAATCCGTAACAGCACTGCCGAATTCCTCATTTTTACCAATCAAGCAAAGGAAGACGGTATTGAAGTACGCGTTCAGAACGAAACAATTTGGCTTAGTCAAAAGTTGATGGGTGTTTTGTTTGACTGCTCGACCGACAACATCTCACTACATCTTAAAAACATATTCA
Organism: Dysgonamonadaceae bacterium; assembly: GCA_047605645.1. Classification (GTDB taxonomy): domain Bacteria; phylum Bacteroidota; class Bacteroidia; order Bacteroidales; family Dysgonomonadaceae; genus UBA1309. The sequence continues at coordinate 58,718 of JASGFJ010000019.1, read as the reverse complement.
AAGAGAATGAACTGGAAGAAAATTCAGTTACCGAGGAATTCTCGGTAACTGCATCGGACGGCAAAACCTACAAAACCAAACATTATAATCTGGATGCGATTATTGCCGTTGGGTATCGTGTAAATTCCAAGCGAGCAACAGCTTTCCGTCAATGGGCTACATCTGTTTTGAGGGATTATGCTATTCGTGGCTATGTTATCGACAAAAAACGAATGGAAAACGGCACATTTCTCGGAGAAGACTATTTTGAACATTTACTTGCCGAAATCAGGGAAATCCGCTTGAGTGAACGTCGTTTTTATCAAAAAATAACGGACATTTACGCTACTGCAATGGATTACAACAAAGATGCGGTTATTACAAAAGAGTTTTTTGCCAAAGTTCAAAATAAGCTGCACTACGCTATTCATGGTCACACGGCAGCCGAACTTATTGTATCAAGAGCAGATGCCGAAAAAGAACATATGGGATTAACTTCATGGGAACAAAGCCCTGATGGGAAAATTGTAAAAACCGATGTTGCTATTGCTAAAAACTATCTGACCGAAGCCGAGCTGGAATCATTGGGACGTATCGTAAATGCTTATTTGGATTTGGCAGAAGACCGAGCAAAGAGGCATATTCCTACGACAATGGATGATTGGGCGAAACGTCTTGATAAGTTTTTGGAAGCCGATGAGCGCGATATATTGCAGAATAGTGGAAAAGTCACTGCACAAATGGCAAGAGCTTTTGCAGAAAGCGAATTTGAAAAATATCGGATAGTTCAAGACCGCTTGTTTGAATCAGACTTTGACAAGGAGATAAAACGTATAGAAGGAAAACAAAACAAATCGGACAATTAAAAACACTTTCTATTTTTTGGAAAATAGAATAAAAAGTCCGATGTTCGTAACGAGTTATTTGAGGAAATGCAGCGCAAAACGCATAAATAGGCACGGTTGCCAATTCGTTACCTCTCACCGCTGAAAATTCCGCTTACAGCCTTTTGTACAAAAGGTTATCTCCCGAAGATGATTTTTTAAAATAAAGCATCAACAGTAGATTCAAGTCCGTTTACTCTCAAATAGGATATAACTTGCTGCTATTCAATCTCCCAAAAGAGGTGTTTTGAATTTTAACAGGACACGAATGAGGACTACTTCTAAAATGAATTTCCTGGGTAGCGTGCACGAAGGTCTACGAATAAAAACAACGAGGGGCTCTGCATGGTGTATCAAGATAAGCTGTCCGTGTTTGTAACCAGATGAAAAGTATCTGAACTCAGGCGTAGCATCATGCCGACCGAGAGGCTTATCAATACATATCTATATAAATCTGTAATGATAAAATCGTGTTTTATCTATTTAGCATGATTGTATGTCCTCCACGATAGGGTGTCGGTATTCATTTATTCCAATTTATTTTATATCCGACAGATAATTCAAATGTACGAAGCTGAAAGCCTTCTGAGACAGATTTATAGCTATGGGTTAAGTTCTGGATATAGCGGAAATCAAAGAGCAAACCATTGTTAAATTCATAGCCTACTCCTCCTGCGAGGCCGAAATGAAAGGTATTTGGTTTCCCTATTTGATCATTCGCATTTTGATTTCCAAACTTAGCGGAATTTCCCAGTGATACCCCAGAGAGAGCCCCCAATTGGATATTGGCTCCTTTATAGAATTTGATTCGGGCTAATATAGGAACATCAAGAGCATAGAACTTCACGGTTAAATCTCCTGCTTTATCATTTATGTACATATTATTTTCTGTATATCCTCTTTGGGAATATAGTAATTCACCGGTGATTCCCCAGGTATTATTTATCTGGTATTTGCTCATAAGCCCGCCGCTAAAACCCAAAAGATGATTGGAATTATTCGCTTTCACATAATGCATATAAGACGAGTTTAATCCCATTTTTACCCCAAAATCAATCTGGGAATATGCCATATTCGCTATTGCAAATAGAAACAAAATAAAAAGAACATTTTTCTTCATGATATGTCTTGTTAGATTCTTATTATAAGAACTTTATATTTAATGAAGTATTGTTTTTCTATACAATTTTGTCATTCAAATTATTTATTTCTATCCATATAATTTATTAGCGTACACGGTATCTCTGATAAATGTAAGATGTATGATTTAGCTCCTGTAGAGAAGAAGTATATCTGTAATTCTTTTTGTAACAAGTATCTCATTTCTTCAGAAACCCTGTCCGCTGTAATTACAAACCACACCGGGTCGGAGGATTTTTAATTCGTTATTGCCTTTGACTCCGGAAGGCAGGGCGATGAAAATTGTGACTCAATAAAGCATTCGGCGGAGCTCTATTCACTGTTCCCCCGGCAAGAATCTTTTCCAAAATGCGCAGAGGATAGTGTCTTATTCCCTTTTGGATTTTCAGTGTGATGTTCACAAGCATACCTGTGTGGCGTCCACAAGCAAGGAGGGAAAGATAATGGAAAAAGGTGGAATATGTTTTTTTTTATGTGTTGTATATTAATGTTTTAAGTGGAATAGAGTGATTCGTTGATAACAATTTATCTCCATCCCCATTGTATATAATGTCTAATTTTTCGATTGTTTAATTTATTTTAGAAAGCAGGTAATGTCTCGATACTATATTCTGATTTGGGTACTTTCCGAATGAAGGAGTAAATCGTAGTATACCGGATGTTCAATGATACGCGTATCCTGCATCTATTTACAGAATTAAGGCTCGTCGATAAAGAGAATTGGAATCAAATGCGGAGCGTTATCTATTTTAATCATCATTCTCTTCCAATATATTTATTCCAGCGTCTTTTTTCGCCGTAGGCGATTCATTGCCATAGAAAAAGGATGCAACATACACCCTTCAAACCTCGTAGAGGTTTCAGAGGTATGATGCTATTTTTTTATTGATATGTTTCCCTTACGGGGAATATTATTTCGGTCTGCCATTTCATTTTTATTGATAGGAAATCCCTAAATGGGATATTTTCCATTTTAGGAATATGGGTATTCCATATTCTGCTGATATCCGGTTTTCAAAAAAGATAATTAACCCCTTTCGTCCTATTTTTTGTTTTCTGTTAGACCATCTGCAGACTGCCCGTTACAATTAAATGAGCTTTATACGACTAGCAGAGAGAATATTCAAAAAAGAGGAGCCATTTTTTTGGAACAACCAAGTTGCCAGATTTTACACCATCATAGCCTTTCAGGAAGGACTGTGCGATTGAGATACTCGGTAAGCAATATGTATACGATTCCCTCGATGTTACTATTTGAAACAAAATCAAATGGCTGATTGAGGATTGGACGTAAGAGGTTGATTTATTGCTTTGTCCCGCATTTGTGGAAACTTCGCCGAAGCTTTGTAATGGAAATTGTTCAGAAATGGAATAAACCGTGAAGCGGCATCTGATTAAACGATGAAAGGAGTTGGGGAAACTATTTCCATCCAACTCCCTTTGTCGTTTTTAGCTTGTTATGATCCCCAAACTATTTCGCGATCATAACTTCGGTTGATTTGATAATAGCTGTTGCTTCATCGCCTACTTTCAAATCTAATTCCTCTACACTGTCTACGGTGATAACGGATGAAATTTTTTCTCCGCTAGTCAGTTCGATAGTGACTTTTGCTACTACTGCTCCCAGTTTAATGTCTACCACTTTTCCTTTCAGAAGGTTTCTTGCGCTGATTTTCATAAATCTGATAATTTTAAATAAGTGAATAAATCCAATTCGGTTTATTAACGCACAACCCGTTATGCATGTTTTTTTATATCGGTATGCCGGGAAAACCAAAATGTTGCTGTTTTTGTTAAATCCTACATTTTTGTAAGAATATTCGCTTTCAATCGGAATGTGAATATTGCGAAATAAATTGATATATAGCTCTTTATTTTCATTGGCATGGTTATTGGATATTTTCTTATACTTATTTAATGAGAATTATATGCCAAAAGAATATTTTCCATTTCAGATTGATACGGAGATAACGGTGAAAAAAGACAATCAGATTTTTTTGAACAAGAAAAGAATCGAGCTCATTGGTAACATCCGCTACACCGGTTCTATTCTTTCGGCCTCCAAAGCAATGAAAATTTCTTATCAGCAAGCCTGGACTTTCATTAAAGAGATGAATGAGCTTTCTCCACTGCCTGTCGTTATCCGTCAACGCGGAGGTTCAAATGGGGGAGGAGCCGTCGTTACCCGCTTCGGGTTGGAGTTGCTCGAGAAATATCATAAAATGGAGTTAATGCAGCAGGAATATCTGATTTCGCTGGGTGAAATTCTGGAGACCTGTTTTCTCTGAATTTTTTTTATGCAAAGCGTTATCTTTTTGTTTTATATCGCTGGAATCTAGATTGAAACATTATTTCCTTAAAACAATAGTTTATTAATTTTTTTTTGATGTGAGTATGAAAAAGATTTTTATTTTAGGTTTAATCTCAGGATTGATAGGCTGGAGTGAAATCTCAGGCCAGACTGTGAAAGTGGATGGTGAAATCCGGACACGTTCCGAATATAGAAACGGTTTTCAGAAACCCTTGCCCGATTCAATTCACCCGACAGTAGTCAGTGCGTTGCGTACCCGGTTGAATTTCTTGTACTCAAGTGAAAAAATGAGTGCGAAAGTGACCCTTCAGGATTCGCATGTGTACGGCTCAACAGGTGTCAGCTCCACCGGAAATACAGTCGGTGTTTACGAAGCATGGGGATCTTATGCGTTCACTCCTGCATTATCGGTTGTCGTAGGACGTCAGAGTCTCGAGTACGATGATAAACGCATGTTCTCTGCCTCCAATTGGAGTAACACGGGACAGGCGCACGATCTGGCTTTACTCAAATATGAAACGAAAAAGTTTAAAGCTCATTTGGGAACAGCTTATAACAACACTTCCGACGATTTATCCCAGTCTGTGTATTCCGTTACAAGCTCTTATAAGTATATGACATTTGCCTGGGTATCGCGTACATTCGATGACGTGAATATTTCCGGATTGTGGGTCAATGATGGTTTTCAACGGGGAAAAACAAACGATTTGCTCAATGAACTTTCTATCCGAAATACTGTTGGTGCAAATCTGGATATCAAAAGCAAAAATTCTCCGGTTTCGGCTTACCTGACAGGATATTATCAATTTGGCCATGATGCAGTATTCAATAGCCTGAACGCTTTTCTGTTAGCTTTTAAAGCCAAAATTGTGGTGTTTCAACCATTAGTTGTGACCTTAGGAACCGATTATTATTCCGGTTCGAAATATACGATTACTTCCGGAAAGAATCATACCTTCAATAAATTGTATGGTGTGAGCCATTCATTCAATGGTTCAATGGAATATTGGAAAACGCTGCCGACACAGGGCTTGGTTGATCTTTTCGGAGGATTGACTTATAGTCCTACGAAAAAATTCAATCTCGACGGAACATTTCATGCCTTTTCATTAGCTCAGGCTGTTTCTGCGACGGTAACGAAGAAAAATATCGGCCAGGAAATTGACCTGACGGCTAACTATATTGTTTCTCCTGCATTTACGCTTCAGGGTGGATGGAGCGGTTATTTTTCTACTTATCAAATGAAAGTGTTGAAGAAAGTGACTGGTGATAATCATTTTCCAAATTGGGCATACCTTATGCTGACATTTAAACCTAAATTTTTGTAACAGATAAAAAAACAAACCGTGCATGAAACGAAGTATGATTTTTATTTAATCATACAAAACAATGATTCAAAAATCAGGCGCGTAGAGACGTTCCATGCAACGTCTCTACTACCGGTAAAAAAATAAATCCAATGAAAAAGATAACAATAATTCTAACGCTGATTCTGACAATTGTCTTATCAGTCGATGCTGCCGGAAAAGTGAAGGTAGCTGCTGCAGCCAATCTTCGATACGTATTGGAAGATATCAAAAATCAATACGAAGGTGAACATCCGGGAAGTTCTATCGAAGTCACTTACGGCTCGTCAGGTACATTAACTTCTCAAATCACTCACGGTGCGCCATTTGACGTATTTATGGCAGCAGATGTGGATTTTCCCAAAAAGGTCTCTGAAGCTGGATTTGGGGCTAGTCCTGTGAAAACATACATTTATGGGCGTGTGGCGCTTTTCAGCACAACCTTGGATGTCAGAAAAGGGTTGAAACTCGTACTTGACCCACGCGTGAAAAAGATAGCTATTGCCGATCCTAAAAAGGCTCCTTATGGAGAAAACAGTGTAGCAACTTTGAAAAAGAAAGGGTTGTATGAGCAAATTGCATCTAAAATAGTGTGGGGCGAAAACATTAGTCAGGCTGCTCAGTTTGCTTTTTCCGGCAATGCGGAAATCGGTTTTATCGCTTATTCGCTGGCATTGGCTCCGGATATGCTCGGCAAGGGAAAAGTGGCTCCTTTGTCTTCAAAAGATTGTCCGCCCATCGAGCAGGCCTATATTTTGTTGAAACCGGCAGCCGACAATACCGAAGCGAAAAGCTTTATGGCTTATCTTGTCAGTAAAAAGTGCGATAAGTTGTGGTTGAAATACGGATATGGATTAGTGAAAAAGTAATGTATGTATCTGCTGAATAGCTCAACGATACATTGTCTGCTACATAAAATTCTTTCAGGTATTTATGTCTTTGGAAATCAAGTTTGTTGAGCTGTTTGTCGGATGGTTGTTGTAAATAAATTAGTTATGAATGCAGATTTCTCAGTGACGTTGTGGCTGACAGCTAAGCTGGCAACGTGCACAACTCTTATACTTCTTATTATCAGTATGCCAATTGCCTATTGGATGGCGTATACAAGATTCAGAGGTCGTGTGTTTGTGGAAGCGATGGTGTCGATGCCCATGGTGCTTCCTCCAACGGTGCTGGGATATTATCTGCTGCTCGCTTTCAGTCCTCAAAATGGCTTTGGCCGGTTTCTGGAGCACTATTTTGATGTGCGCCTGGCATTTACCTTCGAAGGGGTTCTGATAGCCAGTGTGGTAGCCGGTTTGCCTTATATGATTCAGCCCTTACAAACCGGACTGATGGGGCTTCCCGAATCATACCGCGAAGCAGCTTATACTTTAGGAAAATCACGGACAACTACTTTTTTCAGGGTACTGCTTCCGAATGTCAAACCGTCCATTATTACTGGTGCTGCACTCACTTTTGCTCATTGTATCGGGGAGTTTGGTATTGTACTGATGGTGGGAGGAAATATTCCCGGTTCGACCCGTATTGCTGCTATTGCGATTTATGACGAAGTGCAAACGATGAACTATTCTGTAGCAAATCAGTATTCATGGATTTTATTCACCATATCTTTTGTGATGCTTTCCGTGATATACAGTATCAACAAAACGTTTAATGTGACCACCCTCAGATAAGAATATAAAAGAGAAAATAAACGATATAATGGATGAGATTCGTGAAGTTCATTTTATAGCCCTACTTATGATGCAATGTTCCAAAAGTTTCATCCCGGGTATATTTTAAACGTTATTGTTGTGTAAATTTTTGATCTTCATATACAATATGTTTTTGTTCAATATAAACTCGAATCAATAATAAGTATTGCATTTATAGATTCAGTGTCGCTTTTCTTTGTTGCTGTCTGAAAAATAACAACAGGCGACAAAAAGGACTCATCTCTCTCGCCGCGGATTTTGTTGATGCATAATTATTGCAGGGATAACCTTCTAAATTTCTTTAGTATGATTCATATTGATGTAGAAAAAACGATGCTCACCTCGGATGGAAATCGTGTCTTGTCGGTAGATGTAGATATTCCTGAGAAATCGCTGACTTGTATTTCCGGATTCTCAGGTGTTGGGAAAACAACGCTCATCCGTATGATAGCCGGACTTGTTAGGCCGGATAGCGGAATGATCCGCATTGGAGATCAAACTCTTTTTGATTCAAACCTGAAAATTAATCTTTCTCCTCAAGCGCGAAATATCGGTTTTATGTTTCAGGATTATGCTCTTTTCCCGAATATGAATGTGGAGCAGAATATTGCATTTGCTCAATCGAGAGCAAATAAGGATACTTCATTGATTTATTCCTTGATTGAAACTTTTGGCCTGGAAGCATTGAGCAAACAAAAAGTAACAAAACTCTCTGGCGGACAAAAGCAACGTGTGGCTTTGGCTAGAGCGCTGGCATCGAGGCCGCGTGTATTGCTGTTGGATGAACCTCTTTCGGCCATTGATTCGGAAATGCGTATTTCTTTGCAGGATGAAATCCTGAAGGCACATCAATTGTTTGATGCAACCACCTTGCTAATCAGTCATGACAAAGATGAGATAGCTCGCATGGCTACACATATCTTGACTATAACAAAAGAAAAAGTAGACAAAATAGAGACTTGTGCTTATGCTTCTGTCTGAATATAAGCCTCCTGCCCGAAGATAACGATGTATTGGGTCGAAACAAAGGCGGTGTTGTGCGGATGTTTTTATTTGCTTATCCAAAATGGAGGTGGTTGGATATTTGAGCCTGATGTTTTTTCGGCTTGATCCGCCATCCTGATTCTCGGATCAATACCATTTTGGTTTCTCCTTGTATTCCAATGGGTTATTCGATATTTACCCGATTCGATATGTGAATCCGGGATGGTCGATTGTTCCCCATATTCCAATGAATATCCTCCTGAACGAGAAAAGTCCCGGTCGGATATAATATCTGTTTTTTCTTTGGAGCCGGGCAATGCATCCGGATGTGGCTATTTGTTGATATCTCCTGTGAAAGAGATGGAAAACAGTCTGCTTCTTCTATATTGTATATATATGGGTATGCCTATATGTTCCTATCTGTCTTTAAAAGAAAGATTGTTTTGGGTTAATCCGCACATGGAAAAATAGGGAGAAAAAAGCATAAGTCAGAATAAAGCGAAACCGGTCATTCGAAGAATTTTTGATAATTCCGAATGACCGATTTCGTATTTATTGCCTGTTGGGTGGCGGTAGCTATTTCTTGTATCCTTCATGCTGAATGTTGTGTGCATTCATCAATTGTGCTTCGCCTGATTCATGATGAAATTATTCCGTTCCTATTAGTGAAGCAGAGACATTCCATTGGCTGTAACTCGAACCTTCGTCTTCACCTTGTGGTATTAACAGCTGAAGTGTGTAATTTCCCGGCAAGATTGTGCCCAAATCTATGTAATAAGGATTCGTAATTGTTCCCGGGCACCAATTGGATCGGCTGAGATCTGACGAGGACAGGCCGGATGAGAAGTTGCCGGAAACAGGGTTTTGCATCCGGTACGAACCACATTCTTCGCGCCAGGGAACGATAGAAAATATTTTTTCTCCATTGAGAAGCAGGCTGTTGTTTTTGCGGAGAAATTCATCTCCGTTACCCCATCCTCCATGTCCTGTCGTAATAAAGCGGATTCGTGCATTTTTTAATGTTTTCTCAATCGTAAACTCCATTTTTAATCCTTCCGGCGATTTGAACAGATCGATTAGTTCGTTGCCTTTCGGATTCAGCACATCCACCGTATTGAACAAAGAAAGCACTTTCGGTAAGGCTGCCTGCGATTCATTGTCGTGGTGTATGGTCATATTCACATCTACCAGGTGTCCGTTCTTGTCATAATTTTCAATTTGAATACCTACATAGATTTCCTGATCACTTAATAAGGAAGCTATATCTGTAATTTCTTGCCGATAGAAATTTTCCTTATGCCATTGCTTTCCTTTAATTTGATAACCTCCCGGCTTGTCGAGACCTGCGCCGAAAGACGTGAAAAAGCGCATTAGTTCTATATTGGGGACATATTTATCTGAAGCGATAGCCTGATTGTGTAGGCGAGTGTCTTCCCCTATATAAGAGAGAATTCCATTCTCTAATTTTACTTTTGAAGCCGGAACGATAAAAACGGTGCCGGTTCTATCGTATGCATCCCCTAAGGAACGCTGCGTTACATCCAGAAAAACTTGATCTCCTTGCGCCAATGGAGGAAATCTCAGTTTTTTGATTTGGGCAATACCTTTTCTTAGACTAATTAGTGTGTCATTGCTTTTTGTCTCGTCCGAAAAATTCAAACGGGCTTGTGTGAAAACGGGAATCGTTGTGTATCGGCTTTTCCAAAGCAGATCATTGTATGTAAGATTATCTACCAGGTCTGATTCCTGAATTCTCTGTGCTAAATTCAATTTGTTTGTTCCTTTTATCTTTTCAACTTTTATGGCTGTCAACACGTAATTTCCATTTCTGGAATATTCCAGTACCAATCCCAGTGGTGAGCCTGCAATAGCTGGTGAACCTTTGACAGGAAGTTCTGTGGTATACCATAAATCGATATGATTTGAATTGATAACAATAGATGCTTTTTTACACCAATAACCGGCCACTTTTTTTGTTTCGTTGCTTAGGTCGAATGATGTTTTTTGCCAGGACAAGGAATCGGTTATCGCAATTTGTCGGTTGCCGCTCAGGCGGGCCAGATTGTATATTTTTCCTTTCTGAGCGTCAATAATTGTTTCCTGAATAGGAAATTTTTGTGTTAGATCTAACGCTTTTTGAGTCGTTATCAATGATTCATGTTCGTTGCCGATAATGAGTATGTCCTGATTCTGAACAGGCTTTCCGTTATAAGACGCCTGGTAATAAATTTTGTAGGAGCTTTGCCCCATCAAAGAGATGGATGCTTGAAGCAAGAGTATGAGAAATCCTATTTTTCTTTTCATTTGATACAATGTATTAAAGTGAAAGTTATTCTTAAGTATTTATTTCTATGTTTGGTTTATTTTATGTTTTTGATAGTTAGTACGTTTGTTCACAAAAATAGTAGTTTTTATCTATAATAGCCAACCTCGGTTCAATAAATCAGAGGAAAGTGCCTGTTTTTATAATAAGTAAATGTTCAGAATGAGTGGTAAGTGCATGCTAATCTTTTATCCCTAATTTTTGCATATATGGTTATTTTTATTGGTGGAACAACAAAATTATACACCTGAGACGAAACCGAAAGGGAGTAACCCTTTTTTAGCCAATAATCGCATTTACGCCACCTGTCGATAAGGCTGAAAAGTGGAATGATGATTACAGAGGCATGATAACCAGCTTTATATACGAAGATAAACCAAAAACTTTCGAAGATGTGATAAAGAGAATGGAAGAATTGACTCTAAGGTTAAGAGAGATGCAAATAGATGGTGATATACTGGAAAATGAATAATTTGTCCGATTCTTATGCAATTTTTCGGACATAATTGAATGGGGATAAATAAGACCGGCTATCTCTACCCTGTCATTAAAACAGGCTTAAAATCTACATTTTGCTTCCGGATTTTTGTGTACTAATTGTGTGTGGCGATAAGAAAAGTATAAGCTAAAGTACTGACAATACATCGGTCTAAGGGAACAAGCCAGTTCTTGTGATGTTTGTAGTGGCTTGAAAATGAGTGATATGACAAACCGGACGCATGAAACTCATTTTCCCGAACTACTTCAGATAATACAACTCGTTTTCGAACGAAAGGACAAGCCTTCGGATATAAATAAAATTAATCACTAATATAGTCAGCTCCTTTTGAAGTCTTGATGTGGTTAAGTCATTTATTATTATTTTCTTATTCGGTGATGCTCTTTGGCATAAATACTTTTATTCAGCAATGGATTACTGAGTTTCCTGAAAAATATATTACCTTTGTATTCGAAAACAAAATCAGGTGGATAGATTTGTTATGATTGCAACCACAAGAAAAAATGCTAAAACGTTTATTCCGTTATTGCTTCGTACCTATCTGCCGCTTAAACATTTAAACAAATACATTTATGAGCTATTTTTTTACGTCGGAGTCTGTCTCTGAAGGACATCCCGACAAAGTAGCGGATCAGATATCGGATGCGCTGTTGGACGAATTTATTGCGTATGACAAAAATTCAAAAGTTGCATGTGAAACCTTGGTGACAACCGGTCAGGTTGTGCTTGCCGGTGAAGTAAAATCGCAGGCATATATTGATATTCAGGAAGTAGCCCGCCGGGTAATTGAAAAAATAGGTTATACCAAGAGTGAGTATCAGTTTGAAGCTAAATCATGCGGCGTCTTATCGGCAATACATGAGCAATCAGACGATATAAATCGGGGAGTAGATCGAAAAGCTGATCCGATGGAACAAGGAGCCGGTGATCAGGGAATGATGTTTGGTTATGCAACCAACGAAACGTCCAATTATATGCCTCTTGCTCTCGATTTATCTCATGCTTTGCTCCAAGAGTTGGCATCTATCCGCAAAAATGAAATCGACTTAATGCCTTATCTTCGTCCGGATGCCAAGTCGCAGGTGACTATCGAATACGATGACAATGGCACTCCTGTTCGTATTGATACAATTGTGATTTCTACACAGCATGATGAATTTGTCCTTCCCGAAACCAATTCGCCGGAAGATACCGAGAAGGCAGACCGGGCAATGCAGGATAAGATTCGTCAGGATGTCATTGAAATTCTTATTCCACGAATAAAAGCACAGTACCGGAACAATCCGGATGTCTTGAGTTTGTTTGATTCCCAAATCACGTATCATGTCAATCCGACCGGTAAATTTGTTATTGGAGGACCTCACGGAGATACCGGATTGACCGGCCGCAAAATTATTGTCGACACTTATGGCGGCAAGGGAGCACACGGCGGAGGCGCATTTTCGGGGAAAGATCCTTCCAAAGTGGATCGTTCTGCGGCTTACGCATGTCGGCATATTGCTAAAAATCTCGTGGCAGCAGGTGTTTCTTCCGAGGTCTTGGTGCAAGTGTCTTATGCAATTGGTGTGGCTAAACCGATGAATATTTATATAAACACTTATGGTAAAAGCAATGTGGCACATACCGATGGCGAAATAGCTCGTGTTGTTTCACAATTGTTTGATATGCGCCCCAAAGCCATTGAAGAACGTTTGAAATTGCGGAATCCTATTTACTCCGAAACAGCAGCTTATGGTCATGTCGGTCGCGAACCTCAGGTGGTGAAAAAAATATTTAGTTCCCGATATAATCCGGAACCGCTTGAATTGGAGGTCGAATTATTTACCTGGGAAAAATTAGATTACGTGGATCGCGTAAGAAAAGCATTTAATTTGTAATTTTGCAGTCTGAAATCTAACAGGAGGGTGACATCCATGAAAACGGATGTCGCTCTTCGTTATAAAAAAGGAACTGCTTATGCCTCAAATTTCGACAATTTGTGTTTACTGTGCTTCCAGTACCCAACTGGACGACCGTTATGTTAAAGACGCAGAAACATTAGGTAAACTGTTGGCTGTGAAAGATATTACATGTGTGAATGGAGCCGGAAAAATGGGTCTCATGGGGGCGGTCAGTAATTCCGTTTTGGAAAACGGAGGTGCGGTTGTTGGCGTTATTCCTCAGTTTATGGTCGATAATGGATGGTTTCACCCTTCATTGACCAAAATACATGTGACTCAGAACATGCATGAACGCAAACAATTGATGGCGGAACTTGCAGATGCTTTTATTGCCCTTCCCGGAGGAATCGGAACACTGGAAGAGTTGATTGAGGTGATTACCTGGAAGCAACTGGGATTGCATCGTAAACCGGTTGTTATCCTCAACACAAATCATATTTATGATCCACTGTTGGAACAATTGGAGCTGATGGCGCAAGAAAGATTTATGCGCGACTTGCATACCGAATTGTATCAGGTGGCTGAAAATCCTGAAGAAGCTTTGTCTCTGATAGAAAATGCCAGGGAATGGCCCAGCGACTACGATAAGTTTGCAGCTTTATAACTTCTGACCTATTCAATGATTCAAACAAATAATTCCTCAGATGCTCTTGCTTTTTCTTCTATGGCTGACTCTACAGCTATGGCAAGGATTGATTCTGCGGCGCATGCTGTGAAAAATAAAAAGATAGAACTTTTCCGGCAGACCGATTTGGAAAAGCCGTATATGCTGAAATATGATTCTGCGAAATTTTCGTATAGCATGGATTCGGCATCTGTAAAAGCATATAAGATGGGCAATTCCATCGAACAAATAGCTAAAGGAAATGGCTTGTGGAGCGAACCTATTCCTAATATGTTGAAGCAGCATGACGGTATTTTTTTATCTCTGCTGATTTGCTTTTTGATTATTTGCCGGATATTACAGCGCGGACATAACTTTTTTATGGAAGGTATCCAAATGTTAGTGACCCTTCGTGAGAAAAAGGATACATTTAATGAAATTACGATAAAGGAAATCTGGGGAAGCCTCTTTCTGGGGTCTCTTTCCGCCTTTCTTATCTCTTTGATATTTTATCAATTTATACAGCAGACCGATCACGTAGTCAGACCGCTTCATCATGATTGGCAGACGGTTGTCGGTTTTACAGTTGTGGTTTCTGTTTTTTTCTTAGTAAAGTATCTGTTCTACTCTCTTGTTGGCTATGTGTTTAGTATGAAGGAGTTTATAGAAAGTTTTCGGAAAACCTACCTGATGATTTTGGAGATGTTCGGATTGTTGGCTTTTATTCCGGCGCTTATTTATCTTTATAATTACAATTTTCAGCATCTCATGGCAATTGTTATCCTTGTGCTGTTTGTTTTATCTCATTTAATTCTTTTTTCACGCTTAATAGCCTTTTTTTTTAACAAAAAAGTCAATTTTTTATTTGGGATTGCGTACCTTTGCAGTGTTGAAATCGTGCCCTATATTTATTTAGCTTTTGGGCTGAGTTTTTTATATAAAGAAGATTTTTTCTGTATATTATGACATTTAAGATTAAAAAAATTTTAGTATCTCAACCCCAACCGCAAACGGAGAAATCGCCCTATTTTGAGATTGCAGAAAAGTATGAGGTGAAATTGGTCTTTCGCCCATTTTTTAAAGTAGAAGGGGTCTCAGCAAAAGAATTCAGACAACAACGAATCAATATTTTAGATTTTACCGCTATTATTTTTACGGCAAAAACTGCTGTCGACCATTTCTTTCGCCTGTGTGAAGAATTACGTATTGTGATGCCTGAAGCAATGAAGTACTTCTGTACATCTGAGTCAGTAGCTCTGTATCTTCAGAAGTATATTGTGTATCGTAAACGCAAGATATTTTTCAGTGCTACAGGTAAGATAGCCGGATTGGCGCCTAATTTTGCAAAACATAGCAAAGAAACTTTTTTGGTTCCTGTTTCTGATGTCCATACCGACGAAGTGGCAAATTTTTTGGATGAAAAGAAAATCAATTATACCAAATCGGTTATGTACCGTACTGTTAGCAATGATTTTCAGGAAGACGAAGAGTTTGATTATGATATGATTATTTTCTTTACTCCGGTAGGTGTGCAGACATTGCTTAAAAATTTTCCTGATTTCGAACAGGGAGAAATTGCTATCGGTTGTTTCGGACATGCCACTGCAAAAGCTATTCTGGATTCGGGTCTTCGTCTCGATTGTGAGGCTCCGCAACCGGAATATCCGTCCATGACAGGTGCTTTGGAAGCATTTTTGAAAGAAAACAAAAAGAAGAAACATGCCGTAAGCTGATTTTCTTCAATGAAAAATATTTCGGCATCCCTCAGATTATATGAAGGATGCTTTTTTTATCTTAGCTTAGTACCTAACTTTGAAGCATGGTAGATTACTTAAACGAACTGAATGAGTCCCAGCGACAGGCAGTAGAATATAACGAAGGCCCGTCGTTGATTATAGCCGGTGCCGGTTCGGGCAAAACCCGGGTGTTGACTTATAAAATTGCTTATTTGATGAGCATCGGGCTCTCTCCTTATAACATACTGGCTCTTACCTTTACCAATAAAGCCGCACGGGAAATGAAGTCGCGTATTGCTTCGCTGGAAGGAGAAGCTACCTCGCGCCGTTTGTGGATGGGAACATTCCACTCCATTTTTTCACGTATTTTGCGGAAAGAGGCGGCAGCTTTGGGCTATACTTCGGATTTTACCATCTATGACACTTCCGACTCGCGCAACCTGATAAAAAACATTATCAAAGAGATGAAGCTGGATGACAAGGTGTATAAACCTGCAAAAATCCAGGGTGCTATTTCAATGGCAAAAAATCAATTGTTTTCGCCCGAAAGATATGCGCAGGACAAGGAAGTCATTGTGCATGATATGCGGGCTAATGTGCCCATGACGGCAGAGATTTTCAAATCCTACAATGCCCGCCTGAAGGCTTCTAATGCAATGGATTTCGATGATCTTCTCTTTAATATCAATGTCTTGTTCCGCGATTTTCCGGAGATTCTGGGACGTTATCAGCAGCAATTCCAGTTTATACTGGTAGACGAATATCAGGATACCAATTTTGCCCAACATCTGATTGTGCAGCGACTGGCCGAAGCACATCACCGGATGTGTGTGGTGGGAGATGATGCGCAGAGCATCTATTCGTTTCGCGGAGCTAACATCGCGAATATTCTGAATTTTCAGAAAACCTACCCTGAATCCAAGATATTTAAACTGGAAAGAAACTACCGCTCGACGCAGATGATTGTAAATGCGGCGAACAGTTTAATAAAAAACAACAAGGAGCAACTCGAAAAGAATGTCTTCTCGAAAAATGATACCGGAGAAAGAATAACGATCACCGGAGCTTATTCCGACTTTGAGGAAGGAGTGATTGTGGCGAACAAAATAGCAGAGATGCATCGCCACGCCAAGATATCCTATGGCGACTTTGCTATTCTGTACCGAACGAATGCCCAATCCCGTATTTTCGAAGAGGCTTTGCGTAAGAAAACGATTCCTTATCGCATCTATGGCGGACTTTCGTTCTATCAACGAAAAGAAATCAAGGATGTGATTGCCTATTTTCGTCTGGTGATAAACCCGAATGACGAAGAGGCCTTCAAGCGTGTTATCAATTTTCCGACACGCGGAATAGGAGATACTACTGTCGGTAAGATTGCCGATGCCGCCAAGTTGCATCAGGTTAGTTTGTGGACGGTGGTTTCTGATCCTTTGCAATTCAACCTGAATATTAATTCGGGAACAGCTAAAAAACTGGCAGCTTTTCGGGAAATGATTGAAAGTTTTCTGGAGCAGTTGCGTGAACTCTCCGCCTACGATTTGGCCTTACTGATTACCAAACAAAGCGGTATTGCGAATGATACTTATCAGGATATGTCTCCAGAAGGGATGAGCCGGCAAGAGAATCTGCAAGAATTGCTGGGTGGAATTCATGAATTTACGGAGGCCAGGCAGGAAGAAGGAAGCGATGAATATCGTTTGCCTGATTTTCTTTCGGAAGTATCTTTGCTGACCGATCAGGATACCGATAAAGAATCTGAAGCAGAGAAAGTGACGATGATGACGATTCATTCGGCAAAAGGGCTTGAGTTTAGAAATGTATTTGTGGTCGGGCTGGAGGAAGAGCTTTTTCCGTCATCGATGGCTCTCTCCGAAGTGAAAGGAGTGGAGGAGGAGAGACGTCTCTTCTATGTGGCGTTGACCCGGGCTGAAGAATACTGTATGCTGACGTATGCACGCAGCCGTTTTCGAAATGGACAAACAGATTCCTGCAATCCCAGCCGTTTTTTGAAAGAAATCAAACCTGAATATCTGGATATTCAGGATAGAATGTTAAGTAAAGCTTTTTCGTTAGGTGGTGCTCCGTCGCGGTCCTCTGAATCTCCATTTTCAGAAAATGAAAGTTCTACATCGCGGTTTGGATCGTCTTCTCCTTTCGGCGGAATGAAGAAAGAACAGCCCTATGCACAGCCACAACCAAAATCAGGAGTGCCGCCACGGGGAAATTTTGTGAAAGCCGAACAGGTACGACCCAAAGTCGGCATTTCTTCGCAGAAGGATGAGGTGAAACCCGGTGATGTGATTGCTCACGATCGTTTTGGCTTAGGAACAATTGTGGATGTGACAGGAGATGCCAGCAGTAGAAAAGCAACTGTGAACTTCGAAAATGCCGGAACAAAGCAATTATTACTTAAATTCGCAAAGTTTAGAAAGGTAGAATCGTAATTTGCAAATCAGCATATTAACCAATTAGTACATTGATAAAAAATGATTGATTTTTCTCAAATAAAAGCACCGGCGTATGTGATGGAAGAGGTGCTTCTTCGTCGTAATTTAGAGTTGATTCGTTCCGTGAAAGAGCGCACAGGAGTGAACATAATTCTTGCTTTCAAAGCATTTGCGATGTGGAAATCTTTCCCAATTATCCGCGAATATATTCCCGAATCGACAGCAAGCTCTGTATATGAAGCACGTCTGGCTTTCGAAGAAATGAAAAGTCCGGCGCACACCTTTACACCGGCTTATTCAGACAATAATATCGATGATTTCCTGAAATACAGCAGTCATATTACCTTTAACTCTGTTTCGCAATTCAACCGTTTTTATCCCAAGGTAGAAACTGAAGGGAATCGTGTTTCCTGCGGATTGCGGGTGAATCCGGAATTCTCCGTGGTTGAGACTGATTTATACAATCCGACAGCTCCGGGATCCCGTTTTGGAGTGACTGCGGATGAACTAAACCGAAAAGGACTTCCTCGTGGATTGGAAGGGTTGCATTTCCATAATTTGTGCGAATCGACTTCCTATGATTTGGAAAAAACACTGGAAGTGATGGAACGGAAATTCGGCCATTTTCTCAAACAAATTAAATGGCTGAATATGGGCGGCGGACATTTAATGACTCGAAAAGACTATTGTGTAGATCATCTGATTCGTACATTGAACGGATTCCAGACTCTTTATCCTCATCTTCAGCTTATTATGGAGCCGGGAAGTGCTTTCGCTTGGGAAACCGGTGTATTGGTATCTTCTGTGGTCGATATTGTGGAAAATCACGGGATTAAAACAGCTATTCTGGATGTTTCATTCACCTGCCACATGCCCGATTGTCTTGAAATGCCATACAAACCACGTATTCGTGGAGCGTATCAGGAGCCTGTCTCAGGTTTGCCTACTTACCGCATGGGCGGATGTAGTTGTTTGAGTGGAGACTTCATCGGGGACTGGTCATTTGATGCTCCTTTGCAGATTGGAGATCAGATTATTTTTGAAGACATGATTCATTATACGATTGTAAAAACCAATATGTTCAATGGGGTACATCATCCCGATATTGCTCTTTGGACTTCCGATAACAGACTGGAGACATACCGTCGGTTTGATTATGAGGATTATAAAAATAGAATGAGCTGATTTCACTTTTCAGCTCATTCGTGTTCCGTTAAAATTTCAAACGCATTTTTTTTTATAATGCTGAATATGAATGGACTATGGCCTGTTTGAGAGGATACGGACTTGAACTTATATTCTCAATATTTTAAAAAGTTGAAGATTTATGCTTTTGTAAAACGTTGAAAATAAACAATGTAATAAAGAAGGCTTGTTTATAAACGCTCAAGCTTTTATGGAATACTGATGTTTTCAGCAGATAAAACAACAGCATGGGTGGAACTCCGGTTCTTGCCCATGCTGTTGTCATTTGAAGTGCTTTTAAAATTGTTTTTCGCCGAAAAGGAAACGAGCTGCACAGCGTAAATTCCGGCAGCTCGTTTCAAGAGAATATTAAATGTAATTGGGTTTTCCGTATTTATTTATACCATTTTTCGACCATTTGTTTCATAAAAGCTAAACTTCCTTTGGCCAGATCTTCGGAGTTATATTTAGACTTTCTCCAAAGAGAAGTAGGGCCAACCAATTCGGTGATTTCAGAAGAAAAATTTTCAAGAACTAAAGGGCCTTGGTAATTGATTTCAGCTAATCCTCGGAAGAGATCATCCCAATGCACGTTGCCTTCTCCCATCATTCCCCGGTCGCTTTCTGTCATGTGGATATGTTTCAATTTTTCGCCGGCTTTGATGACCGGTTCGTAGAAACTGTTCTCCTCAATGTTCATGTGAAAGGTATCGAGATGGAGACCAATATTGTCTTTCCCCAGCGAATCTATCATATTCAGCACCTCCTCTGCAGCAGTAAACACATAACTTTCGTAGCGATTGATAGGCTCCGGTGCCAGTGTTATATTACTTTTCTTTGCATAATCTGCCAAAATAGAAAATACTTGATAAAGTGTATCTTTTTCTTTTTCGGTAAGAGGATTTCCGGAGAATGTAGCGATGGATGAATGCAATACTCCTCCGAGAAAATCACTTCCGGCTTCTGCTGTCAGGTCAATTGCTCTTTTGATGGTATCGGTTGCTTGTTCCGGATGAAAAGGAATGTGACATTCTTTCGGAATATTAAATGAACATCTCAATTGAATTCCGTTGTCAGCCATCTGGCTGCGAACTGTTCTTGCATCGAAATTCAAATCACCCGGAAGGCAAATTTCGAGCATGTCAAAACCATATTCTGCCGTTTTTTGAATTGCATAAAGTCCTTTTTCTGCATTCCAGCCGAAAATAAAGGATAAAAGGGATGTTCCGTATGTAGGTTTCATATTTTTTTCTTTCATGTAAATTATATCTTTTATTGCGAGTGTATTGGGTTAGCAACTTAGAAGAGCCACCATTCTGTTTTCACACCCACATACACTCCCCATTGTTTCTGATTGACCTGTAACCAGGGAGAATATCGGTTGTCTTTTGCATAATTATTGTATCTGGCAGCTGTAAATACGAGTCGGATATGCGGTCGGCACCAAGGATCGCGTTTGGCAACCGGAACAATCGTCGGTGCGAATGAAAACTTCACCATGGATGCTATCGGATTGTCTCCATCTTTACGGGTTGCATAATGTACTTCACCCAAAAGGTGAAGCCAATTGGTTGCATAAAAGAATCCTCTCATTCCGGTCACAAAATCCTGTTTTCTGTTATAAATCTGAGATCCGTCAAAGAATGTTGCTTTGCCGTTGGTATCAGCACCTCCTTTGCTTAATGTGTAGACGCCGTATGCATTCAGAGATATCTTATTCGATAAATTCAATAAAATATGTTCTACAGTTGTGAAGGAGAAAGCATTGGTGTATTTCCCGTTCGCATTCGGAGCTCCGTAGGTTTGCCAGGTGTAGGTGTTTCCATTATCACCGCCGTTGGCAACTCCGTGTCCATATCGCACGGCAAACTGGTTGAATGAACCCGGTTTCGGCGTTTTGATTACGTTGTCGTATTTTGCACCAAGCACCCACCCGTTATCGGAAGCATAATGAATACTTGCTTTTTGCGAAGAAGCCGGTACATAGTGATACTCTCCAAGAAGTTTTAGCGTATTTCCGTTTTTTGAAATAATACTATGTTCCAATACCCAGGCTTGTCGTTGACGAATCACATTGTTGGTGGCTCCTGCTACTGTTACGGCATAATTGTAGGGAAACACTCCGGCTGAATCGCTTGATGCCGGCATATACATCGACAATTCTGTGTTTTTGTAGCTAACACCGAAGCCCTGAGCCGAGTGGTCGTCAAAAAAGAAGTAGTCGCAGATATGTATATCGTCATATCTTCTGAAGCGAACTCCACACCATGCCGACCAACGGCTGCCTACGATATTTCGGGCTTCAATATAGGTTTCCGGAAGAATGAAAGTCAATCCGTTGGGAGTATTTGTAGATGTATTGCCCATGAATTGTCCGTTTTTGGAATACATTCCCAGACGTACCTGAAAGGTTATGTTTGTACTGTCTTTCCCATTGAGCACCGGTGAAAAGTGCAGTGCGGGCAGCAAATCCATATAGTCTGTCTGTTCCATACGTCCTCCTAAGGATCCTTGACCTGAAAGGTTTAGTGGTTTCCACATGGTTCCCTCTCCGTTAGGAGACAGGCCTATCCCGATTCGTCCAGTACTCCCCATTGTTATCTGAGTATTGGTGATTACAACTTGTGCTTCACTTCGGTAATTTTCCGAAAATATCATCAAACAAAGGATAAATCCGAATTTTGTGAAGGCTGTATTGTTTAGTACAGAAAATGAAAAACTTCTTTTTCTTTCCATGGCTTTTGGCAGCATTTTTTTCATATACACTGTCTGGTCAATTGATGTGATTATGCAACAACGGAAGTTTCATATTTCTCTTTATAGCTTTTGAAGGCATAATATGCGACATACACAAAGCACAAAGCAGGAATAATAAGAGAGTTTGAGATTCCAAGAAAATCTGAAGTTCCGCCCATTGCCATTGGAAGAGTTGCGCCACCAATCAGCATCATCACCAATACAGAAGATGCCAGTTTGGTGTGTTCGCCCAATCCTCTGATACCAAGGGAAAAGATGGTAGGATACATGATAGACATGAAAAAGCTGGTTCCTACTAATGCCCAAAGTCCGATTTTACCGGGAAGCAGGATTCCGATTGCTAAAAGTGCAATATTAATAATTGCATAAGTACCCAATAGCTGATTGCCTTTGATTCGTTTCAGAAGCGCTGTTCCTGCAAATCTGCCGACTGTGAAAATAATCAATGAGATTGTCAGAAAGTTGGCCGCTTTAATTTCGGATGTTCCGGGGATAGTACCTTGAATATATCGAATCAAATAACTCCAGATACAAACCTGAGCACCCACATAGAAGAACTGAGCGAATACTGATTGTCTGAAGTGACGTTTCCCAAAGATGTATCTCAACGAGTTGCCGATGGATGAACTTTTAGCAGAGTCTTCATTTTGTTCTTCCGCTACAGTTGGAAATTTTGTTGCTGCAATTGCTAACGCAAATAAAAGAATGACGCATCCGATTACTAGATAGGGAGTCTGCACAGCCAATGCTTCCGACTTATAGTAAGCGTGAAGTGCATCCGGAGACATGTTGGCTAATTCATTTTTCGTATATTCAATACCTGAAAAAATGAAATTCTGACCAACCAGAATTCCGGTTATACATCCAATTGGATTGAAGGATTGAGCCAGATTCAGTCGAAAAGTTGCAGTCTCAGGCGAACCAAGTACAGAAACATACGGATTTGCAGCTGTTTCCAGAAATGCAAGTCCGGATGCTATAACAAATAAAGCAAACAGGAAAAATCCGTAGGAACTCATGTTGGCTGCCGGAAAGAATAGAAATGCACCCGTTGCATAGAGCAGCAGTCCGATAATGATCCCGGTTTTATAACTGAATTTCTTTAATATTAAGGAAGCCGGAATTGCAAATAAAAAATATCCCATATAAAATGCAGACTGAACAAGTCCGGATTGAAAATCTGAAAGTTCAAATGTTTTCTTAAACTGTTTGATAAGGATGTCATTCAGATTTCCCGCCATTCCCCACATAAAGAAGAGACAGACAATCAGTACGAGTGGGAAAATATACGCATTGGCTTTGTTTGTTTGCTGCCCTAGTGCAGCTGCAGAGGTATTTTCTGCTTTTGAAATATTCGTTTTCATGTTGAAGTTTTGATTAATAAGAAAATATGATTTGTTTAATAGATGATTGGCTTTTTTGTTGATTCTTTTTCTGCTATGAAAGCATTCAAATCATGAGTTGTATAGGATGGGCATGCACCTTCATTTGATGCAATAAAAGCTCCTACTGCAGATGCGAATTTCAATGCTTCGAACGGAGTACTGCCGGTTAATTTCCTGGAAAGAAAGGCAGCTAAAAATGAATCACCGCTTCCGACAGTGTCTTTTACCTGTATTTTGTACGATGGAAAAGAACAGGAATCGTTTTCTGAATAGAAAGTAGCTCCGTCTGCTCCTTTTGTGACGATAACTTCAGGAATGTCGAATCGTTTTTGAAGATAACGTACACATTTTTCTTCTTCTGTTTCATTATCCAGATACCATCCTGAGAGCAGGGCAACTTCATTTTCGTTCATTTTCAGGAGATCGCATTTTTGCATTAGTACTTCTAAGAATTCCCTCTCGAAGAATGGTGGGCGCAGATTGATATCGAATATTTTATATTGGGCTACATTGAGCAGTCTCAGTAGAGTTTCTTTTGAGACCTGATGACGGGTCACTAAGCTTCCGAATACAAATGCATCGGCCGATGCCGTCAGTTTTTCCATTTCTTCATTCCATTCAATGAAATCCCAGGCAGCAGGAAACTCAATGGTATAAGCCATTTCTGTCGGAGTTACAGCTTTGGCATGAACGAGACCTGTCTCATGAAGAGTATCCGCTGAGCAGTATTTTGCCGGGATTTTCCATCCTGCCAGCAATTGTTCGATGTCAGCACCCCATTTGTCGTTACCGACTCTACTGATCATGTGGCTGTTGATTCCTTGTTTTTTTAAGTGGTAAGCCACATTCATCGGGGCTCCACCCGGTTTTGTTTTATCAGGGAATATATCCCATAGAACTTCTCCAAAACAAACTACCGATTTAAGATTTTGATTATTCATAAGTTGTTAGGTTATTATTGTAGATTAGATTATTTGCTATCTATTATTTAATGATGTTTAATCGTTTAAACAGAGCTATAAAAAAATTAGTTCATCGAAGATTCTCTGATTACCAATTCTGTTTGAAGTGTGATTGTCTCTGTTTCTTCCGGATTCTCCATCACCTTGAGCAGAAGGTTTACTGCTTGGTTTGCTAAGTCTTCCATCGGCTGCTTTACGTACGAGACAGGGGATGAAAAAATATCGAAAGCATCTGTTTCATCAAATCCGACAATAGAAAGTTTGTTCGGTATTTTAATGTTTTTCTTGATGAAATACTTTAATCCTGAAATAGTTAATAAGTTGGTTGTGAAAAACAGAGAATCGATTGGCTCGGGTAGCTCTAGGAGTTTTTGGATGCCGGTTTCCACATCTTCCTGGATGTAGTCTAAGCGTACACGCTGGAGAAGCTCATTGTCAACAACCGTATCCAGAGCTCCACGTTCCCTTTCGAGAAGATGGTGTAGGTTGGTCTCATAATTGATTACCCCGATACGTCTTCTTCCTTGAGCAATCAAGTGCTCAACAGCTGTCTTTGCAGCAGAATAATTGTCGATACAAACCGTATTTGTCTGGAAGTCCGGATAATAGCGATCGATTAATACAAAAGGGATTCCTGTGCCTTTGAGATATTTCAATTGTACTTCGGCCTTTTCAGGGAGAGCCACGATCAGTCCATCGACCTGACGGTTGAAAAACAACATGATTAAATCTTGTGTTTTACCAACACTTTCGTCTGAACTACCGAAAATTACTGAATACCCGTTTTTTTGAGCTTCGTTTTCGATGAAGCGGGCAATCAGCGAAGAGTAGGGGTTGGCTATATCAGCTACAATTAATCCAATTGTATTTGTCTTTTGAACTTTAAGGCTTCTGGCAATCTGATTGGGAACATAGTTGAGTTCCATCGCTGCTTGTTTAATTTTTTCTGAAGCCTCTTTGCTGATACGTCCTTCTTTTTTATTGTTAAGGACATAAGAGACCAGCGCAGTCGAAACTCCCGCACGAGAAGCAACGTCTTTGATGGATACTCTTTTTTTCATGTCAGCAATGAATTAAAATTCGATTTATTTGATTTTGTTATCGCAAATATAGTAATTAAACGATTAAACAATGATATTTGGACTTAATTTATGATAATTTAACATCGCGGGCTTTTCCAAAGATGGAAATTAATTGGGATCAATTTTAGATAGAAGAGTGATAAGATGTTAAATTATGGGTGTCTGGTGTAGAAATATTTCTGAATATTTGCTTGTTTTATTTTTATAAAATACTTTTACGAAAAAATAGTAGTAATAAAATCAAGACTATATGGAAAGATTGACAGGTCAGGAAGAATTGATAATGCGCTATGTCTGGCAGTTGAAGATGTGTGCGGTGAAGGATGTCTGGAATGAATTTGAAGAACCGAGACCTCCTTATACGACTGTTGCTTCGGTGTTTCGTAATTTAGAACAAAAGGGATATTTGAATACCAAAAAATTTGGAAACGTAAATGTCTTTTCGCCCAAAATATCTGAGAAAGACTACAAGCGAACGTTTATGTCGTCGGTCGTGAAGAGCTATTTTGAAGATTCATACAAAGAACTGGTATCGTTTTTTGTAAAGGAAGAGAAATTATCTTCGGATGATTTGAAAGATATTATCGATATGATAGAAACCGGTAAGAAAAAAAACTAAAATTAATATCTTATGGAAAACGCAATATTGACTTACTTTTTGAAAACAGCTATTGCTTCTGCTTTGCTATTTGGTATTTATTGGTTTTTTCTTCGCAAGGATACTTTTTTTAAGACAAAAAGAATCTATCTTCTTTTCTGTATTTTCTTTTCAGCTATATTTCCAGCTATCAATCTGCCATTTTCATCGAATGAGAAAATGCAAATACCGGCCTATTGGATTTCAGAAATAGTTATATCTCCTTCTTCCCATACTATGGTCGCAGAAACAATATCAATAGACTGGAAGGGCTGGGTATTGATTTTTAGTATTATTGTCTCATTTGTCTTATTGCTCCGTCTTCTGATTCAGATTTCCGAAGTGTTTCGTTTGAAATACAGTAATATATCCCGGATTGAAGCGCATGGGGTATATATTCTGCTTCCTGAAATATCTTCTCCATTTTCTTTTTTTCGATGGATATTTGTAGGAAATGATGATTGGGAAAGAACAGCTTGTAGCGAAATTATTCGGCATGAGCAGGTTCATGTTTCGCAATGGCATTCTATAGACGTGATCCTTTCAGAAATTGCATGCATTGTGTTTTGGTGGAACCCTTTGGTGTGGCTCATCCGCCGGGAGATTCGCGTAAATCATGAGTATCTGGCAGACAGTGGAGTCTTGTCAAATGGAATTGAGATGAAGCGATACCAGTATTTACTCCTTGAAACATTAACTGTGACCAACAGAATTCCTTTAAACAATTATTTCAATATTTCACAACTTAAAAAACGAATTACTATGATGAACAAAAAACAAACATCAGCATTGGCAACTGTCAAATATTTATTGGCAGTACCGGCAATGGCATTGCTTCTTGTCGGCAATGCAGCTCAGGCTTCTTCTCTGAAACTGGCAGCGGTAAGTCCCGCCGAAAATAGCACAATGCCCAATTCCGTGACAACTATTCCGGATGAAACGGATACGGCTCAAGATAAAGCCGGAAAACAAATAACGATAACGATAACGGATCCGGATTCTCCGGTGACAGTAGCGAAGGAGATGCCTCAATTTCCCGGAGGAAATAATGCTCTATTTGATTATTTGAGTAAAAATCTGAGATATCCGGCAGAAGAAGCTAAGAAAGGTATTCAAGGGCGTGTTGTGTTGAAATTTGTTGTTCATAAGACAGGGAAAATTTCTCAAGTAGAAGTAATCAAAGGGTTTAATAAAGCTTTAGATGACGAGGCTGTTCGCGTTGTTCAAAGCATGCCTGACTGGAAACCGGGACGTAATAATGAGGGAGAGGCTGTATCTGTTTACTTCACTTTACCTATTGTATTCAAATTGGACAATAATGAAAAAAAATCTTCGGCAAATACGCCTGATTTTTCGAAAGTATTGGTTCTCGTTGATGGTAAAGAAATGACAGATACGGATGTTAAAGGCCTAAAACCTGAAACTATAGAATCTGTTTCAGTCCTAAAAGATCAAGCATCTATTGCAAAATATGGAGATAGAGCCAACGGCAAGGAAGGGGTTGTTCTTATTACATTAAAGAAGTAATCACTCTATCGGCAATTCATTTAAAAGAATTCAATCTTTTAATAAAAAATTGTTTGTGTTGTCTCGAATATATTTAACCTGAAATCAATATATTATAAAGATAAAACAATGTTTTATTAGATGTTGCCAATTTGGTTTGGATTGAAAAAAATGATAAAAAAGGATGCACTTCTACTCGAAATGCTCCTTTTTTATGGTGTATCCGGAAATGGCTTTAAGCATCCGAATACCAGTGAACTAATCCTTCTCTTGATACACCCTTTTAGTTATATACCAATCTGAAACGAAGCCTGATTTTTATAAAACGACCTAAAACAATGATTTAAAAATCAGGCGGGTTTCATTTCATCAGCAGGACGACATAAATAGTATGAAAAGTTAATCTCTTTTTTCGTTCATGTTATTATAAGATTCGTATTCAAAATAATATATGTATATTGTAATGCTACGTTTGTGATTGTTGCTACTAATCATTCAGTAGTCCTGTAAAATTAGTTTCATGTATATAATCCGGCATATTGCTTGTTATCATAATATTACAGATATATACTTGGAACGAATTAAGGCATTTACTTGTACATTTATAACCTTTACAATCGTATTTCCTTATGAAAAAAAATCCCGTATATAAAATGATGCAAAAACTCCTGCTTGTCTGCTCCTTCCTTTTGACAACGGGTCTCTTGTTTTCAAAAGAAAACGATAATCTGAAGAATATTCGTTTGCTTATTCAGGAATATAAATACCAACAAGCTTTGCAACTGATCGCCCGGCAGCATCCTGAACCTGAGGTTTTAAAAGAAAAAGCTTTGTGCTACAAGGCTCTGGGCGACTATCCTCAAGCCAGAGCAATCCTGCTTCAATTGCAGGAAACCTTGCCGGCCGATAAAACTTTGCTGGCCGAATTAGCTGATACTTATAAAGCCGAAAGTAACTGGAAAGATGCTCTTGGTTGTTATACCGGACTTTCCGAAGCAGATACCAGCAATATTTACTTTCGAATAAAAAAAGCTGAAATGTTTTATTTGCTTGACCGGAATGTGGAGGCTTTGACCGAATACAGGGATATATATGCTCGTCGGCAGATGAGTACTTTATATTATCCTTTAGGCAAATGTTTTGAAGAGCTGAATAAGGCAGACAGTGCAATATACTATTATAAGCAGGCATGGATTGCGCAGCCCTCCGATATAAAAATATTGTCTGCCCTGGTTAAAATGGCTATTCGTGCTAAACGATTGGACATT
Organism: Dysgonamonadaceae bacterium; assembly: GCA_047605645.1. Taxonomy (GTDB): domain Bacteria; phylum Bacteroidota; class Bacteroidia; order Bacteroidales; family Dysgonomonadaceae; genus UBA1309. The sequence continues at coordinate 30,043 of JASGFJ010000019.1, read as the reverse complement.
GCGTTAGAATCTTGTGCAGAATATACGGCCAGAGATTCAACCAATGCACAAATCAATAGTTTATATGCTTCTTCTCTTTATTTGTCAAATAATTATCCGAAGGCTGCTCAACTGTACGAGAAATGTAAGCAGCAAGGAGATTCCTCGCTGGTGGTTACCCGCGGACTCGGGATGTGTTACTATGCAATGCAAAAAGATGAGCCGGCTTATCAGAATCTGAAGTTTGCTTACCGGAAAGATTCTTCTGATGTACAGATATTAGGCAGCCTGGGAGCCGTTTGCAATAATCTGTATAATTTGGATGAAGCTCTTCTATATTATTCAAAACTGCTTGAAATTGTTATTCCGCCGGATAATATACTTTATCAGGGCTATATGGGCTTGGCCATCGCAAACAAAGGATTAAGAGCTTTTGATTCGGCTATCAGGGATTTTAAAACAGCTCAGACTTATGGCAATGCAAAAGAAAAAGCATCTGTCGATCGAAACCTGGCAGAATTGTATCAATATTCTCTTAAGGACTCCAGGACTGCTTTGGGGTATTATAAGAAGTATGCTCTTTATTTGAAAGAATATACCGAACAGCTAAAGGAACGTCGAGGTGAAGAGTCTGTAGAATATGAAAGTAACTACAAACAACTGGACCTGCTTCAAAAATATATCGACAATATGGAGAAAAACAATAAATCTAAATGATTATTTATCCATCGATGAAAAGTTTCGGATTGAATAAGTGACGCTGCTGTCTGGTTTTACGATGATTAGCTTGTAATCTTCTTTACTTGGCTTGAAAACAGGCATCCTGCTTATAAAAGGCTGACGTTGCCTGTCCTGAAGCTGTGGTAAACGAAATTTTTTGACAGATGCAACTTGGGATGAGTCTCTGGGGAGCGATTTCAGCGAGTCAAGTGTATAGCCTTCCCATCTATATTGTCCGGGCAATTTATTTCGTTGTCCTTCATTTGGAGATTTGTTTTGGGAAAATGAGGCAGAGACCACAATTACTAGCAAAGTAGAAAGAATAAACCAGCGTTTCATGGGATGTAAATTTAAATTGTTCAGTTTCAAATATATAAAAAAAGAAGACTGAAAACTAATTTGGGATATTTTATTAATCAGTTCTTTTGATTTTTCTTTGTAATTTGTATCTGTTCGTTTTAATTACAACAAGTGATAAGCGCATTGTATAATTCATTCATGCTTATGATGGAGACGTTAAGACAATATAAACGTAAAAAGAAATAAACCCTAACAGCTTCTATTGAAGAACCTGTCTGAATTTATTTCTTTTTTATGGAAAGGAATGAGTCCGATCTGGTCAAAATTTGTAGTTGACCGACAGGCTGGCATTCATGGTGTGGGCATTGTCACCTCCAAGACTGTAAATGTTGGTGAGTCCGAAGTCATAACTCAGGTCAAAACCGATTTTTCCAAATTCAAGTCCGGCGCCGAGTCCTAATCCTGCATCAAAACGCTTGGGTTGATATTCTTTCTCAGTATCGCGTTCGTTAAACAGATCGTAACTGTATCCATTTCCTGTATCGGAACCATTTGTCGCCACAGCCATGTAGGGACCTGCATGGATCACAAAACGGGTGTCGGGGGCAACCTCGTATTTATAACCTAAATGAATAGGTATTTGGATATAGCCTATGTTCTGTCGATATTGTTCATAGGTGTTACGTGTTTTAAAATTCGTTCCTTTCGTGGTATATTCCAAACCACTCATAAAATAAAGATCCGGAACCAGTTGATAATCGATGGTTAAGCCGATATTAAACCCGACTTTTGCACTTTTATCCCCATAATAATTTCCCGTGTAATTAGAAATGTTTAATCCGCCTTTGATTCCTATTTCCGGGGGATAACTTTGTGCATTCACCTTACATTCGAATAAACTTATCAATAGTGTGGCTGCTAATACGATTTTTTTCATACGATTTAATTTTTACTGTTGGGTGATTTTAAACTCGTCTGATTTTTTAATCATTGTTTTAGGTCGTTTTATAAAAATCAGGCTTTGTTTCATAATTCGTCTTTGTTAAGGGTGTGAACAATATGTTCCCGTTTTATGTCTGTATTCACCTGCCAAAAGTATTTACAATAAATGGAACTTACTTTATTTATTGAATTAAAAAAGATAAAACTGTTTTTAATAATGTTTTTAATTTACGAGATCGCTGAAAAATAGAGGAGTGATAAGACGAAAATATGAGATCATTTTCTTAGTTTTGTTTTATTTTATTAAGTAAGTGCTTATCATTTGTTGTAAGTATATACATTCAGTGGTTTGAATATCAGTAATATGCAGAATGAAGAGCATTGAACTGATTTAATAGAACTACTTAAGGGAAGATAGATATGTTGCCCGACCATGAAGAACGAGATGCAAATAGTCCACCCTAAAGAAAGCTTATCGGGTACGCCCGGTGAAAAATAATTGTTTAATCTTTTATATACTAGTATTTTATGAATGTGAAGCTAACTTCCGAATTTAAGAAAAAGACAAGTCAAGCTGTTTTTTCTATTATCCTTTTTATATCCGTTTATCTGCTTATTTTGTTGTTGGCTTGTGCTTTGACCATCTTGTGTTTTTTTGCCGGCGGATTTATCATCATTGCAAAACCTATGTTTTTTACAATGATTATCGGCGTGGGAATAGCGAGTCTGGGAGTTCTTGTTCTCGTATTCTTACTAAAATTTCTTTTTTCTTCGACCCAAATAGATCGGACTCATCTGTATGAAATAAAACGGCAGGATGAACCTCAATTGTTTGACTTGCTTGATGAAATTGTGACTCAGGTAGCAACCCGTTTCCCTAAAAAAGTCTATTTGTCCTCTGATGTAAATGCGGCTGTTTTTTATGATTCGAGTTTTTGGAGTATGTTTTTCCCGGTTCGGAAAAATCTCCGAATAGGTATGGGATTGGTTAACAGCCTTACAAAGTCCGAATTAAAAGCGATTCTCTCTCACGAGTTAGGGCATTTTTCGCAGCGAAGCATGGCGGTTGGCAGTTATGTTTATAATGTCAACTATATAATTTATAATATGCTTTTTGATAATGAATCTTACAAGCGTCTGATCGCAAAATGGGCCGGAACAAATCGTTTCTTTGAGATTTTTATCACTGTAGCAGTAAAAATAAATGGAGGTATCCAATGGATTCTCCGAAAGATGTATAATGTGGTTAATAAAAATTACATGGGCTTGTCACGAGAGATGGAATTTCATGCCGACCAAATTGCTTCACAAATAACTGGATATAAACCATTAAAAGATTCTCTGCTTCGGCTCTCTCTTGCCGATAGTACTTTTAATTCGGTGCTTTCGTTCTATGATCAGAGAATCGCTGCAAATCAGAAAACTGAAAATATATTTCGGGATCATCTGTTTGTTTTAAATTTTGTGGCACAAATGAACCAGATACGCCTTGTAAATGGCTTCCCCGATTTAACGGATCAGGATAAAACTTCTTTTTATAAATCTAAACTTGTATTGACGGATCAATGGTCTTCTCATCCCAGCATCGAAGACCGGGTAGAGAGACTCGAAAAGAGCGGCTTTTTGTCCGATGCAATCGATAATACTCCTGCTTCTGCTTATTTTACCGATAGCCTAAGCATACAGAAAATACTTACCGATAGCCTTTTTGAACAAGTGAAATATGAGGGAACGGTATCAAATATACCTTTTGATGATTTTCGAACGCAGTTTGAGAACGAATATCAGGAAAATTCTTTTTCTGTCAAGTATAATGGATATTATAATCTGAAGAATATTGTCCCTTTTGATATAATAGAGGCTGAAAACTCAAATCCGGACTGTGAATTTGATGATTTGTTCTCGGATAAACAGGTGAATATGGCATATCAAAATGCTGCATTGAAAAATGATATCATTACTCTTAAGCAAATTGCTAGCGGCGAAATAAATTACAAGTCTTTTGATTACGATGGGATAAGATATAATAAGAAAGATTGTGAGCAGCTTCTTGTAAAACTGGAGAAAGAGCTGGCAGCTACTGATGCTGAATTGAAAAAAAATGACATGCGCATATTTTCTTATTTCCGGAAAGAAGAACGAATAGCGGGAAGCGAAAATATCTTGAAAGAAATGTATCAGGTATTTTGGGAGTACGATTTGAGATATGAGAAAAGATATGAATTTTATTATCAACTGTCTAACGAACTCCAATTTGTGAATGTCAATACGCCTTTTGAGAATATCAGGCTAAATTTTAGCCGTATAGAACCAATAGAAGAGAAATGGAAAAGTGAAATAAAAACTATCCTGGAAAATCCACATCTGTTACAACACTTCACTCAGACAGAAAAAGACAATCTGAATCTGTATCTTTCCTCTAAATGGAGCTATTTTGGAGGTGTTTCATATATTGATGAAAATCTAAGTATCCTTTTTAATGCATTAAGCGATTACATTGGGTTTCTGTCCCGAACTTTCTTTTTATTGAAAAAAGATTTACTCGATTATCAGATTCAAATCATTGACAGGTTAAAAGCCGGAGAAGCTGATTGAGGGCTTTTCAGGCTGCTGGCATATCCGAAAATAAGCTTTGCCCCGATATTTTTCTGCGGGCAATCAGAATATAAAAATAGAGCCATTTTCAACTACTGAGAATGGCTCTGGTTTTTTTCTATTCTTTAAGCTTACTTATTTTCCTTGAAGCGTTTATCCGGAGTACCGTCTTTCTTCAAATGTTTTGCTGTTGCGACAGTCGCTTTTTTGTTTTCTTTGAAGCGTTTGTCGAGTGTTCCGTCTTTTTTCAAATGAGCATCCGTCTTGGCAGTAGCTTTTGTAGCCTTGGCATCTGCTTTCACAGCTACTTCCTTGGCTTGTACAGCTTTTTCATTTGCTTTTACGGCAGCTTTGTTGGCTTGTACAGCATGCGTTTTTGCTTTTGCAGCTTCTGCTTTTGTGGCTTGGACGTCTTTTTTCAGTTCCTTTTTTACTGCTTTGGGAGCAGTGGTTGGTGTTTGTGCTGAAATTCCTGTTACGAACAAGAATGCCAGTGCCATTGTGATTGATAATAAATTTTTCATATAAAAAAGTCAAAAAATAAATAATACAACCGGCATATCAATTGTGTTTGTTCTTTAGACGAATATGCTCGCCTGAAATAGAAATATAAATGCAAATATAGAGGAGAGTTTGATATTTCAAAGGGTTTGATGAATTATTTTTTTGTCCCTGTGGTTGCTTTAAATTAGATTAATAATTAATCCCGATATATATCCTTGTTTTTAACCTATATTTGCTAAAAAGGTGCTCTTATTAGGCGTCTTTCTTGTTTTGATGGGTGTATCTCTAGCTGATAAATAAAGCATTTTTTGTTTATTCCGGTTTGTTTCGACATATTGATAATTGTTCTTTTATTTGGATCTGTTTGAGTTCTGGATAATATCTGGATATGTTGTTGTGAAATATAGCTTTTGCTCAATAGGGCGCTTGGAATGGCGTTGTATTTTGAGTCCTTAAATGTATTCTTGTTTTCAATATTTTTCGACCCTGCACTATTTTTGTAATTTCTTCTTTTACTCCAAAAAAGTGAGACGTTTTTCAGGCTTTATCCGGCAAAGTCTGTATTTTTGCCTTTTTTCTCGAAAAAAAGGTGAGTCGGCTCTTTTTTCTTCAGGCCGGTGACGCGTGAGAAATCCGTCCGTTTTTTTTACTTATATGACTGTTTCTCAATATAAGTAGTCCTCTAAAATTAGTTTTGTGTCTCTAATTTGTTCTGATGTTTATTTTCAATATGCTACCTGTGTTTGTGCTTGGAATTAATTATGAGCATTTACCTATCTGAAGAATCCCTTGTGACATAAAAGTGATAAATATCTTTTCTCTGTTTTTTTTCCGAATATGAATGAAGCCTATCTGAATGCCCGGTTTACTTGCTTATCAGATTGTTATAGACAACAGTGTTCAGTAATTCCTCCCGTCGAAGCTTTGCTATCGGTAAATTGATTCCATCAATATAAACTTGTCCACCTGCTATTTTATGGATATGAGATATATTTATCAGATAGGAGCGATGTATTCTAAAGAAATAATCTTTCGGGAGAATTTCTTCCAATGAAATCATCGTTTGATGGATGGTAAGAACCTTATCCTTGAAATGCAGTTTTACGTAGTTCTGCATTCCCTCTGCATAAAGAATATTTTTCCATGCAATTCGTTGAAAGGCATCTCCCTGGCGGACATACATGTTTGATTTTGTTTCTTCCTGTTCGTTCTGTAATATCAGTTGTGACCGAAACAGAGCCTGGGCTTTCGATACAGCCTGAAAGAAGCGTTGGAAAGCAATTGGTTTCATTAGATAATCGACAACATGAAGCCTGAATCCGTCAAGTGCGTATTCGGAATAAGCCGTCGTTATGATGGTTAATGGAGCAGTATCTAAAGATTCTAAAAATTCCAAACCCGAAAGATGAGGCATATTGATGTCTAAAAACATAAGGTCTATTTCTTTCTTTTTGAGTATCTCTGCTGCTTCTAATGCAGACGAACAGGAGTCTGTAACTTCCAAAAAATCGAGCTTGCCGATATAGTTGATGATGCCTCTAATCGCAATAGGTTCGTCATCAATAATAAGACATTTTATTTTGTATGATTCTGTTTGTCTTGATAGTAGTTCTGCCATCTTTAAATATGGATTATAAGTTTTGTTTGATACATATTGACGGTTTCCTCAATAGACAAATTATATGCTTTAAAATACAGTATCTCCAGACGTTCTTTTATATTCTTAAGCCCCAAACCTCCTTTATCCTTTTCTTTCGAAGGCAGTGTCGATTTCGAGTTTTTTACGATGAGAGAGATTACATTCTCTTTTTGTTCAAAATCAATATGGATGTATCCTTTTTCAAAATCGGATTTTGAGACATGCTTGAATGCATTTTCTATGAACGTAATAAAAAGTAGTGCCGGTATTTCTTTTTCGAGATTTTCCACTTTCCACGAGCAAGTGACGGTGAGTTTACCCTCCCAACGGATCTCCTCTATGGCAATAAATCCTTTCAAAAATTGGATGTCTTGTTCCAAGGCAACCTTCTGCTTGTCTCCATTGTAGAGCTGATAGCGTAATATTTCAGAATATTTTATCAATAGATTGGATGCCAAGTCTACATCTGTTTGCATTAATATATGTATATGATTCAGTACATTAAACATAAAATGTGGAGTTACCTGATGTTGAAGAGTCCGCAACTGGTATTCAATAAGGGTTCTCTTGAGCTTCAAATTTTCTTCAAAAAATCTTATCCCGCATATAGAAAGATTGATCGCCACTCCTGCCGATACGGGAACTAATAACATGATACGTGGAACATCCATATTGAAATATTCAGAAGAAGGAAAAACTCCCTTTTGCTCTAAAAAAGAAAAAAGATATAAAAAAGCAACAAATCCTGCTCCGATAATGATAGAAAAGATAATGAACTGAAATAGAAAAACCGTTGCTTTTTTCTTCCTTATTGCCTTCTGAAGTAGTATCTCGCTTAAATATTTGGTAAAAGGAAATGCAAATCCCAGTAAACATATTGTAAATAATGTCGTTTCTGCAATAGAATCTGTTTGAGCTATTACTTGAATCCATATCACAAAAAACAAGATTACCCATAAACCTGCGGTCGCATAATTTTCTTTTATATAGTTGGAAATTTTCATATTACAAAGTTAACGGATTAACTGACTGATATATTATCATTCGTCAAAAGCAAAGCAGCCATTCGTCAAAAAGATTTCGATAAAACGTCTTAAAATCTGAATTTCGTCAAAAAATATCAGATTATTCAATTAAAAAATTTCAGTATGAAGCGAAGCCTGATTTTATGAAATCATCCCAAACAATGATTAAAAAATCAAGCGAGTTACATACAGGTGAACAACAAAAATTAAATTGTATGAAAAAAGTATTGATTCTTGTGTTTCTGATTGTGGGATATTTAGGCTTAAAAGCTCAAGTCATGTTTAAGACTGAATATTTTGGAAAATCGAGATATCGTATGACAGAAGGAGAAAAAGATGAAAAAGTCGGAAACTGCAAAGGTTCGGCAGTGGTTTATGAGGGAGGTATCAGCATTCCTTTGTCAATAAAATCGGATGACAATAACAGACCGACAATGTGGGCTGTTAGTACTGCCGGAGCATACGCGAAACTTGATAATGAAAATTTTACAGAGCCTTTGGTGATTGATGAGATCCTGAATTTAGGTGTAAGTCTCAATCACCTCAGACCATTGAATGACAGGTGGTCGATGATGGCATCTATTGGCGGTGGTATTTATATGCCTGGAACAAAGTTCTCCCAAATTAAATTTAAAAATGTATTAGGAAATGTCGGTGCAATTTTTATTTATCATCTAAAACCCAATTTGGAATTAGGTGGAGGTCTTGCTTTGAATAATTCCTTTGGATATCCAATGGTGTTTCCTGCTTTCTATTTTAATTGGACTACTGAAGGACGTTATACTGTCAGGATATCTATGATGGAAGGTCTTGAAATATCGGCAGGATATGATGTTAGTAAAGGTTTAGTCCTGAATGTTATATCCGAAATGAATGGACAAATGGCTTTGTTGGAACAAGATGGAAAAGATAAAATTTTCTCACACCAATACTTGACGGTAGGATTTCGTCCGGAGATAAAGATTGGAAAACATATTGCAATACCTGTTACGGCTGGTATTCATGCTATGCGTCCGGCAGAAATGACAGACAGGAAGCTAAAAAGTATGTTCCAGGATAGAGGATATTATTTTCAGGTATCCCCTTATGCTTCTGCCGGACTGAAAATCGGATTTTAAAAGATGAAAAAAACATTTATATTGTTCGTATATATTTGTTATTTGCTTTTTTCCGTTCACGCTCAGGAATTCTCTTTAGACAGTTGCGTATCCTATGCTTTGCAAAATAATAAGAAATTATTCTTGAAAATGCAACATATACAAGTTGCAGATCGGAATAAGCAAGCAACACAGGCAAAATTGTTTCCTCAAATAAAACTGTCGGCAGGAGCTGATTATTATTGGAAAATACCGGTGCAAACTTATCCCGGAGAACTGGTAGGACAGCCATCGGAAACAACTGTTGCTATTCCAATAGGAACCACTTGGATGGCCAATTACGCAATTGAAGCTGCATGGAAAGCGATAGATGTTGAAACCTGGCAGATAATAAGACTAGAATCGTTGAAGAAGCAAGCGGCTAAAGCCTCGCTTCATTCGTTTGTGAGATTAGTGGAACGAAATGTCTCTATGGCGTTTTATGCTGCCCGAATAGCAAAAGACAACAAGGCAATGTCACAAAGGAGATATGAGTCTTATATGCTTTCTCACCAGCTTATACAAAAGTTGTTCGAACAAGGATTAATTGACAAAATAGCATTGAATCAATCACAAAATATACTGAATGATTATGAATTTGTTCTTTCTAAGAGAACAACAGAAATGGAAAGTAGCTTGGTTGACCTGAAATTCTGGATGGGATATCCTTTAGAGGAATCCATTTCAATTAAAGCCTCGAGTGAGACTTGTTTGCCTGAGCATACATTATTCGCTGAAAATAATCTTCCGGATTACGAAGAACAACAAGCAAAGACAGATATTGCCCGGCAAGAATATAAAATCAGTCGTTCCCGATTATTACCCAATCTATCTTTTGTCGGAAATTATGGACACAATGGTTTTGCTGATAATTCAAGGACTTTGAAACGTTTTTCATCCTGGTATCCCTCCGGATTTATAGGTTTGAGAGTTTCCATCCCCTTGTTCTCTCTGACAGATATCCGTACTTTAAAAAGGCAAAAAGCGGTTTTTCTTCAAACTCTTTTTGAAGGAACAGTACACCAAGAACAACAAAGAAAGGCTTTTACGCAGGAAAGTCTAAAACTAAAGTCTGCATGGAATTCTCTTCAATTGTTGAAAGAGCAGATGAGATTGATAGAGGAAAATGAAGAATTGAGCCTTCGTAAAATAGAAAAAGGAATAATAGACATGATTCAATTGAAGCAAATACAACAAGAACTGATGGATATACAACAAAGATATGATTCTTTGAAAATAGAGTATTCTCAAATATATGTTGAATTGAATTATTTGCAACGTAATAAATGATAGAATATGAAGAACTCTAACTATTTCAGTTGGGTAATTAGAATTGTTTTCAAGACAGAGACAATATGCAAAATTGGCCTTCTTGTTTTTTTTACATCTATGCTCTTTTCTTGCGGATCGCCATCTGAAACTTATACGGTTGAGGAACGGGGATTGTCAGAAAGCGTATATGCCTCCGGAGAAATATATCCACAGACATATTTTTTTCTGAAATCCAATGTTGCTACTTGCGTCCTGGATATGTTTGTAAAAGAGGATGAACTGGTTTCTAAAGGGGATCTTATTGCTGTTTTGGGAACAGAGGAGGAAAATATACAGGCTCAAATAGCTCAAAAACAAATATCTATAGCCAAAGAAAATCTTTTAGATAGTTCTCCGATACTTAGAGGCTTGTCTGTGCAAATCGGATTGGCAAAACAACAACTGGATGCGAACCAAAAAAATGCAGAGAAATACAAAGAGCTTTCCCTGAATCATGCCGTATCCCGGAAAGATGCAGAGGAAGCAGCGATGCAATATGAAAGCAGTTATACCCGATATTTAAGCCTTCAGGAGCAATATAAGGCTGCAAGAACGGAATTGCAGAATAAGGCTTTTGAGTCTGAAAAACAATTTTTACAAAGCCGTCAAGTCATTAAAAGCCCGATTGCCGGGAAAGTTTATGCAATTGAAAAGCGAATTGGAGAATCGCCTAATCCTGGAGATATAATTCTGTTAATCGGCTCGGATAATTCCTTTAAACTAGAATTGTTAGTAGATGAGCGAGATATTCAACGAATAATAAAAGGACAAACTGTCTATTTTGAGACGGATACTTATCCCGATAGGCAATTTGTTGCAACCATTAGCCTGATAAATCCTGTATTGCAAAAATCTTCAAGATGCTTCAAGGTTGAAGCATCTATAAAGGATACAATCCGGTTTTATCCGCAATCATCTGTCGAAGCAAATATTGTTATCTCTCAAAGCAAAAAAGCTGTTTTTATTCCATCCGCTTACGTCCTGAAAGGAGACAGTGTTGTAATCAGATCTAATGGTAAAGACCGAAAGCAAAAAGTCAGAATCACTTCAAGAATAGACGGGTGGGTTGAGGTTAAATCGGGCCTGAAGGAAAAAGATATTATCGTTAAATCAGACTGATATGGGATTTGTGGATAAATATAAGCTAATGGCCTTTATTGCATTTACTCAATTACGAGCCAGAAAGGTTCAGACTATTGTTGCGATAGTTAGTGTTACGTTTGGCATTGCAGTTTTTATATATATTGTCGGGTATATAAAAGGGGTAAATCAATTTACTTTTGAGGTAACCCTTCGGGAATCGCCGGATATCCGTCTTTTTGAAGAAGTGGAATCTAACACCAACAATATTGTGGCTAAGATTTTCCCGGACGATTTCAATCCTGTTCATCATGTAAAGCCGCAAAATAAACAATTGAATCTGAAAGACGGAAAGCTGGTTTTAAAAGAACTTCAGAATGATTCCCGCTTCAGAGCAGTTGCATCTACTATAGAAACACAAGTTTATTTCCATATTGGCTCTGGTAATGTTAGCGGAGGAATCACCGGCATTGATTTGGCCAGTGAAGACAGGATGTTCAACTTAAGTAAAAAATTAGTTGAAGGAAGTTTTGATAGCTTTAACTCGACCCCCAACAGCTTAGTAATGGGCGAAAAGTTGAGAAGGCGTTTAAACCTGAATATTGGAGATAAAATTTGTGTGACGACAGAAAACAACAAATCCATGATGGGAATTCTTGTTGCAACCGTCAAAACCGGAATTCCGGAGACAGATAAACAATTATGTTACGCTACAGAGAAAACGGTTCAAAATTTGCTCGGTGTTCCATCTTCTTACATTACTGAAATAAAAATGAAACTTTATGATGCGGAGTTGGCTCCTCGCATAGCTTCTGGTCTGGGGAAAAAATATCATTATAATAACTCCGACTGGCAAACAGATAATTCAACTCTATTTGAAGGTGCTGAACTACAGGATCTGATTTTCAATTGCATTGCAATGAGTATCTTGTTTGTTGCGGGATTCGGAATATTCAATATTCTGAATATGATGATTTTTGAGAAAATGAAAGATATTTCCATTATCAAAGCAATGGGATTTTCAGACAACGACGTCCGGATTATCTTTATGACACAAGCTCTGGGAATTGGCCTGATTGGAGGATTGACCGGGATTTTTCTCGGATTCTTGTTGTCTTTTGGAACTTCGCTACTCCCATACGAAAGCGATGTATTTGTCTCTACAGATCATTTGCCGATGAATTTTAGTCCTGCCTATTATTTTATCGGACTGGTTTTTGCTTTACTTACCACATCTTTGGCCGGTTACCTGCCTTCCCGTAAAGCTTCGAGATTAGATCCCGTAACAACTTTAAGAGGATAGGTTATGAACGCAATAGAAGTAAAGTCTCTGAATAAATATTTTTATGAACCGACAGAAAATTACGTACTTCAGGATATTCATTTTTCTGTAAGAAAGAATTCCTTAACTTCAATCACCGGGAAATCCGGAAGTGGAAAATCGACATTGTTGTATCTATTGTCTACGATGGATACTGATTTTGACGGGCATATCAGAATTAATGGAGAGGATATAAAAGGAAGAGATCGTCGTTGGCTGGCGAACTATCGGAATCAGAATATTGGTTTTATTTTTCAATTTCATTTTTTGTTACCGGAATTCTCCGTTTTGGATAATGTGATGTTGCCTGCTTTAAAATTAGCGAAATATTCAAAAGAAGAGATTCAAAACGAAGCCTTTGAGTTATTACGGTTATTGGGTATTGCAGATCAATATAACAAAAAAGCAGCTCTGCTATCCGGTGGGCAACAACAACGAGTGGCTATTGCACGAGCTTTGATAAACAATCCTTCTCTTATTATAGGAGATGAACCGACGGGAAATCTGGATAGCCGGAATACGGAAATGGTATTTGAATTATTTCAGCAATTGTGTCACGAAAAGGGGCAAACGATACTGATTGTAACCCATGATGAGGATTTTGCAGAACGCTCCGATGCTGTTATTCATTTGAAAGATGGGAGAATTGTTCTATGAGAAAGTTTGTAAGTGCTTTTATATGCAGCTTTATATATGGAATAGTATATTTGATTAGCTTGTTACCGATGCCGGTATTATACAAAATATCAGATACTCTCTATATTCTGCTCTTTTATTTTATACCATATCGAAAAGCAGTTGTTGTACAGAATTTATCCCGATCGTTTTCAGATATGAATTATCGGGAAATAGAGAGTACGATGAAGAGGTTTTATCGTTCGTTTTGTGATAATCTGGTTGAGATTCTTAAAAGTATTTCTATTTCTCCGGTTCAGCAGGCAAACAAAATTACATTGGTCAATTTCGATATTGTGCGGAAGCAAATCGCCGCGCAAACAACCGTTATTGCCAGTATGGGACATTGCGGCAACTGGGAAATAGTAAGTATTTTGCCCTATATGTTGAATCTTAATTGTTATGCGGTGTATAAACCTTTAAGGGGTAAAATAGTCGATTATTTATTTCTTAAAATTCGTTCCCGGTTTGGTATGCAGCTGATTCCTGCCAAATCAGTTGCCCGACATTTAATCATGAATCAAGACATTGCCTCTATCTATTTCTTTCTTGCTGACCAGTGCCCCAAAAACATTGATAAAGAATACCAATTCGATTTTTTGCATCAAGTGACCGGTGCGTTTGCCGGGATTGAGAAGTTGGCCTGCTCCACGCATTCTGCTGTTGTATATATTCATGTAACCAAGTTGTCAAGAGGAAAGTATCAACTTGAATGTAAGGATATAAATGTAGAGCCTGAATTGCTGGATAAGAAGGCCGTTACTGCCCGATATATTCAATTGCTGGAACGAAATATACAAGAACAACCTTCTGGCTGGTTATGGACTCATAAACGATGGAAACGATAACATCTATGATAACCATACTTATAATAATAGGAATCGTCCTTTTCCTTTCTTGTTTTAGCCTTGCGATTGTCGCTTTGATTATTAAATCGCTGAATAAGGATTGATTGGGTTACAATTGAATTGTAAAACTGATAGAACTGGCAGTATATTCGACAAGCTTTGACGTTGACTATTCTCCGTTGGTTGTTATTGTATCCTTTAGGTATCTTGTTTTTCGGATAATATAAAAAAAATGATTCTGTAAGTTTTTGGTAATTATTAAAATAGGCTTTACTTGAAGATGAACCCTGATTTCATCCTATAAGTTTGTCTACGAATCAGCCGAGAAGGATACTTCCGGCTGATTCTATTTGGTGTATTATTTTTTATCTCCGGTTTCTTTTCCGATTCTTAAATTTCTTAATTCGCCGGGAAATTAGCCATACAGCCAATAACAAGAATGAAGTGAAGATAAATACAGCCATTTCCCAATTCATGCTGTCGCCTTTGGCATGACTCCACATTTCGAGGACTGTATCATTTTTATCCAGAAAATCATGGATAATGGCACATCGGGCAACAATGCTACTGTCTGGATATTGAATCGGGTTGATGTGCATTTTGTCATACCCTTCTCCAAAGAAATACCTCAGATTAACTTTGTCTTTAAAAGAAGAATCTGTTTTGGCCTTGGCAATTTCAGGAGTGGCAACCGTGCTTGTATATCCGCATATATCCATGTTGCGCAGAGCGCTGCGGGATTGGCACAAATAGGCAAGGAAATAGCTCGCTGCTTTCACATTGCGTGCATATTTAGGTATGACCCAGCCATCAAACCAAACATTGCTTCCTTCGCGAGGTACGACGTAATCTAATGTTACGCCCACTTTTGCAGCTTCATGAATGGCCCAAACGGCATCGCCACTCCAAGCATAGGCAAACCATAACTGTCCGCGTGTCATCATTTCTTTACCAAAATCGGCTTCCCATCCGGCAATATTTGTACGCATCTCCTTGATTTTCTTTTCGACCAGAGCAATGTCTGCATCCGTATGATCGTTACCAACCTGGTAAAGTGTTCGCCTTCCGGAAGCGATATCCTGATAATTACCATAAATAGAGGCAATATCATACACATCCCAATAGCTATCCTTCATCAGCATTTTTCCTTTATATTTCGGATTCCAGAAGCAGGCCCACGAATCGACCTCTTCCCGGGAAATATGCTTGGGATTGAACAGGATACCGGATGTTCCCCACATGTAAGGTACCACATAATCTACCGCTTTTTTGCCATCCATGCTAAAGGCATCGAGGCGTTCCCTGATAAAAGGCGACACATTGTTGAAGTAGGTTGCGGCAGAGCCGATGTTTTTATCAATGGGCAATACCAGGTTGTTTTTCATCATCCTCTCAATCAAGGCCTGAGAAGGGCATGCGAGATCAAAATCTTCTTTTCCGAGAGCAATCTTTGTGTACATCACCTCGTTCATGTCAAACACCTGATACACAATTTTTACATCTTCTCCGGTTTGCTGCTTATACCACTTTGGAAACTCAGCGAGCAAATCTTCATCGATGTAATCGGCCCAATTATAGATCTTCAGAATCTTCGCACGTGATTTGTCGCTGTCTTTGCAAGCCGAAAGGAGCAAACCTGCACTCAACAAAACAAGGAACAAAGCAATGTATTTATAACTGAGTATCTTTTTCATTTTACTGTTTCTTTTTAAGTGCCGACCGTCGATTCATAAGTAAAAGAAAAACCAGCACAACGATAAAAATAATTCCCGACAGAGGACGAAGTTCCGGGGTCAGTCCGCCTCTTCTCGCGTCGGCATAGATGTAAGTGGAAAGTGTTTCCAATCCTTCGTTTCCGATATTGAACAGAGTAACCACAAAGTCATCGATAGAGAGTGTGAATGCCAGGATAAA
Organism: Dysgonamonadaceae bacterium; assembly: GCA_047605645.1. Classification (GTDB taxonomy): domain Bacteria; phylum Bacteroidota; class Bacteroidia; order Bacteroidales; family Dysgonomonadaceae; genus UBA1309. Next base: position 14,054 of record JASGFJ010000019.1, on the reverse strand, counting down.
ACCACTGATCATCCCGGGGCGTAATTCCGGTAAAAGGATTTTCCGGAGTGCATAAAACGGTGTTGCTCCCAAATCGAGTGCCGCTTCATAGAGGCTGTCGTTCATTTGCCGGAGAAAAGGAAGTATACTAAGTACGACGTAAGGGGTACAAAATGTGATGTGTGCCAGAATGACCGTAGTATATCCTTGTGTGGCGCCGATACTGACAAACAGCAGAAAAAGTGAGATGGCCGTAATGATGTCCGGGTTTAAAATAGGTACCGTATTGATCGCCTGGAATATTTTTCGTCCGCGCGGTTTCATATTGTAGATTCCGATGGCTGCCATTGTCCCGAGAATGGTAGAAACAGCAGCTGCCACCAATCCGATAATCAATGTATTCCAAAGTGCACTGGTTAAGGAATGATGCCCGCTGCCCAGAAACAGGGATTTATAGAGGTTCAACGAAAAACCGGTCCAGTTGCCAAGTACTTTTGCTTCGGTGAAGGAGAAGATTATCACAATAAAAATCGGTGCATAGAGCAAAATAAGTATTAGTGCCAGATAGGCTTGGGAGAAAAATTTCTTCATAGAAGGCCTCCTTCCTCGGCCGATTTGGCATTTCCTTCACTATTGAGCAAAGACGTAATCCCGATAAGCAGCAACATGACCAGTGAAAGTGCTGCTCCATAATTCCACATGCCGTTATAGATGTTCTCCTGGAGGGTTGTCCCGAATAGTTTGATGTTGTTGATAGTCAGTAACTCGGCAATGGCAAATGTTGAAATTACAGGCATAAATACCATCATAATGCCGCTTGAAATACCCGGAAGCGATAATGGAAGAACTGTCTTAAGGAATACCTGACGCGGTGTGGCGCCAAGATCCTGTGCTGCTTCGATGAGGCTCCGATCTGTCTTTCTCAGGTTATTATAAATAGGATAAATCATAAATGGGAGAAAGTTATACACCATGCCATAGAGAAGTGAGCCTTCTCCTAAGGGAAGATGCAAGAAATCAAACAAAGCCACTGTAGCCAGTGTACGAATCAGAAAATTCACCCACATGGGAAGAATAAATAGAATAACAAGTATTTGTGTTCTTGCCGGATTCATACGGCTCATGATGTAGGCGGCCGGGTAGCCTATCAGTAAGCACAGGATTGTTGTAATCATCGCAACACCTACCGAGTAAATGAATGTGTTCATTGCTTCGGGTTGCATCCAGAATTTTCGGAAATTAGCCAAAGAAAATTGCCCTTCATTGTTTGTGAAGGCGTAGTAAACAATCAGGCAGAGCGGAACCACCACAAAACACAGAAGATAGAGGACATAGGGTATCGACCAGTTTCTTCTTCTTCCGAAAAAAGAAATAATAGACTTCATTGTTGTTCCGGCTGATTAAGGTTTAACAATGTGAATCGTATTCGCAACAATGCTTACTCCCACACGGTCGCCTTCATCCCAGATGTCGTTGGTGTCGGCATAGACATACTGATTGTCGTCTGTATAAATGGTCAGGTGGTAGTGGTCGCCTTTGTAGAGAATATATTTAACGCTTCCCGGAACCAAACCTTCTCCTTCTTCGTCATGAAGGATGATGTTCGAGAAAGATACTTCAGCCAGGACATCTGTTCCGCTTTCTAACGAACGAACCTGATCGGAAGGGATGTTTTTACCGAACAACCGGATATGTCCTTCATCCGCGACAATTGCCGGCAATGTATTGCATAGCCGTTCCTTGTGCATGACATGAATGTCAAAGGGCCTGACAGACATCCCTATTGTTGTCCCGACTTCGTGTCCCTGATAGTTTTGAACCAGGAATTCATATCCTTCGGGCGTGTTTATCATCATTTCGTAATGCACTCCTTTAAAGATACAGGAGGTTACGGTTCCTGAAAGTTGTCCGTTTTCGGGTGTCTCAAAAAGGGAAATGTCTTCGGGGCGAACCACCACATCTACCGGTTTATTCTGCCCGAATCCCTTGTCTACGCAGGCAAACTGATGTCCGGCAAAAGCGACTTTGCTATCCTCAATCATTGTGCCGTTAAGGATATTGCTTTCTCCGATAAAGTCGGCCACAAATGAATTGGCCGGCTCATTATAAATTTCAATAGGCTTTCCAATTTGTTGAATCACTCCTTCGCTCATCACGACAATACGATCGCTGAGTGTCAAGGCTTCTTCCTGGTCGTGTGTGATATAAATAAAGGTAATTCCCAGTTTTTGGTGCATCGCTTTGATTTCCATTTGCATGTCTTTCCGCATCTTCAGGTCGAGAGCCGCCAGCGGTTCGTCCAGCAAAAGCACTTGCGGCTCGTTTACGATAGCGCGGGCAATAGCAATTCGCTGTTGCTGGCCTCCCGAAAGAGAATCTACATCGCGCTCTTCATAATCGGTCATGCTCACCATCTTGAGTACCTGTTTTACCTTCTTTTCTATTTCCGATTTAGCAAGCTTTTTCAGGTTAAGGCCAAAAGCTACATTATTGAATACATTTAGGTGAGGGAACAAGGCATAACGTTGAAAAACAGTATTGACCGGACGAAGATGGGGCGGGGTAGTGGTCATATCTTTTTCCAGAATAGCGACTTTTCCTTTCCTTGTTTTTTGAAATCCCCCGATAATACGCATCAGCGTTGTTTTTCCACATCCCGAAGGACCAAGAATGGTAACGAATTCTCCCTTGCTTATCTCCAGGTTGATATTATTCAAAACCATTTTATCACCAAAAGAATGTGTCATATTCTCTACAGTGATAATATTTCCAGATTGTTTCATGTAAATAATCCGTTCTGCTTAAATAGATAAAATGTTATGCGTTTAATTAAAAATACAGCTTTTTGTTTTTTATTGTCTCCTTCTTTTACCCTTTCTGTCTTCCTTAGGGGCATAAAGCCTGATGCTGCGACACAAAGATACGATAAATAGATGATGTGTCAATATATCAAAATAGGATAATATAGTAATCGGTAGAATAGAAAAACGGGAACACACCGACGGACTCATTTCAGAGAAATGGAAGCCTGTATTTTTTATCGTCAAATGGATACTTTGTGTTCGGTTTTGAGGCTAATTTGTCCGTATTCGGACACCTTTGTTTTTTTAAATTTATTTATTTTCAATTGTTTATTATTCTGGCATGCCTGTTGCATCATTCTACGAAAACAGTCAGTAAATATGGATAGAACAATTTCATCGAAAGAGAGAAAAAATAAGAGAAACCGATTGATCCTGAAATACGGTAGCATTGGTTTAGTGATGGTGATTGGAGTGATGGTTGTAATGCACTCAATGGAAGCTGCTGTTTCTCTCAAAAATATCCAAACGGGAATGACGGATGAGGGAAATATTAACGCGACGGTGAACGCCTCCGGAAAAATTGTTCCTCTTAATCAGGAAATAATCATTGCCCCTATCAACTCCCGCATCGTAGAAGTGTATAAAAATGCAGGCGATTCGGTGAAGCAGGGGCAACCTGTTTTGAAACTCGAGTTGGCGGATGTGGAAACAGACTACAACCAGAAGTTGGATGAACGGGAAATGCGTAAAAGTAAACTTTTACAATCCGGTATTACACACCAAAGCCAGCTCTCGGAAATGGAAATGCAATATAAAGTGAAAGAAATGCAGCTCCGGCAGATGAAAACCGATTTGACGAATGAACATTATCTGGATAGTATCGGAGCCAGTACCAAAGACAAAATCCGGGAAAAAGATTTGAATTTCCGTGTTGCAAATCTCGAATTAGCACAAATGAAACAGAAAATCGAAAACGAAAAACGCAATATGTCGGCTGAAAAACGCGTACAACAGCTTGATTATACCATTTTTGAGAAAAGCCTCGAACAAAGTGCACGTCTGCTTCGCAACTCTCGTATTCTGGCGCCGATGAACGGGACACTCACGTATGTCAATAATCAAATCGGATCGCCGGTGACCGTTGGCTCTCAGATTGCAGTACTTTCGGATTTATCCCGCTTCAAAGTAGAAGCCGAGATCGCAGATACGTATGCCGGCAAACTGGCTCCGGGTGCAAAGGCAACAGTGAAATCGGGAAGTGACACATTTGAAGGAACTGTCGTCAACATCGTTCCTTCTTCGCAGAACGGAACTATCAAATTTATAGTTATGCTCACGCATCCTGATGAGAATAAACTGCGAAGCGGATTGCAGGTGGATGTCTTTGTGGAACACGGATTCAAAGAACATGTTCGGCGAATCCCGAATGCAGCCTATTACATTGGCCCCGGGAAGTATGATATATGGGTGATACGGGGAAATTCCGCGGAGAAGCGTCCGGTTGTTTTGGGGGAAAGCAGTTATCGATATGTAGAAGTGGTGTCAGGGCTCAACAAAGAAGAACAAATAATCATCTCCAACATGGAGCAATATAAAAATAGGAAACAATTAAAAATTAAATAATTATGGCAATCATCAGTATGCAAGAAATCAATAAGGTTTACCATACCGAAGAGGTGGAGACGCTGGCTTTGGAAAATGTAAATCTGGATGTAGAAAAAGGAGAGTTTCTGTCGGTAATGGGCCCTTCGGGCTGTGGAAAAAGTACCATGCTTAATCTGATGGGATTACTTGACAGTCCCAGCTCCGGAACGGTCTGGGTGAATGATATCGATACTTCGCAGATGAATGACGGGCAATTGTCTGAGTTTCGCAATCAGACACTTGGATTTATCTTCCAGAGTTTTCATCTTATTCATTCCCTCAATGTACTCGACAATGTTGAACTGCCCCTTCTTTACCGAAAGTCGGCTTCCGGCGAACGGACAAGGAGGGCTAAAGAAGTGTTGGAGCGTGTCGGGTTGTCGCATCGGATGAAACATTTCCCTTCTCAGTTGTCGGGAGGGCAATGTCAGCGTGTGGCCATTGCAAGAGCCTTGATTGGTAATCCCGAGATTATCTTGGCCGATGAACCGACCGGCAATCTCGATAGTCGAATGGGAAACGATATTATGGAGCTTCTTTTCCGGCTTAATGACGAAGGAACAACGATTGTGATGGTGACGCATGACGAACATATTGCCAAAACCACTCAACGTATTGTTCGTTTTTTTGATGGAAGAAGAGTGGAATAAGTGAATTCGTGTATCTCCAGATTTTACGATTAGACAATAAACAACTATGTATAAGATCTATTTTAAACAAACCATAGCCATGCTGAAGCAAAACCGGCTGATCAGTGTGATATCCATTTTGGGGACAGCATTGGCCATCATGATGATTATGGTCATTGTGATGGTGCAACACATCACGAATGTGGACATGTCTCCCGAAATAAACCGAAGCCGGATGCTGTATATCAAAAATTTTCAACAGAAAAGTAGAGATACCATTAATCGGAGTTGGAATGCCGGAAATCTCCAGTATAAAAACTACAAAGAATATTTGTCGAAGATAAGGATACCCGAAAAAACAGCTTTTATGGGTATCGATCAGCAGCAGGTGATTCTGAATGTGGAAGGATTGAAAAAGGCAATTACCTGTTCCCGACAAAGGACCGATGGGGATTTCTGGAAAATCATGTCCTTCGATTTTGTAGAAGGAAAACCTTTTGAAGAGGCTGATTATGATGCCGGTTTGAAAAAAACCGTACTTACAGCCGCTACGGCTAGAAAACTTTTCGGGACAAGTCCGGCCACAGGCAAAATCATTCAAATAAATAGAGTTCCCTATACTGTTGTGGGGGTCGTAAGAGATGTTTCACCGGTATTTACGTTCTGTGGAGGAGATCTGTTTGTGCCTTTGACCTCTATTGCCGGTTACAAAGATACCTGGGGAATAATGTTGATCCTGGCCGGAAGCAGGGATGATTTTGAAAACATCAAGCAGGAAGTACGGGCTGCGGAACGGAGCTTTGAAGCCAATAATCCGGAATATACGATTCATTTCGGAGGTCCTTATGACCAGCGAACTCAGTGGGATGATGTAAATTCAGGGCAAGATGTAGACGAATCCAAATCATTGAAACGGATGGGCTTGATTTTGGCTATATTACTTTTAGTCCCCGCTGTTAATCTATCCAGCTTTAGTATGTCGCAGATAAAGAAACGTTCTGAAGAGATCGGAATTCGAAAAGCATTTGGAGCTAAGAGGCATACCATCCTTATTCAGGTGTTGTTCGAAAATCTTATCACTTCATTTATCGGTGGTGTTATCGGACTTTTGCTTTCTTACGGAGGTTTGTTGTGGCTTCGTGAATGGTTGCTGGATATCCCTGCTGATGGAACAATTCCTGTCGGTGCGTTTATTTCTCCGTTTGTTTTTTTCTCTGTGTTTGCTGCATGTGTCGTTCTTAATTTGCTCTCTGCCGGCATTCCGGCGTTGCGGATGTTGCGGATGAATATTGTCGACTCTTTAAAACGTAAATAGAAACAGCCTTATGATAAAGCATATATTAAAAGTTATCTGGAATGAAAGACGTATCAATAGTTGGATAGTCCTCGAATTGGTGCTGATATTTGTGATATTGTGGTTTTGTAACGATTATCTGCGAATCATGGCAGAGAAACGCTTCGACCCGGTTGGTTTCGATATCAGGCACACTTACAATGTCGAGCTGGACACGTTGATTTCTGATTCCCGATCAAAGAGTACTACTCTCTCGAGGCAAAACGCTTTTGAGTTAATCTTGAAACGTATTAAGATGAATCCTGATATTGAGAATGCCTGTGTGTCAGTGTATGCGGCTCCTTATGCCGGTTCTTATATGAGTATGGGATATAAAGTGAATTCAAGCGCTCAGCAAGGCGTATGGACAAAAGGTGTTACTCCCGAATTCTTTGATGTTTTTAAAATTAATTTATCGGTAGATTGGCGGCATCTGACAACGGAACCTGGGGCTGTGATTCTTGGACAAGAACCCGATAATCTTTTTAAAAATATTCCCATTCAAAAAATTGATTCTGTTTCCTCCGATGGCAAGAGGTCAAAAGTGCTTGGGTTCGCAAATCCTGTAAAACGAGGAGAATTTGATAATTATGAACCTATTGTCTATTGTTTGAATAAGCCTTCGGATATGAGCAATAATATGGTTGTAATCTCCATTCGGGTGAAACCGGAAGCTGATGGAGCAGGTTTTGAAGATAAATTCGTGAATGATATGCGTGAGCAATTGAGTGTCGGTCCTTATTTTCTGGTGACCATCACTCCAACAAGCAGCGTACAAAAAAACTATATGACCTGGACCGGAGCTTCGAATGGTTTGAAGAGTGTTTTTTCTGTTATCTCTTTTCTTTTGATTAATATTTTTCTTGGGATTATAGGTACTTTCTGGCTTCGTACACAGTCACGCCGGGGAGAGATTGCTTTGCAGATGGCGCTAGGTGCTTCCCGCCGCAAAGTACGCTTGACTTATATCCTTGAGGCTGTATTGCTTCTATTTCTGGCAAGCATTCTGGGGACAATTCTAGCGGTCAATCTGTTGGCTGCAGGAGTGTTCGAAAATGTCGGTTTCGCGATGTTCAACGATAATTCTCAGAAGGTACTGTCTATCGGTCGTTTTCTGGTAGACTATCTAATGACATTCGGCACTCTCTTCCTGATAATCATCTTGGCCGTCTGGTATCCCTCAATCCTCGCATCGAGAGTACGTCCTGCAGTAGTTTTGAGAGAGGAATAGGAGGAGGCGAATGATACCTCCTATCCTTTCTCTCCCTTTGTAAAGTAAGTCTGAGAGAAGAGGCAAACGAAAGGGTTTGTCTCTCCGGTAAATAAAATACTCAAATCTTCTACTTAAGAATTATATTCTAAAATAGAATAAATATTATACATGATAAGGTTTGATGTGTTTGATGCTCTGTGGATATAACCGGGATTTGCAAATACTTTATTTTTAAGGTGTTGTAACAATAAATGTTTTGTAAATGCCGGATAATCATTTAAATAAATTCTTATTGAATATAACCCCGTATAAGTAGATGCACATAATTAGTTGTAGATATATACATCTATAGTCTCTTGAAAATAAGTGATATGGAATGTTAGATAGATGAAACTATTTATATTGAACTACTTAGAATAAAATACAATTCGAATGAAACCCTTGTTAATTTACACTATATTACTATTGTGTAATACAGGATTTGTTTTGTCGGCGAGACAGGACACTCTGCACATTACACTCGACGAAGCCATCCACCGGGCGATAAATCAATCGGTGGATGCTGTCGTCGCCCGCAATGAGTATGCTGCAACGTATTGGAATTACAGACGTTATCGGGCCGATTTGTTGCCGGAGTTTTCTTTTGCCGGAACACTTCCTTATTATACAAAATCGTATGATCGCTATCAGAATTCAGATGGAAATTATTCGTATGTTGTGAGCAATTACAGCCAGTGGAACGGAGCCCTGACGGTTACGCAAAATCTAGCACTTACCGGTGGAAAGATTTCCTTGGAAAGTAGTACACAAAAGCTTTCGCAATACGGAAGCGGTGCGTCCAAAAGCTGGAAATCCATTCCATTTGCCGTTACCCTCGAACAGCCTTTGTTTGGCTTTAATTCTTTGAACTGGCAAAAGAAAATAGAACCCGTTAAAAGGAAAGAAGCGGAACAGAAATTGCTTGCAGACATAGAGACCACTTCCTCTTCTGTGGTGACTTATTATTTTAACCTGCTGATCGAAAAAATCAATCTCGAAATTGCCCGGCAGAATCTTGAAAATGCAAACAGGTTATATAAGATAGCCGAGGCACGTTTTAGAATAGGTCAAATATCCGAGAATGAACTTCTTCAATTGAAGGTCGGCATGCTGAACTCTGAGTCGGATGTTGTGACCGAGCAGACAGCAGTTGAATCGCGCATGTTTGAACTGAGGTCCTATATAGGTGTCGATGAAAATACGAATGTTGAACCTGTATTGCCGGAATTTGTCCTTCGGCAGATTCCTATACTTGAATATGCCCGGGTTCTTCAATTGGCACAGGAAAATAATGCTATAAGCCGGAATATCCTCCGTCAAAAACTTGAAGCTGAAAGAGATGTCACCAAAGCTAAAGCGCAGCGCTGGGATATTTCGCTTTATGCTTCTGTGGGAAGAGTCGGCGAGAACGATTCTTTTCTAAGGTCTTACGAAAAGGAATACATGCGTGACAATCAGATGGTGCAGGTAGGTGTGAAAATCCCTTTGCTGGACTGGGGAAAACGTAAAAGTCAGGTGAAAATAGCTGAAACGAATAGAGAGGTGGTGAATGCAAAAACGGACAACCTACAACGGGATTTCAATCGGCAAATTTTTATTGCCGTGCAGAACTTCAATAATCAGCCCAAACAATTGACAATTGCCATCGAAGCAGATACAATTGCCCAAAAACGTTATCAGACGAGTGTGGAGGCATTTGTATTGGGAAAAACGGATGTTCTGAATCTGAATGATGCACAGTCGGCAAAAGATGTGGCGCGCCGCAATCGTATCCAGCAATTGTACGCGCTTTGGTCGTATTACTTCCAGATTCGGGCACTCACCGCTTATGATTTTATAGAGAACAAACCGCTGAGCGTGAATTATCGTGAATTTATCAAGGATTAAGAACCTGAATGATGTATTTTTGTAACGATACCTTTCAAAATATTGGGGTATTTCGAAGGCCATTGGGATTCCTGAATTTCTAAATTAGCTTCTATGCTTGAAATTGGAAATTCCAGCATGAGTAAGTAAATGTTCATAAAATTAGTTGTAAGTATATATACCGGTACCATTTTGAAAATAAGTGACATGACGGATTAAAGATATGAACCTAATTGTATAGGACTACTTCGCAATGTAAATAAGCTATGTCATTTTACTTAACTTTGTTTTGTGCACTATTTTTAATCTCAGTGATATAGCTTCTTGGAAGAATGCAAATAAACAAATTAGCCTTCAACGGATAAACTATTTATAAAGAAACATGAGCGACCTGATTTTAATATGTGATGACGATGTGGCTGTTCGTTCTTCGATGAGCCTTGTATTGAAGCGTGCCGGATATGAAGTTGAAGCAATGGCTTCGCCATCGGAAACTATCGCTTTTGTTCGGGAAACGATGCCGGCATTAATCCTGATGGATATGAATTATACAGCCGGTACAAGTGGAGAGGAAGGTTTGACATTGCTCCGTCAGGTGAAAATCTATTGTCCGCAGGTTCCTGTTATTCTCATCACAGCCTGGGGCTCTATCGAATTGGCAGTGAGGGGTATTCAGTCGGGCGCATTCGATTTTATTACGAAGCCCTGGCATAATCTTTCATTATTGAAGTCTATTCAAACGGCTATTCAGCTTTCAAAAGAAAAAGAGGTGCCTGCCGAAAAGGGGGAAACTGACGTCTGTTTTTCCGGAATTATCGGAACCTCGCCACTTCTGAGAAATATATTTACGACTATTTCCCGTATTGCTCCAACGAATGCTGCTGTGCTGATAACCGGAGAAAGCGGAACAGGCAAAGAATTGATTGCTGAAGCCATTCACGAAAACAGTAAACGGGCGAAAGAAGCATTTGTGAAAGTCAATCTCGGCGGAATATCGCAAAGCCTGTTTGAAAGCGAGATGTTTGGGCACAAAAAAGGAGCTTTCACAGATGCGCATTACGAAAGAAAAGGACGTTTCGAATTAGCAGACAAAGGAAGTATATTTTTGGATGAGATCGGAGACCTGGACGCCATGTCGCAGGTAAAGCTTTTGCGGGTTTTGCAGGATCAGACTTTTGAATCATTGGGTGATAGCCGCACCAAGCGGGTCGATGTACGGGTAATCAGCGCTACGAATAAAAATCTGCCTGAACTGATTGCTCGTAATCAGTTCAGGGAAGATTTGTTTTACCGTATCAACCTGATCTCAATGCAAGTTCCTTCCCTTCGGGAACGGCGCGAAGACATTCCTTTGTTGATAAAGCACTTTGCCGCCTTGCAATCCCGGCTCAATCAGGTACCGATGGTCGAATTCTCATCCGAGGCAATTGCCTTTTTACAATCTTTACCCTTTCCCGGAAATATTCGCGAACTCAAAAATCTCATTGATCGAACGCTTTTGGTTTCTGGAAAGACACGGATTACAGACAAAGAACTGAAAGAGCAATATAATGGTTCGGTTTCTCTTGCAGGCGATAATTATGGACTTGGCTCTTCTTCGGTATATCCTTTGGAAGAATTAGAACGGAATATGATTTCCAAAGCCATGGCTCTTTATGGAGGTAATCTCTCAAAAGTAGCTTTAGCTTTAGGGCTGAGCCGTCAGGCTTTGTATCGCCGGTTGGAAAAGTTCAATATTGAATTTAACGAGAAAGAAATATGAAGCGAAGCCAGATTCTTATTTAATCGCTCAACGCAATGATTCAAAGATCAGGCGAGTCTCATATCACCACCTAATAGTAAAAATTAAATCGTATGAAATCGCGAGTCTTGTTTTTTGTCTTGGTTATCGTTGTGTTAGCCTGCCTTTGCATTTGCGGATTCAGTTATTACAATAGAAGCAGGGAATTATTCTTCATCCTGGAGGGATTGACTCTTTTTTGTGCCGTCATTTTCGTTATTCTTTACCGGAAACTGATTAAACCTTATCAATTGCTGACAGATAGTATGGAGCTGATTAAGGAGCAGAATTTTTCTACTCGTTTGCGGCAGATACCTCATAGCGAGGCGAATAAGCTGATTGATATTTTTAATAAAATGATGGAACAGCTACGCAATGAACGGTTGAATGTGCGGGAGAAAAATCATTTTCTTGATCTGTTGATACAAGCATCTCCGCAAGGTGTGATTATGCTTGATTTCGATTACCGGGTGACTCACATTAATCCGGCAGGACTGCGCCTACTGGAATTGAAACAATTGAAACCTCTTGTCGGCAGGAAATTGAACGAAATATCCAACCCTATTTGCCAAAGAATTGCCGGACTTAGCTCCGGAGAAGAAGAATTGGTACGTATTGGAGGAGTCATGCAATATCGTTGTACGGTTTCTTCATTTCTGGATCGAGGCAGTTCACATCCGTTTATTCTTATTGAAGAATTAACTCATGAATTGTTAGATACAGAAAAGAAATCCTACGAGGGGGTGATTCGTATGATGGCGCACGAGGTAAACAATTCGGTCGGAGCCATCCATTCCACTCTTAGTATTGTATCCGATATTGCCGAAGAAGATGAACAATTACAGGAGGTGATTCCTGCTGTTGCCGCTTCTTCCGAACGTTGTTTGCATTTGAGTCATTTTGTTAGTAACTTGGCTGATGTTGTAAAAATTCCTGAACCTTGTCTTATTCCTACCAACTTGCGTCAATTGCTCGAATCTGTCATCCGTATCAGTTACGGTGAATGCCGCAAACGAAATATTTCCATTCTTCTGGAACCGGAGAAGCTCTCTTTTTGGGGAAATATTGATGGAATACAACTCGAACAGGTCTTTCTCAATATTATCAAGAATGCCTATGAAGCTATCGGGCAAAATGGAGACATTCATATTGTTATATCTCCTGGTGGTAAAACTGTTGAAATACGAAATAATGGACCCGAACTCTCTGAAAACGTGAAACAAAAATTATTTACGCCTTTTTTTACCACCAAAAACAACGGCCAGGGCATCGGTTTGATGTTCGTGCGCGAAGTATTGATGAACCACCACTTCCGTTTTGATTTTTATTCGGAAAACGGGTGGACAATTTTTAGAATACATTTTGTGTGATTGGGGATAATTTATCCATTGGTGTAATGTGGGTAATTATCTTCTATATTTTTACAAATATTGGATAGAGTAAATATGCCTTCTTTTAAGGCAATTTATTCTTTTCTTGTTTCTGGATGATGAAATGGAGCCAAGATTGCTACTACAAAAGACAGGATGGTTGCGCTCAGTACGAAGAGGAAGAAAGTCTTGTATCCGAACATATCGCTGAAAAATCCGCTGATCATCGAAGGTAGCATAAAACCAAGAGCCATAATGCCATCGGCAAAGGCGTAATGGGCAGTTTTGTATTTTCCTGGGGCAATTTGTTGCATGATGTAGAGGATAAGTCCGACGAATCCAAATCCATATCCGAAGTATTCGAGGATTACGGCACCCGAAATAATATACAGACTTCCTGGTTGAAACCATGCCAACAAGGCGTACATGACGAACGGAATGTTGAATGCGGCACATAGGGTCAAGAGAGATTTTTTTAGTCCCCGGGAAGAAGTGTAATATCCTGCCAGGATAGAGCCAAGCACGAATGCGGCAGCTCCAAAAATACCATACACCATTCCTATTTCGGATGTAGACAGCCCTAATCCACCGTCAGATCGGTCGGCTTTAAAGAATAGAGGTGCTATCTTGATGGCAAAACCTTCGGCAAAGCGGTAGAAGATGACGAAGAGCACACTTAATATGATACCCTTTTTCTGAAAAAAGGTGGCGGCTACATCTTTAAGCGTTTCCAACCCTTCTTTCAGTGAGGTTACTTCTTTGGTGGCGCCTCCCGATGGCAGTATTCGGGAATGGTAAATTGCCAGGAGCACCATCACTGCTCCGTAGATGCACATCACGGTGAACCATGCGTTCACTACACCTAGTTCTTTTTCGAGTTTGCCTGCTATATACACCAATGCGCCTCCTGAAAAGATTTTGGCTATGTTGTAGAATGCACCCTGCCAGCCTACATATTTCGCTTGGTCTTCGGGTGAAAGTTCATTGAGGTATATTCCCACCGTAGCAATATCGTGAGTGGAGCCGCTGAATGCGATGATTGCCATCAAGGCGATGCAATACGTAAAAAAATCGGGGAGATGCAACGAGAAACCGATGAGGCCGAAGGTGATTCCGGTCACCAACTGGGTGGCTACCACAAAATGCTTTTTTGTTTTGAACATCTCCAATATCGGGCTCCACAGAGGCTTCAGGGTCCATGGAAGCATGATGAGCGATGTCCAGAAAGCAATTTGTGTGTCGGAAATTCCTAAGTTTTTGAACATCAGGGCTGATGCTGTTGATAAAGCTACGAACGGTAAGCCCATTGCAAAATAGACAGTTGGCACCCAGGTTGCGGGATGCTTTTTCTTTAACGATTTCTTTTCAGTTTCCATTCTTCGGTTTTAAATTACCTG
>JASGFJ010000018.1:0-94181 GCA_047605645.1 Dysgonamonadaceae bacterium | reverse complement strand
ACTTACTGTTAGTATACCCATTTTTGATAACCGGCAGAACAAATCGAATGTGCAAAAAGCAGATTTAGAAATTAAGACCGCTGAACTGGAATTGCAGGATACGAAAAAAACGCTCTGGAAAACCATTGAAGGGCTCTATCAGGATGTTGTGGCCGGTCAGAGTAAGTATATGGCAGCGCAAGATCAGGTAAGGTCTACGAAGTTGAGTTATGATCTGCTTCAGGAACAATATAAGCTTGGTATGAAAAATACGGTCGATTTGCTGACTCAGAAGAACAACTATTCAAATGCGTTACAGGAACTGTTACAGGCAAAATACACTGCTCTGCTAAGTATGAAGCTTCTGAATTTCTATCAGGGACAGTCCATAACTCTATGATTGAACAGACTAAAAGGATGAATAATAGATGAATAAAAAATTGAAGAAATATTCCATTTTTGCTGTTGTACTGATTGCATTAATTGGGGGTGTCTGTCTCCTCTTTTTTAGAGGCAGCAAGGAATCTGAAGTGAAACTGGACACAGTAAGAGTCGCAAAAGATTCTATCTCAACAGCTATCACGGCTACAGGAACTTTGGAAGCGATTAAATCTGTGGAAGTTGGTACACAGGTTTCAGGAATTATCTCCAAAATTTATGTAGATTACAATTCTGTTGTGAAGAAAGGACAGATCCTGGCTGAACTTGACAAAAAACTTCTTCAGTCGGCACTCGAGAATGCCAATGCAACACTTCAAACAAAGCAAGTGACATTCGAAAACCAAAAACGAAATTATGAGCGTCAGAAAATGTTGTGGCAAAAACAGGCTATCAGCAAAGTAGACTGGGAAACAGCTCAGACGGACTATGAAACTGCAAAACTTGCAGTGACTGCTTCGAAAGCCGCTGTTGTGACTGCACAAACCAATCTGGGGTATGCCACCATTTATTCGACAATTGATGGCGTGGTGATATCGAGAGCTGTGGAAGAAGGGCAGACGGTGGCTGCATCTTACAGTACTCCGACATTGTTTACGATTGCAAATGATTTGACAAAAATGCGCGTCATTGCGAATGTTGACGAGGCTGATATCGGTGGTGTCAAGGACGGGCAACGAGTTACATTTACGGTAGATGCTTATCCGGATGATATTTTCGAAGGAAAAGTTTCTCAAGTGAGATTGGAAGCAACAACGACATCGAATGTGGTAACGTATCAGGTTGTGATTGAAGCTCCGAATCCGGATTTGAAACTCAAACCGGGAATGACCGCAAGTGCAAACATATATACTTTGGAAGAATCAGGTGTTACAACCGTGCCGGCGAAAGCTTTCAGATTCACTCCCGATGCCAGCCAGATGAAAAAAATGAAAGATATGAAGATGGATCCGGTGATTCAGGCAGATTCGAAGAACCTTAAACAGAAAGTAGTTTGGGTGAAATCAGGAAACAGAATAACTCCCAGATTAGTAACAATCGGAGTATCGGACGGTATTAAAACCGAGATAAAAGAAGGTATATCTGTTGGGGACGAAGTTATAGTCGGTGTAACGGAAGTTTTACCTCAGGAGAAGGCAAATAAAGGATCTTCGGAAGCGAGCCCTTTCATGCCGAAACGTCCCGGAGAAAATAAAAATAAAAAATAAGTAATACATTATAATATACAACTTTATGAAAAAAAAGACTTTATTGACTGTGTCATTCGCTTTATTGTTAGGAATTAGTAGTAGCGCTTTTGCTCAACAACCTCATAATCCTCAAAATGGAAGGCCTGAGGTTACCCAACAAGATAAAAAGAATTCGGATGTAGGTTCCAAAAGGAGTTATACGACTCAGACCTACCAATACACTAAATCCAAGATGTCAAAAGCAGCTCTTCGGAAAAAATTATTGGGAATGGATGGTGTCAAAAACGTAGCCATTGACGGAAGAGCACGTACTATCCGCATTGTTTTTGATGCTCAAAGAGCACCTCAGGAACATCTCCGGAAACACTTGAATGACTGGGGTATTCCGGGTCAGTTTGGCGGTGACCGGAAACAGCCTCAACAAGGTGAAGGAAGAAGATGATATAAAAAGCATACATCATTTCATATAACCCGTTTAAGACAAGTGCCGAAATGGAATTCCAGAGACACTTGTCTTTTTCAATAGTAGATCAATTGAATATGCCTAAAGAAATTATAAAAGTTGTAGATCTCAAGCGAGACTTTGTCGTAGGGGAAGAAACTGTTCATGCTCTTCGAAGTATTGATTTCTCTATTTTCGAAGGAGAGTTTGTGACTATTATGGGAACAAGTGGTTCGGGAAAATCTACTTTGTTGAATATTTTGGGGTGTTTGGATACACCCACTCACGGTGAATACTTTTTGGATGGGGTTTCGGTCAAAAAAATGGGAAAGAATGATCGGGCTACACTACGCAACCGAAAAATTGGTTTTATATTTCAGTCTTATAATCTTCTGCCTAAAACGACTGCTGTTGAGAATGTGGAACTTCCCCTGATGTATAATCCGTCTATTTCCTCGAAAGAAAGACACCAACGAGCCATACGGGCATTGCAAGATGTCGGGTTAGGAGATAGGCTCAATCACAAATCAAATCAAATGTCAGGAGGACAGCAGCAACGCGTGGCTATTGCCCGTGCCTTGGTGAATGAACCCGTAATTATCCTCGCCGATGAAGCAACCGGAAATCTCGATACGCGCACTTCTTTTGAGATCTTAACGTTGATGCAACGGCTTTATTTTGAAGAGAAACGTACCATTATTTTTGTAACGCATAATCCGGAACTGGCTCATTTCAGTAGTCGGAACATCGTCATTGGTGATGGTCGAATCAAAGAAGATACATACAATAAAAATATTCGCTCTGCCAAGGATGTACTAGCGGCATTGCCTAAAGAAGACTAAGCTTGGATAGCCAGAAGCCGAAATCCATTATATTACGCTAAGTTGGTGTAACAACCTGCCTTGTAGAGCATATCCAATAAGTTCTAAGGTTAATGATGAAATGTTTTTAATATTGGATTTTCAATACTCAGAGAGGCTATTTCATCTGTTGTTAAGAAGGATATACTATAAGAAATCATCCTATACAATTAACTGTATATCTCTGATTCGTCCTATTTTTTATGATCAGTATATCAAGGTGTGTGCTTGCGGCTGATTATGCATATTCACTTAAGTGATTCAATAGTACTGTTTTAATGTATATAAATTTATATGTTTCTTATCTTTCGTGTTTTATAGATGTATAACTTACAACTAATTAGGAGCCTACTGATAAGCTCTTATTCAATATAAACTCTTATGAATATTGTCAATCTTTTTAAAATTGCGCTGAGAGCTCTTGCCGGAAACAAATTTCGTGGGTTTCTGACGATGCTGGGTATTATTATCGGCGTGGCTGCTGTGATCTCTATGCTTGCTATCGGGCAAGGTTCCAAACACAGTATCCAATCACAAATTTCTACGATGGGATCTAATATGATTAATATTCGTCCCGGAAGTGGGGATTTCGGGGGTGTTCGTCAAAGTTCGAGCGATATGCAGACCCTAAAACTGGAAGATTATAAAGCAATTTCAGAGCAGGCTCAATATATTACTGCTGCTTCTCCGGAGGTTTCGTCTTCCGGTCAGGCTATTTTTGGAGCGAATAATACGCCGACAAATGTGTATGGAGTCAATCCTCTTTATCTGGATATTCGTAAATATACGATTCAGGATGGGGAGATGTTCTCGGATGCGGATGTCAGAGCTGCGGCGAAAGTGTGTGTAGTTGGTCAGACCGTGGTTGAGAATTTGTTTAAGAACGGAGAAGATCCGGTCGGACAAACGATTCGATTCAATAAAATTCCTTTCCGTATCATCGGCGTGTTGAAATCAAAAGGAGACAACACGATGGGACAGGATCAGGATGACTTGATTCTGGCACCTTATACCACCGTCATGAAACGTATTCTTGCCATCACTTATATTCAGTCGATATCCGTGTCGGCTGTATCGGAGGATGCTACTGACAAAGCAATATCAGGGATTAAATCAATATTGCGGGAAAGACATAAAATAGGAGCTAATGACAGTGATGACTTTAATGTTCGTTCTCAAAAAGAATTGATTACCATGATGAGTTCTACCACCGACATGATGACCATTCTCCTGGCATGTATTGCCGGTATATCTTTATTGGTGGGCGGCATCGGAATTATGAATATCATGTATGTATCGGTTACCGAGCGAACAAGAGAAATTGGGTTGCGAATGTCGATAGGAGCAAAAGGAGTGGATATTCTCATGCAATTTCTGATCGAATCTATTCTTTTAAGTGTTACAGGAGGTATTCTTGGCGTTATTTTAGGGATAGGAAGTTCTTTTCTTGTAAAAAATATTTTGTCCTGGCCGATAGATATCGAAGTTTATACTGTAGTTTTGTCTTTTGTTGTGTGTACTGCTACCGGAATCTTTTTTGGTTGGTATCCGGCAAAAAAAGCGGCTGATCTTGATCCGATTGATGCTTTGCGCTATGAATAATAGAGCCCCCGAAACGTGTCTGCTGTTTACAGAATTATCAAAGTCGTTGATTACAGAGACACAGAGGGATTCTATACAGTCGAAATTAAAAACGAATCGTATAAAATAAGGCTATGAAAAATCTTCTGAAACTTTTTCTGCATGTTTTCGTCTGGTTAATAATTCTTCTGGTGCCTGTCTACATCATGTTGAAGGACGGAGAGTTGGATAGAGGTGCTTATTTTTCCTATTTTGTTCGGACGGCTATTCTGGCCATTATTTTTTATGTCAATTATTTGTTTCTGATTGAGCGGTTTCTTTATCGCAAGCAGTTTGCCCGCTTTGTAATTTGCAATGTGTTGTTGATTGCCGGACTCGGATTGTTGCATTCCATGCTTCAGGATCTGTTAGTAGCTCCTTATTTTCCCAAAATGATGCGTGCAGGAGGTTTTCATCATCCTCCCGGACCTCCGTTGGGAATGATGATTTTTTCAAACTATTTGCTCTATGTCTTTGTTGTTGGACTGAGTGTTGCGATGAAAATGACCACGCGTTGGTATGGCGATTCGATTAAATATGAGCAAGTCCGGAGCGGACAGCTCGAAGCCGACCTGAGAAATCTGCGTAGTCAGCTTAATCCTCATTTTCTCTTTAATACGCTGAATAATATTTATTCGCTTATTGCAATTGATCAGGGCAAGGCGCAGGATTCTGTTCACCGTTTGAGTAATCTTCTGCGATACGTGCTTTATGACAATGATACCAAGTTTGTTCCCATTGACAAGGAATTGGAGTTTTCTCAAAACTATATCGATTTGATGAAGCTTCGGCTAAGCTCGAATATGCAGCTTCATGTAGATATTCAGAATCATGGAGGCAACAATACTATTGCTTCGCTGCTTTTTATCACGTTGATTGAAAATGCGTTTAAACATGCCGGAGGAAATGCAGAAACTGGTTTTATTGATATAAAAATATATATATATCCTGATTCAGGTGTCCTTTGTACTGTGGAAAACAGTGTTTCTGAGAATAACAATAAAATAGAAAAAGGAAATTCCGGTATTGGTCTTGAGAATCTTAAACGAAGGTTAGAGCTACTTTATCCCGGGAAGCATCAGTTTTTTACGGAACTCCGGTCTGCAAGTTTCTATGCTTTGTTGAGAATTGATTTTTAGAATAAAAAAGCTTTCAGTATGAAACTTAGATGTGTTGTCATTGATGATGAGCCGTTGGCTGTCGATTTGTTGAAATCCTATGTGAGACAAACTCCATTCCTGGAGTTAGAGGCGGCCTTTGAGAATCCTCTGGATTCGCTGGAAACTTTACGAACGAGGGCGGTTGATCTTTTGTTTCTGGATATTAATATGCCTCAGATAACCGGATTGGATTTCTCCAAAACAATAACCGGAGATACCCGTGTTATTTTTACTACCGCTTACAGTCAATATGCCATTGAGGGATATCGACTCAATGCACTCGATTATTTGCTGAAACCTATTAGCTATGCTGAGTTTTTAGAAGCCTCAAATAAGGCGATGGAATGGTTTCAATTGAAGAACTATTCATCGGCAGGTTCATCGGATGTGCAGACCTCGAGTATTTTTATCAAATCAGGGCATCGGATGGAAAAAATTAGTTTTAATCAGATTCTCTACATCGAAAATCAGAAAGATTATGTCCGGTTTTTTCTCGATGGAGTGAAAGAACCTGTCAGCTCACTGATGAGCATGCAAATGCTGGAGGACAAATTGCCGGAAAGCCGATTTATGCGAGTTCACCGATCTTTTATCGTTAATCTGGAACGAGTGCAGACCATCGAACGGAATTGTATTGTTTTTGGGAAAGAGTATATTCCGGTGTCTGATACTTATAAAGATAGGTTTATGGATTTTCTTCAATCTCATTTTTTCGATTCAAGGAAAGCCAAATAAAGTTTAATGTGTTTGACCTGGATTTAGTTTTTAGATCCGGATCTTTTTTCCTTCATTTGTTTTAAATACTCTGAAGGCGCCATCCCGAATTCTTCTTTGAAACAATTCCGAAAATAAGTAACGCTGTTCATTCCTATCATAAATGTTACGTCAGAAATACTGTATTTGCCACTCAATAAGAGCTCTTCTGCCTTTTTTATTCTAATTTTCCGGATGAGTTCATTCACCGACAGATGACTTATCGATTTAACCTTTCTGTATAATGTCGAATGGCTCATGTGCATCTTGTCTGCAATAAATTTTACATCTAACTGGATGGAATCAATATGATTGTCTATAATCGACACCACTTTATCGAGCATTTCTTTATCGAGTTGATCCAGCGATTGTAAAAATTGATCCGATTTTGTCGTAGAGGTGTTTCTGATTGCATCGATTAACGATTTGCGAGATTTGAGAATGTTGAATATTCTGTTTCTCAGCATGTTGGTGCTGAATGGTTTTGTGATGTATGATTCTACCCCCAATGCGTAGGCTTTAGAGCGATCGGAGATTGTATCTTTTGCACTGAGCAGAATAATTGGAATCTGACTTGTTTCCTCATTTTCCCGAAGGCGTTTCGTAAATTCAAATCCATCCATCTCCGGCATCATAATATCGCTGATGATGAGGTTGGGTTTTGTTGCATGTACTTTCGCCAATGCATTTTTTCCATCAAAGGTGTATTCAACAACGAAGTCTGAAGATAGCGATTCTACAATATAGTTATTAATGTCCTCATCATCTTCGACAACAAGAATACGTATGGCTGATTTGTTGCTGTCTAAGACCTCTTGAGAATTTATTGGAACAATCTCTTCTTCATTATTCTCTTCGATCTGTTCGGGCTCGAGCTCGGGCAGATGAATTGCTTCCGGGTATGTTTCGTATTTGTTGAGGAGTAACGTAAATTTGGATCCTTCTCCTACCTTACTGCTTAAGTCTATCTCTGCGTGATGAAGTTCTGCCAGGTTTTTGACAATGGCTAATCCGATTCCGGTTCCCGATTTTTGGAAAATGGTCGCTTCTTGATAATATCGTTCAAATATCTTGGCATAAGAAGACTCAGGAATGCCTATTCCGGTATCTTCTACTTCAATCCGACAAAACAGATCCTCTCCTTTTTGAGAGTTATTGAGACTTAAAATAATCTCTCCTTGCTCAGTGTATTTTAAAGCATTGGATATTAAATTGTCTAAAATGACCGTTAGAATCTCTTTGTCAAAGAAAATCTCGTAGTCTCCTTCTTCTATGGCAATTTTGAGGTCAATTTTGTTATTGGCATTGAGATCCTTGTATTTATTTCCAATCTCAAGAATTAATTCTTTGAGGCTTTGCTTTCTCACCTCCAGGCGATTGTCCTGCGCCTCTGATTTTCGAAAATCCAATATTTGATTGATTAACCGTAGTAAGCGTGATACGCTCTTATGAATGGTTGTAATTTTAGAGATTTGTTTTTTGTCTAATTCCGAATCGACACGTAAGTCTTCTAAAGGTCCTAATATTAGAGTGAGCGGAGTCCGGAGCTCATGAGCAATGTTCGTGAAAAAACTTAAACGTTCGGCATGAAGTTCTTGTTCCTTCTGGTGGCTCCTTTTCTCGATGATCAACATGTTCTCAAGGTTTATCTTTCTTTGGAGAAAAATGATGACAAATATGATGATAACAAAAATGATCAAGCCATAGAGGACTTTGGCCCACCAACTAAGCCAAAAAGGCGGATGAATGATGATTTCGAGGGAAGTGTATTTATCATCCCAATTTTGGTTGCGACTGCGAGCGCTAATCAAGATCTCGTATTTTCCGGGAGGAATATTCCGGAAGGTTATATTTGTTCCATTCTCATTGTTATACCATTTGTTGTCAAGACCTTTGAGCATATATCTGTATTCCACGCGATTTTGTAATGCAAAATTCATTACGTTAAATGATATATTAAAGGTGTTTTGGAGATAAGAAAGGTGCATCTCGCTTTGAACAGGGAGATCGATATAGCCTGACTGATTCTCTACTTTGTGATTGTATACTTTAAATCCGGTGATTGTCACAGCCGGGATTTCTGTGTTTTGCAGGAGAGAATGAGGCATGAATGAGCATATTCCATTTTGTCCGCTGAAATAGATGCGTCCATCTCCTGCTTGTGTAACTCCTCCTGCCATGAAACTACCATTCGGGATACCATCGAAATGATTAAAACTATAGAATATTGATCCTTTGGATAGGTAAACCCCTATACCGCTAAATGTTGAGAACCAGATGTTGTTGTTCTCATCCGTTGTCAAGGCTTGGATGTGACTGTCCGATATTCCGTCTCTTTCATCAAAAAGAGCCAGTTTTTCAATCTTGTCTCCGGAACTAAACTTTACTAACCCTTCTCCTGTTCCGACCCAGACATTCCCTTTGTGATCCTCCGAAATACAGGTTATCATATTGGACGGAAGGCTATTGTCGGTGTCGAAAATTTTTACACATTTCATATTCTGGTCGTAAACAGATAATCCTGCGCCAAAAAAACCGACCCATACATGTCCATTCCGGTCATGGTATATACTTCGCACTAAATCCTCCGGGAGTGTTTTCTGCCTTTTGTTGTAGTTTATTACAGATTTAGTCTGCTTGTTATAAACAAAAATTCCGGAACTTGTGCCAATCCAGATTTGCCCTTTTGAGTCTTCCGCAAAACACCGGATATCTTTCGTTTGTCCGATGTCTAAATGAGAAAACGATTGAGCCGAATTAGAAAAAATATTGACTCCTCCCATATAAGTCCCAAACCACAAATCTCCATCTCTATCCTTTTTTGCCGCAAGAATAGCATTGTCTGTTAATGTTGAATTACTCTTGTTGTAGTTCTTTATTTTTTGTCCTTTTTCAAACAGATCGATGCCGCCTCCATCTGTCCCGACCCATACTCTTCCTTCATTGTCGATGCATGTGCCCCAAGCCGTCTTGTTGCTTAAACTGTTTAAATTTCCAATGATAGGACGGTATTTCCAAACGGTGAAGAGGGTAGGAGTTTTGCTGATAAAGTTAATTCCTCCTCCGTACGTCCCAATCCAGATGTTGTCGTATTTGTCTTGAAAAATAGCTTGAATAGTTTCTTCCGATAGTGTGTTTTCAAGTTCACCACTATACATATTCTGACAGTCAAGTTCTGCATTATTTTGCAGGTAGATTTTTTCCGGATTGAATAAGCTAATTCCTCCTTTCTGTGTCCCTATAATCATCCTGCCGTCCGAGAGTTGATTGATGCTCATGATGGAATTGGAAATCAGGGAGGAGCTTTTGTCTACTTCGTGCCGAAAGACCTGAAAAGTATGGCTTTGGGTATTGAAGAGTGCTAATCCGTTCGGAGTCCCTAGCCACACATAGCCGGCTTTATCTAGAAAAACTACCGTGATTTCGTTCGACGGAATAGAGGATGGAGACACACTGGAATACAGATAATTTTTTAAAATATTGTTTTTTCTATCGTAGGTTGTGAATCCTGAGTTGACATGGCCCATATACAAAATCCCTTTAGAATCTTCGGTCATAGACCAAATGCCGTTGTCTGGTAATTTAGGAAGAGTTTCCCGATTAAAACGGGTAAATTGACCTGTCTTCTTGTTAAAATAGTTAAATCCTCTATGATAAGTGGTAATCCACAGGTTCCCATCTCTGGAGTTCGTAATGCTTGTTACATCATTTGTAGAAATGGATGTTTGGCTGTTTGAGTGTTGAAACCATTTGAAAGATTCTGTTCTGCAGTCAAATACATTTAATCCGTTTCTTTGCGTGGCTATCCAAATGGAATCCGACCATTTGTCGGCATATACACAGTTTAATTCATTTGCACTGATAGATGTATACGGGTCTGTTTTTGACCTCTTGAAAATCCGAAACTGATTTCCGTCGAAACGATTTAATCCGGACTCAGTTGCAATCCAGATATATCCCTTATGGTCCTGTGTAATGCTTTTTATGTAATTATTCGACAGTCCGTTCTCAAGTCCCAAACGCTGGATTTTATATTCAATAGGCCAGCATAAGGAATAGGTCAGTAATAGAAGAATGGTTAATGTTTGTCTCATGAGAAAGAATAATTGTCTGTAAATATAGTAATACTAATTTACTTGATGAATTAACCCTCGTATTTTGACGAAATAATATGCTATAGTTGATGAATTTCAGTCTGACCCCTTGTCAGTAATCCACTACATTTGCAAATCATTATTTTATTAATAATTCTAAAATTCTACTCACCATGAGATTAAAAACTTATGCTTTATTTGTGCTTTTCTCTGTTATTGCTCTTTGGGGATGCAATAGTAACGAAAAGTATGCAGATGTTGACGGAAAAACGCCGGTCATCAGTTTATCTGCTGCTCACATCAAGTCTGAGCCTGGCCGGGAGGTTACGTTTTTGGCGACCATCTCAGATAATGATGGGATTCAATCTATAAATCTGAATAATTCTAACTTTTATCTGGACAAAACGATTGAACCTTCTCGTGATACGCTCACTCATTCATACCAGTTGGCTTATAAATATACTTTAGCCGACAGTCTTAGTGGCTCTTCCTATCCGGTGGTTTTGACAGTGACTGATATCGGCGGCAGACAAACGACTGCTACTTATCAAGTCACGATGGATGGGGATTTTATTGCGCCAAGCTTTACCTCTGCACCGGATACTGCTTTAACGGTATTGATCAAAGATCAGACAAAACTAAATCTTAAATTCACAGTAAGCGATGATAAAGCGCTAGATTCTGTGACGGTATCCATTCCTGAGATTAATTATTCCAATACAATTACGGCTGGATTTACATCAGGAACAACACTTTCTTTCAGTGAATCTATTCAACTACCTTCCACTGCTGCTACATATTCATTAAAATTAAGAGCTGTAGATAAGTCAGGTTTAGAGTCTACTACATCCAGTAAAATTACAGTGTCAGCGATGCCTGATTTTGCTAAAATGTATTTGACAGATGTCGATAATGAGTCACAACTGACAAGTGATATATTTGGTGTGCCGATGTTAATCGAAAGAACCGCAGCTTACACTTATCGTGCCCGCTATTATTCGGAAGCTGCAGGAACAAAGATTCGTTTTATTCCGCAAAAGACCTCTTTTGACCCTATCTGTTTTGGAAAAGATCCGGATAATAGTGCGCTCTTAACGGATGATCCGAGTGTTTCTGAAGCAATTGTTCTTCCAACAGTAGGATATTACGTAATCACCTTTAATGTGCAATCAGGGGAATATAGTGTCAATACATATACTCCAACCGATACACCGGTTGCGATTGGGTCTACAATGTATTTGAACGGAAGTAATGATACGGATGGAACCATTCCATTGCAAATCGGATTAATCGGAACAGGTATACCGAATGCCGGCACCTGGAGTCCGCAAAATCCGCTGATCCTTACGCAGAGTTCAGATAATAAATATCTCCTTTCAGTGGAAATGTCTTTGACTGCAGGCAATACAATCGGATTTATTATCGGTCCGAAACATACTTGGGGCTGGTGGCCGGAACCTTTCTGGAGATGGGACAGATCAGATGATCCGGAAGCCAATGTTTCCAATGGTGGAGAAAATCCAGGCTCATGGACAATTAAAACTACCGGAACTTATATATTCAAGTTTGATACTCACCTGAAACGTTCTAAGTTATATCTGAAAAATTAAACAATAAATAATAACATCCATGAAAAGAATATTAATATTCATGTTGCTACTATGTCCTTTATTGCTGGTAGCACAATCCAAACTGACGGTTACCGGGCAGGTCTTGTCCGCCACAGATAACGAATCGTTAATTGGGGTAACGGTTCATGTAAAGGGAACAACTATCGGAACAGTAACTGACCTGGATGGAGCATTTAGTTTATCGAATGTTCCCCAGGGGAGTACTTTGACTTTCTCCATGGTTGGCTACGTGCCACAGGAAGTGAAAGCTGCTTCAGGAACAGTAAATATAAAGTTGAAAGAAAACAATAAAATCCTCGACGATGTAGTTGTGATTGGCTACGGTGTAGCTAAAAAGAGTGATTTGACCAGCTCAATTACTTCTTTGAAGGGAGATGACGTTAAAACTCAAACTTCAGGAAATGTAATGTATTCTCTGCAGGGAAAAGCAAACGGAGTTCAGGTGACCGGTGGAGGTGGCCCAGGAGCTACTCCCCGCGTGATCATTCGTGGTGTTACAACTGTAAATGGTTCGGATCCGCTTTATGTGGTTGATGGAATGATTGTCGGTTCGAATGTGAATTTTTTGAATCAAGATGATATTGAAAGTATTGAAGTTTTGAAAGATGCTTCTGCAACTGCAATTTATGGTACACGTGCTTCCAATGGTGTCATTATTATCACAACCCAAAAAGGAGGAACAGGCAAGACGATGTTTACCGCCAGTGCTTCTTTTGGGGTTAGTACATTGAAAAAACCGGATGTTGCCAATGCTGAAATTTATAAGAAAACTTATATTGAAAGATATTCCAATGATGGATATGATGGTGAAGCTCGTTGGAATGCGAATGAAAATATAGACAATCTTACCCAAACCGATTGGTGGAAACAGGTCGTCAATCGTTATGCCTACAAACAAACATATAATATCGGTTTTCAGGGAGGAAATGATAAAGTAACTTATAGTGGAAGCTTAGGGTATTTCCGTGAAGGTTCTCAATACGATTATGGCTACTGGGAACGTATTACCGGACGCTTTAATATGGATTATAAATTTAGCGATAAAGTGAAATTCGGTGTTGACTTTGCTCCTCGGTATGAAAACTGGGAGGATACGCCTAATAAATTGTGGGATGCAATGGCTATGGATCCAACAACACCTGTTTTTCGTCCCGAAAGTGAATGGGAAGACAACAAGTATAATAATTATGCTCGTTCCTATCACAATCAGGTTTGGAATCCGGTTGCAGCAATTGCTCGTTTGTCCTCTCATAGCAATGAGTATGGCTTGATGATGAATCCTTATTTAAGTTATAATCCAATCAAAGAATTGACCGTACGGTCTCAGTTTGGTATTAATGCAAGTGCTCGCATGAGTGACTCATTCTCTCCGTTATTCTATATAGATAACTTGGAACAAAATACAACTGCAACTGCATCCCGAACTTCCTATATCTGGGCGAACTGGAATTGGGTAAATACACTTAACTATATGAAAACCTTCAATCAAAAGCATAATGTGAATGCGATGTTTGGGTTTACTATGGAAAAAGAAGGTACGTACTGGCTTTCCGGATCTCGTGACGGGGTTCCGAGCAATGTGGAAGATTTGCAATATGTGAATGCCGGAACATTAAATCCGAAAGCTTCCGGAACAAATTCTTATCTGACATTGGTCTCTCTTTTGGGACGTGTAATGTATAATTATGATAATAGATATTATTTGACAGGTTCTATTCGTCGGGATGGCTCTTCAAAATTCCCGACCGGAAACAAATATGCGGTTTTCCCTGCAATGTCTGTTGCCTGGAGATTATCAGAAGAGAGTTTCATGAAAGATCAAAAGTTCTTTCAGAATCTGAAAATTCGTGCCGGATGGGGACGAGTAGGTAATCAGGCAATTGATTCGGATGCATATATCAATCTCATAAGCTCCGCCGATTATGTGTATGGAAGTGATGCCGATCGGTATGTTGGAACAACGATTAGTCAGGTGGGTAATGCGAATCTGAAATGGGAAACAGTCGAAGACTACAACTTGGGAGTGGATGTTACCATGTTTAAAAATAAACTGAACATAACAGCAGATGTCTTTTTGAAAAAATCGCATGATATGTTGATGAAGAAAGATAACCTTCTGATTCTTGGATATCCTAATTCTGTTTGGAATAATATTGGAAGCATGGAAGCTAAAGGATGGGAGTTCTCTGTTTCTTATCGTGATAAAATTAGTGATTTCAGATATGATCTTGGACTGAATCTCTCAGGAGTGAAGAATAAAGCTGTTAAATTTGCTTCCGATGAGCCAATCTGGGGAGGATATTTCAATGGTGATTATGCAATCAAGAATGTTGCCGGAGGCGAGATCAGCCGTTTTTATGGTTATGTAGCGGATGGATTATTTCAAAATCAAACAGAAATTAATAGCCATACAAGTGAAACAGGAGATTTGTTGCAATCTAAAGCAGTACCGGGAGATATTCGTTTCAAAGATTTGAATCATGATGGAAAGATTGATGCGAACGACAAAACCTGGCTTGGAAATGCATTTCCTGATTTGATGATTGGTTTTAATATGAATCTTGGCTACAAAGATTTTGACTTAGTTGCTAATTTCTATGGAACTTTAGGAAATGATATCTTTAATAGTGCAAAAGCTAGTTTCCTTTCAGGCTTGAACGACCAGAATGTGTATACAGAGGCTTATTATAAAGCATGGAGAGGAGAAGGTACAAGTACGACAATCCCTCGCCTGTCAGCTAATGATTACAACAAAAACTATACGACTGTTTCTTCATTCTTTGTAGAAAATGGTTCTTATTTCCGTTGTAAATTATTGCAATTGGGATATACCTTGCCCAAATCAGTTGTTGGACAATATCATGTCAGAGTTTCGGCTTCGGCTCAGAACTTATTTACAATTACAAAATACTCAGGAATGGATCCGGAGCGTGCTGCGATGGGAAGTGTTACATCGGCCGGAGTGGATGGTATTGCCTATCCAAATCCGAGATCATTCTTGTTGGGATTAAACATTAATTTCTAAAAAACTGACCAATGAAAAATTTATTCAAAATATGCTTGTTAAGTAGCGCTCTTTTATTAAGCGCAACAAGTTGTTCTGATTTTCTGAATCAACCAGTCTTGGGGCAAGAAAACTTGGACACCTATTTCCAGACAGAAGAAGAATGTTTGAAACAAGTTGCAGGCTGTTACCAATCTGTATTTTATGACGATTGGTGGCAAGTAGGGGCATTTTATCTTGCTTCTGATATGGCAACTGATGACGAATGGATGGGAAATACGACACAGTCGCAAGATGGGTGGAAAGAAATAGCTCATTATAATAATCCAAAAACGGATGGTATTTTGACTAACTTTTGGAATTATCGTTATAGAGGAATATTGCGTTGTAATATTGTAATCAACCGTGTTCCCTCCTCTCCGATAAGCGATGAGACTTTAAAAAACCGCATGATTGCAGAAGCGAAGTTTATCCGTGCTTTCCAGTATTTTGAATTAGTGAAGAATTTTGGCGGTGTACCAATTATTCTGGAAGAAAAAACTCCGGATGAAGTTGTTGGTATTACACGTGCTACCACTTCAGAAACCTATGCTCAGATAGAACAAGATTTAAAAGATGCTATTGAGTATCTTCCCTTGAAGAGCGAATATGCTTCTTCCGATCTGGGAAGAGTCACGAAAGGTGCTGCGATGGCCTATTTAGGTAAGGTTTATCTTTATCAGGAAAAATATCAAGAGGCAGAAGATATTCTTGGAGAATTGATAAGTAGTGGAGAATATTCTCTTCTTCCTGATTTTGGAAATGTTTGGGCGGTAGCTTATAACAACAGTGCTGAGTCTATATTTGAAGTACAATATAATTCTGATATCAGCTATAGTTTAGGTGGTCGTTTGTGTGTGGTTTCGGGTTCTCGCGATGATTCCGGCTGGTCTTGGGGACTTCCGACAAGTAATCTGGAAAATGCTTTCAAAAATGCAGGTGATTCCATCCGTCTAAAATGGACGATTGTGAAGAATGGTGCAGCTGTTCCTGGCGATACTTATAAAGATGATAATATAGACTGTTCTAATTATACAATATCACCGGCAAAACATAAATCAGCTCGTATTAACCGAAAATTCTATGTGCCTCATGATTTGCGCCCGTCTCCTTATGATGCAGCTCACAATCCATTGAATCATCGATTAATGAGGTATGCGGATGTGCTTCTTATGTATGCTGAAGCCGCAAATCTTCTAGGAGATGACAGCAAAGCTCAAGGCGCTTTGAATTTAGTTAGAGAAAGAGTTGACCTACCTGATGTGACTGCTACCGGTACAAGTCTTCGTGATGCTATCCGCTTGGAAAGACGTTTAGAGTTGGCTTGCGAACACCAACGTCTATATGATTTGCGCCGATGGACAGATACTAATGGAAAGAAGGCATTGTGCAATGTTATGGGTAAAACCGGAACATTTGTTCTTTACAATACAGTGACTTCTACTGACAAATATGAAACAACAAATTCTGGAGAAAGTAGTGATAAGGGAATCAATTTTCAAGAAACGAGAGACTTATTATTTCCTATTCCTAATTCGGAAGTGACCATGTCTAACGGAAGTATCGAGCAAAACCCGAACTTCTAAGTAGTAACTAATGTTTTTCCCGGATACGTATCAGCATAAGATACGTATTCGGGAAAGATTAATTAATTGAATTTTATGAAAAAACTGTTTTTGTCAATTTTTTCTTTGTCGATACTGTTATTTACGTCTTGCAATAAGGATGTGGAACCAACATACGCAGGAGGCTCTTCTTCAGGAACGACCGATTCCTCGAATGTGGTTATCACTCCAGCGACAACATATCAGACAATTGAAAGTTTTGCTGCCTCTGATTGCTGGGATCCTAATTATGTCGGACAATATTGGACAGATACCGAAAAGTCTGCTATTGCCAAATTGTTGTTTTCAAAAACGATTTCCAACGGACAACCCGAAGGAATCGGACTTTCTGGCTGGCGTTTTAATTTAGGTGGCGGTACAGCACAGCAGGGCGACGATAGCAATATCGAGAGTATTGAACGCAGAGCAGAGGCTTTTATAGATCCTTCTTCCGGTCTGTATGATTGGACGAAGGCTGCAGGACAGCAGTATTTTCTCGAAAAGGCAAGAGACTACGGAGTGAGTCAGTTTGTATTGTTTAGCAATACACCTCCGGTTAACTGGACTCAAAATGGCAAAGGATATTCCGCAATGGGAGCATACTCGAATTTGAAGTCCGATGCTTATGACGATTTTGCAAATTATATTGCTACAGTTGTTGAGTATTTTAAAACCAATAAAAATATAGATTTTTCATTGGTTAGTCCGGTTAATGAACCTCAATACAATTGGGATGGAAAGGATCAGGAAGGTTCCGGATGGCAGAATAGCGAGATTAAAACATTGGCCACCGAAATAAATCGCGCATTTATTGAAAAAGGGCTGTCTTCCAGGATTTTATTGGCAGAAGCAGCTGCATGGAATTATGTATATGAACAAACCTCAGACAAAGTAGGTCGTTCAAATGTTGTCAAGGATCTGTTTGATTCTTCTTCTTCGAATTATGTCGGAGGTTTGGAGCATGTAGCTCCTATTATTGCCGGACACAGCTACTGGCTGGATGGTGATTGGAGCACATTGACTAGTGTCCGTTCACAGGTGAAAGCGAGTGCAACTGCCAAAAACCTGAAAGTATATCAAACTGAATGGAGTATGTTGGGTGACGGCTACAGCAGCAGCGAATTTGTAGGGTATGATAATGCATCTTATATGGACATTGCTCTGTATATGTCGAAGGTTATCCATTGCGATATGGTGTATGCCAATGCCTCATCCTGGTCTTATTGGACAAGTATGGCTTGTGAGAGATATAGTCAAAAAAACAGATTTTATTTGATTCGTCTGATTCCTGCCGGAGGCGATTACGGTGATATTCGTGAAAGCGGGACACACGTTGCAGGGAAGACTTTATGGGTATTAGGTAATTACAGCTTATTTGTTCGTCCCGGATACAAACGGGTGGATATGCAGATAAACGGAACAAATAAAACCTTGTTCGGTAGTGCTTATCTCTCGGAAGATGGAAAAACCCTGGTGGCCGTTTATTCCAATCTAAATTCAACGGTATTTAAAGCAAAAACCCAAATTACGAATGCAAAAATAAAATCAATCAAAAGATATACGACAAATTCCAGCAGTAACCTGCTAGAAGCGGCTGTGGATGTTTCGGCATCATCGATTTCCATTAATCCGCAATCAGTAGTTACGGTTGTTTACACATTAGAATAAAAGACGAAATGACAAAGCAGAAACTGACGATTTTAGTATCATTCCTTTTCCTGTTTTTAGGGATTAATTTAAAAGCACAGGTGCCTTTTGGCAAACCTGAGCTGATCAACAAGGGATGGAAGTTTGTTCTTAAAGATGTTGAAGATGGACAAAAGGTGGAGTTGAGTGAGAAGAATTGGCAAAATGTCGATCTTCCGCATGACTGGAGTGTAAAAGGCCAATTAAGTCCGACTCTGGCCAGTTCGACAGGGTATCTTCCCGGCGGAATAGGATGGTATAGAAAAGAGTTGAATGTGCCGGTTTCTGAACAGAAAAACAAGGTATATATTTATTTTGAAGGTGTCTATAATCGGAGTGATGTATTTGTGAACGGACATTTACTGGGAAGCCGTCCCAATGGATATATATCTTTTATGTACGACATTACTCCGTATGTTGAATTTGGTAAGAAGAATGTAGTTGCAGTGAGAGTCGATCACAGCAGATCGGCAGATTCAAGATGGTACACCGGTTCGGGAATATATCGGAATGTATGGTTGGTATACGCCAATCCGATTCACATAGCTCAATGGGGAGTATACACTCATCCTCAGAAAGAGAAGAATGGCTATGCCTTGCGGGTGCAGGTGCAGGTAAAAAATAATCAGAATACGAACGCAAAAGTGAGCGTTGTGAATGAATTGTTTTCTCCTGATGGAAAACAAGTTGCTAAAACGTCAGGGAGTCTTCCTTTGCAAGCAAAAGCGGAAAACGCCATTGAGCTGTCGCTAAAAGTTACTAATCCTCAATTGTGGAGCCTTGAACACCCTCAATCCTATACATTAAAGACAAGCGTGCTCAAAGACGGAAAAGTGATTGATCAGACAAGCACGACTACAGGTTTCCGTTCATTCTCGTTCGATCCGGATAATGGGTTTGCTCTGAATGGAAAGTCGATGAAAGTCAAAGGAGTTTGTTTGCACCATGACGCTGGAGTGTTGGGGGCTGCTGTTCCGAGGGAAGTGTGGAGACGTCGGATTTTGAATTTAAAAGAAATCGGAGTAAATGCCATACGCACAAGCCATAATCCTCAAGCTCCTGATTTATATGAATTATGCGATGAGCTAGGAATGCTAGTACTCAACGAAGCTTTTGACGAATGGGAATTTCCTAAACGGAAATGGCTTGAAGGTTGGAATGTGGGAACACCCGGCTTTGAAGGTACTTATGATTTCTTCAAAGAATGGGGCGAAAAAGATTTGGCAGATATGGTGAAAAGAGATAGGAATCATCTTTCGGTCTTTGGCTGGAGCATTGGCAACGAAGTAGATTACCCGAACGACCCGTATTCCCATCCTGTATTGGACGGTGGTGCTGCCACGGGATTCACTCAGCCAATCTTTGGAGGGTATAAGAAAGATGCACCCGATGCTAATCGTTTGGGAGATATCGCTAAAAAATTAGTTGCTGTAGTTAAAAAATATGATCTCTCTCGTCCTGTGACTGCTGGATTAGCCGGAGTTGCCATGTCGAATGAAACGGCTTATCCGGGTGCTTTGGATATTACCGGATATAATTATACCGAAAGTTTGTATGACTCAGATCATAAAAAGTATCCTAAAAGAGTGATTTTTGGCAGCGAGAATCGGCATGATTTGGATGCATGGAAGGCTGTCCGTGATAAAAAATTTATCTTCGGTCAATTCTTGTGGACCGGAATTGATTATCTGGGAGAGTCCGGAAAATGGCCTTCCCGCGGATTTTATTCCGGATTATTGGACTTCGGTGGGTTTATTAAACCTCGCGGATATTTCCGTGAATCATTATGGTCAGATAAACCGATGGCCTATATCGGTACGTATCCTACACCTGGAAAAGGAAGTCGCAACCAGACTAAAGATGTGTGGTCACAGATGGAATCGGAAAATGCGGGAGGAGACTATGAAGAAAAAACACCATCGATGGATGCTTGGCCTATCTGGAATTATCAGGATGGTCAATTGATTCGTGTTGTTGCATATACGAATGCTGCTGAAGCCAAGCTCCTCTTAAATGGTGAACCTGTGGGAGAAACTAAAAGCTATGATGATCAAACCGGAATTGTTTATTGGGATATTCCCTACAAAGCCGGAAAGCTGGAGGTTGTTGGGTATGATAAGAATGGAAAACAAGAATCCTCCTATTCAATCCTTTCTTCTAAAAAACCTTATGCTCTGAAAATTGTATCTGGTGAGAATCAGGTTCGTACAGATGGTTTGTCACAAGTGGTGCTTCAGGTTGTCGATGAAGATGGAGTACCGGTTATGCTGAGCGACAATGAGGTGACTTGTCAAATCAAAGGATCTGGGCATTTGTTGGGCTTAGAAGCCAGCGACAACGAAGATATGGGAGATTATACAGACAATAAGCAGCGAGTGTATCACGGTCGTCTCTTGGCATATATTCAAGCCGGCGGAGAGTCCGGCGATATATTGGTGAAATTCACTTCGCCTTGGTTGAAATCTGCTCAAATGACAATACGTGTTGCAAAGTGAAATAAAAAAATAACCGTTTTTTATAACGGTGTGTTAGGTTAAGTTGTTTAAGAAGGAAAGAGGGTGTATCAACGTGATACATCCTTTTTTCTTTATTGGGATGAATGCGGTATGTATTGCATCATAGAACATTCCGAATACCTGCCGATTTTATATTTCCGTTCTTTGAGGTAACTTATTTGTATGATATTTTATGTGTAAAGTAATCTTTCTCTTTGCGATTTGGTGCGATTCTGATTTTATAGATAACTTTGCTCTGTTCAAGTTGAATTTTAATCTAAGGAAATAGGTCGGTATATGAATACAAAAATCAAATTGTGGCTTCTTCTCTTTGTGAGTATATTAGTGTATACTCCTGTCTATTCTCAAACCAATGAAGAAAAATGGGTATATGCCAATTATACAAAGAAAGAATATTCAATTCCAATGCGCGATGGAATAAAGCTTTA
Organism: Dysgonamonadaceae bacterium; assembly: GCA_047605645.1. Lineage (GTDB taxonomy): Bacteria > Bacteroidota > Bacteroidia > Bacteroidales > Dysgonomonadaceae > UBA1309. Next base: position 72,737 of record JASGFJ010000018.1, on the reverse strand, counting down.
TACCGTTGTATATGCACCGAAAGATACCAGTTCCTCCCATCCGATCTTGTTTAATCGGACTCCTTACTCTTGTGCTCCATACGGTCCAAATAAAATGAGTGGCGATCTCTGGGATTATCTTTTCCCTTATTTGCAGCGAGGATATATTATCGTTAAACAAGATGTCCGGGGCCGTTTTATGAGTGAAGGAAAATATGAGAATATCCGCCCGTTTCTCGTTAATAAATCAGGAGTTGAAATTGATGAAGCCAGTGACTCTTACGATACTGCAGATTGGCTTGTTAAACATCTTTCGCATCACAATGGGCGTATAGGTGTTTTTGGAATTTCTTACCCCGGTTTTTATGCGCTGATGGCGGGTGCGGCCAATCACCCGGCTATTAAAGCTGTCAGTCCGCAGGCTCCTGTGTTCAACTGGTTTGTGGGTGATGATTTTCATCATAATGGAGCCTTCTTTTTGAATGATGCTTTTGGCTTTATGGATGTATTTGACCAGATTCGTAACAAACCCACTACAGAATGGTCACGTTCAACTATCGCCTATAAAGGAAATGATTATGAATTCTTTCGTAATAAATCGTTGAAACAACTTACAGATACCCATTTCCCGAATAATTCCCGACCTTTTTGGTCTCAAATGATGCACCATCCGAACTATGATGCTTGGTGGAAGGAAAGAAGTGCAGTTCAAGCTTGTGGAAGCATCTCAGCTGCTGTATTGGTAGTTGGGGGACTCTTTGATGCAGAAGACTGTTACGGGGCATGGAATGCTTATAAGGAAATTAGGAAGCAGAGTCCTCAAGTGAATTGCAGACTCGTTTTTGGTCCCTGGTATCACGGTGGATGGAACCGCGACGAAGGAGATAGTTTGGGTGCAGTCCGGTTTGGAAGTGAAACATCGATGACTTATCGCCGGGATATTGAATTGCCTTTTTTTGAGCATTATCTGCGGGGGGGCGGATCGTTGGATAGTCTGGCCGGAGCAACTGTTTTCTTTTCAGGAGAAAATCAATGGCGTCGATTTCCATGCTGGCCTGTCGCTACAGAGAATACAGATTTGTTCCTTTCTTCCGGGAAATCGATACGTATGGAAAAGCCTGTTGTTGGTGAGTCATACACCTCTTATGTCTCTGACCCTTCTCATCCGGTTCCTTACGACGAAGTTATAGAACAGGGTAGGAGTAAGGAATATATGGTCAATGATCAACGTTTTGCATCGCTACGCAACGATGTTATCAGCTTTGAAACTCCGGTTTTGGAGAGTGAGGTTACCGTTGCCGGTTCTGTATTGGCTGATTTGCAGGTTTCGCTGTCAACAACCGATGCCGACTTTGTTGTGAAAGTGATTGATGTATTTCCCGATGGATTCAGCTATGCTGATCGACCCCGAAAAGATTTGGGAGGATATCAGATGTTGGTACGCGGAGAAATATTCAGAGGACGATTCCGTAATAGTTTCTCGCAACCCGAGGCATTTGTGCCGGGAGAAATCACTCCGGTGAAATTTAATCTGCCGGATATAGCCCATACGTTTCAAAAAGGACACCGGATTATGGTGCAGATTCAGAGTTCATGGTTTCCCCTTTCGGACATGAATCCGCAACAATTTGTAGACATCTATCAATGTTCTCCAAAAGATTTTGTAAAGTCAGAGATTCGGGTGTATCACGATAGGCTGCATCCTTCAAGAATTGTGATTCCGGTGCTGGAAAGTCCCAATTCATCGGAAAAATAGCTGCTTGTTAGATAATACTTATTGGAAAACGCTTTCGGACAACACCTGGTTGGTGAGCCCGAAAGCGTTTTTATTTTTAGAAAGAATTGTTTCGTAATGAACGATTGCGATCTGTTTTCTCGCTTTAATATTCAATAACGAATTCTTCTGTAGGAATTCTTACCTTTTTCATGGGTGCGATCCAGTCATTTGTCTGATCTGCATATCCAACATACATAAGTGAAACGCTCTTTAAACCGTATTTTTCCAGTTCCAATACTTGATCTACTAGTGCATTGTCAAAACCTTCTACCGGAGTAGTGTCTACTTTCTGTTCAGCAGCTTCTGCCAGTGCTAATCCCAAAGCAATGTAAGTTTGTCTGGCTGTGTGCGCAAAATTTGCTTCAGCCGGTTGGTTCAGGTAGATTGACTTCAGCTTATCTGTGTAGGAGCCAAAACGACCTCTTGGCAGGTCTCTTTCGTCTGTCGTGAAGTCATATACTTTGTCAATACGCTCGGCTGTATAGTTGTCCCAGGCAGCAAAAATAATTACATGTGAGCAATCACGCATACATTCAGGGTTGAGTGCTCCGGATACGAGTTTTTCTTTGACAGCCTGATCTTTTACAACAATTGTTCTGAATGGTTGTAAGCCTGAAGATGTAGGAGCCAGACGGGCTGCTTCCACAATTTTATCAATTTTATCCTGGCTGACTTTTTTTGTGGGATCATACGCTTTTACGGCGTGTCTCCAATTCAAATTTTCAATTAATGACATTTTTATTATTCTTGAGTTAATTTTATTTTGATAATACTACAAACAACATGGCCAATAATGCCGGAAGTGCTTGTAGGAAGAATATTTTTTTATTCGCAGTTAATGCTCCATAAATACCGGCAACGGCAATACATCCGAGAAAGAAAAGCCGAATGTGTGAGCTCCACTCTTGATTTTCAATCAAGAATGACCAGATTAATCCGGCAGCTAAGAATCCGTTGTATAGCCCCTGGTTAGCAGCTAAAGCTTTAGTCGGCTTAAATAAATTTTCGGGCAGAGAATTTCCGAAAGTCCTTTTTCCTGCTGTTTCCCAAGCAAACATTTCCATCCACAGGATATAAATATGCTCGATGGCGACAAATAAAGTTAGGATAATCGCTATAAGCTGCATTTGATGTGTTGCTCTAGTTGTTGGATGCTGTGATTTTTACTTCGATGTTTCCTCTGGTTGCATTGGAATACGGGCATACTTGATGTGCCTTCTCAACTAATTGTTGTGCTTCTTCGATCGTAATTCCCGGAATATTTGCATGAATCTCGGCTTCTAACCCGAATCCTCCATTCTCGATTTGTCCGATTCCAACTTTTGCTGTCACTGAAGTGATGCCTGTTTTGATTTTAGCCTGACGGATAACTAAGTTGAGTGCGCTGTCGAAACAAGCTGCGTAGCCTGCGGCAAAAAGCATCTCAGGATTGGGATAATCGTCGTTGGCTCCTCCTAAGGCTTTCGGATGTCTGACCTCCAGATTTAGAATTCCATTGTCGCTTTTCACTTGTCCGTTTCGTCCTCCGGTAGCTGTTGCACCAATTGTATATAACATTTTCATACGATTTAATTTTTTTTCTTTTAGGATGATGTAACTCTCTTCATTTTATACTATTGCCTTCAGTTATTCAATAAAAATCAGGCTTCGTTTCAGATTCTTTGTTTCCTTTGATGTCGCAAAGATATATATAATATTTTGCACAATCAAATTGTGTAAAATTAAATTGGGTTAATTTTTTTCTGATTTGCTTATTTGAGTGAAAATTTATGTAATTCGATTATCATTATTTACCAGGAAATACGCTGTTTTACAAACTTGTTGTGAGGTGTTTGCTCTCTTCAATCTTTAATCTCAACCTTAACCCCTCAACAGAGGCGTACGACCGTACATCTCTACATTTCTCATTGTTAAATATTGTCTGGCCATCACCTGGCATTGTTGTAGGTATCCGCAACCATATATATGTCATTTTTTTTGTGTTGCCGGATATGACAGGTTTGCGCTACGGGTTCTGTTTTCCGGGTATTATATTGCGGGCGAATTTGATTCACCCCTGGCCATCACCGCTGTACATGTCTGTAATCATCATTCCTCAACCTTAACCCTCTCAACGTCACCCCTTATTAAATATAATATCCGATTCATTCTTGCTCCTTTGAGAAGGCTATAACCGATTTTTTCAGTCCGGGGCGTTGGGAAATTTATTTTTAGCTTAGTATCCTTGTTGCGTATCTATGGCTGAAGATCCCGTTCAATATATTTTGTTCTCTTTTGTCAAGATGGATGAGTTGATATGAATGTGGTATTTTTTTTATGAAACTGAATGCATTTTTTAAGAGATTTAGAACTATTCCGATTCGGAATCGTTATTAAATACAAGCTTTTTGTAACTTTATGGAAAATATATGTAATCTTATCCTATCGAAATAAATATCATACCTGATCCTTGATGAAAATATTACGATTTGATTGCCATTGAGATATGGTATGTGGTCTGATTTTCTCAAAAAATTAAAAATAATCAACATGCAAAAATTTACAACTACATTCATTTTTACTTTTTTGTTTCTGTTTTCGTTCCATGTTTGTGCACAGGCTCCGGCAGGCTATTATGATGCCGCTGACGGTAAATCTGCGGCAGAGTTGAAAACAAAATTGTTTGAAATCATTCATAATTACATTTCTGCCGATTATGATGGTTTTACGGCGATGTATTGGGGAAATACTTATTTCAAACAAACAGACTGGAATAGCAATGGTTATTACTGGGACATGTATTCGAATGTCCAACGGAGTACGTATAATAGTTCGGAGATGAGCCGGGAACATTGTATGCCGCGCAGCTGGTGGGGAACATCTGCTGATTATGGTGTGGCAAACAGTGATTTGCATAATTTGTATCCGGCAGATTACACAGCTAACTCAAAAAAATCGAATTATCCATTAGGTGAAGTGGGATCAGCGTCATGGACAAACGGTAGTTCTGCATTAGGACCAAATACGTACAGTGGCTATTCAGGAACGGTGTTTGAACCGGCTGATGAATACAAAGGAGATTTTGCCCGTACTTATTTCTATATGGTGACTTGCCATGAGGACTATGCTAATCGATGGAAAGATGACGGACTAGCGAGTATGCTGGATAATAATATATATCCGGTATTTAAAGATTGGGCAATCAGTCTGTTGTTGAAATGGGCACGCCAGGATCCGGTGAGTCAAAAAGAAATTGACCGGAATAATGCTGTTTTTGCCATTCAACAAAACCGAAATCCTTTTATTGATTATCCGGATTTGTTTGAATATGTATGGGGAAATAAGACCGGAGTAAATTTTGTCGCAACAAATACGAGTTTTACACCTGCACTTCTTACGCCGCAAGACGAAACTGCTGTCAATTTTGGTTCAATCCAAAAGGGGAATACAAAGATAAAATCCGTTCCTCTCCGAAGTGTGAATCTATCGGGTAATGTTGAGTTTGAATGGTTTCAGAATTCGTCAGGATTTTTCAGCCTTGATTTGACATCCATTGATGCTTCTTCCTCCAATCTTTCATCGGGAACAATTTTCAATATTACATTTCAGCCGACGGGAGTCGGTTCGTACACAGCAAAGCTGAAAGTGACGAACACCGACTCCGGATTAACCTCCTATGTGAATGTATCCGGAACAGCTTCCGAGAATACTTCTGTGGAGCCTGTCACACCCAATGAGGATGAGGATGTAATATTTTTCTATACAGGACCTTGGGATAAAACTTCATTGCCCACCTATTTTGCCACGAATGCAAAAAGTGGCCCATACGGCAATGGGGACTTTAGCTTCAGAGCCAATGGGGAGTATCTGACAATCACTCTGGATGAGTCTCCCGATTATATGAGGTTCGCCATGTTCCCTCGCAATTCGTGGGCGACGAATAACAACCATTTGTACGTATTTGAAGGGACGAGTCTGGAAAATATGGAAACCACTCCAATTGCCGATTTTGATAATGTATTTATGTCAGTTGGCGATTCTTACAATAATTCTCCGGCAATACCATTGAAGGAAGATACCCGTGCGATAAAAATTCTGTATTCAAAAGTGCTCCAAAACCTGGGGGTTAATAATCTTTTTGTGACAAGAAGATATGTCTCCGGCATCATCGACTCGGGAGAAAGTAACGGAATTTATGTCTCTGGTAAAAACGGTTATGTATATGTTTCAGGAGTGGAACAACCTGTTTGGCTCGAAGTGTATAATTTATATGGAATGTTGGTTCGAAGAGAAAAAGTCTCTGAGGCAAATGCGGCTTTCGCACTGCCTTCGCGCGGAATATACATCACAAAGATAGGTGCAAAAGTGCAGAAAATAACCAGTGAATAATCTGTATCAATAGTACATGACATAGCTTATGAAAGAAACCCTCAACGCAGATTTATCTGATTGAGGGTTTCTTCTGTTTTGAAAAGACCGTTTTTTATACTGATTTTGAAAATTGTTTGTCAGTGTTGAGCATAAGTTTATCTAAAGAAGCGGCCACATTTCTGACAAAAGGGGCAGCCTTGGGGTTTACGGTAATTTTTTCAGTTGTATAATCGATAATGTCATCTGCTGCAAATTCCAGGAGACGGACTTCATCATAATTTAGTGCATGCTTAATATCGTTTATTGACAGGCTTAGTTCCTCTGCAATGTCTTTCCAGCGGACTTCATAGTTGCACATTAGCGCAGAGATAACCTCTCTTGTAATCTGCTCGTCCCGGTTGAGTTCATATCCTCGTACTATCGGCAGTTCTCCGTTATTGACACGTGCGATATACTTGTCTATATTTTTTTCATTCTGCGTATAAGCAGTTGCTAGCTGGCTGATACCTGTTACACCGAAAGCATAAACTTGCCCGGTCGTTCTTCCGGTGCAATATCCCTGGAAATTCCGTTTCAATATCTTGTGGTGGTAGGCAATGGCCAGCTCATCTTCGGGTAGCACAAAGTGGTCTAATCCTAACGATTCATAACCCGCTTCGGTGAGAATAGATTTTGCCGCATCGAAAAGTGAAGCTTTCGTCTCGGTGTCGGGAAGTCCCACTTGCTCCAGTTTCTTCATCAGTGGATTTACCCAGGGAACATGCGCGTATGAAAATGTGACCAGCCTGTCCGGACGTAGAGATGCCGCTTTTTCCATTGTTTTGGTAAAGGATTCTACTGTTTGTAAAGGTAGTCCATAGATGAAGTCAAGATTGACGGAAACATTGTGTTCCCGAATCAGCGTCATAATTTCTTCGATAGGGAGTAAGGGCGGTTTTCGGTTGGATGCTTTCAGTACGTCTTCATTGAAATCCTGAACACCCAGGCTGACGCGATTGAATCCAGCATGTAGAAGTTCATGCCAATATGCTTCATTCATATATCCCGAATGGCACTCTATCGCAATTTCCGGTTGTTCGATGCATTCAAATTCGGCAAAAATCATTTCGTTGAGTTCCCGGATAATTTCTACCGGCATAGCTGTGGGAGTACCTCCGCCATAGTGAATCTGTGAGATTTTCCGGTCGTGCGACAACAATCCCATGACCATTCGTATCTCTTTCTTGAGTGCTTCAATGTAAGCATTCACCGAATCCTTTTTTTGCATCAACCAGGCATTGCATCCGCAATAATAACACATTTTCATGCAAAAAGGCATGTGTATATAGATAGAGATGTGTGCCGGATCTTCTCCGTTGGAGGCAATCACTGTGTCGCGGTAAGCTTCCGGTGTCATTCCTTCCGTGAAGAAATTTGCCGGTGGATAGCTCGTATATCGAGGAACAGGAATACTGTATTTGGATAGGATGTCTTTATTCATTTTCTTGTAAAACTTTAGGGTTAGACTTTCCGGTGAAAACTGAAATAATAAAAAGAAAGGAGACAAGGCTGATGGCTGTTTCCACGACAAATAAACCGCTGTAATGAAGGGATGAAGCTATTTTGCCTGCTCCGGCAGCCATAAACATTCCGCTGAGATGTGTGATTACTGTCTGGATGGTGAAGTCGGTGCCTTCATATCCCGGTCGAACACAATCCATTGCTGTTGTGTAGACCACGATTGTTGCCATGCCATAACTAGCCCAGAGCAGCGTAATACCCAGATGGAGCGTTGTGGTATTTATAGGAAATTGTGTAACTAACAAGTAAAAATAGATTGCGGTAATTAAGGTGGGAATGGCAAAAATAATCCGTGCCTGCATCCGACTCATCTTGCGAACAATAAATCCTCCGCCCAATGAAGCGATGCAGCCTACCGTTGTGCCGACAATTCCCGACATCACACCGATTTGTTTCATGTTGTAGCCATAATCTACAAGCATCGGCTTGAGCATCGAAAGGATACCGATAATTCCGGCGTAGTAGAGAAAAAGAAATACGATCTGTTTCCATATCCCTTTTTGCTTGAAGAAACCCAATAAATCGTTCGGGCTTGCTTTCGGAACCTCTTTTTCCCGATTGATTGTCCCTTTTTTATCTTTAAAAAACAAAAGAGGAATCAATGCGATAACAACAAAGAACGCTAAAAAGGGAAGAAGTGAACTCCACTCCATTTTTTGATAGAGAAGCAGAAGCAATCCGCCCCCGATCATCGCTCCGGCAAAATTTCCCATCGATTGCATGCTGTTGACCATACTTTTGTTCTTCTTGTCGAAAGAGATGACTGCCAGCGCATCTGTAGCAATATCCTGTGTGGCGGAAGCTATGAAAGAAAATACGACCAGTATAATGATGAGATAAGGATTCACATTGAAGTCAACAAATGATATGGCAAGAATGACGACGGCATAGATGATTTCGGAAGAAAATATCCAGCGTTTGTAATCAGACAATGTTCTGCTGCTTCTGTCGACTGCCGGCGACCACAGAAATTTCAGCACCCAAGGCAATTTCAAAAACTGAAGCATGCCGATGGTTTCGAGCGAAAAGTGCTGTTGACGCATAATCACAGGCAACACCGTGGAGAAAAAACTCATCGGTATGGATTGCGCTATATAGAGGCAGAAAAAAGTAAAAAGTTTTCCTTTGTTTTGCACGTAATCAAATCTATTTTGTGATCGGTTTTCTCTTTAGCTCCGGCGTTGATAGACGGGAACTCAAAGTTACACAAAGTTACAGAAAAAGCTTGAATTAATCGCTATCTGGATGAAGGCGACCCTATTTGTAAGAGAAGAGGAGCCAGAAATCTAAATTCTGAAAGGGACTATTTCTTTGAACCCGCTTTCTGAAAAATTATCTGTGTCATGCCTGGACTTTTTATTTTGGTGGAAGAGTCTTGAGCCGGATGTGAATGTTTGCCCGATACATATAACGGATGGACTGAAATGAACTCTTGTTTTGTTTCGTTGTATCTGTTCTTCGAACTGCTGGGAGTAAGAGGGAATATCTTCGAGTGTTTCTTTATTTTTTCGCGAAGGAAAGGGCGTTTTTGATAGTTTGATGATATATGCCTCCTCTCTGTATTTGCCTCTGTTCGCAGTTTGCCCTTGTTTGTATTCCTGATAAATCGGAAAAACGTGGGGTCAAGTGTACGGTCTTTGGCGGTGGAAAGAAAACGGGATGTGCGAATTGCGCTTTTATTCGTTGTAGAATAATTCTGTTACCTGTTTCTTTCAGGAATAGATTAGGTGGTTTATTATCAGGTAGTTTCTGATGGGGGCTGATTTTGGCGGTTGAACTTGTTTTTCAGGAAGAGTATTCTGTATTTCTCGACGATTCGCCGGCGTTTATTTCGTTTATCTCTCTCCAGGGCAATGCAAGTGTAGGAATGGATGTTCTTCCTAATAACGGTGTTTTTCTCCCTTTTTATCGTTATTTTTAGATAGTTCCTCTGCCGCTCCTTTCAAATAACGCTCTCCAATTCTTTATGTCACAGATGATCTTTTCCCTGTGTATCGATGTTTACACGGATATCGGTCCGGTTAACTGTTAGCACGAGCAGGTTTTGCCTTCATTCTGTAATGACTGGATGGATGAAGAAGTAACTCTTTTTTATCTTTGAGCGTGAAATGTCAGTAGAACTTTGGTGTGTTTAGTCATGCATTGTACAAATCAATTTGTCTGATTTTTTATCACTGTCTGTCAGGATTCGCTTTATATATTACTTTGATGATTGATATTATTCTTCTATTGATTTAGGTTTTCCTACTTTTTTACATCGAATAGTATGTTCTTTTTGCTCTCGATTCTATTTTTGAATTGGATTTTCCTTGTGCCTGTTTACCGCTGAATTGTATTCCGTTCTTCGTTTTTCCTGTTTTAAGGCTATCTATCCGATAGGCATTTACTTTATCCGGTTTGTGCTTCATACTGTTTTACAGCATTCTTCTATTTTTAGTCTATTTTGTCTTTTTATAAATGTCATTCCATTTTTATCTTCATAATCAGGCATAATTATTCATTATTAGAAAGTCTAATAAGTCGTTTGTTTTATGTTGTAAGATGTTTTGGATGAATAAATATAAGGAAAGAGAGACTTATTCTCTGTAAAATGTTTGACGGTTTTTAGATCCCACGAGTAGTCGGCTAAACAGACAAAAGCCGGAAGTTAGAATACTCCCGGCTTTTGTGAAAAAAGAATTTTGTCTGTTTCTTATAGAATTACCGTTTCTGCTTGGCAGAACTGTAATTTTTGTGATCCGATTCTATTTACTTGATCTGATTCAATAGTTCTTTGATTGTCCTTTCGAGTTGCATATCTTTTCCTTTCAGTACGGAAGCAGGATCATTATAAACCTCAATATCCGGCTCGAGTTCTTGATTTTCAAGGTAATTGCCCCGCATGTCTTTGACTGCCACTTGCGGCACACCGAACACGATTGTCGGATCTATTTGTGTTTCCCACCACACGGCTGTCATAGTTCCCGGAACAGGAGTTCCGATGAGTTTTCCTATTTTCAGTTCTTTGTAGAGCCAAGGAAATCCGTGTGCATTGGAGTAATTGTCTTCACAAACAAGTACAGCAGACGGTTTTGTCCATTTATTGTAAGGATCACTACCAATGTATTGTCCGCGAGGAGTGAATTGCTGATATTCTTTTCCGCTGAGTAGCGTCACCAGATCGTCGTGAAGCCATCCGCCTCCGTTGTGTCGGGTATCGACAATCACCGCTTCTTTGTTGCGGCATCTGCCTAAGAGCTCCGAATATACCTCGCGGAAGCTATCGCTGTTCATCCCTTTCACATGTACGTAACCTATTTTTCCGTCCGAAAGTTTGTCCACTATCTGCCGGCGTTGTTCTACCCAGCGTTTGTACAGCAGATTCGTTTGTTCGCCCAGAGAAATAGGAGTGAACCATTCCTGTGTTTCCGGATCTGAAGGAGACGCTTTAAACGAGATAAGAATCTTTTTTCCTGCCTTTCCTGCCAGGAGAGGATAATAATCTTGTCCTTTTTCGATCGGAGTATTGTCTATCTTGAGAATAATGCTTCCTTCTTTTATCTTTGTATTTGCCACCGTCAATGGCCCCTGATTGATAATTTCTTTAATACGTATTCCTTCGCCTTCATAATTTCCATCAAAGAAAGCACCCAATGATGCTGTTGGCATGGATGTTCCTTTCGAGTAGTAACGGGCTCCGGTGTGAGAACCGTTGAGTTCGCCAAGCATTTCAGACAACATCTCGGTGAAATCGTAGTTATTGTTGATATATGGCAGAAAGCGGCTGTAAGTTTTCTTATACTTATCCCAATCGACACCGTGTAGATCCGTAACGTAAAATTTATCTTTGATCTGTCTCCATATATGCTCGAAAATGTATTGCCGCTCCTGCTCAGGTTGATAATCAAATTGAGCGTTGATCTTGATTGGAGTGACGGTTCCTTTCTCAATATCTATTTTCTTCAATTGCCCATTGGCCAGCAGTAAGATGTTTTTTTCCTCTTTGTCGGTATTGAGTTCGCCCGAACCGGCCGATTTCACCAATATTTTTGACGATTTATCTTTCAAATCATATACCCAAAGGTCGAAGTCTTTTTCAAAGGAAGTAAGGTAATACAGTTTATCCCCTTTTTTGTTCAATAATATGTCTGAAAGAGAAGATGAATTCGGTGTCAGACGGATAACCCAGTCTTTTCTGTTTGTGAGTTCGAATTTGAGAGGTTCGATTTCTTTCTTTTTATCCGGATTCTCTTTTTTATTGTCTTGTTTGTCATTTTTCCCCTTTTTATCGTCTTTTTTATCTTTGTCTGTGTCCTTTTTGTCTGTATCCTTTTTGTCTTTCTCTGCATCGTCCAATAAAGAAAGCTCTTCTTTGCTCATCTGAAATTTGTCGTAAGCTTCCCGGTTAAAGAACATGATGTAAGCATCATCGTATGCCCCCCAACTTCCGTGACTGCGATATCCGGCACGATCAGACATCCAGATCATTGCTTTCCCATCTTGTACAAAACGCGGTGCTTCGTCGGTATATCCGCTTTCGGTAAGATTTGTCAACTCGCCGCTACCATCTGCTTTTACCAGAGCCACATCCTGATTGTGCCAGCCTCCGATTCCGATGTATTGAGTAAGAATCCACTTGCTGTCGGGCGACCAGCGGAACCATTGATCTCCATCTGTGTACGAATAATTGAATTTTCCATCCAGGACAGTCCTCGTATTCCGATTGGCCAGATTAAGCACCTTGATGGTTGTTCGGTTTTCGAGGTAAGCTATTTCTTTTCCATTTGGAGAATACAGCGGCTGGAAGGACGGTACACTCGTGTCTGTGAGTTGTTCTTCTTTGAAATTCTGGGCATATACGAATGCTTTGTCTTCTTTACGGGTTAATGTAGCTTGGTAGACATTCCAAAGCCCTTTTCTTTCAGATGCATAAAGGACGGAACGTCCATCGGGGCTAAACGAAACATTTCTTTCTTGTTCCGGCGTGTCTGTGATGCGTCGTGTTGTTCCGTATTCGATGGAAGCGACGAAAACATCTCCCCGAATGATGAATGCAACCTCTTTCCCATTTGGAGAAACAGCCATTTCCTTTGCTCCTGAAGAGAAATTGATGTTCTGCAGTTTGTTTTCCTGATTATCGGTGATGATGCGGATATTGACTTTTTGAGGATGTTGTCCTTCTTTCAGAGTATATATTTCTCCATCAAAAGCAAAGCAGAGTATTCCTTGTTTGCTCGATGTCAGAAATCGGATTGGATTGTCTTTAAAGCTGGTGAGTTGCGTTTGAATGGTAGAATTAAGCGTCTGTTTGTATATGTTGAAAGACCCGTGTTGTTCGCTCAGGTAGTAAAAAGCCTTTCCATCGCCGGTCCAGACAGGATTGCGATCTTCTCCTCTAAAGGAGGTCTGTTTTGTATAGCTTTTTGTGGTTGTATCATAGAGCCAGATATCGCGTGTGATAGAAGATTGGTGGTGTTTGCGCCAGTAATCTTCGTATCCTTTCTTATCGTGATAAAGAATTTTTGTCCGTGTATTATCAAAAGAGATATCTTCCATTGGTAGTGAAGAAAAGAGAGTCGGTCTTCCGCCGGAAACATTTACTTCATACATTTGAGGAAACTGTGCCGATGGAAACTCTCCGTTTGCAGCATCAGGCAGGATGCTTGAGGTAAACAGAATATGCTCGTTGTCACGAAATGCAACCGGATATTCATTTGCTGAATGTGTTGTGAGGCGTTTGGGAATTCCACCTTCGGCTGACATTAGAAATACGTCGAATCCTCCTTCCCTGTCGGAGGCAAATGCGATACTTTTTCCGTCGGGCGACCATACCGGACGTGTATCCATGGCCGGATGTGTGGTCAACTGAACGGCCTTTCCTCCATTTGATGTGACTTTGTAGATATCTCCTTTGTAAGAGAACGCAATTTGGCTTCCATCGGGAGAGATCGCGCAGTAGCGCATCCATAAAGGAGAATCTTGAGCCGAAGCGTTAAATGCGAAAAGAAACAGAAGGGCAAGGATTGTTAAATAGTAATGTTTCATAATTAACTTTTGAAGATATAAGTGCAATGTTTTCAAAGATAGAGTTTTTTATTAAAATATAAATTGGGAAATAGAGCGTTTATCTAAATTATATGTAATAAAAATTGGTTTAATGTTCTCTTTCCTTTGATGCTACTGAATAGATAGAATCTGTAATAACCTCCTTATATAAAAGCCCTCCGGTTTATTCCTTTGTATTCAAAACCGCACATTCAGTTTGGCACCGCAAGTGAATGGTTTTCCGGCTTGTCCGAATAATGTTTTTCCGAATGTAAATTGATAGGCTGCATAATGTTCATCAGCTAAGTTCTTAGTCCATAAGTCAAGAGAGAAATTCCCTTTTGAAATTCTTATATTTGTATTGATGACTCCATAAAACGGTTGTGTACCGACATTGCTCTCTGTCCAGTATAGTTTACCCAATCCAACGTATTCCAGATGTATATCGATTTGGTCGATGTACTCCGAAACGGGATTTATCCTGTAATCGACACCGGTCGATAAGGTGTGACGGGGAACGAGGGGCAGCATATTTCCGGAGTAATCTATTCCTGCATTTTTGTTATATACATAGTCTTTGAACTGTGCATAGGTGTATCCGTAATTAGCAAACAGGCTCAGGTTTTTCAAGAGATTCAATTGAGTGGAGATTTCTGCTCCTTTACTTTTTGAACTTCCTGCATTTAACGTTTTGTTCCCTTGTCCGTTCAGTCTTACTCTTGCTATTTGTTGATCCTGCCAGTCGATATAAAACAAACTTGCTTCTACATGCAGTAAGTTGTTAAGAAAATTCTTTTTGATGCCTAGTTCGTATGTCCAGCTGTGTTCCGGTTTGAATGCTCTCTCGTCTTCGGTGTCGACAGCAGTATTGAAGCCTCCGGCTTTGTATCCTTTGGTAATGGTGGCGTACGAGATTCCTCCTGTTTTGGATTCGTATTGAAGGGAAAACTTCGGAGTGAATTGTGCATAATGGCTTTGTGTGTTTATCGGGGTGTTATTGGTCGTCCCATTGCCTGTAATGCTTGTCAGTTTGATTTGTTCCCAATCGTATCGAACACCTACAATAGCCGTTACTCCTTCGATGCCGATATTTTTGAACGAAGATTGATGGTAGAGAGCAAATCCTGTAGATGGATTTTTTATGTCATTCGTCGAATGCGTCGCATTCGGGAGAATATTCGTGTCGCTAGACTGACGCGCGTGTTGGTCGAAAGTAAATGCACCAAACAACCATTGGTAGCGATTCGGTTTTGCTGATTGAAGGTTGAATTCCTGCGAATACATCTGTTGTCGCTGGGTAAAATAGACATAATAAGTATCAGCCGTTGTGAAATCCTGATCCACTCCTTGATTGCCGTCGAAATATTGGAATGAACTTTGTGAAGAAAATTTTATAGCATCGCCGACGTACTGGAATCTCAACCCATTGTTTGTCATATTCCTTCTGTAGTAGGAATCTCGATTGTAATTGACATCAGCGACCCGATGTGTGGTTGTATCATAAGGTGCATAGGGAAATCCGTTCTGATCCAGATATTCGTAGCTGCTTGTAAGATGTGCCACCCACTGCGGAGCAAATCTCCAACTCAATTTGAACCGTCCGGAAGGAGCTCTCAGCTTATCAGCTTTGTTGCCTGTATATTGGTTGGTGAAAAATCCTCCGTTGTCGATATATCCGAGCGAAATTCCATAGCCGAAGTTATTACCCAACAATCCATAATAAGAAGCTTCGCTGCTATAAGAATTGTAATTTCCTGTAGCGACAGAGGCAAAACCTCCCTGATGGAGGAAAGGAGATTGTGTATAGATATTGATAATTCCTCCCATTGTGTTTCGTCCGTAAATGGTTCCTTGTGAGCCCCGAAGTATCTCAATCCGACTGATATCATTAAAATTGAAATCGAATGACGAACGATCGAAATAGGGAACACCGTCCACATAAAGTCCGACCGAAGGTGCACCGGTACGTGAACCAATCCCCCGGATATATACCGGAGTTGAGAATTTTGTACCGTAATCAGGGATGAAGAGATTCGGGGCTAAGGCGGATAGCTCTTTCATATTAATAATACCTCGGGTTCGGATGTCACTCGCATTCAATAGTGAGGCACTTACAGGGCGAAGATTTATCTGCGTATTTTGTTTAAAGGCTTCTACCACCACTTCGTCCAGGTTGTATGCTCTTTTTATGCTGTCTTTTTCTGTAGACCCTGTTTCGTTTCCATTTCCGGCAAAGCAAATAGTGCCAATGACAAACGCTGCGATTGTAAGTAAAAATCTTCTCATATTTTCAGTGGATATGCCTTGTTGAGTCTTGCAAAAGTTGCGACAATCGTTTTTTTGTTTATTCATTATTTTTTGAGCCATCTGGAGCTATTATGCAATCAGGTGTTTTGCTGTTCTGAATAATAAAGGCTTCATTGTTTTTTTTGGACAACAAAAAAGATTGGCGTCTGTGCTGCTCAATTAATAAATCTCTACAAAATTATGTAACTTTTTAAAGGTCGACAATCACTATTAATAGTGAGAATGGCATATTCAGTTGTCTGAATCTCTTTTTGTCAGAGATTAATTATCTATATTTGCCTTATAACTAAAAAAAATAAAGAACAAATGTACGACTGCATTATTGTAGGTGGAGGAATCAGTGGTGTTAGTTTTGCCCATTATCTTCGGAAAGAGGGTAAATCAGTGTTGATTATAGAAAGAGAATCTCAGTTGGGAGGGCGTATCCGCACAGCTGTTTATCCCGAAGCGCAGGGCTTTTGGGCTGAGCTTGGAGCACACACCTGTTATAATTCTTATACGGAACTGATAAAGTTGGTGCAGGATTCGGGTCATCAGGATAAGTTTGTCACTCTTGCCTCTCTGTCGTACATGCTTTATAATAAGAAAAAGATAAAAAGTGTTTTCTCCGAGATCTCCTTTTTATCTATGGCTTTCCAGTTCTGGAAGTTCTTTTCAAATAAAAAAGAGGGCAAAACAACCCGCGAATACTTTCTTCCTATTGTAGGACGCGGAAACTACGACCGATTGTTTTCAAAGCTTTTTCGTGCAGTTATCTCTCAGGAGGCTGACGATTATCCTGCAGAAATATTTTTAAAGAAAAGAGTCGGTAAGAATGAAAATATTTCCCGTCGTTTTTCTTATGAGGGAGGATTTTCTCAAATGATTCACGATGTTGCAATGGCTTCCGGTTCGGAAATCCATACATCCGATGAGGTTACAGGAATTTTAAAAGATAAAGAAGGCTTTTTTGAAGTAAAAACCCGAAGAGGAGAGGCCTTTCGGGCGGCTCACGTTGCTTTGGCCTCAGAGGTAAATCTGGCAGCGGAATTATTGGCAGGTATACTTTCTGTTCATGCAATAGGCGCATTATCGGCTGTTAAGATGTCGAAATCGGTGTCGATCAATCTCCTGATAGAAAAACATAAGCTCAAAGTAAAGAAGATGGCCGGAATTATTCCTTTGACCAATGACTTTTTCTCCGCAGTTTCGAGAGATACTATTGATGATGAGACCTGGCGCTCGTTCTCTTTTCATTTTCCTGAATCGAAAATTCCTTCGGTAGAACGTTTGGAGACGATGTTCAGAATACTTGATATTCATGACGACAAGTTCTTTAAAACCGAAATCTATCGTCATCAGCTTCCTTCTATGCGTCTTTCGGATCTTCGTCTGGGAGAACGATTAAGCTCCGAACTTCATGATTCCGGTGTTTTTCTCCTTGGAAACTACTTTGAAGGAATGTCGCTTGAGGATTGTGTCCGTCGGTCGAAAACAGAAGCGGAACGCTATTTCGAAGAAGAAAAGAAGCAATAAACATTCTATTATAGCGGATTTTTGGTAAGTAGATACAATCAAAATAGATGAGTATGGATTTAGAAAAAGTTCTTCAATTCAGACGCTCGGTTCGGAATTATGCTTCCGATAAAATGATAGATGAGCATATTGTTCGGCATTGTCTTGAATTAGCTACGCTTGCTCCGAATAGTTCCAATATGCAGCTTTGGGAGTTTTATCATATTACGGATCCCGAAATTTTGAAAGAGCTTTCTGTTTGTTGTCTGTCGCAAAGTGCCGCAACAACAGCAAAACAGATCGTGGTTTTTGTTACCCGACAAGATTTGCACCGAAGTAGAGCCAGAGCTGTGCTTGAGTTTGAACGCGGGAATATCTCCCGGGACAGCCCCCTGGAACGGCAGGCTAAACGGATTAAAGATCGGGAACTATATTATGGAAAAATCATTCCACTCTTTTATAGCCGGTGTTTTGGGGTGGTGGGATTGATCCGGAAAATCCTGGCTCAAATCATCAGCCTTTTTCGCCCGATGATGCTTCATCTGTCCGAAAGTGACATGAAAGTTTCTGTACATAAAAGTTGCGCCCTTGCTGCCGAAACTTTTATGATTGCAATGGCCCATGAGGGTTATGATACCTGTCCGCTCGAAGGTTTTGATAGCCGGCGGATAAAAAAACTTTTGAAGTTGCCTGCCGGAGCAGGTGTTAATATGGTTGTCCCATGTGGTATTCGCAATGGGGATAAAGGGATCTGGGGGGAGCGTTTTAGGATTCCTTTTGAAGAGGTGTATAGAAAAATCTGATTTTTGAAAAGTTTTTTGGGGTACTGTCTTCATAAATGAGAGGAAAAGGTAAAGTACTCTTCTTATGAGATACTGTCATCCTGGATGATAATACAGGTACCGCATACTCTTTTTTATCATTGTAGAATAATGGTGCGTAATGAAAGATACCTTCTCTTCTGCAATAGTTGCCTTTCGTACGAAAATATCTTTTCTTATACTGATGAAATTTTATATATAGAATTGATAATCAATAAGTAATCGCTAGAGATGACTATGGGGTGTTTACAAGAATCAATGCCGTTTTAATACGTGAAAAACAAGGTGTTTGTAGGGCGTGGATTGTCGATAGTTATCCGTTTCAGAATTTATTGGATATAATGGTTTATTGGTAGACGAATGTGTAATCATCATATTTGTGTATTCCATTTATATATTACACGTTTTTCATAGCTTACAGAATAAGTTCCTTCCTATTTTGCGATTTGAATCGTTTTCTTCTAAGCTGGAAGTAAGGATAAAAAGAAAAACGCTAAAAGATTATTTTTTAATCAATTAGCGTTTCATGTTGTGACCCTGAAGGGAATCGAACCCATATCGAAGGAACCGGAATCCTTTATTTTATCCATTAAACTACAGGGCCATCTGTATTTTGAGCCTCTCATGGGACTCGAACCCACGACCTATTCATTACGAATGAATTGCTCTACCAACTGAGCTAAAGAGGCTTTTTCAAACCGTGCACAAAAGTACAATTTTTTTTAAGATTACAATACCTTTTCATGATGAAAAACCTTTTTATGGAGTAGTCAGAATATTTATGTCTCTGCCCCGTTTATATAAAATCCCGTCAGAACCTTTGGCTATCACAGAAATGTAATAAACGCCGGGTGAAACATATCTTCCGTTGTATTTTCCGTCCCATCCTTGCGAGGGATCTGTCCATTGATAGATTTTGTTGCCCCAGCGGTTCATAATCGTAGCTTTGAAGCTGACAAGTGATTTGTAGGATACTTTGTAGATATCATTCACTCCTTCGGATGCATTGGGTGTGAAATAATTAGGCAGATCCAGAAAAGATTCGGATATGCTGAACTCAACAGAAGCTGTATCCTTGCAGGTTGATTCCTGATTGGTGGTTTCCAGATACACAATGTAGTTGCCTGCGTTACTGAATGTATACGAAATATTTTGATCGTTGTATCGTGCAATCCAGTTTTTAAGATCGCTTTTTTTATAGATTGTCCATTCGTAATATGCGGTAGTCGGCTCATTTCCGATTCCTTTAAAGGTGATTTCTGCGGGAGCCGAGCCTCCCAGTCCGTTACTCCCGACAGAGTCGATTTCGTTCTCACTGTTATGGGCTGTCTGTTTGGTTATCATGTGTGCTTCTGTGAACTTTTCGATGTAAGTATCTGAAGACACCGATTGGCTTATGCCCAGTTGGTCTGCTATTTGGTCTCCGGTAATAATAAACCTGGTATCCATCAGCGGAGCATCCACATAAAATTTGTTGTTTATTGTTTTCCAGTCCGAGGTGTATATTGATGAGACAAAACTTTCGGAGGTATCATTCCAGCTTTGTTTATTGTATTGAATTTTATAATACAGACTCACTGTTCCGCTAACTCCGGCAATACTATAATAGGTCAGGTTTTCCGATTTATCCACAGAAATAGCTACGCTTTTGTTGTTGCAATCGCTGCTTGCCGTGGCTGTGATATGATCTATGGTTGGTATGTGTTTGCTGTAATCTATCATCCAAAGGGCTGGTTTTAAGTTTCCGTCAACTTCAACCAGGTAGCCGGTTCCGTCTTCCGGAGCCGTGATGCTGTATGTGATTGTTGAGCCGTTGTTTGTCGTTGCAATATCCGATGCACTGACATCCGATTTGGAAGAAATAGCGGAAGTATAGGAATACCATTTTACCGAAGATGTGCTTGCTGCTGTGTAGCTGATTGTGACGGCAGAAAGTCCGTTGGCGATATACACAGCTTGAAGTCCTGTACTGGCACTGACAGGATAAGTATAGACAGTGCCATTGATACTGTATTGGGCGAAGGAAGATGCATAATACAGAATAAATGTGAGGAAAAATAGAATTCGCTTCATGGATGGTTGTATATCAGATGAATGAAAACGGACAAAATAAAAAAGCCGCTCTCTTATCTTGAACGTCAGAGAGCGGCTTTTAGTATGAATTTGTATAATTAACTATCAAAATTTGCTGGCAAAAGCCTTGTTTTCGGGAACTACATCCATTTCCCGGAAGACTTTGTAGATTTTCGCAAATGCGATGTCGATTTGTGCTTTGTTGTGTGTAGCCATCAATGAGAAACGGATTAGTGTGTCTGTCGGAGCTACAGCCGGAGAAACTACCGGATTCACAAATATACCTTCTTCAAACAACCGTTTCGTGATGATGAACGTTTTGTCGTTGTCACGAATAAACAACGGGATGATAGGAGTAGAGGTGTGGCCGATTTCACAACCCATTTCACGAAAACCATCCAAGGCATAGTGGGTGATATCCCACAGATTTTTTACCCGTTCGGGTTCTGCAATCAGAATGTCCAAAGCGGCACTCGCGGCAGCAGTTGCAGAAGGTGTAGCACTTGCTGTGAAAATGTATTCGCGTGAGTTGTGGCGCAGATAATCGAGAGTCGTTGGATCACCGGCGATAAATCCTCCGATGGAAGCCAGGGATTTGCTGAATGTTCCCATGATAAGTTCTACGTCATCGACAAGTCCGCATTGGCTGACTAATCCTCTTCCGTCGAAGTTTGTTCCCAGAACGCCGAGGCTATGCGCTTCGTCGACCATTACACTTGCATTGTATTTTTTTGCAAGTTGAACAATCTCGGGTAATTTCGCTACATCGCCTTCCATGCTGAAAACTCCGTCCATGACGATAAGTTTTACTTTGTCCGGGTCGCATCGCTGAAGTTGTTTTTCGAGCGATTCCATATCATTGTGGCGATATTTGTATTTGGTAGAGAATGAAAGTCGAAGCCCCTCAATGATAGAAGCATGGTTTAATTCATCCCAGATAATAAAGTCTTCACGACCGGTTACACAGGAAAGTACACCTTGATTGGTATTGAATCCTGTGGAATACATGATCGCATCCTCTTTTCCTACAAATTTGGCTAATTTTTTTTCCAATGCGATGTGGATGTCGAGTGTTCCGTTCAGGTGGCGCGAGCCGGCCATTCCGGTTCCGTATTTTTTGATAGCTGCAATAGCGGCTTCTTTCACCTTCGGGTGATTGGTTAATCCCAAATAAGCATTTGAGCCAAACATTAATACTCTCTTGCCATTTATGGTAACTTCGGTATCCTGATCGCTTTCGATCGCTTTTGCGTAAGGGTAGATGCCTGCTGCTCTTGCATTACGCGCAGCATCGTACTTGTACAACTTATCTCTTAATAAGCTCATTGGAGTTATATAAAATAGGTAATATTCGCATTAATCCATCCTCCCGGTTTCTGTCAGAGGATTTTAAATACAAGGCGCAAAATTAATCAAAAACTCAATATTTTACACCATTTGTTCTAAAATAATGATTTTATTGATAAAATGTTACCTTATATAAATCTCTAAAATATTAGTCGATAAGACTTTTATTCGAATCTGTATTTGGGGATAAATGACATGATTTATAGCTTTTTGTCAATTTTTTTAATTTATTCGCCAACTTCCTATTTATTGCAAAATATAATTAGTTTCAGCGAATTGCTATTTTTTTATACTTCTTATTTTCTTAAATTTGCCCATTAAAAGGCGTGAATCTGTGGCTCATGCTTTCGGTCTCCTGTATTAAGGACGCCGGTGGAACAAAACAGAGTACATGGCGAGAGCGAAAAAAGAGAAAGAAAAACATAATTTTTGGAAAAGGCTGCATTTTAAATACAGGCTTTCCATTATGAATGAGAACACTCTTGAAGAGGTGGCACGTGTGCAATCCTCTATCTTTTACGGAGTGGTATTGCTCTTTGTCTTTGCCGTGACCTTGATCGCTTTGACAGCCATTGTGATTGTTTCTACGCCTATCCGGAATTATTTACCCGGCTATTCAGACGCAGAAATCAGTCATTCTGCTTTGAAAAATGCAATTATAATTGATTCTTTAGAGCAACAAATGCAGCGGCAGCATGTTTATATTGAAAATATCAGAGCCGCCTTGCTGGGGAAAATAACACTGGATTCTGTTAAGGCAGAAGAGCCTCTTGTGATATCGGAGAATGATAAATCATTGCAAAAGACTGAAAATGAACAGAAATTTGTAGAACGATATCAACAGGAAGAGAGTTATAATTTGTCGGCCAATGCGGCGGATGGTAAGAAGTCGATGGCAGAAGACGCTATTTTCTTCAAACCTCTCAAAGGCTTGGTTACATCGCGATTTAACCCCTCTGTCAATCAGTTTGGAGTGGATGTGGCAGCTGCTTCAAAAGAACCTGTTGTCGCTGTATTGGAGGGAACTGTAATTTTCTCCGGATTTGATCCTTATGACGGGTATATTCTTCAAATACAGCATGGTAACGGTTTCGTGTCGATATATAAACGCAATGAGTTGCTCCTGAAAAAAACCGGTGAAAAAGTTCGCACCGGAGAAGCAATTGCATTGGTTGGCAATGCAGGAGATGAGTCCGGTAAAAAAGGGCTTCACTTTGAGTTATGGTACAAAGGCAATCCGGTGAATCCGGAGTCTTATGTATCTTTTTGATTGAAACATTCGTAATGGATATAGAAAATTCGACTAAAAGAAAAATAGCAATTCTAGGTTCAACGGGCTCCATTGGAACCCAGACCTTAGATGTCATACGGAATAATGCCGACCTTTTTGAGGCCTATGCGCTGACGGCAAACAATCAGGTGGATTTGCTCATCAGGCAGGCGAGAGAGTTTCTTCCCGACGTGGTCGTGATAGCGAATGAGGAGCTTTATCCTCAGCTTTGTGATGCTCTGGCGGATTTACCCATTAAAGTTTGGGCCGGTACCGATGCGATTGCACAAGTTGCGGAAAGTGGCCCTGTTGATATTGTGCTGACTGCATTAGTCGGTTATTCGGGGTTGAAGCCGACAATTCATGCCATTAAGGCTGGAAAAGCCATTGCGCTGGCCAACAAAGAAACGTTGGTTGTAGCTGGAGAATTGATCTCGGCATTGGCTATCGAATACAAAGTGCCTATTCTTCCTGTCGATTCCGAACATTCTGCCATCTTTCAATGTTTGAATGGCGAACGCAGTGCTATTGAGAAAATTCTTCTGACAGCTTCCGGAGGCCCGTTTCGTGGAAAGAAAAGGGAGGAATTGCTTCATGTGACCAAGATAGATGCTTTGAAACATCCCAATTGGAGTATGGGTGCCAAAGTGACTATCGATTCTGCTTCCATGATGAATAAAGGATTCGAAATGATTGAAGCAAAATGGTTGTTTGGGGTTCAACCGGAACAGATTCAGGTGCTTGTCCATCCTCAATCCATCGTTCATTCGATGATTCAGTTTGAAGATGCGTCTGTGATTGCTCAATTGGGAATGCCTGATATGCATTTGCCCATACAGTATGCCCTGACTTACCCAAACAGGATAAAAAGTGATTTTGAGCGGATTGATTTTTTTAAATTGAATACGCTTACATTCGAAGAACCTGATTTAAATACATTCCGAAATCTGAGTTTTGCCTATCAGGCTATTGCCAAAGGAGGAAATATGCCTTGTGTGCTGAATGCAGCCAATGAAATTGCGGTGGCTGCATTTCTGCAAGATAAAACAGGTTTTCTGGAAATGAGTGATATTCTCGAGCAGACAATGCAAAAAGTTTCATTTGTGTCATCTCCTACCTATGAAGATTATGTGCAGACGGATGCCGAGTCGCGCCGCATAGCAAACGAATTAATTACAAAATAAATATACTGATAACAATAGAATGGAAATCTTCTTAATAAAAGCACTTCAACTGATTCTTAGTTTGTCTATTCTGGTGATTGTGCATGAGTTCGGGCATTTTTTGTTTGCCCGCTTGTTCAAAATCCGGGTAGAAAAATTTTATCTTTTCTTCGACCCCTGGTTCTCTCTTTTTAAATTTAAACCGAAGGGAAGCGACACGGAATATGGTGTCGGATGGTTGCCTTTGGGCGGGTATGTGAAAATTGCCGGGATGATTGATGAATCCATGGATAAAGAGCAGATGGCACAACCCGAGCAGCCTTGGGAATTTCGCTCAAAACCAGCATGGCAACGGCTTTTGGTAATGATTGGAGGGGTTACCTTCAATATTATTCTGGCTGTTTTTATTTATTCCATGATTGTTTTTTGCTGGGGAGACAGATATGTTTACTTTAAAGATCTGAAGCATGGAATGACCTTTAGCCAGACAGCAAAAAAAGCTGGTTTTCAGGACGGAGATAAAGTTATCAGTGCCGATGGACGCTTATTGAAGATGCACCTCGATAAGACCCTCGATATGAATACTTATATGGCTTTTGCAGATGCTAAGAGTATAGACGTTGAACGCAATGGAAGAAAGCTTACGATTGCAATCCCTGCAAATTTTGCCGATAGTCTTATTGCTTCTAAAAAAATAGCCTATCAGATTCGCACAACAGCTGTTATTGATAGTGTTGTAGAAGGAGGAAATGCGCAGAAAAGCGGATTGACGAAAGGAGACAGTATCGTGAAGGTGAACGGTGTGCAAGTCAACTCATTCAATGATTTGCGTGCTTTGATCGTGAAAAATACAAATAAGGACATCCGGATTGATTATTATCGGGGCGATTCACTCAAAACAGCTCAGGCGCATATCGACAGCACAGCTACATTGGGATTTTTTGGTTCTACCTTGAATCCGGGTGATCTGAAAGAAGATAAATACAGTTTCTTCGGTGCACTTCCGGCCGGGATCAATCTGGCGAAAGAAACACTGGAAGGGTATATTGCCCAATTTCGTTTTGTATTCACGAAAGAAGGAGCTTCCAATCTTGGCGGATTTGCCGCTATCGGAAATCTTTTCCCGGCTCAATGGGATTGGCAGGCGTTCTGGTTTATGACTGCATTTTTGTCGGTAATTCTCGCGGTGATGAATATTCTTCCGATTCCGGCTTTGGATGGAGGGCATGTCATGTTCTTGCTTTATGAGGTTGTTACGCGGCGCAAACCCAACGAGAAATTTGTTGAATACGCCACTATGGCTGGGATGATTCTGCTTATTCTGTTGCTGCTTTATGCCAATGGGAATGACATCTTTAAGGCTATTTTTAAATAATACAGAGGTCTTCATTATATACATTTGAATCTATGAATCTACATAAAGCTTCTGTCACCGAACTGATAAAAGGTGAAAACACCGCGTTCTCTTTTGAAATTTTACCTCCACTGAAAGGCAATAGCATCGAGCGGGTGTTCAATATTATCAATAAATTAAGAGAATTCGACCCGAAATATATCAACATTACCACGCATCACAGCGAGAATGTTTTTAAAGAAATGCCGGATGGGACAATCAAAAAAACGAATGTTCGTAAACGTCCGGGCTCGGTTGCTATAGCAGCGGCTATTCAGAATAAATACGGGATCACGGCAATCCCTCACATGATTTGTAAAGGATTTTCACGTGAAGAGACCGAATATGCATTGATTGATCTGAACTTCCTGGGCGTTTACAACTTGCTCCTCCTTCGCGGAGACGCACACAAGCCGGGGCCAAAAATCGAAGGTACTTTCAATCAATATGCCTCCGATTTGCAAAAGCAGATCAACGACTTCAATCAGGGGATATCGTCCGATGGGGAAACTTTTGAAAAATTCGAAACTCCTTTTAAATATGGTATGGCTTGTTATCCAGAAAAACATGAAGAGGCTCCGAATATGGAATCCGATCTGTATTATGCCAAGCTAAAGCAGGATCAAGGAGCGGAATATTTGGTGACACAGATGTTTTTCGATAATCAGAAATATTTTTCTTTTGTTGAAAAATGTCGGCAGATAGGCATCACGATCCCCATTATTCCGGGCATAAAACCGATTGTGACGCGTGAACAATTGACTGTTCTTCCTCGTATCTTCCGTAGTGAAATTCCCATGGAGCTTGCTTCGGAACTGCTCAAATGTAAGACGGATGAAGAAGCAAAAGCGGTTGGCGTCGAATGGGGCATCAAGCAATGTCAGGAGTTGATTACCTACGGCGTGTCAAGCCTTCATTTTTATTCCCTGATGGCCACCGAAAGTGTGCGCCAGATAGCAAAAGCTGTTTATTGATCAAACAAATTCAGCGGATAGGCTGTGTGAAAAAACAAAGAAAAATAAAGTAAAAACAGGTGCAGTTTCAAGATATTGTCGGACATAAAGATCTCAAACAACGGCTGATAAGGTCGGTGCATGAAGGGTATATTCCTCATGCGCAGTTGTTTTGTGGGGCTGAGGGCGTTGGTAAATTTCCTTTGGCTCTCGCTTATGCACAATATCTGAATTGTGAGAATCCCGGCGAGCATGACTCTTGCGGGGTGTGTGCCTCCTGTGTCAAATACCAGCACCTGGTTCATCCGGATCTTCATTTTGTCTTTCCTATTGTAAAAAAAGAGAAGAAAGATATTTGTGATGATTATATCACCGAATGGAGAACCCGGCTGAAGGAAACTCCTTATTTTTCGTATAATCAATGGCTGTCGGATATCCACGCGGAAAATTCGCAAGGGTTGATATACGCTAAAGAAAGCGATGAGATTCTTCGTAAATTGAGCCTGAAGATCTATGAAGGGAAATATAAAGTCATGCTTGTATGGCTTCCGGAAAAACTACATGAGGTTGCCGCAAATAAACTTTTGAAAATCATTGAGGAACCGACTCCCAATACTGTATTTCTTTTGGTGTCGGACAATCCCGAAATGGTGCTGACTACGATTCAATCGCGTTGCCAGCGGCTGAATGTGCGTCCGGTAGAAAAGGCTGAAATTGCCCATGAACTGGTTCGTAATTTTCAGTTGGATGAAGCGACGGCTGAAGAAGTTGCTCATGTCGCCAAAGGGAGCTTTGTGAAAGCACTGACTTTGATACGTACGTCGGAAGAGCAGCGTTTTTTCTTTCAACTTTTTGTTGAGATGATGCGCGCGTCCTATTCCCGAAATATAAAGAAGATAAAAGTGGTAGCAGAAGACCTGAGCAAAGTGGGTCGCGAAAAACAAAAGAACTTTTTGGCGTATTGCCAGCAGATGATTCGCGAATACTTTGTGAATAATATTCATCTGCCTGAAATTGTATACTTAAACAGAGAAGAAGCGCAGTTCGGCATGAAGTTTTCTCCATTTATCAACGAGCGGAATATTGTTGATTTTATGGAAGAACTCGAATTGGCATCACGACATATTGAGCAAAATGTGAATGCGAAAATGGTATTCTTTGATATCTGTCTCAAAATCACAATGCTCATAAAAAGATAATCAATAAATATAAACCCACAAAGCCGGGAAAAGGGGCTTTGTTTTTATAAATTAAAACATTCCATTCATGAAAGATAAATTCGATATATTAGATACGGAAGCAGGAGAAAAAATCGCAGATGAAGGCAAAAGCTGCTGCAAATCGGGAGGAAAATGCTCTTGTGGTTCGGGCGGAGGATGCGGTTCCGGTGGCTGTGGCTCGGGGAATTGCAGTTCATGCGGAAGGAAAGCAACGAAGCTTGATGTATATAACTGGCTAAGTGATATTCCTGAAACCGGCGATGATACGAAGATGGTAGAAGTCCAGTTCAAAAATACGCGCAAAGGATATTATTTGAATAGTAATAATCTGGAACTTTTTCAGGGCGATGTGGTTGCCGTGGAAGCCTCGCCGGGACATGACATCGGGCATGTGACGCTGACAGGAAAGCTGGTGCAGATCCAGATGAAAAAGAATAATTACCGTCCTCAGCAAGGCGAACAAAAACGAATCTACCGGATTGCGAAACCGGTGGATCTGGAAAAATACGAACAAGCAAAGGCGTTGGAACAAAATACAATGATTCGTTCGCGTCAGATTGCAGAAAGTCTTGGCCTGCAGATGAAGATTGGTGACGTCGAATATCAGGGCGACGGTAACAAAGCCATTTTCTATTATATAGCCGATGAACGCGTCGACTTTCGGCAACTTATCAAAGTCCTCGCCGAAGAATTCAGGGTTCGGATTGAAATGAAACAGATTGGAGCCAGGCAGGAAGCCGGGCGTATCGGCGGAATTGGTCCTTGTGGCCGTGAATTGTGTTGTGCGTCGTGGAATACAAATTTTGTTTCCGTATCTACTTCGGCTGCTCGTTATCAGGATATTTCCCTTAATCCGCAGAAACTTGCCGGACAATGTGGTAAACTGAAATGCTGTCTCAATTACGAGATCGATCAATATGTAGAAGCATTCAAGAAATTGCCATCAAAAGAGGTTGTCCTGGAAACACTCGACGGTAGCTTTTTTCATTTCAAAACGGATGTTTTTTCCGGAGAAATGACCTATTCTTCTTCAAAATCGATCGCAGCCAATCTGGTAACTGTTCCCAAAGAGCGTGTTTTTGAGATTATTCAGATGAATAAAGGGGGAGCGAAACCTAAAAATCTCAAAGAAGGAAGTGTTGATGTAGAAGCAAAACGTGTTTCCAATGATATCCTCGAAGGGGAAAGCATTACACGATTCGACAATAACAGAAAGAAAAAGAAAAAGCTGTCTCGTAACAACAATGCTGAAGGGAACTCTTCTCCTGAAAATGTAGTAGACGCAGCTGTTGAAAATAATAATGCTCGTCCTAACCGGGAAGATCGTTCTCGTAACAACAACAACCGGAACGATCGCAGACGGGAAGACAAAAGAGGAACCCGGCAGCCGGCGAATGCAAATCAAGCCGAGAATCAGAATTCGAAGCAACCGCAAAATGCCAATTCCGGTCGTCAAAACCGGGGGAACGGAGGACGTCCGCAACAAAATGGAAGAAAAAGAGATTTTCGGAAAAAAGATGATGAACAATCTGAAAACTAAAATAGTAGTCATCTCGTTCTTCGTTTTGGCTTTGATGTTTACGGCTTGCGATGAACGGGATGCTTATCATGAGTTCCGGTCTGTGAAAGAGGGAAGCTGGTCGAGAAACGATACACTGCTGTTTACTATCGATACCTTGTCGTTTGTTGCAGGTCAACCCTATGATATACGGATTGAAACCGTTAACAACTCACGGTATGGATATCAGAATTTATGGCTTTTTGTGAGGAGTAATATTGAATCTGATTCTGTCTGTCGGCAAGATACCTTGCAGCTCCAACTCGCAGATGCCTTTGGAAAATGGAAGGGTTCAGGGTTTAGCTCTGCCTATCAGGTAGATACGCTTTACAGGCAGCGTGTGGTTTTCCCGAAGAAAAAGAAATACCGGATTCAAGTAATTCAGGGAATGCGTGAAGAACCTCTGCAAGGAATAGACAGGGTAGGGCTTCGATTGACGCGTTCACGTTGAGTTATTTTTAATTGTATTATGATGCTAAGCGGCTTGATAAATGGAAGAAGGGAGAAAAGTTTTCGCAGAAAAGAGGCTTTTTTACCTTTCTTTTTTTTGTACCTTTGCGGCTGAAATTGGATAATAGTTAATGCTGAAAATTAAACGATTATATTTATACATTCTCCAATCCTTTGTTCCGGTGTTTATTATGACATTCGGAATTTGTCTGTTCATTGTGTTGATGCAGTTCATTTGGCGTTATGTAGAGGATTTGGTTGGAAAGGGAATTGATATATTTGTTTTGGCAGAACTTTTCTCTTATGCGGCCATGAGTCTTATTCCGTTGGCACTGCCATTGGCAATTTTGCTGGCCTCACTGATGACTTTCGGTAGTATGGGGGAAAACCTGGAATTATTAGCTATCAAAGCTTCAGGAGTTTCTCTGTTTAAAGCCATGCGGCCGTTGATTCTTTTTGTAGCCCTGCTTTCGGTCGGCATGTTTTTCTTTCAGAATGATGCTATGCCCCGCATTCAAACAAAATTCAGAACGCTCTTTTTCTCAATAAAACAGAAATCGCCGGAATTAGATATTCCTGAAGGATCTTTTTATAACGAAATCGATGGGTATAACTTGTTTGTCAAACGGAAAGACCCAAAGACAAAGATGCTTCATGAAGTGATGATTTACAGCACTTCGGGAGGACTTGATAATATGGCTGTAATTGTCAGTGATTCTGCAAAGATGTTGATGTCGTCCAACAAAGATTTTCTGAAATTTACGCTCTTTTACGGACAGCAATTTTCTAATTTCAAACAGGCACAGGGAGGAATGGCGATGCCCGGTACACAAGCCGGAGCAATGGCACCTTATAGCCGGGAGAATTTTAAGACAAAGGAGATTGTTATTCCGTTTGATGCCAATTTCAATCGGATGGATGAATCTTCGATGTCCGGCGGACAGATGTCGAAAAATATAAAAGAACTAAATGTCTCTATCGATTCGATGCAACGTCAGATAGACAGTCTGAATATAACGGATAAAAAATCGGTTCTGGCTAATTTTAATATTTTCCGGAACAACACGCCCGATAACCAACCGCCGAAAGAGATGCCGGTAAATGATGGAAGAGTTCATTCTCAGATTACGGCTACTCGTAAACAAGTTAAACCCGATTTGAAAAATATACAGCCCATAAGTCCGGATACGATAATAGAGCACTTATCAGAAGGTAGCCGGAGCTCCATCCTTTCGACTGCATTGTCGCAGGCTGACGCAACGCGATTTTCGAACCAGGCCTTTTTCAAGACCGATACACAGAAGAAAATCAGAGGTTACAAAGTGGAATGGTATCAGAAATTTACAATCTCGTTGGCTTGTCTCATCTTCTTCTTCATTGGAGCGCCTCTTGGCGCCATTATCCGCAAGGGAGGGCTGGGTATGCCGGTGGTGATTTCCGTAATTCTGTTTATTATCTATTATGTGGTAAACAATGTCGGTTACAAAATGGCTCGAGATGGAGTGTGGAGTGTCTGGTCGGGAATGTTGCTCAGTTCGTTTGTGCTGGCTCCATTAGGTGCTTTCCTTACCTTTAAGGCAATGAATGACTCCGCTTTGTTGAATGCAGACGCCTATCGCAATTTCTTTAAAAAAGTATTGGGACGTCGTGAAAAGCGAAACATGGTTCTCAAGGATGTTGTTATTTATATTCCCGACGAGCAAACCATAAAACACGGATTGAATGAACTGATGACTATGGTTTCCGATATTTTACCTAAATATAGCTTTAGGAGTTATTGGAACTTTTGGAGTTGCCCCGATTTGGAGCGAGGCTTGGAGGCTGTATCGGTCAAGGAAGAAAGCCTTGTTGAGGAGATGTCCAATACAAGGGATTACACACAAATGCAAATTGTGTCAGAATTTCCGGTGTTAACCAGTCATATTCTGCCGGATTTTCGGAATTCGAAAATTGGTAAGTTTTTTGCATTGTTTTTTGTGATTGGTATTCCCGTATATATATGGGTTCAATATAAAGACAGGAGAGTCAGAAAAGACCTGAATCTATTGCTACAGAAAAGCAAAGAATTATCACAGCTGGTTGAAGAACAGGTTGTTAAAAACGATTAAGGAGGTAAATTTGAAATGACAGAATTTAAATTAAACACGATAGATGAAGCTATCGAAGAAATAAGAAAAGGAAACTTTGTTGTTGTTATTGATGATGAAGATCGTGAAAATGAGGGCGATCTGATTATGGCAGCTGAAGATATCACACCCGAGAAGGTCAATTTTATGGAAACCTATGCTCGTGGTTTGTTGTGCACGCCGCTTACAATTGAACGTTGTGAAGAATTGGATTTGCCAATGATGGTAACTTCTAATACCTCAACACATGAAACTCCTTTCACTATTTCAGTCGATTTGTTGCCCGGTTGTACGACCGGTATCTCTGCACACGATCGTGCGGCAACGATTCTTGCTTTGGCAAGCTCTGAAACCAAAGCTTCTGATTTGGGGCGCCCGGGGCATGTCTTCCCTTTGCGGGCAAGAACAAGAGGTGTCTTGCAACGAGCAGGCCACACCGAAGCGGCTGTCGATTTGGCGCGTTTGGCTGGGAAATCTCCGGCTGGTGTATTGATTGAAATAAAGAGAGAAAACGGAGAAATGGCTCGTCTTCCCGAATTAGTTGAATTCGCACAAGAACATCAACTGAAAATAATAACGTTGGCCGATTTAATCCGTTATCGTCTCGATAGAGAATCTTTGGTTGAAAAAGGTTCAGAAGTAAATATGCCGACTGAATTCGGTGATTTCCATCTGATACCTTTCCGTCAAAAATCAACTGGTCTTGAACATGTTGCACTCATTAAAGGAGCATGGGGAAAAGATGAGCCTGTTCTGGTGCGCGTACATTCTTCCTGTATTACGGGAGATATATTCGGTTCCAAACGTTGTGAATGCGGAGAGCAATTGCACAAGGCGATGGAAGAAATTAATAAAGCCGGTAAAGGAGTGATTGTTTACCTCAATCAGGAAGGGCGAGGCATTGGCTTAATGGCAAAAATTGAAGCTTATAGACTTCAGGAAGAAGGTCTGGACACCGTGGATGCCAACCTCCATCTCGGATACCGTGCCGACGAAAGAGACTACGGTGTGGGTGCAGCTATTTTGCGTGAATTAGGTGTGACTAAGATGAAGCTTTTGACGAATAATCCAGTGAAAAGAATCGGATTGGAGTCGTTTGGACTGGAAGTGATCGAAAATGTTCCCATTGAGGTAACCCCCAATCCTTATAACGAGTTTTATATGAAAACAAAAAAAGAACGTATGGGACACGATCTGCACAGAGTGCACTAAATAAATAATATTGTTTTACTTTTTTATATCTAAAACAAATGGAAATAAAACCTATTGAAATTTCGAGTGTGGAACAAAAATCGGCTCAGGCCGTATTGTTCAGAAATGTATACACATGGATGACCATGGCTTTGGTCGTTACGGGGATAACATCCCTTATTGTTGCCAATTCGCCATCGTTGATGCAGGCGATATACGGAAACAGAATTCTGTTTTACGGGTTGTTACTCGGTGAACTTGGTTTGGTCTGGTATATATCTGCCAGAATAGGATCATTGAGCCTGAATACTGCGACGTTGCTCTTTATCGTTTACTCCATTTTTAATGGTGTGACCATGGCATTTCTTTTTGCAGTATACACCGCGACGTCCATTGCCTCTACTTTTTTTATTACAGCCGGGACGTTTGCAGCCATGGCTTTGGTGGGGACATTCACCAAGAAAGATCTTTCCTCTTGGGGGCGCTTTCTTATTATGGCATTGATCGGATTGATTATTGCTTCTGTTGTGAATCTTTTTCTGAAAAATGAAACGATGTATTGGATAATTTCCTATATCGGAGTATTGCTATTTGTCGCTTTGACTGCTTACGATGCGCAGAAAATCAAAAACCTGATACAAATGCATGGCAATGAGGTGAATGAGTCTACTCAAAAAATCGCTCTTATGGGTGCTTTGACACTGTATCTCGATTTTATCAACCTGTTTATTTATCTGCTTCGTATTATGGGAAACAGACGTTAATTGAATTTGAATTTACTCAATTATATATCCGTAATTTAATAAACTAATAACTCTTGGTGATGGAACAAATTTCTGCACGTATAGCAAATCTTTCTGTTTCGGAAACTCTGGCAATGTCTCAGAAAAGTGCCGAATTGAAAGCACAAGGTATCGATGTTATCAATTTAAGTGTTGGTGAACCTGATTTCTTCACACCCAAACATATAAAAGAAGCAGCCAAACAGGCTGTAGATGATAATTTCTCTTTCTATTCGCCTGTACCGGGCTATATGTCATTGCGAAAAGCCATCTCTCAAAAGTTGAAAAATGAAAACGGACTGGATTACGCCCCGGAACAAATTATTTGTTCCAATGGAGCTAAACAGGCTGTCTGCAATGCTGTACTCTGCCTGATAAATCCCGGAGACGAAGTCATTATTCCTGCTCCATGCTGGGTCAGTTATGTGGAAATGGTGAAACTGGCAGAAGGAAAAAGCGTCATTATTGAAGCTGGTATTTCGCAGGATTTCAAAGTCACTCCACAGCAGCTCGAGGCAGCCATTACGGATAAGACTCGTGCGATTATCTTATGTTCTCCTTCCAATCCGACCGGTAGTATTTATTCAAAAGAAGAATTGGAAAAATTGGCTGCTGTACTCGCTAAATATCCTCAGGTGTTTGTTATTTCGGATGAGATATACGAACATATCAACTATCGTGGA
Source organism: Dysgonamonadaceae bacterium (assembly GCA_047605645.1). GTDB lineage: Bacteria > Bacteroidota > Bacteroidia > Bacteroidales > Dysgonomonadaceae > UBA1309. The sequence continues at coordinate 38,216 of JASGFJ010000018.1, read as the reverse complement.
CGTCATGAGAGTATTGCTCAGTTTGCAAACATCAACGACCGGGTAGCTATTGTTAACGGAGTGTCTAAAGCCTATGCAATGACCGGATGGAGATTAGGCTGGCTTGCCGGACCTAAATGGTTGGTGGCAGCTTGCAACAAACTGCAGGGACAATACAGCTCCGGCCCGTCATCCATCGCTCAAAAAGCAGCAGAAGCAGCTTATTTGGGAACTTTGGAATGTGTGGAGGAGATGCGTGTCGCCTTCGAACGCCGTCGCGATTTGGTGGTGCATTTGGCGAAAGATATTTCGGGTTTCAAGGTGAATATTCCCGAAGGAGCCTTCTATTTGTTTCCGGAATGTAGTTCTTACTTCGGAAAATCTTATAACGGGCGCTTGATTTCCGATTCTGCCGATTTAGCGATGTATCTTCTCGAAGAAGGTCATGTGGCGTGTGTCGGCGGGAAGGCATTTTGTGCTCCCGACTATATTCGTTTTTCTTATGCCACTTCCGATGAAAACTTGGAAGAGGCCTTCCGGCGAATCAAGACAGCTTTAGAAAAATTAAATTGACAAATAATAAATGGAGAGCACGCTGAATATGGATAGTTCGCGTGCTCTTCTTGTTTTTTTACCTACTCAAAACTTTTTTATCAATCATGGAAAGTTCAACCGAAATTATTCTGGTAAGTATTTCCGGGGCTGACCGTCCCGGAGTAACTGCTGCATTGACAAAAATTCTGGCTGACAACAATGCTTCCATCCTGGATATGGGACAGGCCAATATTCATCATACGCTCTCTCTTGGAATCATGTTTGAAGCACAATCTACCGATTCGGGAGAGATAATGAAGAATCTGTTATTCAAAAGCTCTGAGCTGGGCGTAAACATTCGATTTAAGCCTATCTCGAAGACTCAGTATGAGGAATGGGTGAGTTTGCAGGGGAAAAACAAATTTATTATAACGATTCTCGGCCGAAAACTCGCTGCAGGACAGATTTCTGCGGTTACAGACATTGTTCTCAGACACAATCTGAATATTGAAAAGATTGTTCGTCTCTCGGCCCGGGTATCTCTTTACAGGACTGATCGTCCCAATAACTCCTGCATTGAGCTTTCTGTCCGAGGTGTGGATCTCAATATAGAAGAAATGCGTCGTGAGTTTTTGGAATTATCATCCAAACTGGAAATCGATATCGCCTTGCAGGAAGACAATATTTATCGCAGGATGCGCCGCTTGATATGCTTTGATATGGACTCGACTTTGATTCAGACCGAAGTAATCGATGAACTGGCCGACCGTGCCGGAGTGGGGGCTGAGGTGCGTGCCATTACTGAGTCGGCAATGCGGGGAGAGATTGATTTTCAGGAAAGCTTTATCCGCAGAGTCGGACTGCTGAAAGGCCTGGACGAATCGGTGATGAAGGAAATTGCCGAAAATCTCCCGATTACCGAGGGAATGACACGTCTTATCCGTGTTCTGAAGAAGAGCGGTTATAAGATTGCGATTCTTTCCGGAGGATTCACTTACTTTGGAAATTACCTGAAGGAAAAATACGGAATTGACTACGTATATGCCAATGAATTGGAAATTGTGGACGGAAAACTCACCGGAAAACACTTGGGAGACATCGTTGACGGACGTCGTAAGGCTGAATTGCTTCGCTTGATAGCCCAAGTCGAAAAAGTGGATATCCGTCAGACGGTAGCAGTGGGAGATGGTGCCAATGACCTTCCGATGCTTGAAGTGGCAGGGTTAGGTATTGCATTTCATGCCAAACCGAAAGTGAAGCAAAATGCGAGACAATCTTTATCCACTGTCGGGCTTGACGGTATACTGTATTTCCTCGGATACAAAGATTCAATGCTGGTGAACGACTGGCTGAACTAAAATGAAGCAGCCATAAAGGAAGAATGCTCAGTAAAAATAAAATAAAATACATCCAGTCCCTGAAAGATAAAAAGGGACGTACGGAAGAAGGTGTTTTCGTTGCAGAGGGGAACAAGATGGTAACGGAATTGCTTTCCGTAATGTCTTGTCGCTTGTTGCTGGCCACTTCCGGTTATCTTCGTGACAACAAGATTCCTCCCGTAGATGAACTGATTGAGGTCACCGAAGATGAGCTGAAGAAAGCTAGTTTTTTGAAAACGCCACAACAAGTTCTTGGTATTTTTGTTATACCAAGGTACCGCTTCGATACAGTTTCCTGGGAGCAGTCTCTGACGCTGATGCTTGATGGCATACAGGATCCCGGTAATCTGGGAACAATCATTCGGTTGGCCGACTGGTATGGAATCGAAGATATTCTTTGCTCTTTCGATACCGCCGATGCATTTAACCCAAAAGTAGTACAGGCTACTATGGGAGCATTATCACGGGTAAGAGTGCATTATCTTGACCTGAAGGAATGGTTGGGAAATCATCCCCGAATCCCTGTTTACGGGACATTTCTGGACGGAGAGGATATGTATGGGACGGCCTTGTCCCCCAATGGGATCATCCTGATGGGAAATGAGGGCAATGGAATCCGCCCCGAAATAGAACAGCTTGTCACGAACAAACTGTATATTCCGACTTTTCCCGCAGACAGGAGTAGCTCCGAATCGCTTAATGTAGCTGTTGCTACAGCGATTGTGTGTGCCGAATTCCGACGCCGGAGTACCGGCAATTTCAAATAAATGATTAAATGATTAAATAATAGCGAATAGGATTATATGGAATTCTTAGAAATCTTTCTACATCCTGCTGCTTGGATGGCTTTGTTGACATTGACCTTCCTCGAAATTGTATTAGGGGTGGATAATATTGTTTTCTTGTCTATTGTTTCCGGACGGCTTCCCGAACACGAACAGCCGAAAGCCCGTAGAACGGGATTACTGCTGGCCATGTTGTTTCGGATAGGCCTGTTGTTTTGTATATCGCTGTTGATGAAACTCACCGAGCCGTTTTATGTAATAGATACCGATTGGCTTCATGCCGGGGTGTCAGGGCAAAGTGTCATTATACTTCTGGGAGGTTTGTTCTTATTATACAAAAGCGTTTCCGAAATACATCATAAGTTGGAGGGCGAGGAGGAATCGGTCTCGCTGAACAAACAAAAGAGCAACTTCTGGGGCGTTATTGCACAGATAGTTGTTCTTGATATTGTCTTCTCGTTCGATAGTGTTCTCACGGCCGTCGGTTTAGTCAGCTTCCGCGATTTTGGATATGCCGGTGCTATGTCCGTGATGGTATTGGCGGTGGTAATCTCAGTGGTTATCATGCTGGTCTTTTCAGGTCCGGTCAGCCGTTTCGTGAATACGCATCCGACTATTCAGATGCTTGGCTTGTCGTTTCTCATTCTGATAGGGGTGATGTTGCTCGCTGAAGCTTCTCATCTGGCGCATGTGAACCTGTTGGGAGTAGAAGTGACTGAAATCCCCAAAGGATATATTTATTTCGCTATTGCATTCTCGTTGTTAGTTGAGTTTTTCAATATGAAGATGCGGAAAAACTCGAAAGAGCCTGTTCAGCTTAGAGATTCCAGAATGCTGGATGAACATGATAAAAATCAAACAAAATAAGATATAAAAAATGGCTTTGTTGCATAGGGATACCTTGTTGTCGGATGTTGTTATCGAAAATCATCTGTTGATCCCGTTTATCTATCGTTTCGGAATCCGGTTGGGAATGGGAGAACAAACGATAGGAGAGGTTTGCACGGCTCATTCCATTCACTGTGATTTCTTTCTGACACTGCTTAATACTTTTGTGGATGAGGATTATTTTCCGGAGAAGAAATTACAGACATTCGATATTTCCCAGATTGTCGGGTATCTGGCTCAAGTGCATGCCTATACGGTGAATGTGCAGATCGTGAATGTAGAAAAGCATCTCAATGCTTTTATCGCGATGAGTGATCCGTCCAACCAGCAGTTGTTGTTGATTCGCCGACTTTTTGATAAATTCAAGAAATTATATGTTGCAAATTCCGATATCGAAGAGATTCAGGAAGAACACCTTTCGTCTTTATTGTCTGACCTAAAAAATATACTTATCAAACATTTGTCAGGAAACTTTAATGAAAATCTGGCTTATGCTGTGTTTTTCAGCCTCGACAGTTTGTGGCGCGAATTGGTCGTGCATGAGCGAATCCGTGATAAAATTCTTTATCCGAAAATTATAGAACTGAAGAAAGCCGGAATAGACAACTGGAGAGAGATGATTGCGGATGACGTACATGCTTCCGATTCTTCCCCAAACAAAGAGCTGACCAGTCGAGAACTGGATGTTCTGAAACTTGTGGCTGCAGGCTATATCAATAAGGAAATTGCGGATAAACTGGGCATAAGTCTTAATACCGTACTTTCCCATCGAAAGAATATTACGGCAAAATTGGGTATTAAAACAGTTTCCGGGCTCACCTTTTACTGCATTAGCCATGGTTATATGTCCATGTCGGATGCGATTGATTGGTAAATCTTTCTTTGGTTTGGGTTTTTTATACCCATATTTTATTTAACTTTACGAATGGTAAAAGAATGATTTGGAATAATATTTAGTGCTCGTTGTAGAGGCACCGGAAAAGATATTTTTTTCATATTCTTTACTATGTATATCACAATATAAGTATGTTTTTATGAAGGAAAAGAAACACTCACTGAAAAGCAAAAATATCAATATGCTTGGTCAGATGCTTGGAGAGGTGGTGAAAGAGTCCATGGGAGAGCAAACCTATGAACTTCTGGAATCTGTTAGGCAAATGTCTAAAACTTCCCATTCGGGTGATGACAGTCAACGGACTAAATTGGTGCAGACTCTTCAGAACCTGCCCGATAAAGAGATTCTTCCGATAGCCAAAGCTTTCAACCAATTTCTCAATCTATCCAATACGGCAGAACAATATGAGGGAATTTCGACTCATGGTTCGGCTGCGGTCAATCCTGTTAATCTGAAAGAAGTGTATTTTAAACTGAAAGAAGGAGGCGTTTCTGACGAACAGTTTAAAAAAGCGATATCCGATATTTCGATAGATTTGGTGTTGACTGCTCATCCTACAGAGATTAACAGAAGATCGCTGATTAATAAACTGAACGAAGTGAATGCCTGTCTGCATGAACTTGATCACGACGATTTGGTGGATTATGAAAAACAACAAATCCTGCGTAGATTAAAGCAGATAATTACGCAATATTGGTTTACGGATGAGATTCGGCAAAACCGTCCTACTCCTATTGAGGAAGCTAAATGGGGATATGATGTCATTGAATCGAGTCTCTGGGATGCCGTTCCTGCTTTTATTCGTGAACTTGATGAACAAATGAAGGAGGTGGTCGGATTTTCCTTCCCGGTGAATGCACACCCGATTCAGTTCACTACATGGATGGGGAGCGATAGAGACGGGAATCCGAATGTAACGGCTGTTGTCACTTCTGAGGTGCTTCTGCGTAGCCGTCATCGGGCAGCGACTCTTTTTTTGAAAGATATCCAGGTGCTTGTCACTGAATTGTCTATGGCCTTGTGTACGGACGAGTTTCGTCGTCTGGTCGGAAGCGATACGCAGGAGCCTTATCGCGAATACATGAAAGTCCTCCGGACTAAGCTTCAAAATACGATCCATTACCTGGATGCACTTCTGGATAACCGTCCGGTTGAACCCAAAGATATTATTACTGAAACCGAACAACTCTGGGAGCCGCTCTATCATAGCTATGTCTCGTTGGTTGAATCCGGAATGGCCATGATTGCCAATGACCACCTGCTGGATACCCTGCGCCGCGTCTGCTGCTTTGGTGTGACGCTGGTGAAGGTCGATATTCGTCAGGAAAGTACCCGCCACACAGAAGCTTTGTCCGAACTCACCCGTTATCTGGGTTTAGGAGATTACGAAAGCTGGTCGGAGGATGAAAAGCAGGCATTCCTTATTCGGGAATTAAACTCTAAACGCCCGTTAATTCCTCTGAACTGGAATCCGACACCCGAAACAAAAGAGGTGCTTGATACTTGTCGGGTTATTGCAGCAACACCGCGTGAAGCGGTTGCTGCCTATGTGATTTCGATGACCCGTACTCCTTCTGATATATTGGCAGTACATCTTCTGCTGAAAGAAGCCGGAACACCTTATACCTTACCCGTTGCTCCTTTGTTTGAGACACTCAACGACTTGAACAATGCGGAAAGCATTATGAAGCAGCTTTTCGCCATCAATTGGTACCGGGGAGTGATCAATAACCGTCAGATGGTGATGATTGGCTACTCCGATTCTGCCAAAGATGCGGGAGCAATTGCTGCGGGATGGGCTCAATACAGAGCACAGGAGGCTTTAATCGGATTGAGCGAAGAGGCCGGCATCACATTGACTTTGTTTCATGGACGAGGCGGAACAATCGGACGAGGCGGTGCACCGGCTCAGGATGCCTTATTCTCTCAGCCTCCCGGTTCGCTTAAAGGAGGGCTGCGTGTAACGGAACAAGGAGAAATGATCCGCTTCAAACTTGGTTTACCCAAAGTGGCCGTGACAACTCTTAATCTGTATGTCGATGCTATATTGGAAGCGAACCTCCTTCCTCCGCCTGTACCCAAGAATGAATGGCGTGAAGTGATGGACGAATTATCTGATGTTTCCTGCAAGGAATATCAGGGTATTGTCCGGGGTACACCCGATTTTATCCCCTATTTCTATCAGGCTACTCCTGAAGCGGAGCTGGCGAAACTTCCACTGGGCTCCCGTCCCGCAAAAAGACGACCCAATGGTGGTGTCGAGAGCCTGAGAGCTATTCCGTGGATATTCGGATGGTCGCAAAACCGTCTGATGCTTCCCGCTTGGTTAGGTGCAGGAAAAGCTTTGCGGCAACTGATTGAAGGTGGAAAAATGGATAAGCTGGAAGCTATGTATAAGGATTGGCCATTTTTCAAGACCCGTATCAGTATGCTGGAAATGGTATTTGCAAAAACAGATACCCGTATTTCTTCCTATTACGATCAGCGTCTAGTAGATGAGAATCTGCTTTATCTGGGAGATTATTTGCGACAACAATTGAAAGAAGATATACAAACGGTGTTGGATATAGCTCACGATAAGAGCTTGATGGAGAATCTACCGGAAGTGGCAAGCTCTGTTGCCGTCAGGAATATTTACACCGATCCTCTGAACCTGCTTCAGGTAGAATTGCTTTATAGAAGCCGGAGAAGAGAAGAATCTTTGCCGGAACTTGAGCAAGCATTGATGGTTACTATCTCGGGCATTGCTGCGGGAACGCGTAATACCGGGTAATTTGCAGCCTTGCCGGATAATTGTAAAAATGGATTCTTATCGAGCCGGAAATCGACATGTACGATCTGTGGATTTCTCAACAGATGATTCGAAATCCGTTTCTTTATGAACCGGCGGCGTGTTTCGGGCGGAAAGGCTCTCATGTGAAAAACGGAAAGAACGATGTATTCCGTCGCAATACAATGGTGGAGAAGCTGCATAATGCGAATATTTGTTATTATGCTCTGAAAGAATACCGCAGCCGATAATTCCGGAGGTGCTTACACCGAATAGATATACTAAAAATCCCTTGAACTGTCTTTGTGCAGAACAAGGGATTTTTTTTAGTTTTACTTCAGTTTTTGATTAGAAAGATTCGCTATTTCTTTTTTCTTTTAAATAAAGAAAGAGCCTTTTTCTTTGCATAAGAGGTTATGTAAGGTTTCGTAAGTTTCCAGGCAATTGTTGCCACCGGGATGGCAATCGGGAAAGCTTTTCCTGCGATTTTGGTCGCTATACTTGTTGCGGCATTTCCGGTAGGACTATTCTTACTGCTGCCTGCTTTCTTGCCGATGAGTAAGCCTAAAGCGGTTCTGGCGGCAAATGCCAGAAGACCTTTGGGCATAAGGCCGGAAATAAAACCTGATTTCTGAGTCGATCCTGATGGTTGGGCAAAACTTCCTCCAATAAGGCTTGCGGGGCTAAAAGCGCCGGCTGCTGTTTTCAATGTAAGAGGGACAATGTTATCTTCCAGAAATTCAAACGTTTTCTGCATTCTAGCCTCTTGCTTTTTGCAAGAGTCCTTCAATATGCGCTTCTCTGCTCGCAGTTCTTCCAGCGGAGTGAGATTTTTTATTTTAATCATCGTTCTCTTTTTCTAGTTTTCTAAGCAGTGAGATAATCGTGTTTGTCAACTTCTTGCGAATGAAAGGCCCTTTCAGTACGACCACAATCAAACTGAGGATAATAAGTCCTGTCACAGAGGCAAAGCCGATTATCAGACTGCTTGTCAACATGGTGATAGTCACCGCCAATGTTGTCAGTACGAAGATGGTAATCAGCAAAGTGATGAATGCGATAAAAAGGATGTATACAACAAAAGAAGAGATGATGCTGCCTTTCTCCGTTGCTTCCAGTTTCATGAGCTGGAGGCGGAGTTCTACATAATCGGTCACTTCCGTTTTGATTTGGTCAATCAACCCCTTTAAAGTTACATCGCCCGGCCTTCTTTCTTCCATAGTGTTATTCAGTTTCCTCTATTGCTTTTTTGCCCTTTGAGATAGCGTCTTTTACGCCGTCTTTCACTTTGTCCACGAGGTTGCTTACGTCTTCCAGCCATTCTTCTTTTTTATCGGATGCAACCACAAACCCGATTGCGGTACCAATTGCCGCACCAATAGCTAATCCAAGCCATACATTTGATTTTTTCATGTCAATTTCGTTTTATTTGAGTTAAACTTTAGTTTATAAACAAAAGAATCTGTTTTTTGTTTATAAAATCCAGATTCTTTTGGATTAAAATACCTTTGTTAATGCCCGTTTTTTAGGATTTTACTTCAGATGCCGCAACCGTTTCACCCAGGAGGGTGGCCGAAGTGCTGCTTGTAATTTTCACGTGCACAAATTGTCCGACGCGATGCTCTCCTTTCGGGAAGATGACCACTTTGTTTTGTTGGGTTCTGCCGAATAGATGTTCGCGTGATCGTTTCGAAAATCCCTCGATCAGTACTTCAAATGTTTTGCCTAAATCGCGTTCATTGCTTTCTTTCGACAATTGGTTTTGAAGTTCGATGATTTCCTGCAACCGTTTTATTTTTATATCTTCCGGGATATTGTCTTCCAGCTTTTTGGCAGCATAAGTGCCGGGGCGTTCCGAATATTTAAACATAAAGGCAGAGTCGAATCCCACTTCGCGCATCAAAGATAGAGTTTCTTGCTGATCCTCTTCACGCTCATCGTGATATCCACACATGATATCGGTCGATAATCCGCAGTCCGGAATAATCCGTTTGATGGCAGCGATGCGTTCGAGATACCATTCCCGATCGTATTTCCTGTTCATGATTTTGAGCATCCGGCTGCTGCCCGATTGTACCGGCAAGTGGATAAAATTACAGATGTTCGGGTGTTTGGCAATCATTTCCAGCGTCTCGTCGGTCATGTCTCTGGGGTGAGAAGTCGTGAAGCGAATGCGCATGTCGGGTGCTGTCCGGGCAAGCATATCCAGTAGCGCAGGGAAGTCTACTTCTGTCCCGTCCGTATCGGTGAAGCGGTAGGAATTTACGTTTTGTCCCAACACGGTGACCTCTTTAAAGCCTTTGTCCCGTAAATCGATCAGCTCATTGAGGATACTTTGCGGTTCACGGCTGCGCTCTCTTCCTCGGGTAAAAGGAACAATGCAGTAGGTACAAAATTTGTCACAACCTCGCATGATGGAGATAAATCCCGAGATGGTGTTTCCTCCGATTTTCATCGGGATAACATCCTTGTAAGTTTCTGTTTTGGAAAGCTGTACATTCACTGCTTTCTCTCCCTGTTCGGCAGATGCAATCAGGCTGGGCAGGTCAAGGTAGGCATCCGGCCCTACCACGACGTCTACGCGGTGTTTGGAAACCAGTTCTTCTTTGACGCGTTCGGCCATACATCCCAATACGCCGATAATCATCTCCTTGTTTTTTTTCTTCTTGATAGCGTTGAAATACTCAAGGCGCTGCACGACCCGCTGTTCGGCATTGTCGCGTACCGAGCAGGTGTTTACGAAAACCGCATTGGCTTCTTCTAGTTTATCGGTGACGGTAAATCCGCTCATTCCCATAATGGAAGCTACCACTTCGCTGTCAGCCACATTCATCTGGCAACCATAGGTTTCGATAAACAATTTCTTTTCTTCATTTTGAGTCGTGGATTTAAAGTCCAGTCCTTTTGTCATGTCCATAAAAAAATTAAATAAAATGTATATTCTGAGTTTATAATCCCGGAGTGCTCAGAAAATCCGGTTTTTTGTATACCAATTCGTCTGTTTTGGCTTGATTTTATTGGATTAAAGTTCGCCTTACAAGACTTTTATTTTGTAATTTTGCAGGGTTGCAAAAATACTCATTTTATAACAGGATGAACGATGGAGATGATGGGTATTTTTTTCTCTTGAGCCAATTATTAACATTTTTATCGTTCTGTAAATAAGGTTGGCTGTAAAAGGGAGAATTTTTCCGAAGTAAAATCTTGCAACGAAAGCAATATTTATGAAAGGTCATTCAATATAAAAAACTCTCAATATTATTAAATCATAACTAGATTTTAAATCGAAGATGGCATTAAAATTTGTAAGTGCAGATGAGGCTGCACGTATTGTCAAGAACGGAGACAATGTTGGGTTTAGCGGATTCACTCATGCCGGCTGCCCGAAAGTAGTTCCAGGCTCAATCGCTAAGATAGCAAAAGAGGAACATGAGAAGGGTAATCCTTACCAGATTAACGTATTTACCGGAGCTTCTTCAGGTGATAAGCTGGATGGTGAGCTGGCAAGAGCAAAAGCAATTAAATTCCGTGCTCCATACCAGACCAATAAAGATTTGAGAAATGCAATCAATAGTGGGGCTATTGAATATACCGATTTGCACTTGTCTACGATGGCGCAGGCTATCCGTTACAATGTTTACGGTGGTATTGATGTCGCAATTATTGAAGCTTGCGATGTTACTGAAGATGGCGAAATCGTTCCAACCTGCGGAGTCGGTATATCCGCAACGATTGCCCGTTTGGCAAAAGTTGTGATTGTGGAACTTAACCGTTGGAATCCCAAAGAGATGAGAGGCCTGCACGATATTGCAGAACCTCAGGATCCTCCTTACCGTAAAGAATTTGATGTTTTCGACGTAAAAGACCGTGTCGGTTCTACATTCATTAAGGTAGACCCTGCTAAGATTCTTGTGGTTGAGACAGATGTGCCAAACGAAGGTCATGCATTTGCTCCGGTAGATGAGGTAACGGCACAAATCGGAAAGAATGTGGCTAACTTCTTCATCAATGAGATGGCAGAAGGTCGTATGCCGAAGACATTTCTACCTATTCAGTCGGGTGTAGGAAATATTGCAAATGCAGTATTGGCTGCTATGGGCGACAGCAAAGAAATTCCTGATTTCGAAGTATACACAGAAGTGATTCAGGATGCGGTTATCGGACTTATCGAAGCCGGACGTGTGACCTATGCCAGCGGATGTTCGCTGACTGTCAGCAACGAGTGCATTGAAAATGTATATAGTAAACTTGATTTCTTCAAAGAAAAAATCGTTCTTCGTCCTTCCGAATATTCCAATAATCCGGAGATTGTTCGCCGTTTAGGAGTGATCGCTATCAATACGGCTATCGAAGCTGATATCTTCGGAAATATCAACTCTACTCACATCATGGGAACAAAAATGATGAACGGTATTGGTGGTTCGGGTGACTTCACTCGCGGAGCCTATGTATCCATCTTCGTAACTCCATCTGTTGCGAAAGACGGAAAGATTAGCTCTTTCGTTCCTTTGGTTTCGCATGCCGACCACAGCGAACACTCTGTGAATATCATTGTTTCGGAATATGGGGTAGCTGATCTTCGTGGAAAAAATCCGAAAGAACGCGCTCAATGTATTATCGATACTTGTGTACATCCTGATTATCGTGCTCAATTGCAAGAATATCTGGATAACGCTCCTGTTGGAAATACTCCTTTCGACATGTACAACGCTTTTGCATTCCACAAAGCCTTTGTTGAAACAGGCGATATGAGAAATGCGAAGCTTGAATATAAAAAGGCTTAAGAGTAGACATCTGAAGCAGATAAAAAAGGTTGCAGCGATTCCGCTGCAACCTTTTTTTGTTTGACAAGCATGTCTATTCTCTAATGAATGTAAGTCTCTAACGAGCCCTGGTCGTGGGAGTCGTCCAGTCAGAGAGACAAGGGTGTCTACTGCGAGGTGGAATCAGAAAGAATCTGAACGCAAATTCCCGTTCTGAGGAACACGAACATCCTGTCGCCGCAGGCTCCGGATGTGTATTTGGAAATGCCGGAAGTAAGTGAAGACAGGTTTTTTTAAGGGTCTCGTCAGATGTGGGATAGATAAACAAAAATCAGGGGAATGAGCTAATACCGTAAGGGCTATTGGTGTATTGTCGATAGTCCTATTCTAAGTAGCAGGCTGAACAACGACAATCTAAGACGTGCCAATTTCCTTTTAGGAATAGATTGTTATCGTAAAGTTGTATCGGACATGAGGAACCTCCTTGACACCGAAAAACCGTATACCTGCTGATGTGAGAGCACGGAACGGAAACTAATCCCGTTTCTCCTGCTCGATTTCGTGTCCTTCTTTTTTGTTTCCTTTTCTTTCCGGTAAAAATGTAACCCTTCGGTTTACCATTACACACTCAAGTAAGACACTATTACACGACCGAGTAAGACATCATTACACGACCGAGTAAGACACTATTACACGCCCGAGTAAGACGCTATTACACGACCGTGTAAGACATCATTACACGACCGTGTAAGCCTCTGTTCTTTTTTTATCTGATGAACGATAAATCAAAAAGCTGCTCCGTTTCCGGACAGCCTTGTCTTGGTGTGCCGTGCATACTTGCAAACCTGGTGGTGCAAGTCCTTTACGGGCGTAGGTCGCGCCCAACCCTTAGCAAAGGGCAAGGGTGTCCATTGCGAGGCGGAATCTGAAAGAAGGCGTATGCAAATTCCCGTTCTAAGGAACACGACCATCCTGTCGTCGCAGGCTCCGGATGTGTATTTGGGAATGCCGGAAGAATCTGCCGGAAGGCATTTAAGGCCTTGATTAGTTGTGTAATAGGTAAACAAAGCAGCGGGATGGGCTAATTCCCGAAGAGGGTATTGGCGCATTGCGAATAGTGCTATTTTAGGTTGCGTGCGTAATTAGTAAATTTAAAATCATCAATTTTAGGAATGAATTGTTGTCGTAAAGTTGTATCGGAAGTGAGAAATCTCCTTGACACCGAAAAACCGTATACCTGCTGATGCGAGAGCACGGAACGGAAACTAATCCCGTTTCTTCTGCTCGATTATGGGGAGGACTGTTTCGGGGTATTTGATTCCCGGATGTATGCTTCTGGTGTTTTCTTTTATTTTCGATGATGAGTATTTCTGTCTACCGGATTTATTTTATCCTTTGAAATGTATAACTTTGCCGGATGGAAAAACTGGAAACATTACAAGACTTCTATAAAAATGTACTCTCCTTGCAGATGGATGTGCCGGAGGTTGTGAATGCGGGACATTTCAATGTATTTCCCCGCAGATACTGTTTGCCTTCCGGAGCTATCCATCGCCGGGATTTTTTTAAAATATCGCTAATGACAAAAGGGGAGGGGATTTTTCATTTTCCCGATCGGGATGTCTTTGTCGATCGTCCCGGATTGTTTTTTTCGAATCCGCAGGTTGCCTATTCCTGGGAGCCTACCACAGAACAGCAGGAGGGATGGTTTTGTCTTTTTACCGAGGAATTTATTCAGTCGTGGGATCATGCCTTTTCGGTGAAGGATTATCCTATGTTTCGTGTCGGAGAGAATCCGCTTGTCCCTCTGGAGGAGGAGGCTTTGGGTGATGTGGTCTATATTTTCAGGAAAATGATTCAGGAAATCAATTCCGATTATGTATACAAATTCAGCAAGATTCGCAACTATTTGCAGTTGCTCGTGCATGAGGCATTGAAATATTATCCTGATTTGGATTTGAAAAGGCAGCAGACGGACGCTGCCCACCGGATTGCTTTTCGTTTTCTCGATTTACTGGAACAACAGTTTCCTGTCGAGAATCCACAAATACCCATTCGCTTGCGTGGAGTGCAGTCCTTTGCCGATAGTCTGTCCGTACATGAAAATCATCTTAATACGGTCGTAAAAGAAGTGACAGGCAGAAGTCCCTCTCATCACATTGCATTGCGTCTGGCAGAAGAGGCGAAAGCTTTGCTGAAAAATACCGATTGGTCTATTGCTGAAATAGCTGAAAGCTTACGATTTGAGTATAGTTCTCATTTTACCAGTTTTTTTAAGAAAAATACCGGTTTTTCTCCGCGGGAGTTTCGCTCCAAGATTCTTTGATTTGTATAAAAATAAGTGTGAAATTCGTAACGGCATCTCTTTCCGATACCCATACCTTTGTCTTATCAAAAAAACAACTAAATATAAAAGGATATGAAGTATCGTGAATTAGGAAAGACGGGAGAAAAACTCTCTGCTGTGGGACTGGGGTGTATGGGAATGTCGCACGTCTATGGAGAACGGAATGACGAAGAAAGTATTGCCACTTTACATAAAGCACTGGATTTGGGTATCAACTTCTGGGATACCGCCGATTTCTACGGAGGAGGAGAGAACGAAACTCTGATTTCGAAAGTGCTCAAGCCAAACAGGGACAAGGTGTTTATCGCTACGAAATTCGGTTTTAAATATTCCGGCTCCAAGTTTCTGGCAAGTGAATTTGACGGCTCGCCTGCTTATATGCGTGAAGCCGTGGAAAAAAGTTTGAAAAGACTGAATATCGAAACCATTGACCTCTATTATGCCCACCGAATCGATCCCAAAGTGCCTGTTGAGGAAACGGTGGGTGCGATGGCCGAACTGGTGAAAGAAGGAAAGGTGCGTTATCTGGGATTGTCGGAGGCGTCGGTGCAAAGTATCCGCAGAGCAAATGCTGTGCATCCTGTTGCGGCTTTGCAAAGTGAATATTCGTTACTAACGCGTGATGTCGAGAGCGAAATTTATCCCTTGGTAACAGAGTTGGGGATGTCTCTGATCCCTTTCTCCCCTCTGGGACGAGGTATGTTTACCGAGAATTTTGCTGTGGATACTTTTGCGAAAGACGATGTGCGCTTACTTCTGCCCCGTTTTCAAGGTGAACACTTGATCAATAATCAACACCTGATGCAGGAACTCACAGAGTTTGCACACGGTAAGCATATCAATACATCCCAATTGTCATTGGCCTGGATTCTCGCAAAAGGGGGAAATATTATTCCGATACCGGGAACCAAAAAACGGAAATATCTGGAATTGAATGCACAGGCTGTGGAGGTTGAACTGACGAAAGACGAAGTAGCCGAAATCGAGGCGATTATTGCGCGCTATCCCAATACCGGAGATCGTTATCCGGCTTCGGCTATGGCGCATGTTAATCATTGATGCTTGTGGTATAAATAAATAACAAGCCCCGCTTTTCCGAGACGATTGCTCTGCGAAGCGGGGCTTGTTCTATTTTCTTTCTCCTGAAAAAGAAACAGTGCTGTGTACGGGTTAACCTATCCGTGCCGTTTTCTTCGCTTTCCTCCGCAGATACCGAATCGATAAATATACTCCTGTCAGCGAAGCGAATGCTCCTCCGAGCAGTGCAACCCACAACAGGGCTAATCTTATTGTGTTGTGCTCGACCAGAAATCCGAAGGCAAACCGGTGTAAGACTTGGTAACACCAATGGCTGACCCTGTCGTTTCGGTTGTAATAATTTGTCTCGCCGGAATAGGGGTTGATGTAATAGACACTTTTGTCTGCATCCTTTACACTGACCTTCAGAACCGGTAAGGGGAGTTTCTTCCCTATTTTTCCGTAATAATTGTCATAACTTCGAAGCGTGTCAATCCGCGCAGAGGAGCTGTCGGAGGCTGTGATGCTGTAAATATCCTTCCGGGACAGATGCAGGGGTGTCAGCTTCTCTGTCGATGCGTCGAATACCTGCAAACTGTCGTTGATGATGGCCCGGTAGACCGGAAGACCTCCCAGTGAAGTAAATTGCAGCTCTTTGACCCGGTTCGGGTATTTTCCCGTAATCAGTCGGTAATCCGTTCTGAATGTCAGCCCATGCAGGGAAGAACGCTTCAGGGTGTCGCTTCGTTCCGGGTGATGGATGTTTACAAAGATGGTAGGGACATTGGTCATCGACATCATTCCGCTGAATACAAAGGAGAATACAAATAGCCCGAAGCTTAAGCCTGAATAGTGATGCCAGCGATACCCGGTTTTCTTGTAAGGAGTCAGGCCTTTTTTCTTTCTTTTTCGGATGATTCCTGTACTTCGGAGTCCGAGCAGGATGCCCGCAAGGCACATCAGGCTCCCTGCCCCCGAAAGAGTGATTACGACAGTTTTCCATAGGCCGGCATCTTGACGCAACCTGCTGAAATAAATCCAATGAGGAATCGCACCCATATACGACCAGAAGCGGCTGTTCCTGTCGGTCCATTGCAACGCTTCGCCTGTAACGGAGGAGACATAAAGCTGATGCGAATCTTTAAAGTAAAATTTATAGACAGGCAAATCGGCCCGCAGTTTTGAGAACGGAATCCATTGTTCCAAATCATGCAGGGTATCGACCCGGACAATTGGAGAAGAAGCATCCCAGTGTTGAGCATATTTGCGGATTTCAGAAAAAGAGGGTGGTTGTTGTTGCTTCCACCCCTCGCTTGTCAGTACAAGTTGGTGAGTCGAATCTTCCCCATTTATTCTCAGTCGTGTCTTTCCGAAATAAGAATCCAGAATGAGCGATGTCGGTGTGTTCTCTGCCTGTTTTTGCCCGATAAGAGAATCTGTCTCCGAAAGATGCTCCGGGAGAATAAGCGATTGCCGGTGTGCGTATCTGTCTTTCTCGGTGAGCTTCGGGAAGCTGTGATACATCATGACAAATCCCGTCAGAAACCACATCAGGAAAAGGATACTGAGGCAGGTGCCCAGTATCCGGTGGAACGAATAAATAAATCGTTTTATCATACGGACTTACATGCTGTAAGAAACTGTCATTAGATAATTTCGCGGCTGTGCCGGAACAATTTGGCGCGAAAGCGACTGACTGAAATAAGAATGGTTCAGAACATTGTTGACATTTAGCCTCAGCTCCACTCCATTTGTCAGCTTATGCGATACACCCATGTCTGCGAGCCAGTAAGCAGGGAATATAACGCTCTTGCTGATATCCCTGTAGATATGGTCGGTGTAAGTAACGGAGGCGAAGACAGACGTTTGTTTCAATAGTCCTTTGGTAAATGAATAATTTGCTAACACAAAGCATGTATTCATTGGGACTCCCGCCTGGTGCATGCCTTTTTGCGGATCGGTGTCGAGATATTCATTTTTCTTCAGGTTCAGGATAGTTGCGTCGGTAAAACTGTATCCGGCATTGATATGCATTCCGTCGAAGGGATTCGAACTTAGTTCAATCTCAAACCCTTTTGATTGAGACGAGCCGATAATGCCGACAACACTCTTGGTGACACCGTCTTCTATGACGCCGCTTTGCAGTGTTTTCTTCTCGTTGTTTCTGCGGATGTAATACACTGCTCCCGATGCTTGCAGGTATTTATTCAGGTTATAGCGGGTTCCCAGTTCTGCCTGATAGCCGGTCTGTGGTTTAAACACGCTGCCGTCGGTCGGGTAGAAGCGGTTTCCGTCTTTGTCAACATAGATTGTTGTTGAACTGATAACGTCGCGGTAAGGCATATAGAAATTAGATACCGACCCATACACAGAAGCAGCCTCGTTAAACAGATAAACTGCACCTACCCGGTAGGTGAATGCCGAAGATGTTGTTTTAGCATAATTGATGTTTTTGTATTTGATTCGTTCCTTTGTCCTTTCGTCAAAGTTGATGCCGGCAGTTTTAAACATATACGTATCGAAACGTCCGGCAAGCATCACTTTGAGTTTTTTGGAGAGCTCCAACAGGTTTTGCAGATAAAAACCGTGTGTGGTGTTTCTGTTGCTCGTCCCCGAACCGAAATAGCTATCCATGTATCCCATGCTGTGAGGATTGTAGGACGATACGATTGAATACAGGCCGGGGCCGTCAATCAGGTCGGAAAGAGTATAATTCCCCCCATATCCTCTGTAAGTGTCGCGGTTGAACATCACGAAATTGTATCCTCCCAGAAAATTGAAAACAATACCGCCGGGCAGTTCTATTTTGCCGGAAGCCTCCAGTTGTTCATTCACTACATGCACGGTGTAGGCAAATCGGAGAGGATATGTCAGTTGCACCGAATCAAGATTGATGTATTGTTTTACACCGCTTTTCATATAATAGTAGGGATAGATTGCCGAGGCGCTCTCAGGATAAGTCAGAGTTTCGGTACTAAAGTAGTCGATGTTGTCGTAGTTGTATGCCAGTCTGTTTTCGAGTTTAAGTTTTTCCGATAGCTGATTGCTGTAACGTAGCATCAGATTCGAGCCGTTGTTGATCATGAAATCCGATTCGTTGTTGTATCTCCACCGTTTATTCAGGTTGGGAAGCATGCTGCCCGATGTCAGGTATTTCGAATCATCGGCCGTTTTGTAAATGTCGTTTGTCATCAAGCCGGGTAGTCCGATTTCCGTGCCGTATCCATCCCGGTTGAACCCACCCCTGAACTCTATCTCCTGCGAAGGAGTCAGTTTGGCGCCTAATGCCAGATAGCCTGAAAAACGTTTGTCGTTGGTGTATCTGTATCCTTCTGTGTTCTGCCAGTTAATTACAGCACGATAGTTGAGTGGGCCGGCAATTTTTCCGCCCATATCCATCATCGCCCGTTTGTTATCCCAGGAGCCATAGCTTAGCAAGCTTCGGAACGTGCTTTTTTCCGTCGGAGCTTTTCTGATCACGTTAAGCATGCCTCCTACAGCCGAATGCCCGTATAATACAGAAGAAGGCCCTTTCAAAAGTTCCATACTTTCTACGCTCGCCAGGTCCGGAAATGGTGCAGAATTGGTAATCGATGTTCGTTCATCGCGTACCCCGTCGATAAAAATAGGCATGTAGTCGTATCCTCTTACCTGCAACTGTTGGTAAGCTCCATACGTGCTTTTGATAGTAGCCCCCGGAATAAGACGTATCGCCTCCTGTATATTGGTGATTCCTTTCAGGTCGAGTGTCGAGGCATTGACCGATGAGACAGAAAGCGGCAGGTATTTGAGGGGAACACTCAATTTGGTTACCGGTGCTTTTTTTAAAGAGTTGCCGGTTACCTGCACTTCCTGGATGGAGTATGTACTGTCGGCGATACTTTTGTTCTGTGCGCAGAGATTCATGGCGATGAATCCTCCCATAAGCATGTTGATGAATTTTTTTTTCATAAAACAATAAACTATTAATGAATGGATAATAATCGGATTTGTTATATGCAGTCGGGGCGCTGCGCACCGGAATACTCCGCTGCGAAAAATGTTTTTCGTTGCCGGGTTGATGTCTGCCATGTAGCATGTGCGAACAACAGGTGTGTTTGTACATCAAAAAAATCAAATGATAGCGCGAACTACAATTGCATTCCTGACCCCGGGAATACGTTTTGTCGATAGTTTATATCAGAAAAGGCAGGTCTCCTGACTTGTTCCGTTTTGAACGCCTTCCCGGTTCTTTTTCTGTCTCCTCTCCGGAGGAAGATTGTAACCAGTGGCAAAAGTGTTGTTCAACGTGTCAGCCTTATCTCTGTACCTCTCGTTCGGAGAGGTAAGAGGGGCTTGGAACTTACAGTAGCGGGCACTGTTCCGGATTCTCACCGGATTCCCTCTTATTTCGTGTCGGTGCATACCGCACACGAAACCTTTTCGGTGGCGAAGTTACAAATAAACACCCAATAAATAAATTATATTGGAGAAAACACCTCCTGCCCGGTAGCACACGCGCTTGGAAGTCAGTGGAAAGAGGTGTTCGGATTGTTGCACATATAGAAAGGATGGATTTATTTTCGAATTATTTCGCCATAGAATGGGGCCGGCGGTGTTTTTGTTGTTTGGTGCGTATAACAATGGCGGAATGCAAATAGGAGGAATATGGGGAATTTGAAATGATGGTTGCTGATACGTACGGCGATGACGGGTAGGGGCGAATTGAATTCGCCCGCGAACTAATAATTGCAAAATAATATCCGTAAAATGAAACCCGCAATGCAAACCCATTATATCCGGCAATACAAAAAAGGATATATGTAATGTGTAAATGGATGTGTTATGGATCGATGAATTGATATTCAAATATGCAAACCGATGGTGATCCTACGCTAAACGAGAATGGTTTATTTTATAGATTAATTATAAACTAACAGTTTATTATTGGTGTAAATTACGAACTAATATTTGTTTTAATAGAATCTTTAATCTATATTTATAGTTCAATTTAATGACTCATTGTATGCTATGGGTATAGAACAAGGAAACAAATTAAACCAATTACTAAAAAATGGGCAACCTGGTGGACTTTTTTTCTCCAGTTGGTTGAATAAAAACGGGTACTCTAACCAGCTAATACATAAATACCGTCAGTCAGGATGGTTTTCAATGCTATCTAAAGGTGTTTTATATCGAACCGGCGATACACTTTCAGCTTACGCAGCATTGTCCGGACTAAAAACTCAATTGAATAAAAGTTTTTATGTTGGTGCTCACTCAGCGTTAGAGTTATTTGGATTTAACCATTATGTTCCTATGGGAAAACCTATTTTAATGGTTGGACATTCAAAACAAGACAAAGTCCCCAAGTGGATGACGGAAACAGATTTTGAATTTGAAATAAGATTCTTTATGACTGAAACGTTTTCCAATCCTCAGTTGACCGTAATAAAGAAGGGCAACTCTGAATTGCTAACTTCAGTTCCGGAACAAGCTTTTCTTGAATGTTTGTTATTGGCACCGAACCAATATACTTATATGGATCTCTTTTATATCATGGAACAGCTCACTGCATTAAGGCCAGAAGTCGTTCAGCTTTTATTAGAGAATACGAATAACTTGAAGATAAAACGATTATTTCTATATATGGCAGAGAAAGCCGGCCATTTATGGTTTGGCAAGTTAGACAGAAATAAAATAGAGCTAGGTGTCGGGAAACGCCAATTGGCAGATAAAGGTGTTTACGTGTCAGAATATATGATAACTATCCCTAAAGAGTTGTTCGAATATGAATGAATCCTATAAAAAGCAGGTGGTGCTATTAATCCGTATTATGCCATTGGTTTATAAAGTCAAAGACTTTGCAGTACATGGTGGAACGGCTATCAATCTGTTTATAAAGGATATGCCCCGGTATTCGGTAGATATTGATTTGACTTATCTTCCGATTAAAAATAGAGAGGAAAGTCTAAGAGAAATCAACAATCATCTCAACTCACTAAAACAGCAGATTGAAAAGGCTATTCCAGGGATTCGCATTATACCTAAACCAACCGTATTGAAATTACAATGTACTTTGGACGGAGCAACTGTAAAAATTGAGGTTAATGGTATTAAGCGGGGTATCATTGGAGATGTTGAGGAAAAAGAACTTTGCGTGAAGGCTCAGAAGGAATTTAAAATGAGTTGTGTAGCCAGGATAGTTCCTTTCTCGTTGTTGTATGGGGGTAAAATCGCGGCAGCTTTAGGCCGTCAGCATCCACGTGATCTTTTTGATTATAAATATATGGTTGTTGACTCTTTTGATGATGTGAAATGTGGTTTTATTATTCTATTTGTTGGGAAGCGACAAGCCTTTTCTTGAGTCTTTGCAGCCTAATCCAGTTGATCAAAAACAAGCTCTCAAAAATCAATTTAAAGGGATGTCGGATGTGCCTTTTGAATATGCCGATTTTGAAAATACCCGGGAAAAATTAATTGAACAGGTGAATCAAAGTCTCACGGATACAGATAGGGAATTTCTGCTCTCTTTCGAAAGTGGTGACCCTGAATGGGATAAATGTTGTGCCGGTGATTTAAATGGTTATCCTTCTATACAATGGAAATTGAAAAATATTCGGATTTTGAAGGAAGGCAATTCTTCTAAATTTTATGAAGGAGTTGACAAGTTGAAGAAATTTCTTTTTGAGAGCGCTGAGGATATAAAGCGGGATGGCAAATAAATTAGAAAACTATTGTTGATAGAAATGTAATTGTATGGAAATGCGTTAATACCTTATAGATGTTTAGTCAGATGGAGTAATTCCAGGAGTGAATTCTTTTGTTTGTTTTGGCGCTGTTTGATTGGATAATGAGTTGTAGCCAATTACTAACGGGAAACCTGGTAGCAATGGAGGGCAGAGCTTCCGCCAAACGGAGCATGTAAGAGATTAATTATCTTTTGTGATATTTCTTGTTATTCTGTGAAGCGCCTACGGTGTATTTGTTTCTATTGCTATGTTTTTCCCTACGGGGAATGTTATTTCGGTCTGCCATTTTATTCTCTATTGCTATATTTTCCTCTACGGGGAATATTATTCTGTTTTGCTATTTTATTGATAGGAAATCCCTAAATGGGATATTTCCTATTTTAATTATTTATTCTCTTCCGTATATTGCATCGTCTTTTTTCGCCGGAGGCGATTCATTGCCAAAGAATATGGATGCAATATACACCACCCAAACCTCGTAGAGGTTTCATTGTTCCGATGCTATTTTTCTATTGATGTGTTTCTCTCTATAGGGAATATGCAAATATATTTCAATGATTCGCCCGCAAACTAATAATCGTAAGATAATATCCGTCAACAAAATCGGTAGCGCAAACCCATTATATCCGGCTATACAAAAAAGGATATATACAATGTGTAAATGGATGTGTGATATGGATGGATGAATATTTAAATGGACGACTATGCCCGTCGGTTGGCCCGACGGTCACCGGGCGAATTCAATTCGCCCCTACGATTGGCCGGCGGTGTTTTTGCTGTTTGGTGCGTATAACAATGACGGAACGCATATAGCCCGAATATGGGGAATTTGAAATGATGATTGCTGATACGTACGGCGGTGATGGTAATGGGTAGGCGATGTTTGGATTGATGAATTATGAATGATGGTTGCGGATCCGTACGGCGGTGATGGGTAGGGGCGAATCGAATTCGCCCGCAAAATAATAACCGCAAGATAATATCCGTCAACAAAATCGGTAGCGCAAACCTGTCATATACGTCAATACAAAAAAGGATACAGATATACAATGTGTAAATGGATGTGTGATGTGGATGGATGAATATTTAAATGGACGACTATGCCCGTCGGTTGGCCCGACGGTCACCGGGCGAATTCAATTCGCCCCTACAATGGGCAAGCGATGTTTTTGATTATTGGAGCGTATAACAATGGCGGAACGCATATAGCCCGAATATCGGGAATTTGAAATGACGGTTGCTGATACGTACGGCGTTGATGGGTAGGGGCAAATTGAATTCGCCCGCAAAATAATAACCGCGAAATAATAGCAGCAAAACGGAATCCGGCAACATAAAAAAACGATACAGAGATAGAATATATGGAAAGGAATGAGGGTTGGGATGATAATGATGATTGTAGAGACGCACGACCGTACGTCTTAAAACAGCAACACGTGCCGGATGAGCAAATGGATGAAATACCTCCTTATGTATGGCGAAGTTCTCCCGCGTGAGGGATTGCAGCGGGCAGCAGGCGCGTAGGAACGGAGCGCAGGATGCGAGCGGAAAGCCCGACCCGTAGCTTGCGGAGGGACACGCCCAAAAAAGAAAAAAAGAAAAAAGCAGGCGATGGATATAGAGTTGAGTCTTGATAAGGTATCAATAGATTGAAAAACGAAACATCTATTCCTGTTGTTCCTCTGTTTTATTAAGAGGATAACGCATTGCTTTTATCGCAGTTTAAAGCCCCATTGTTGAAGCTGTTCTTTTTCCTCCGGCGTATAATTGACCACCGTATAGGCTTGGTTTTCTCTTCTTAGCGGGTAGTTTTCGCGGAAGAAAGTAAATTTTTCCGGTTGATGTTTCAGTAGGTTCGATTCGGAAAGGATAGGGTAGGTGCTTAGCAATGTTTCTTCTATTCTATTCTGCTGACTGAAGCTGTTCAGGTCGATAATGTCCGGTGTCGGACGGGGAATTCTCACTTGATCGGCAGACAAAGGGTTGAGGTTGAAAAAAGCGCTCAGTGATTCCAGTGACATGCGGGTTGCATTTCCTTTTCCGTCGGCCGAATATCCCGCAATGTGAGGAGTTGCGATGTCTACCATACTGAGGAGTTCCCGATCGATAGACGGTTCGTTTTCCCAACAGTCGATAATACTTCCCGATACTTTTCCTTCTTTGATAGCTTCTTTTAATGCCCGTGTCTCAATGATTGGGCCGCGTGCCGAATTAATAATGACAGGTTTCCGTTTCAATGAATCAAAAAAACGCCTATCACCCAGGTGGAAGGTCGGGTAATCTCCCTCTTTTACCAACGGTGTGTGAAATGTGATGATGTCTGCCTCTTCGGCAATGGTTGTGAGCTTGCAGAATTCTCGGCTTCCTTCGTTTAACTCCCTTGGAGGGTCGTATTTCAGTACTCTCATGCCAAGTCTTTTTGCAGCTTCCGCTACTTTTTTTCCGACATTTCCTAAGCCGATGATGCCCAATGTCTTTCCTTCCGGAGCAAATCCTTTGAGCCGGCCTATCTCGATGAGTGCAGATGTGATGTATTGCCTGACGGATCCCGAATTGCAGCCCGGCGCATTGAACCAGGCAATGCCATTGCGTTTGCAGTAGTCGGTGTCGATGTGGTCAAAGCCGATGGTTGCCGAGAAGACAGCCTTTACCCGGGTGTTGCGCAGCAATTCTTCGTTTATCTTGGTCACTGTGCGTATAAAGAGGGCATCTGCATCGGCGATGGATTCGTTTGTGAATGCTTTTCCGTCCAGATATACGGCTTCACCGTATTGTTCGAGGAGTCCTTTTAGAAAGGGGATGTGTGCGTCGGCTATAAATTTCATTTTTCTTTTTGAATAACAACACCTGAATTAGCGTGTGTGTTCGAAGAATAGATCTTCAATGGCTGAATTTTTATCTATGGTTTCATTTATCCGGATTATTCCCTTGTGGATAATGATGACCCGGGAGCATATCGATTTCACTTCTTGCAGGGTGTGGGTGGAGAACAGAATGTGGGTGTCGGGTGCGTAGGCCGAAATAAACCGGAGCATCTCCTCCTGCTGTGCAGGATCCAGTCCTGTGGTCGGTTCATCGAGAATCAGGAATTCGGGATGATGGATGATTGCCTGTGCAAGGCCTACCCGTTGGCGGTTTCCTTTGGAGAGGTTGT
This sequence comes from Dysgonamonadaceae bacterium, assembly GCA_047605645.1. Lineage (GTDB taxonomy): Bacteria > Bacteroidota > Bacteroidia > Bacteroidales > Dysgonomonadaceae > UBA1309. The sequence goes on along the minus strand of JASGFJ010000018.1, from coordinate 12,974 downwards.
CGATTTTCTTTTTGTATTCAGTTGCCAGTCCGCAACTTTCGATAGCTTTGTCCGTTGCCTCCTTTATTTCCTTTTGGGGAAGGTAGAATCTCGCGGCGTATTCCAGGTATTCGCGTACATACATGTTTCCATACAAGGGATTGTCTTCCGCGAGGAACCCGATATGCCTTTTGCATTCGATGGGGGCGGTGTTGATGTCTTTGCCTTTGATTTCCACTTTTCCACTGTCGGGCGCGAGTACGCCGGCCAGCATTTTGAGGGTGGTGGACTTTCCGGCTCCGTTTGGTCCCAGGAATCCGGTAATTTCACCTTTATTAATTTGAAAAGTCGCATGGCAGACTGCCGGGAGGCTGCCATACGACTTGGATATGTCTGTTACGTTGATCAATGTTATTCAGCTGATTTTTGAGTCAATGACGCATCCATGGCAGCGGCAGCTCTTCGTCCGTCGCCCATGGCCAGGATAACCGTTGCTCCTCCGCGGACAATATCGCCTCCGGCATATACATCCGAAAGTGCCGATTGCATGGAGTCCTGATTTACCACGATGGTGCCTTTGCGTGTCACCTCCAATCCACCGAAAGAGGAAGGAATTAGCGGATTGGGAGATACTCCCACGCTGACAATCACTTCGTCTACTTCCACCCATTCGGTTGCTCCTTCAATGGGTTGCGGGCTTCTCCTTCCGGAAGCATCGGGTTCGCCGAGTTCCATTTTCTGAAGAAGCATGCGGGTGACATGTCCTTTTTCGTTTCCTTCATATTGGAGAGGATTGTGAAGAGTCAGGAATTCTACCCCTTCTTCTTTGGCATGTTTGATTTCTTCGAGACGTGCCGGCATTTCTTCTTCCGAGCGGCGGTATACGATCATGGCCCTTTCAGCGCCCACGCGTTTGGCTGTACGTACCGCGTCCATAGCTGTGTTTCCTCCGCCGATGATAGCTACTCTTTTTCCCATTTGCACAGGGGTATCGCTCTCGGGGTTAGACGCATCCATGAGGTTTACGCGAGTCAGGTATTCGTTGGAAGACATGACGCCGATAAGGTTTTCTCCGGGGATATTCATAAAGTTGGGCAATCCCGCTCCACTGGCCACGAAAATACCTTTAAATCCCATTTCGTGAAGATTTTCGTACGAAATGGTTTTGCCGATGATGCAGTTCTTTTCAAACTTTACGCCCATTTTGCGCATGTTATCGATTTCCGCTTCTACGATGCTATTAGGCAGACGGAATTCTGGAATGCCATATTTCAATACGCCTCCGATTTCGTGCAAGGCTTCAAAGACGGTTACATCGTATCCCAGTTTTGCCATATCTCCAGCAAAGGCCAATCCGGCAGGCCCTGAGCCGATAGCGGCAATTTTTATACCGTTCGGTTTTTCAAGAGTCGGGATAGACATCTGTCCGCTTTCGCGTTCGTAGTCGGCGGCAAACCTTTCGAGGTATCCGATGGCGACAGCCTCTTTTTTCATTTTCAAGGTATATACGCATTGGCTTTCGCATTGTTTCTCCTGCGGGCAAACGCGACCGCATACTGCCGGCAGGGCGCTTGTCTCTTTGAGTACGCGGGCTGCTTCGAGGAAGTCGCCCCGTTCTATATTTTTTACGAATGTCGGAATATTAATTTGTACGGGACATCCAGTCATGCAGGTTGGTGTAGGGCAGTCGAGACATCTTTTTGCTTCGTTGACAGCTTGTTCCGCATTGAGTCCGGTGTTGACTTCTTCTTTGAGTTTTGTGCTGCGGTATTTTGGATCCAGTTCCGGCATGTGTACGCGTTCGATGCTGCTGCGCTCTTTGGCTTTCACTGCTTTGCGCAACTCTTCCCTCCAGGGTTCGTTGCGTCTGGCTTGTATTTTTTCGTTTAGGGTCATTTCTTTTGGATTCATTTAATTACTTCGAATGATCAGGATTTAATTATATGCTTTCAAGCGCATCAGCATTTCGTCGAAATCGACTTTATGTGCGTCAAACTCCGGTCCGTCTACACAGACAAACTTGGTTTTTCCGTCCACTGTTACGCGGCAGGCACCGCACATGCCCGTTCCGTCCACCATAATGGTGTTGAGTGAGGCCATTGTGGGAATGTCGTATTTTTGAGTGAGCAATGAGACGAATTTCATCATGATGGCCGGTCCGATTGCGACACATAAGTTCACTTTTTCGCGGTTGATTATTTCTTCTACTGCATTTGTAATCAATCCTTTGCGTCCGTAAGAGCCATCATCGGTGGTGACGATTACTTCGTCTGAGTATGCAGCCACCTGTTTTTCGAGAATGACCAGGTCTTTGGAGCGAGCTGCAAGAACAGAGATAACGCGGTTTCCTGCTTTTTTCATTGCTTCGATAATCGGTAGCATGGGAGCAACTCCAACTCCTCCTCCCGCACAAATTACGGTTCCGAAGTTTTCGATATGCGTAGCTTGTCCTAGAGGGCCGACCAAATCGGTGATTTCTTCACCGACTTCCAATGCACATATTTTAGAAGAAGATTTACCCACGTTTTGTATGACCAGAGTGATTGTTCCTTTTTCAGAGTCTGAAGAGGCGATAGTCAGAGGTATGCGTTCCCCTTTTTCTCCAACTTTGACAATGACGAAATGTCCGGCTCTTCTGCTGCGTGCAATCAGGGGCGCTTCCACCTCAAATTTCACCACATTAGCAGAGAAGTACTCTTTGTCGACGATTTTGTTCATGCAGATAATAGTTTTTATGATTAAGTAAATAAATATTGTTTTTTTTAGTTGATTTCCAGTAGACTGAGTGCTTCGTTTTCGTGCTGAGTCATCATTTCGCGTTCGCCCGGCCCTTTGTCGTTAATGCCGCAGAGGTGGAGGATTCCGTGGATGATGATTCGGTGTATTTCTTCCGTGTAGTCTGTTCCGAATTGTTCAGCATTGCTTTTCACGGTGTCCAAACTAATAAAGATATCGCCTGAAATCAAGTTGTTTTCGGTGTAATCAAATGTAATGATGTCGGTGTAGTAATCGTGCTGGAGATAGCTGTTGTTTATTTCCAGGATTTTATTGTCATCGCAGAAGATGTAAGCGATATCTCCAGTCTTCTTCCCGTGGCTTGCTGCTACCTTTTTTATCCATTCGGATACTTTTCTCTTTTTAAGGGCCGGAAGTTTGACATTCTCCGTTTGATATGTAATAGACATTGTTAAAAGCGTTTCGATTTGATATTCAAAGTTATGTATTTTAGATGAATTTGCAATGTTCTCTCCCTCTTTTTTGAGAAATATGACTTTTGTTAATGTATAAATATACAATAAAGTTGCATATTTATGCTTTTCTTAAAGATGTCTTATTGTCGTTTTGTATCTGAGGACTTAGCAGACGTGTAGAGGTTTCTAATGGCTTATAAATGCTGGTAATGTGATTTAGGAGTCTGTTGATTGGGAATGTTATGGATTTGGGTTTATTTTGCCGTTTTGGTAGTAAAAATTATTTTTTTTGTCAAAAGTGGATATGATTAGGATATTTATGCGTATATTTGTCAACCCAAAGTACAGGGTATTGGTCGTTATTTCATACATTTTTATATCAACTAAAATATGCAGGATTTAATTTCAGCAGAGCAGCGTGGACTCTATGACCCCGCAAACGAGCACGACGCATGTGGAGTAGGAATGGTGCTACACATGAAAGGAATGAAATCGCACACGATTGTTGAGAATGGTCTCCGTGTATTGGAGAACATGATGCATCGAGGCGCGGAGAATGCCGATAATAAAACCGGGGACGGAGCAGGTATTATGCTGCAAATTCCACACGAATTTATTCTCCTTCAAGGGATACCCGTCCCGGAGAAAGGCCATTATGGAACAGGTCTTGTCTTCCTTCCTAAAGGGCAACGGGAAGCTGAATCTTGCTTCAACACACTTGTTGCGTTTATTGAAAAGGAAGGTCTGAAACTTTTAGCTGTAAGAGATGTACCGGTCAACAGTGATATCCTCGGTGAAATCGCTATTGAAAACGAACCGGATATAAAACAGATATTTGTAGTCGGAGATGAAGGGATGCTTCCTGAAACTCTTGAACATAAATTGTACCTTCTTCGTAAAAAGATTGAAAAAGAAATTGTAGACTCCAAAGTATTCTCTTCTGAAACCAAGAGAGCATTTTATATTGTAAGCTTATCGACTAAACGGATTGTTTATAAAGGAATGCTTGCTTCCGATCAACTGCGACACTATTTTCCGGATTTGCTGAATCCGCATCTGACCAGTGCTATCGCGTTGGTGCACTCTCGTTTTAGCACGAATACATTCCCGACATGGGATTTGGCTCATCCTTTCCGTATGATAGCGCACAATGGCGAGATCAATACAATTAAAGGAAACCGCCTGTGGATGGCGGCACGCGAAAGTGTCCTGAAATCAGAGAATCTGGGAGATATTTCGGAAATTTGGCCGGTGGTTCAACCTTTTATGAGCGATAGTGCTTCTTTCGATAATGTTCTGGAATTCCTTGTTATGTCCGGAAAGTCACTTCCTCATGCTTTGGCTATGATGGTACCGGAGTCATGGAACGACAAAAATCCGATTTCCAACAAACTGAAGGCATTCTATGAATATCACAGCTTGTTTATGGAACCCTGGGACGGTCCTGCTACCATCCTGTTCACCGACGGACGTTATGCCGGTGGTGTGCTGGATAGAAACGGCTTGCGTCCGGCACGTTACCTGATGACTAAAAATGATGTGATGGTGGTTGCTTCCGAAATGGGAGTACTTCCTTTCGAGCCATCCGAGATTGTGGAAAAAGGACGATTGAAGCCCGGTAAAATGTTGATGGTGGATACCGAAACCGGTACCATCCAATACGATGCTGAGTTGAAAGAAAATTTGGCAAAGGCTTATCCGTACCGCGAATGGTTGTCTAAAAACCGGATTTCGCTGGATGATATTTCGTCAGGACGTTCCACGAAATACGGTGTGGCGAACTATACCAAATTGCTGAAAACTTTCGGATTTTATAAAGAAGATATCGAACGTCTTATTGCTCCCATGGCAACAGAAGGAAAAGAGCCGACTGCCTCTATGGGGAACGATACGCCGGTAGCTGTCCTTTCCAACAAACCGCAGCGTTTGTTCAATTATTTCCGTCAGCTGTTCGCTCAGGTGACCAATCCGCCTATCGACCCTATTCGTGAAGAATTGGTGATGTCTGTGGCCGGATACATTGGTTCGCTACATAAAAATATTTTGGAGCCGATACCCGAACATACGAAGATGGTGGGACTTTCCAGTCCGATAATTACAAACAAGGAACTGGACTTGTTGACACACTTGGAATATAAAGGCTTTAAAGCGGAAATTATTCCGATGCTTTTCGACCCGAGACAAGGAGGTGATGGTCTGGAAAAAGCACTGGATCTCCTTTGTCAGGCAGCAGAAGATGCAGTGGATAATGGAAGCAATTACATTGTCTTGAGCGACCGCGGTGTGGATAAAGAACACGTGGCTATTCCTTCTCTGCTTGCTGTTTCGGCTGTTCATCATTATCTGATTGACCGTCGCAAACGTATGCAGATTGACATTGTGGTGGAAACAGCCGAGCCTCGCGAAGTAATGCATTTTGCCTTACTGTTCGGATACGGAGCCAATGCCATCAATCCTTACCTGGTGTTTGCCGTACTGGAAGATTTGGTGAAAAACGGAGAAATTCAGGTAGACCTGCATGCAGCCGAGAAGAATTATATGAAAGCTGTGAACAAAGGTTTGCTGAAGACCATGTCAAAGATGGGTATTTCTACCTTGAAGAGCTATCTGGGAGCACAGCAATTTGAAGCTGTGGGAATCAGTTCGAAGGTGATTAATAAATATTTTGAAGGAACTACTTCTAAAATTGAAGGAATCGACCTGGGTGATATCGCCAGCGATGCGATTGAGCCATTCTATGAAGCCTTTGAAACCGAATTTACTGACCCCTCGCTGGTGAGTCAGGGTATTTATGCCTGGAGACGCAATGGTGAAAGCCATGCCTGGAATCCGGAAACTATTTCTAAACTTCAGATGTCAACCCGTTTGGGAAGCTATAAGATGTTTAAGGATTATACGGATGCCATTGATCATAAATCTGAAAAAATATTTTTGCGTGACTTCATGGACTATAAGAAGTCTGCTCAACCGATTGATGTTTCGGAGGTGGAACCGGCTTCTGAAATCACCAAACGTTTTGTGACAGGTGCCATGTCTTTCGGCTCTATCAGTCGTGAAGCACATGAAGCAATGGCTGTAGCCATGAATGCTATCGGAGGAAAAAGCAATACGGGTGAGGGTGGAGAACTTCCCGAACGTTTTGCGACTAATGCCCGCTCGTCTATCAAGCAGGTTGCTTCGGGACGTTTTGGCGTCACCACGGAATACCTGGTGAATGCGGATGAAATCCAGATTAAAATCGCTCAAGGTGCCAAGCCGGGAGAAGGAGGTCAGCTACCCGGATTCAAAGTGGATAAGGTGATTGCCAAAACCCGTCACTCCATTCCCGGAATTTCTCTGATTTCGCCTCCTCCTCATCACGATATCTATTCTATCGAGGATTTGGCTCAGCTCATTTTCGATTTGAAGAGTGTAAATCCTTCTGCTCAGGTGAGTGTGAAACTCGTTTCTGAAAGCGGAGTAGGAACTATTGCTGCCGGTGTGGCAAAAGCTAAAGCCGATCGGGTCGTGATAAGCGGATGCGAAGGCGGAACAGGTGCGAGTCCGGCTAGCTCTATCAAACATGCCGGCCTTCCCCTGGAAATCGGTTTGGCTGAAGTGCAGCAGACTTTGGTGCTTAACAACCTGCGCGGACAAATCTATCTGCAGACAGACGGCCAGTTGAAAACCGGCCATGACATTGTGGTGGCTGCCATGCTGGGAGCTGAGGAATTCGGCTTTGCCACCAGCGCATTGATCGTTTTGGGATGTATCATGATGCGTAAATGCCACCTGAATACTTGCCCGGTAGGTGTTGCTACCCAGAATGAAGAACTGAGAAAGAAATTTATCGGACGCAGCGAATACCTGATCAATTATTTCAACTTCCTGGCGGAAGAGGTGCGTGAACACCTGGCGGCTTTGGGTGTGAAATCTTTGGATGAAATTGTAGGACGTGCCGATTTACTCGAATATATCGCCGGTGGAAACGAAAAAGCACATAAGCTGGATTTGTCCCGCCTGATGTATTTCCCTACAGAGGCAAAAGAAAACGCTATTTATCGCGTGAAAGCCCAGGAACATAAATTGGATGATGTTCTCGACAGAAGCTTGATCCAGACTTCCAAACTGGCGATTGAAAAAGCAATGCCGGTGGAACTGGAGCGTGTAATCCATAATACCGATCGAACTGTAGGAGCCATGCTTTCCGGTGAAATTGCGAAGCGTTATGGAAATGCCGGACTGCCGGTCGATACCATTCAATGCACATTCAAGGGAGCAGCCGGTCAGAGTTTCGGTGCATTTCTGGCACATGGAGTAACATTCAGGTTGGAAGGAGATGCCAATGACTATACGGGCAAAGGACTTTCCGGAGGAAAAATAATTCTTGTTCCGCCCGCAGTAAGTACTTTCGAACCTGAAAACAACATCATTGCCGGAAATACCTTGCTTTATGGCGCTACTTCCGGAGAAATTTACATCAACGGGCAAGTAGGTGAACGTTTCTGTGTACGTAATTCCGGAGCCATTGCGGTGGTGGAAGGAGCCGGAGACCACTGTTGCGAATATATGACAGGTGGACGCGCGGTCGTTTTGGGACGTACGGGACGTAACTTTGCAGCCGGGATGAGTGGCGGTATTGCTTATGTATACGACGTGGATGGTAATTTCGATTATTTCTGCAACATGCAGATGGTGGAATTGACACTGATTGAAGATTTGTCGGACAGCCGCGAACTCCGCCAGCTGATAGCAAATCATTATCACTATACGAAGAGTCCATTGGCCAAACGAATTCTGGATAACTGGGATGCCGAGGTCGACAAATTCATCAAAGTGACACCTATCGAATACAAGAAGGTATTGCAGGATGAAAAACTGGAAGCTATCAAGAAAAAAATCGCAGAAGTAGAATTTGATTATTAAAAAACAATGAGCTGATAAGTAGGTATGCTCCTGAGTCCATTATCAAAACGGCAAAAGGGTACATTGAAGAATTAGCATATTATAAAATAGCCTTATGGGAAATCCGAAAGCATTTCTTAACGTTAAAAGAAAAGAGGCCGGTTATCGTCCGGTGCAAGAGCGTATCCTGGATTTCGGCGAAGTGGAGCAGACGCTCAACACTGAAGACCGCCGCGAACAGGCATCACGTTGTATGGACTGTGGAATCCCCTTCTGCCACTGGGGATGCCCGCTTGGAAACAAAATGCCGGAATGGCAAGATTATATCTATAAAGGAAATTGGAAACTGGGAGCCGAAGTGCTTCAGCAAACCAACGATTTTCCGGAATTTACCGGCCGTATCTGTCCGGCTCCTTGTGAAAAGTCATGTGTGCTGTCTATCCATCGTCAGCCTGTAACTATTAGGGAGAATGAAGCTGCTGTCATGGAGCTGGCATTCAATGCCGGATTTATCCTGCCTCAGCCTCCGGTTCACCGTACCGGAAAGAAAGTGGCTGTTATTGGCTCCGGCCCCTCCGGGATGGCTGTGGCAAACCAATTGAACCATAAAGGGCATGAGGTGACAGTGTATGAAAAAAGCAATCACATCGGAGGATTGTTGAGATATGGTATTCCCGATTTCAAACTCAATAAGAATATTATTGAACGCCGGGTGAATATAATGAAGGCGGAAGGTGTTCATTTCGTTACCGGAGTAGAAGTGGGAAAAGATATCAAAGGAAAAGCTTTGTTAAAGGACTTTGATGCCGTGTGCCTCGCTATCGGTTCACAGGTTCCCCGTGATTTAAAAGTGGAAGGTCGTGACCTGAAGGGCGTTTATTTTGCGATGGAGTATCTGGGCTGCCAGAATAAAATGGTGGGAAAAGAAGATATTCCTGAAGACAAGATCATCAATGCACACGATAAAAAAGTGTTGGTGATTGGAGGTGGAGATACCGGCTCGGATTGTATTGGTACGGCCAACCGTCAGGGAGCAGCCAGTGTGCTTCAGATAGAGATCTTACCCAAACCTCAGGAATTGGATGTAATGCCCAATCCATGGCCGGATCCGTTTCCTGTAGTTCTGAAAACTTCTTCTTCCCACAAGGAAGGCTGCGAACGCCGCTGGGCTTTGAATACTAAACGCTTCATTGGAGAAGACGGCGTGCTGAAAGCTGTTGAATTGGTGGAAGTGGCATGGAGTAAAGACGAGAAAGGCAATCACGTGATGTCGGAAATCGGACAACCGGAGGTTATTGAAATTGATTTGGTCTTTCTGGCACTTGGTTTTGTTCACCCTATTCAGGAAGGGCTATTGGCTGAACTGGGTATCCAGGTGGATGGACGTAAGAATGTCGCCACTGATGCTAAGCGCTTGACAAATACTGCAAAGGTTTTTGGTACAGGCGACTGTGTGAGTGGACAATCACTGGTGGTGAAATGTATTGCTTCAGGACGTGATACTGCGGCGCATATTCATGAATTCCTGTCGGAAAAAGAGTAAACTCTTCCTTGATGTTGATAATATTGGCAAAAAAGCAATCGGTATCGGTTGCTTTTTTGCTTTATAGAGTCGTGTCCTTTTCAGTTTAGATGCGATTTTGGAGCGGAATGGAGGTGTAGATCCATCGTTGAGGGTGTGGGTTTTATTTGATAATGAGAGGTTGGTGAAATGTTGTAATTTTTTAATCGCTTTTACAATATTACACAAACTATTGGTATGTCAATTTTCGGTAAAGTCAAACATTAAATGCTTAATAAAAGGGGAATTGTTGTGAAAAGAGATGTAATACGAATTGAAGTTTATCAAATCTAAATCCTGAGGTTGTAAGGCCTCTGTTTTTCTATTCAAGTTACATAAATATGTATTTAGTATTGACACTATATTTTCTGTTTTTCCTTGAAGTATATAACCAATCAGACAGCCGGGTTGTGGATATTTCCCTGATAAATAATTATCAACGCCTGTTTCTATATATCGTTTATGAAGTTTGGTTGCCGAAATTTTTGTTTTTCTTCCAACTTTGAAAGAGTCGGCTTCGATTAAATTTTTTGCTTCCGCATAATATTCCCACTGATTTATATTCCAACTAGAGAAACGGAAATCAATTCTTGCTGCGCTTTTAGCAGAAGTGCCATCGTTTTTATAAATTCTATATTCGGGAACGATATCTATTTGCCATTCCAGCCTTTTTCTATTTGTATTTAGGGATAATAGCAATTCTTTCGATATATCTTCTTCTTCCCAATCAATAGAGATATTCCCATTGGATTTAGTTGCACCATATCCTTCACTCAATAAAATCAAACAGCGTCTTTCCAATATTTGCAATGTGCTGTTTATGTACTCTGGGTTAAAATTTCCACTCATTCTGTTTCCATATTTGCAATTTCAACAATGAGAGAAAGCGCGTCGTCAATAGCTTGTGAACGTGTCCAAAAACGCTTTTGATTTGGTTTAATCAAATATATTTTATCATTATCATAATATCGGAACTGCTTTTGTACATACAGATTCTTGCCCTTTTCCTGAATGGAATACTTATCTAATTCCTTTAGCAAAGAAGATAGTTCGTTTGCCTGCTTTACCTCAATAGGCTTTTCCGTATTATAAAAACATAATACTACCAAATTTAAAGGAGCATGTCTCTCTACATCATATACAGTTACATTGATCTTATGATTGGTTTCAGAATAAAAATCATTTAATTCTTGTCTTAAATTTTCAGCATAGGCTAAATTTTCCTCATTCGTTGTATGTCTTAATAATCTTGACTTACTCCCCTTTTGAAAGAGTTCTACTTGTTGAAGAGAATCCGTTATAATAATTTTGTCCTTTTCCGTTAAATCATCAAGAATAATCGTGTTAATATTGTTTTCCGTTTCCGAATTGTCTGAAAATGGTATATGGGATTGATTCTTAATTGCACTATCCAATAATGAAATAAGTGTTTGTTTTTTTTGCTCAGTGAAATTTTCTATGATAAATGGAATGGTAAATAATTCCCGATGCTTAACAACGTCTCTCTCAATACCCCATGAAGAAGTTGTCATAAAGGCATAATATTGAGCAAATGACGAATTGAAAAATGTACAAATAAGTTTTAAAAATCTTTCATCAGAATTTTTAGAAATAAGACCTACGATTCCTTTGAAATATGAACAGTCATAATCTAAAAAAGAAGCAGTAAGTTTATTTTTCTGGACACCTTCATTTAATAATAAATGAGGAGCTTTATATGCATTAACATATCCTAATCTCCTAAAAAAGACATTAGTTATTTTTGTACTGAAATTAACAGGGGTATAAAAACGTTTAATTGTTCTTGGTGTGTGATGAGGAATGGATTTAATATTTGTGTCTGGCTTATCGCAAGGGGAACTTGTTTCTAATCCGACACCATAGGTAATCTTATCCTTAAAACTGTTTTGTAAAGAGGAGTAAATGTTGGATAGGCGTTTTATGAGATAATAGTCCGCAATATTTCCCCACATGGCTATTTTCCATATTTTAGTATCAGGTATTTGACACTCCGTTCGTGGGAGAAATTTGATGTCTGTATCATCAATCAGTACTCCATCTATTAAATTGGATTTGACATAGGTCTTAGGTGCCCAATATTCTATTGAATTAGAGGTTATTTGGGGCGGATTCTTTTGAAAATAGACGATACAAATCGGTCCTACCGCAGAAGTGAATAGTTGTCCACCAAAATTTTTTGGAATTTTTCGAAATATGGATAAATTATAGATTTTTTCTACATAGTTCTCATTTAATAACCACTGTCTAAAGTTCAGGAAAGGCTTCTCTGTATTAGTAAGTACTTTTGCGTTAAATATTAAGGCGATATTCCCATCAGGACAAAAGTCAACAGATTTATGTAGAAATGGCAAAACCATTTCTTTGCCAAAATTATATTTGACACAATAATCCATTATTGATTTAGACAATTTCTTTGTTCCAAAAGGTGGGTTTCCTACAACTAAATTTACCTTTTCAAAATCATTAGGATTCACTTCCCCAATAGTATCTCGACACCACAGATTTTTTCCTTCTTTTCCTTTAATAGATGAATCTTTGGGATTATCTATCAAATATGGGAATTTATTGATTTTGTCTATCCAGAGTTTTTTCGGATTAAGATGCTCGACTAACGCCAAATAAAGGCTGAAAGCCGTTACTTTGATAGCCAATGGGTCTATTTCTATTCCAAAGATGTTTTTTACAAGTATGTCATTGAGCTCTTTGAAAGTTATAACTTTATCAGGGTTTTTATTTTTCCACCTCCTAATTAGTCTTTTATAACTTTCGACTAAAAAAATTCCAGAACCACATGCAGGGTCTAATATCTTTATATTGTAGTTTGTTTCATTCTTAATTGGCAACTTATCGTTTAGGATTAATTCGACTAAAGTATATGGTGTATAGAATTGTCCTTTTTCTTTTTTTGCATCAAGTTCGCCAAGAAAGTTTTCATATACTTCACTCAATAACTCTATTTGAATAAAATCAAATTTGAATATCCTCCAGCTTTCAAATAATTTCGGCTGCCCCGAAATATCGCCATCAATGAAACAATTTTTTATTTTTTCTAAATGTTCTTTCTTTACTTTTAGTTGCTCATCTTCAATTATTGGAAAAACGTTTCCATTAAAATGGTCTTGTAATCTTGCAAACAACTTATATGTCGCATCAACGTCATTTAAAATGTCGAAATAACTTTCCGCGTCTTTCTTAATTTCTTTGTATAATCCGGCCTCTTTCGCAGCTCCCTTGTCTTCAAGATATAAGATGAAAAGAGAACGCATAAGTAAACCATGAATGATATTAACCTGAGTTTCGGATAAGCATTTGGCATTTTTATTTGTTTTTCCAGTTCG
>JASGFJ010000017.1:0-95131 GCA_047605645.1 Dysgonamonadaceae bacterium | reverse complement strand
ATTCTCCGCCTAAAGGCGGGGGATTTCACCCATCCCAGAATTATAAATTAAATTTGACTGATAGGCTTTATTTTATAAATTTGTAAAGCTTAATAGATGGGAAACATACGTCTGAAATAATATTTCAACATTAATCTATAAAATTTATTCAAAGATGAAAAAACTAATTTTGTCGCTAAGTCTTGCGATTGCAACTCTGGGAGTATCAGCACAAACGTTGAGTTATGAACTGCGTTACGCACATCATCCGAACGATGTGAAAAGCTATGATACAGAGAAGCTAAGAAAAGAATTTCTGGTAGAAAAGATTTTCGAAAGCGATAAAATCCACATGACTTACACCTTGGTCGACCGCTTCATTCTGGGAGGTGCCCAACCTGTTTCACAGACCTTGAAACTCGAAACAATTGACGCATTGAAAGCGCCGAACTTTCTTGCGCGTCGCGAAATCGGAATTATCAATGTCGGAGGTGCCGGAAAAGTGAAAGTAGGAAACAAAGAATATTCTCTGGATTTCAGAGAAGCCTTGTACGTTGGATGTGGCTCGGATGAAATTTATTTCTCTTCGGATGATCCTTCCAAACCGGCTAAATTTTACTTCAATTCAACTCCGGCCTATAAAAATTTCCCGACAAAAAAAATCACAATGAAAGATGCTGTGATTAAGAATGCCGGTTCTTTGGCTGGTTCGAACGACCGTACCATCTATCAACTGATTGTGAATAATGTGCTGCCAACATGCCAATTACAGATGGGATTGACGGAATTGAAAACAGGTAGCGTATGGAACACGATGCCGTCTCACGTCCATCTACGCAGAATGGAAGCTTATTTCTACTTCAATATCCCAAGCGATCAGGTCGTATCACACTTTATGGGTGAACCTAATGAGACAAGAACCATCTGGTTGAAAAACGAACAAGCGGTAATTGCCGAACCGTGGTCGGTACATTGCGGTGCCGGAACGAGCAACTACATGTTTATCTGGGGAATGGGCGGAGAAAATCTGGACTACGGAGATATGGATATCATCAAAACAACTGATCTGAAATAACATATTGTTTTTTAGAATACGACAAAAGGAGGAACTGCATGGTTCCTCCTTTTGTCGTTAAAGCCGATAAGGTGAAACAAAGCAGACAGCAAAATTTCAGATAAATAATTCGCAGTTTAGATTGTTGTCTCCAACCACTGCACCCAGCTTTTGATACAAGGCAATAGCATCTTTATTATCGGCATCAACATCCCATTGCGCTTTGGTGCAGCCATTCTCTTTTCCATAATCCAAAGCAGTATTGATCAACCGCGTGCCGATACCCAGACGCCGATAATCTTCCCTGACGTACAAATCGTCGACAAAAATACCCTTTCCCGTCCAGGTATGAAATGTAGGAAAAAGAAGAACATAGCCTGCAATTTCGTTGTGAATAGATTCTGCAAGAAAACAAACATAGGAATTCTGCTCATTGCATAATTCAGTTTTTGTAAGACTGATTTTATTAGATTTTCCTGCAAATTTTGCAAATTCACGAATCATATAGTAAAGCTCGTCCATATCGTTTTCGTCAGCTCTTCGAATTATAATATCCATAGTCTATACAGTTTTAAGTTGTGTCCTCTAATTTATTCAAATCTTAGGAAATTCCATTATAATTTTAAGATTTAACAAAATATTCTTTCATCCTCCGCGAAATGGTTGCTCGTAAAAGCTTTCAAGAAATAAACCTCCGGAAGATTCACGTTCAGCCAACAGGTTTACTTTCCCGGATAAGCATTTATTCGTACTTTTGCATATTATGAATAATGAAATATCGACAACGCCATTTCAAGACTATTTGAAACTTAACGGATACACTTCTTTCGACATCCAAGCTGTTCTTTTCGATATGGACGGTGTTCTTTACAACTCCATGCCCTATCATTGTAAATCATGGTTACAAACAATGACCGAATTTGGTTATCACTGCACGTATGAGGAGTTTTTCATACACGAAGGACGCACAGGAAACAGTACCATCAACCTGTTGACACAACGCGAATTCGGACGCGATGCGACGGAAGAAGAAATCAAAAAAATATACAAACGGAAATCAGACCTTTTCACCGAATACAATCAAGGAGAAACTATTCCTTTCGCAAAAGAAATGCTGAATCTGGTGAAAAATCAAGGTTTGCAACGTATTTTAGTAACCGGTTCCGGTCAAAAATCATTGCTAGGGAAACTGGAAGACAATTTTCCGGGGATTTTTGCACAGGACAAAATGGTGACGGCTTTCGATGTAAAACGAGGCAAACCCAATCCGGAGCCTTATCTACGCGGGCTTTCCAAAGCAGGAAAACTGCTCTCCAATCAAGCTGTTGTCGTTGAAAATGCACCCATGGGCGTACAGGCCGCAGTGGATGCAGGAATCTTCACAATTGCCATCAATACGGGGCCAATTGACGAACAGGTATTGTACGATGCAGGAGCAGACATAGTGCTACCGTCGATGGAAGCACTTTACCGACAATGGCCTGAACTTTTAAAATTGTTTCAATCCGAGAAAGCAGACATCCAGGAATAATCGATCTTATATTACACAATTATCGATCATAACAAAACGGGAATTTCATTAAGTCACTCAAAATAAAACACTAAAATAGCAGGTTTTACTATTGACTCATACTCATCCACCTCAAAACTTATTGCATATACTATATTAACAGCCTCCGGTAGTACCGGAGGCTATTTTTGTAAGTCCTTATTTTAAACAATGAGTGTGTTTTTCGCAAAAGAACCAATTTTGTGAGACGAGACACTTCCATCAAAAAAAAGAACCGCTTACAAGCGGTTCTTTTATATCAAGGGAAATAAATAATTTTTTATTTAACAGCTACCTTTCGGACTATATCTCCTACTTTGACAATATAATATCCTTTCGGGAGATTCACACTATATTCGTTCGTTCCGGCTTTCACATCAATAGAAGCAATATTCACACCAAGAATACTATAAATTTGCAACTTTCCGGCAACCGGAAGATTGGTAATATAGATTTTATTACCGGAAACACTGATTTCCGTATCCTGATTGTCTATTGCAGAAAATACCGACCTCTCGTCCAACGAAAAGGCTGGTAATGACAAAAGGCTGAAAGCGAAGAATATGATAATTTTGTATAGATGCTTCATGGAAAAATATTTTATAAACAAAGATAATATTTAATCGGAAAGCATAACAACAAATCTTCACAAAAAAGATTTAAAATCACAATTTTTTCAACAATCCTTCGTTGGCAAGCATTGTATTCGGAAAAATCTCCCTGGCTTCATCCAGCAAAGGCTGTAAAGAATTATATCTTGCCGAATAGTGGCCTATCATCAATTCTTTCACTTGAGCCATCCGAGCAATCGTTGCCGCCTGGCTGGCTGTCGAATGGAATGTACGCTCGGCCTTGGCCAGATCTGCTTCCCTAAAAGTCGATTCGTGAAACAACAAATCAGCTTTTTCAATAATAGGAACTATTTTCTCGTTGTAGGCCGTATCGGAGCAATATGCATATTTCTTAGCCGGTTGTGCCGAATGAGTCAAACGAGAATTGGCAACCACTTCTCCCGCTTCGGAGATAAAGTCCGCTCCCGCTTTAATGTCGGCAATTTGCCTGACAGGAACTTTATAAAACTTTATCATTTCGGGAATAATATGCGCAGCAGCTTGCTTTTCTTCGAAAAGAAAACCGGCACACGGAATGCGATGAATCAAGGGAATAGTTGTTACTTTCAATGAACGGTCATCGTATATCACATCACTTTTTTTCGGATTATAAGCAATAAAATGAACCTGAAAAGCCAAATGAGAAGCAAAGAATTTGATTTGCGGCTCCAACAATGCCTGCAGAGAAGGCTCGGAGTGAATGTAAATATCTCCGGTACGTCCTAACAAATCGAGGGTAGAGATAAGTCCTATCAACCCGAAACAATGATCTCCGTGAAGATGAGATATAAAAATATGACTCAAACGCGTAAAATTCACTTTGTATTTTCGCATTTGCAGCTGTGTTCCTTCTCCACAGTCAATCATAAACAATTTTTCCCGAATGTTGAGAACTTGTGAGGTCGGATGATGATTAAGGGTTGGAGTGGCCGAGCCACATCCTAATATTTTAACTTCAAAATTACTCATTCGATGTGTATCAGCTTATGAATTTGCAAACTCAGCGTCCACTCGGGATGCTCTTTAATCAGTTCCACACAATAAGCCACATTCTCCAAATTGATTTTATCGTCATCAAATATGGGGCTGACAAAATATTTTTTCGCTTTTGGAAAAATGGAAATATCCGGAAGCAGATCTCCGGCCTTTAGCGGAATGCGAATTTCATCTACTTCCGGGATTTTTTTCCGGATAGATTCAAAATTCACTTTCGGGCTACAGGTTATGTAATCAATCAAAGGTGAAACCCGGTGTGTCCCGTTTGTCTCAATAGCCTGTTTATACCCTCTTTCTTTGAAGAAAACCAACACTTCGTCGGTTAACTGAATTGTGGGCTCTCCTCCTGTCCAGATAATCCACCGGCAAGGATAGGCCTTTATATGCTCATAAATATCGACCAAAGACATCTCTTCTCCTTCTGCAAAATCGGTATCACAGAAAGTACATGCCAGGTTACATTGGGTAAGCCGTATAAAAACGGAGGGGCTTCCACTTCGCCCCCCTTCCCCCTGCAATGAATAAAATATTTCATTAACGGTCAGCTTCATACACAGCGGAGGTTTTGGGAGTTTCACTCACTTCCACAGCATAAAGCTCCGGAATTTGATTTTTAAACTGATTGTAAATAAAAAAGGCAATATTTTCTGCTGTCGGATTCACATTCATCACATCATTGAGATGACGATGGTCGAGATGAGCATCAATATAATCTTTGACTACAGACAACGCTCTGTAATCTTTCACAAATCCTGTTTCATTCAGCGATTCAGACTTTAGATGCATGGTAATTATATAATTATGTCCATGCAACCTTGCACAAGGATGATCCTGATTCAATCCGTACAACTGATGCGATGCCGAAAACGCAAACTCTTTACTAATTTTATACATAAATAGTTGATAACTTCATTTTTTCACTCCAACATCTGCAAAGTAGTAGCCAAAGGATAATGATCGGAATATCCAACTTTAACGACTCTGGCATTGTACGCTTTGAAATGATTGTCGTGAAAAATATTGTCAATTCTGAATAAAAAATGATTCTCGTGATAAGTAATACCGGGGCCACGCCCTGTTTCCACATACGAATCGGTTAAATCACCTTTCATTTTATTGTAGGCATAAGAGATCGGAGTATCGTTGAAATCGCCGCAAACAATCATAGCATCTGTCTGTTTACGCTCCGCATTTATATACGCAGACACGTAATCAACCTGTTCGGCGCGCAGCCTGTAAGCTGCCCCTAAACGATGTCGGATATTATAAGCAACACTTCCAATCATATCCGAATTTCTATCTTGCAGAAATTTCTGATACAGTTTTTTATCCTGAGTTGTAATTTTATTTGACTCCAGGTGATTATTAACAACACTTATCACCTTTCCGTTCACTTGAATCCTAAAAATAGCCGATCCGTTATAGGTATTGCCTTCATACGGAATTTTTATGGTCTTTATAATCGGATATTTGGAGTAACAGGCCAATCCGTAGATACTGAACTTATTGGAAGCAGCTAATCCTACTACAGCTTGATACGGATAATGTTCCAACAATTTCTTAATCTCTGCTTTTGTAGCTACATCGCCGTTGTGCTGACGCATTGCCACAAACTCCTGCAAGCAAATAATGTCGGCATTACTATCCCGGAGAAACTGAAAAACAGGATTAATCTGTCCGTCGTAATATAAATACCAATTAAATGCCCGAACATTATAGGTAAGAAATCGGATACTTCCGTCGGGGACTTCTTTGGTTTTCAAATGAAAAGGAAAATATGTTTTTATCGGTTTCCAACAGAATGCCAGAGCACAAAACGAAATGATAAGCAGTTTCCAGTTGAAGGTGATTAGCCAAAAAACCAAATAGGCGACATTCACGATCAAGATAAAAGGAAACATCAATCCCAAATATGCAAAGATGATATGCTCGTTAGGAGAGATAGTCCACGCAAATGTAGAAGCGACAAGCATCAGCAGAGCAATAATATTTGTTCCGAATATTGCATACTTAAGCAATGTCCTCCACCTAACCGGTTTCCTTTTATTTTTTGCTGGCATCAAATAATTTTTTCTTTTCGTCGCTCGATAATGAACTATATCCTGATCGCTTAAGTTTATCCAGGATTTTATCTATCTCAGCTTCCTGATTATGTTTTTTTTGGTTGTAATCATAATCCGTCTCCGTCCGTTTGTAAGTAACCTTCATCGGGTTCTTACGGGGGAATTTTAAAGACGAAAACAAATTAACAAAGAAATCCCCTATTCTGTTTATCCAAGCTGTGATGTCTTTCCCGTTTTTCATGCGCACGGCAAACAAAAGCCCAATTGCCGCTCCGCCTATGTGAGCCAGATGTCCGCCGGGATTGGCCATGTCGTCTAAAGAGATAAAATCAATGATGAACATCGCAATGGCAATGTAGACAATCTTTATTTGACCGACAAAGAGCATATTCACTTTTTCATTGGGCTGGTAGAACGAAATCCCGAAAACAATAGCCATGACCGCAGCGGATGCACCCATCAGCAAAGATGCTCGTCCTGCATAAACAGGAATAAACTGAAAAGCCAGAATGTATACCAATGCTCCGCAGATGCCTCCCAATATGTATAATCCCATAAGATTACGTTCACTGAAATACATCAGGAATAAACGCCCGAACCAATAAAAGACCAGCATATTAAAAAGAATATGCCAGATTCCGACATGCACAAACATGTAGGTCAGAATAGTCCAGGGACTGACTAATAAGGCTTCGGGAGAAGAAGGGACAGATAAGTAAAGAGATAAATCTAAATCTCCCAGTTTAAAAAGATGCGATACAATACGAAAAACACCAAGCAAAACAAAAACAGCTGCATTGATAAAAATAAGCTTCATCAACAAGTCACCATTTTTATACCTTGCTTTTAAATCGTCAATTATAGTTGCCATGTGCTTTATCTTTTTTTCTCCAGTATAAAATCAAAATAATCCCAAAGAGCATTCCTCCTAGATGGGCAAAATGAGCCACATTATCTCCGGCAAAATTGGCTACTCCCAAGAATAATTCAATCAGTCCGTATCCGATAACAAACCATTTGGCTTTCATCGGAATCGGAGGGAACAACAACATCAGTTGCACATTCGGAAATAACATTCCAAAAGCCAGCAAAATTCCAAACACAGCACCTGAAGCTCCAATGGTGGGCGGCAACATATTGAAAAATTCTATCTGGGAAATGATTCCGGTTCCGATGTTCACTTGCATGGCTGCATGTGTCAACAAATCTCTGTAATCAAAAGCCCAGGCCAGTTGCTGAATAATACCGGCTCCTATTCCGGTAATGGTGTAATATATCAAAAATCGCTTAGACCCCCACAGGTTTTCCAAAGTCGGTCCAAACATAAAGACAGCAAACATATTAAAGAGCACATGAGTGAATCCATTCGGATCATGCATAAACATATAGGTAATGAACTGGTAGAGTTTGAAATCCTGACTCATAAAAAAATGAAGTCCTAAGATATCTACAATTTCTATCCCGCGTTTCGCAAAGACAAACTCAGCCAACCAGCAAATAAAATTAATAATAATAATATTTTTAGTTATGGTAGGCAAACCTCCGAAAAAACCGCTTCTTTTTTGTTCGAACATATTATGATATACTATTACTGATTATAACGACAAAAATACAATTTTTTTTTGTTGTAATCTATTTCAGTGCATTTCATAAAAAAAACACACATTAATCACATTTTTTTAAACTTTTGTGGTGTCTCTAAACGAATTATCTTATATATTTGAATTCAAATAAATAACCACTTCACATAACCTTAATTTATAAATTATTAAAATCTTTATTATGGCTAACAAAACAGACCTTATTAATTCTATTGCTGAAAAATCAGGATTAAGTAAAGTTGATTCAAAAAAAGCATTGGATGCATTTATCGCATCGGTAACTGAAGAATTGAAATCAGGGGGCAAAATCGCTCTGGTGGGATTTGGGACTTTTTCTGTCACAGCAAAAGCTGCTCGTAAAGGCGTTAATCCCCGCACAAAAGCCATCATCGAAATTCCAGCTAAAAAAGCTGTTAAATTCAAGGCTGGTGCAGAATTAACTTTATAAAAAAGAATTAAAAGAAAGGATTTCGGAAGTTCCGAAATCCTTTTTTTGAGCCACATCAGCTCTTTTATTTCTTTTTTTCATCCTCCTGCTTTACGGATAAATCCAGCGGATCTTTCACCTTCTCATTCAAAAGAGCTATATCAAGCACCTCCCGAATATCCTGTACGTAATGGAAAGTCAATCCTTTACGATAACTTTCTTTAATTTCATCCACATTCTTACGATTTTCCGCACACAAGATAATATCTTTTATACCGGCACGTTTGGCTGCTAATATTTTTTCCCGAATTCCACCTACCGGCAGCACTTTTCCTCTTAAGGTTATTTCACCTGTCATAGACAAATTAGGTTTCACTTTTCGCTGCGTAAAGGCGGAGGCAAGAGAAGTTACCATGGTAATACCGGCAGAAGGCCCGTCTTTCGGAATGGCTCCTTCAGGCACATGAATATGTACATTCCAATTACGGAATAAATCTTCATTGATACCAATCATATCGGTATGCGCATGAAGATACTCAATTGCCAACATGGCCGATTCCTTCATTACATTCCCTAAATTTCCGGTAAGAGTCAATTTTCCGTTCCCTCGGCTAAGCGAACTTTCAACAAACAGAATCTCACCACCAACAGCAGTCCAGGCAAGTCCTGTGACAACTCCGGCGTGTTCATTTCCCTGATATTTATCACGACTGTATTCTTCAGCGCCCAAAAATTCTTTCAGTTCACTAACAGCTAAAGATTTTGGAAATTCCTTCTCCGTGGCTACACGTTGTGCTATTTTCCTCATGATCTTGGCAATCTTCTTATCCAATTCACGCACACCCGACTCACGAGTATAACTCTCAATAATCTTTTCAAGCGTTTTTTTAGGTATATCAAACTGCTTTTTGTCGATACCATGATTTTCCAATTCTTTTGGCACCAAATGACGATAAGCGATTTCTACTTTTTCTTCGGTAATGTAACCACTGACATCTATCATTTCCATACGGTCGAGCAAAGGCTGTGATATGGAAGAAATATTATTGGCTGTTGCGATAAACAATACCTTTGACAAATCGTAGTCAATATTCAAATAGTTGTCATGGAATGTTGAGTTTTGTTCCGGATCCAACACTTCCAGAAGAGCAGAAGAAGGATCTCCTTTAAAGTCCGAACCAATTTTATCTATTTCATCAAGGACAAAAACAGGATTGGAAGAACCCGCCTTGATCAAATTCTGAATAATACGTCCGGGCATAGCTCCGATATATGTACGACGATGTCCGCGAATCTCGGATTCGTCGTGCAACCCTCCGAATGAAACGCGGATATATTTACGATTCAATGCCTTTGCAATAGATTTCCCAAGAGACGTTTTTCCAACTCCGGGAGGTCCGTAAAGGCAAATAATCGGAGATTTCAAGTCACCCTTGAGTTTCAAAACAGCAAGGTGTTCAATAATACGTTCTTTGACTTTTTCCAAACCAAAATGATCCTGATCCAATACTTTCTGAGCATTCTTCAGATTGAAATTATCTTTCGTAAACTCATTCCAAGGCAGGTCGAGGATAGTTTGCAAATAGACAAATTGAGTAGAATAATCGGGAGATTGCGGATGCAGGCGTTCCAGTTTTGTAAGTTCTTTCTCAAAAATATCGGCTACAGCAGCATCCCATTTTTTCTTTTTAGCTTTTTCCCGAAAATCTTCAACATCTGTTTGCTGTGAGTTGCCACCTAATTCATCCTGAATCGTTTTGATCTGCTGTTGTAGAAAATATTCTTTCTGCTGCTGATTCAACTCTTCACGCGTCTTCATCTGGATATTCATTTTCAACTCCATCATTTGAAGTTCCCGGTTAAGAATAACCAGCAGACGATAAGCACGTTCTTTATCATCATTGATACTCAGCAGTTCCTGTTTTTCATTAATAGGAATCGGTAAATTCGTACAACAATAATCCACGATAAAGGAAGAGGCTCCCGCATCTTTCAGTTTATTGATTAATTCGCGCGGGGGTTCTCCAAACATACGCAGCATGTGAAACATCTGCTCCCGAATAGACTCAATCAAGACACTATACTCTTTATCATTATCGGCAACAGGAATATTTTCCAACATGCGATACTTCCCTTTAAGAAAAGGAGTTTCCTGAGTCAATTCAGTCAATTCAAACCGCTTTTTTCCTAAAACAATTACCGTCACATTGTCGTCATTGGAAAGTTCTACCACACGGACAATTTCTCCGATAACCCCGATGGGATATAGGTCGTTGTAGGCAGGTTCTTCCACATCGGCATTTTTCTGACATACCAATCCGACAAGTTGTCTTTTTTTGCCTAAACTCTTTACAAGCTTCAGCGATTTAGGACGTGCGACAGCAATAGGCATGCTCGTTCCCGGAAAGATAATTGTATTCCTTAAAGTCAGAATTGGGAGTTCCGACGATAGTTCTTTTTCATTTATAGTAGTATCTTGCTCGTCGAAATCACCTGATATAATGGAAATTACAGGTTCGTTATTTTCGTCCTGACCAAAGATGTCTAATTCTGATTTTGTTCGCATGTATCTATTTTGATTTAGCTATTTTATAATCTACTTAGATTCTATTAAATTTGCAGTAAAAGATAACAAATTTCATGCCATCGGCAATATGTCATGTTTTGTCAGCCACAAGAGGTCAAAATTAATAAAAATACAAAGATGTCCAATCCATATTTCCGTTTTAAAGAATTTATAGTCTATCATGACAAATGTGCAATGAAAGTTGGTACAGATGGTGTCTTGTTGGGGGCATGGGTTGACCTAAAAGAGGTGAATTCTGCTCTTGACATTGGTACAGGGTCCGGACTTATCTCGCTAATGCTCGCTCAACGAAGCGAATCCTTGCATATAGATGCTGTTGAAATTGACGATTCGGCATACAAACAGGCCAAAGAAAATGTGGAGCGTTCAGCCTTTTCAGACAGGATATGCCCTATTTTATGTGATTTTCAATCATTCGGAAAAAGAGTACCACTGAAAAAATACGACTTAATCGTTTCCAATCCTCCTTATTTCTCCGATTCACTGAAACCTTCCGTCTCGGAAAGAAAAACAGCCAGACATACCGATACACTTTCAATGAGAGAATTAATAGGAAACACAGCCGGATTACTTACTCCGGATGGAAAATTCAATCTAATTAATCCAACAGATTGCCTAGACGAAATAATTGAAAAAGGACGGGACTATAATCTGTTCGTTTCACGAATATGCCATGTACTCCCCCGAAAAGATCTACCCTCCAAACGAGTTTTGATAGAAATGGGGTTTCTTCATAAGCCGACAGAAGAGACGGAATTAATTATCGAGATAGACAGACATGTGTACACCCCGGAGTTTAGGTCGCTCACCAAAGATTTTTATCTCGAAAAGTAATATCTCCAACTTTAGCAATAGAAGATTCAGACAGAATTATTTTGCGTATTTACTCGATTTTTATTTAGTTTTTAGCGAACCATTTATATATATGAGACTCTTTTACACTCCTATTTCTAAACAACAACACACTAATGGAAATCCCAACGGCAAGGGTAAAAAGGAGAGAAAAAGTAAGAACAACATTGTGTGCTATTTCCTGTAGAACATTCGGATCTTGCTGAAGGATGGACATATCACTCAGCTTAATCGTCCCCAGCATAGATCGATATGCATATAGCCCTGGAATCATCGTGATGCACGCCGGCATGGTAAATACCACCGGCGGATTATGCACTTTATGCGAACAAAAAATGCCCAAAAGGCCAATTGCCATTGACGATATCAACGTTGACGCAATGAGCCCGCCCCCAAACTGTAACTGAATAAAACGCAGACAATGCCCGAATCCGCCTAGAAGACCAGCCATCCAGAGACCTTGACGAGGGGTTCCAAACAATATTCCCCAACAGTATGCGACACAAAAAGCCAGCAAAAAATCGATTAAAACATGGATTAACATTTTGTTTCGAATTAAAAATAATTGATCCCTAAAACCATAATACTAAGTGTCATCCCAACGGCGATGCAACAGAGAATAGAAGCTGTGAATAATGAACGTGCCAAAGAAGCCGAGAAATAGCCTTCTAACAAATCAATCACACTGTTTATCAATGGAACTCCCGGTATCAAATACAGTACAGCTGTTGCCAACGTCAATTCGGGTGCAGCACCCAAATTGAAAATAGTATTCAATCCGGCCACCAGAGTCGTCACAAAGGAGGCAAAAATAAAAGAGAGGAAAGAGTTGAATCCCAGCCGCAGAAAATGACTCCGGCCAAAAGACCCTAATGATGCTCCTAAAAAGGCAAACAGCGCATCCATCAAATTTCCGCCGGCAATAGAACAAAGACAGGCACACGAAAATCCAACAGCAAGTGCCACGATAAGATAGTTATAGTTTTTTGTCCCTTTTATTTTTTTCATCTCCTCTTTAGCCTCTTCAAACGAAAGCTGTCCTTTCGATATTTTCCAGGACATGTGGCTAATCAGAGTTAGTATTTGAAAGTGAACACTATGTGCAGGAGCCGTTTTATATCGGGTAACAGAGTTTTCTTTATGCTCGTCATCCCATACAGTGACCATCATCCCCGTAAATGTAGGATTCATATTTACATGAAATCCCCAACTGTCCGCAATGCGCTTACAATTACGCCATACACGGCCACAATGTGCACCGGAAGACATTAAGAACACGCCTATATCTAATATAAAATCAGCGAGTTCATCAGCATTTATCATCTGATATTCGGAATAATTCTCCACTTCCTCTAATTCGTCCATACGGCTTCAAAATGAGATTGAAATAAGCTACAAAAATAATCAAATATCGTCATTTCGTAAAGTCTGCATTACAAAAACACATAAATAAATAAAAGTAAGCCCGATAAAAAAGAAACGACCCTATAAGATAGAGTCGTTTTGTTTTATAGAACAAAATTATATTAAAATTAACAAAACACAAAAAAAAATAAAAGTACGCCATAAAAAAAACACACGACCCTATAAGATAGAGTCGTTTCCTTTTAGAGAACAATCTGATATTACATTTCCCAGACATCTTTTGTCAGTAAGAAATCTCTCAGATTCCGAATTGGTTTTTTATTCTGAATTTCCTTTACTTGCCTTTCCACTTCTTTATCATAAGCCGGCGCTTCTACACTGCGGATTACACCCATAGCCATGGGCAAACCTTCTTCAGGACGCATCAAAGCCAATTTCTGATGAAGCGTATTATCCACGGATTTTGCATCATGAGTCAGAACATCTTCGATAGTATAGCCGTTTTCACCGACTGTAACCGCCTTCAGGTTCCATCCATCTACAACAAGCCCTTTTTCCTTATTTTTACCAAAAAGCATTTTTTCTCCGTGAACCAACTGAATAGTATGATCATCTCGGGTTTCTCTTTCTGTAATCAACTTATGAATCTGGTCATTGAAAATAATACAATTCTGCAATACTTCGACAACCGAAGTTCCCTGGTGTTTCTCTGCTTCCACCAACATTTTTACTGAATTTTTCAAATCAGTATCCAGACAGCGGGCAAAAAAAGTCCCCCTGGCACCAAATACAAGTTCTGCCGGAACAAATGGCTCTTCAACCGTTCCGTAAGGAGAAGATTTTGAGACAAAACCTCTCTCGGAAGTTGGAGAATACTGTCCTTTCGTCAGACCATAGATTTTATTATTAAGTAGAATGATATTCAAATCTACATTTCGGCGAACAGCATGAATAAAATGATTACCTCCGATAGCCAAACAGTCGCCATCACCGGTGGACAACCATACATGTAACTCCGGATTAGCCACTTTTACTCCAGTGGCAATAGCAGCTCCCCGTCCGTGAATCGTATGAAAACCGTAGGTATTCATATAATATGGTAATCTGGAAGAACATCCGATACCGGAAATGACAGCCACCTGATAAGGTTCAATACTCAACTCCGCCATTGCCTTATGCAGGCTATTCAGAATAGCGTGATCACCACATCCCGGACACCAGCGTACAGCTTGGTCACTTTTAAAATCTTTTGCGTTAAAAACGGGTTTTATTTCAGCATCAACCATATTATTTTTCCTCCCATTTTTGTGTAAATGTTTCAACTAAATCTGCCACGGAGAAAGGTTGCCCTTCCACTTTGTTGTACTGAGACAAACTCAGCCCATTGAATTTATTTCTTAAATAAGCCGCAAATTGTCCGTTATTCTGTTCTGCAACAATAATCTTTTTATATTTATTGAGAATTTCACTGGTATTTCGAGGCAACGGGCTAATAAACTGAAAATGGGCCAAGGCTGTTTTCATTCCCTGACGGTTCATTTTCCCTACCGCTTCACGAAGGTGGCCGAAGGTTCCTCCCCATCCTATCACGAGCAATTCAGCATCTTCTTCTCCAAAAATTTCTTGTTCAGGAATACTATCGGCAATTTTATCTATTTTAGCCTGACGCACATTCACCATTTTTTGATGATTAGCATGGCTTGTAGAGATCGCCCCTGTCACAAAATCCTTTTCCAGGCCTCCTAGACGATGTGTAAATCCAGGAGTTCCGGCCGCAGCCCAATAACGTACATAGGTCTCCGGATCACGCACATAAGCACTCCATTCAGTTCCCTCATACCGGGATGCATCATGTGGGACAATGTCGGGGTAATTATCCAGCATCGGAATTTTCCATGCAGATGACCCGTTAGCAATGTATCCATCCGAAAGTAGAACAACCGGTGTAACATGCTCCAGTGCAATTTTAGCAGCCCAAAAAGCCGAATCAAAACAATTGGTAGGACTGGTTCCGGCAATCACAACAAGAGGAGATTCGCCATTTCGTCCGTACAAAGCCTGATTGAGATCGGTCTGCTCACTTTTTGTCGGCATTCCGGTAGAAGGTCCTCCACGTTGTACATCGATAACCACTAGAGGTAGTTCTGCCATAACAGCCAATCCTAAAGCTTCACTCTTAAGAGCCAATCCGGGACCGGAAGTAGACGTTGCCGCGAGATTTCCGGCAAAAGAAGCCCCAATCGCTGTAGAAATACCCGCGATCTCATCTTCCATCTGCACAGCTTTGACTCCCAGTTCTTTCATCTTCACGAGCTCCTGAAGAATATCAGTTGCCGGAGTTATCGGATAGGAACCCAAAAACAAGGGTCTTCCTGATTTCTCGGAAGCCGCGACCAAGCCATAAGCAGTGGCCATATTTCCATTTATATCAATGTAATAGCCTTTCTCTGTGGTAACTGTTTCGACTCGATAAGTAGAAACAGTTGTTTCTGTATTATGTCCATAATTGTAACCATCAGCAAGCACTTTAATATTGGCTTCAGCGATTAGAGGTTTCTTCTTAAATTTTTTCTCTAACTGATGATTGGCAAAGTCGAGTGGACGGTTAAACAGCCAACAGACCAAGCCCAAAGCAAACATATTCTTACAACGCAATTTGGATTTGGCATCCAAATCAAAGTCCGCCAGGCTATCTCTCGTCAGTGAAGTAATAGCAACCGGAACGAGCTGTAATCCTTTTAAACCAAGTTCAGAAAAGGGATCATTGGTTACAAACTTGGCTTTTTGCAAATCTTTTTCTCCAAATGTGTCTGTGTCATAAATAATAACACTTCCTTTCTTCAGTGCTTCGATATTAGTCTTTAAGGCAGCCGGATTCATCGCGACCAAAACATCAGCTTTTTCCCCAGAGTTGTAAATATGCGCACCAAAGTGTAGCTTAAAACCGGAAACTCCGCCCAAGGTTCCCTGAGGAGCCCTGATTTCGGCGGGAAAATCGGGAAAAGTAGAGATTTGATTACCGGAAACGGCAGAAAGATTTGAAAAAATAGTACCAGAGAGCTGCATTCCATCACCGGAGTCCCCCGAGAATAGAACGACAACGTCTTCTACCTCTTTTACTATTGTGTGATCAGTCATAAACTATTTATTTCTTTAGTTGTAGTTATTATACAAAGTAATGAAATACTTTATTCAAATGCAAGCATTCATTTTAGTCTTTTATGGATATAAAATTATTCGATTTCTAATAGTCAAACAACATTAAAAAGATACTTTGATACATAAAACAAGATAAAACAGAGCAATACAACACTATAAATCACTAAATAAAGTCAAAAAGACACAAAACAATCCCCAACATATACATTACAACAATAACACCTTCACCTTACAGTCATAGAGCACTTTGACAAGTAGAGATTGCAATTTCACAAATAATTACTTCAAAAATCTGTTTATCCCAATATACATTGTAACTTTGCAGCAAATTTTAGGTATCAATTAAGATTAAAAGCGGTATTTTATGAGAATGATTCGAGGTATTTTTTATATTCTCTTATTTTATTTTATAGGAGAATTTATAAGCCTCTTAATTTATGAGTTTATTCCAGGTAGTATTATCGGAATGCTTCTTCTTTATGCTAGCCTGCACTTCAAGCTCATCAAGGAAAGTAACGTCGAAGGAGTTGCAAATGCTTTTACGCAAAACATGGCCGTGTTTTTCATTCCTGCGGGAGCCGGTCTTTTGGGAGCCTCAGACGTATTGTCAAAATTCTGGTTATCTATCCTGGTTGTCTGCACAGTTAGTTCTTTATTAGTGATCGTCGTTGTAGCATTTATTCAGGAGAAAATGGAAAAACGAACTAAAAAACACACATCATTATGAGAATTCTTTTTCAATCTGAAACATTAGTACTACTCGTTATATTTGCCAGCTACCTGTTTGGCCAATGGGTGTTCAAGAAAACCAGATTTCCTCTTTTTCATCCACTCATTATTGCGATTGCGATTATCATCTGCTATATCAAAGTAGTACACATGCCAATCGATCAATTCATGGACAAAAGCCAGTTTGTAAACTACATGTTAGGCCCTTCTGTGGTCGCCATCGGTTATTTACTGCACCAACAGTCGGAATATTTGAAAGGAAATGTTTTTTCTATTCTGACTTCCGTTTTCATTGGATCTGTCGTCGGTATAATAAGCGTTATCACTCTAGCCAAATTAACAGGCGCCAGTGACGCATTGATAGCAACACTCGAACCCAAATCTGTGACTACCGCCATAGCGATGGTGGTGGCGCAACAATCAGGCGGTATCCCCTCATTGACTGCTGTTGTCGTCCTTTTTTGCGGAATACTCGGAAGCATTTTAGGCCCATTTGTTTTAAAGCTTATGGGAATAAAGAGCAGTATCGCCAAAGGTTTGGCACTGGGAGCTTCTGCACACTCTGTAGGGACTGCTAAAGCGATGGAAATGGGGATGATTGAAGGTGCCATCAGTGGACTTGCCATCGGACTAATGGGCGTAATGACAGCTTTATTGATTCCCATTATCAACGAGATTTTATAAAACGCAGAAAAGAATTACAAAATAGTTATCATCCGACAAAGAAAAGCTACTCTCCTAAAGACAGTAGCTTTTCTTTGTTTTTGTATCTATCTCGGTTGTTCACATTCAAGATTCAGAACGATGCAGGTTTCTCTATTTCAGCCAGAGCATTCGATTCGGTGGCGTGGATACAGACCGAATGCGCCATTCGTTAGGTAATAGATTATTCACTCTGTTACCCAGATTTTTCACAAATCCCAATGGAGTATTCTGATACGTAAGCAGTAAGATACCTTTTGGTTCATCCTCCAACAAAAAAGATTCTTTACGCAAAAAAGCTAAAGCCGTTTCCAGATTGATATCCACCGACGGAAATGCGGCTCTGTCTATTTGATTGGATAGTGCCAGAGCATGAGCAGGAATAAAATCTTTTCCTTTCATTTCCCCTAAAAGAACACCGGCATTCAGAACCCTTACGCCGGTCAGGTAATCGAGAAAATTAAATAAATGACTCGGATAAGCACGCCACTTTCCGTTTATTTCATTAAAGGAATATGCTTCCGGCTTTCTCAATACTTGCTTTAATACCGGAGGAACGACAACAGGTTTTCCTCTTTGTTTTTTATCCTTTTTCTTTTTGTCAGGTTCATTCGCAGCACTTCTCTTACGAAGAATAGCCATAAAAAAACCTTCACCAGATGTTCTGTGAGGAAGAAATCGAAAAACAGGCAGATTACTGTTATTCTTATCCAACGAAGAGGTGATTTGCCATTCAGGCAAAATTTCCAATTCTACAATCTCAGCCCCTAAACTTTCCATTATCCAGCGGACATTTTCTTCGTCTTCCTTTACATTGTAGGTACATGTACTGTAAATCAGCATTCCATCTTCCTTTAAAGAAGGCCACACGTCGGATAAGATTCTTCGTTGCCGCTCGCTGCATAACTGAACATTGGCCAGAGACCATTCCTCAATCGATGCTTCATCTTTGCGAAACATACCTTCTCCTGAACAGGGTGCATCTACGACCACAACATCAAAAAGACCATCTAACCGACCGAATGAAGAAGGATCGCTATTGGTAACCACAACATTTTCAAACCCGCTTTTCATCACGTTATCAAGAAGAATATTTGCTCGTGAAGCGATGACCTCGTTACTTACTAATACGCTGTCAGGAGTGATCAGGGAAGCAATATGAGTAGATTTACCACCAGGAGCAGCACATAAATCCAACACACTCACTGCGCCATCCACCCATTGGTGAAAAGCCTGCTCAATAAACATGGATGATGCTTCCTGCACATAATACACACCAGCCTGAAACAGAGGATCGAATGTAAAGGATGGCCGTTCCTGCAAATAATGTCCCCATTGCGACCAACCTACCGGCTGAGTAACAGTGGTATTTAGCTGCTTAGCATTCATTTTATGAGGATTCAGCCTGACACTCACCGGAGAAGGTTGTATCAAAGCATTCTCAAATGCATCCCAGTCATCACCGAGAAGCTCCTGCATATTTTCGACAAAAGAAGGAGGTAGATTCATTTCTTCTATTTTCTTGCAAAAATATGTATTTTTGTAGGATTATTCATTCTTAAACAACCCGAATATCCATTATGCAGGCATCGGTATATCTTATCCCCGTAACACTGGGTGAAACAACTGTAGAGAAAGTATTACCATCCTACAACAGAGAGATTATTCTAAAGATCAACTACTTCATAGTAGAGAATATTCGCTCAGCCCGTCGCTTCCTGAAGAAAACAGAACCTTCGATCGACATAGATTCGCTTACTTTTTTTGAATTAAATAAACATACCGATGTTCATCAGATAAATAACTATCTGGATCCGATTAAAGGAGGATTTGATATCGGAATTATTTCCGAAGCCGGCTGCCCGGCTATTGCAGATCCCGGCGCAGCTATCGTAGAAATTGCTCAAAAGAAAAATATCCGGGTAATTCCTCTGGTGGGTCCAAGTTCCATTCTGATGTCGTTGATGGGATCCGGATTTAACGGACAAAGCTTTGCTTTTCATGGATATCTTCCGATTGATGCGAGTGAAAGAACCCGCCGTATCAAGCAGCTCGAACAGCGCATTTATCAAGAAGATCAAACACAGATATTTATCGAGACTCCATACCGAAACGAGAAGTTGCTGAAAGATCTTGTTCAGAGTTGTTCTCCGTCTACCAGATTATGCATTGCTGTCAACATTACATGTGAGGACGAATTCATCAAAACACTGCCGGTAAAGGAATGGGGAAAGAAAACTCCCGATTTTATCAAAAAGCCCTGTGTTTTCCTGATTTACAAATAAATAAAAAAAGAAAATGGATAAAGGACGAACTATTCTGGCGCACATCAGTAAAAGACTCGCCACTCTCATCCTCCTATCCGGAATAGCCATTTTTATATCTTTGTCTTTTTCTTCGGATAAAGTTTGTGCGACAGCTTATGTGTATCGGTTTATCCTATTTCTTTTTGCAACCTCGTTGATAGGGTTTACCGGCATCTCAATGAGATCGGTTAGGTTGTATCGAAAGAGAAGAACTTAAAAAGAGATACGAATTTAGGTTTCGTTCTCTTCTACTTATTATCTTTTCTTTTTCATTTTCTTGCCATAGATTGTCCGGTTGCCAACCTACCAAAAAAGAAAAGAAACACTCATCAATCAATTGACAAACAAAAAAAATAGAATATGAACAAGCAGGATTTACGAATAGTCTTTATGGGAACGCCCGATTTTGCAGTCGAGAGCCTCCGGATTTTGGTCGAAAATGACTATAACGTTGTGGGTGTTATCACCATGCCGGACAAAGCAGCCGGCCGGGGACATAAGATGCAATATTCCGCAATAAAAAAATATGCATTAGAAAAAAATCTCCCTTTATTACAACCCGAGAAGCTAAAGGACGAAACATTCCATGATGCACTTCGAGCCTGGAAAGCCGATCTCCAGATTGTCGTTGCATTCCGTATGCTACCCGAATCCGTATGGAACATGCCTGCATTCGGTACATTCAATCTTCATGCGTCTCTTCTTCCTCAATACAGAGGAGCAGCACCCATCAACTGGGCCATCATTAACGGAGAACAAGAAACAGGTGTCACCACCTTCTTTTTGACTCACGAAATTGATACGGGAAAAATTATCAAACAAGAGAAGGTGAGCATCGGTCAAAAAGACAATGCCGGAAAGATACATGATGAATTGATGGTGATAGGCGCACGCTTAGTAAAGGAGACAGTAGATGCGCTTCTCTCAGGAGAAATAGATGCAGTCGAGCAAAGCCGGTATTACAGGAGAGAAGACGAACTAAAACCTGCACCAAAAATCTTTAAGGAAACCTGCCAAATAGATTGGAACAAACCAACAGTGGCTATTTATAACCTGATTCGGGGATTATCGCCCTACCCTGCCGCCTGGTCGGAACTGATATTAAAAGACGGCTCAGAGCCACTCTATGTGAAAATATTTGAAAGTGAAGCTATCATCACAACTCATGATAAAACTCCGGGAACTGTCATCTCCGATTTGAAAACCTATATTCATGTAGCCACGCCCGACGGTTTTCTTTCGCCCACAATCATTCAGGCGGCCGGAAAAAAAGCAATGTCTGTCGGTGATTTTTTGAGAGGTTGGAAATAGAAAGGTCTATTATAAAAAAGAGAGGAGAAAACGACAACAAATTGGTTTTCTCCTCTCTTTTTCCTTTTAATTTTCACGATGAAGAAGCATGCAACTCTCTTGATTTTAAAATCATTGTATGGGCGATTTAAAAAAAATTATAGGCCGTTTCAATATCACAAATTCTTCGAGCCCGACTCCTCAGAAGAGGCAGATTCGGTACTTGCCTGATGATTTATTTCTTCTCGCTTTCTTATCAATTCAGGGTAACTAATGCGACTGTGATAGATGGTCATCAATTTATCACAAAATACCTCTTTCACTGTTTCTATGTCCCGGAACGTTATCGGAGCCTTCGCCAATAAACCTTCACGAACCTGGCTATCAATCAGGTTATTGACCAGACAACGAATATTTATCTCAGTATATTCTTTCAGACTCCGGGAAGCAGCTTCTACCGTATCAGCCATCATCAGGACAGCCGTCTCTTTGGTAAAAGGATTCGGTCCCGGATATTGAAATATCGACTCATCAATCTCTTCATCGGGATGTTCGTTTTTATATGAGTTATAGAAGAACTTGGCTTTACCTGTTCCGTGATGAGTTTCTATAAAATCAATAATTTGACTAGGAATATTGTGTTTTTTCGCCAGTTTTACTCCATCGGCAACATGACTGATTATAATTTGCGCACTCTCCGCATACGAAAGACTGGTGTGCGGATTGAAACCGGGAGATTGATTTTCGGTAAAATATTCAGGCTTTATCATTTTACCAATATCATGATAAAGCGCTCCGGTTCGCACAAGAGCAGCATTAGCACCTATTTTTAATGCTGCCGAGGAGGCAAGATTCGAAACCTGAAGGGAATGCTGGAAAGTTCCCGGAGCTTTTTCCGAAAGATCTTGTAACAACGGCTTATTCACATTTGACAACTCGACCATGCTTACACCGGAAATAAAGCCAAAAGCTTTCTCCACAAGGTATACAAGAAAATAAGTGAATGTCAGGAATACAAAATTAATACCAAAATAAACAAACATTCGCCAGTTTAGCTTGGTAATATCTCCGTCGCTGCAGAGCACAATCCCGATATAAGTGACGATATATGCCAGCAGAATAAAAAATGAGCTGCGGATCAACTGAGATCTTTCAGTCAAATCTTTCAGGCTAAAAATTGCGACAAAGCCGGCTGCAACCTGGAGCATTATGAATTCTGCCGGAAAGGGCACCATCAGCGAACAGATAAGGCATATCACGATGTGCGTAATCATCGCTGTTCGTGAATCAATAAATGTACGAATCATGATGGTTGGTATCGCAAACGGAATAATATAAGCGTTAAAGAAACCCTTATCTGTAGAGAAGAAGCCTGTTAAAATACAGAACAACGTTATATTTAGAAGGATAAAAATGGAATTCTTTTTATTATAAAATTCTCTCGGCCGAAAGAGGTAGAGGTAGCTATAAAAAGAGAATATAAAGACACTGATAAGAATAATTTCTCCGAGCAAGAGCATGCCCTGATACTGCCGGGAACCAATCCTGGCCTGAGTTTGCTTTTGTAAGGACAATAAGACCCGATAGATTTGCGAATCCACAATTTCGCCTCTGTCTACAATTTTTTCTCCGGCCTGAACAACTCCGACAGAAATCATTACTTTCGAAAGATATTCCTCCAGAGCTTTCTGAGACAAATCTTTATTGTAAATCACATTGTTCTGAATATAGTTATTAACATCCAGCTTTTTCAATTCATCTACATTCAACGCTCTCGGACAATTCTCAATAATCCATTCATAGGCCGATTTGCTTGTATAAAAGGAGCTCACGGGGCGTGATACGGCAATATTATTTGTTTTCAGACGTAGCTCCTGCGATTGAGTTTGTGCAATACGCTCATAGTCACTCATCGAAATAACCCCTTTGGCATAGACAAAGTCTAGCTGTTTCTTGATATAATTGAAATATTCCACCGGAATGTTTTTAGTTTTTCCTTCTTTTTCGTAAAAATCGGTTACGGCATTGATTGACGTGAGTTCAACATTGTTGTCAATTGAGAAATAAAAAGGTTTATTGAAATTTTCGATACTGTCTTTCTCTGCTTCTACTTCAGCATCGGTTTTATATATAGTGACATCAAAAGGAGCGGTAAGCAAGCCGTATTTCCATGGTTTCCCTTCGGTAAAGGCATACTTGAATTTGCCTTCACGGGGGAAAGATATGGCAATAAGGATGATTGCTGTCACAAAATAAGCAATCAAAGGAATGGAGAATTGTTTTATCTTTTCGTTACTCATGTTCAGATATATTCCAATAGATTTGACAAAGATAAAAAAATAAGGGAAACAATGTTCCCTTATACGACATTAATCCCGCTAACAACCAGCAGGTAAAGACACTAAAGATTCTTAGAGAGTTCAGTCATTACTTTATCGACGGCTTTGGTATTGCGGTTTACAAATTCACTCGCATTTTTCCCGGAAGAGAGCAGTAAATCACGGTTATTTAATAAACTATCTACTAATTGATTGAACTGATGTTCATCCTGTATAGAAAAACCGCCTTTCGCTTTTATTAATTCAACTGCTTCTCTAAATTTCTGGTAGTTAGATCCGAAAATAACAGGAATGCCGTATACGGCAGCTTCCAATACATTATGAATTCCAACGCCAAATCCGCCACCGATATATGCGATTTGGCCATATCTGTATATGGAGGATAGTAACCCAAAACAATCGACAATAAGACAATCGTACATCGATAAATCTTTTCCATCGGCCTGACTCAATCGAATGGCCGGACGTTGAAGCTTCCCTTCGATTTCCGTCAAATGCGATTCGTGAATCTCATGTGGGGCAATAATTAATTTGAGATTCTTATTTCGATTAAAATACGGAATAAAAATATCTTCATCTTTAGCCCAGGAGCTTCCGGCTATTAAAGTGACCTGTTCATCTCTCGCACCGGCATTCACAAACTCATCTACCAAGCGAATATCCGATGCTTGATGGCAAATATCAACCACCCGGTCGAAGCGAGTGTCACCACATACTTTGACGTTGGT
Organism: Dysgonamonadaceae bacterium; assembly: GCA_047605645.1. Taxonomy (GTDB): domain Bacteria; phylum Bacteroidota; class Bacteroidia; order Bacteroidales; family Dysgonomonadaceae; genus UBA1309. Next base: position 70,794 of record JASGFJ010000017.1, on the reverse strand, counting down.
GAGATCGAATTGCTTTAACAGGTTCATCGAATTTTCATCCTGAACACAAATGGAACTGTAAAAGGGAAGTACTCTGCGAGAACGCGCACCATACCATTTGAAAAACAACTGACTGGGTCTGAATATAGCCGAAACAATATAAGTCGGGATATTTTGGTGATGAAGTTCGGTAAGATAGTTGTACCAAAATTCATACTTAATAAACACGGCTATTTGAGGGTTCACTATTTTAAGAAACTTCAATACATTTTTTTGCTTGTCGAAAGGCAGATAGCATACAACATCTGCCAGCGGATAATCCTTTCGGACTTCATACCCCGACGGTGAAAAAAATGTAAGTAGTATTTTGTATTTAGGATAGTCCCTTTTTAATCTTTCAATGATAGGCCGTCCCTGTTCGAATTCACCGAGAGAAGCCGCATGAATCCAGACATACTGTTCATTTGGGTCAATTTTCTCGTTCAGAATTCGAAAAATATCCTTATGCCCTTCGAGCATCAGACGTGCCTTCGGGTTAAACGTTTTTGCCAAACAAACTAATGTGGCATATACGGAGATAATAAAATCGTACATGTAAGAATAAAAAAATATGTACTTATTTCTGAATAGAAGCGACAGCCTTCTTTAAGCGCTCCACCGTCTCTGTTTTTCCAATCATAGCGGTAATATCAAACATGTGAGGACCTTTTCCTTCTCCCACTACGGCCAGACGAAATGCATTCATGATATTTCCCAAGTGATAACCGTTCCTTTCAATCCATTCTTTGACATATTCCTCTTGGTGTTCTGAGGAAAAATCATCTAATTCGGAAAGGATAGCTGCCAGTTCCGTCATTCTCTCAGGAGAATCTTCTTTCCAACGCTTTTTTATTGTCTTTTCATCATAACTCTCCGGAGCCTGAAAGAAATAGCTGGATTGGTCCCAGAATTCTTTAACAAACGACACACGATCTTTGACAAGCGAAATTACTTGCTCTACATACGCTTCTGTGGTATCTATCCCTTTTTCTTCTAATATAGGAAGATAATATTGGGTTAATTCAGTATTGCTTTTGTGAGCTATGTATTGATGATTGAACCATTTTGCTTTTTCGAAATCAAACTTAGCTCCGCTTTTACTACATTTTTCGAGGGAAAACAAGTGCACCATCTCCTCCAAAGACATCACTTCCTCTCCATTGCCCGGATTCCATCCCAACAAAGCCAGAAAATTTACGATAGCATCAGGCAAATACCCACTTTCGCGATATCCGGATGAAACCTCATTGGATTTCGGATCTTTCCATTCCAGCGGAAACACAGGAAATCCGAGTCTGTCTCCATCTCTTTTGCTCAATTTTCCATTTCCCTCAGGCTTCAAGAGTAAAGGAAGGTGAGCAAATACAGGCATTGTATCCAACCAACCGAACGCACGGTAAAGCAAGACATGCAAAGGCGCTGACGGAAGCCATTCTTCGCCACGAATAACATGCGATATCTCCATCAGATGATCATCTACGATATTTGCCAGGTGGTAAGTCGGCAACTGATCTGCCGATTTATAGAGGACTTTATCATCCAGGATTGAAGAATTTATTTTCACTTCTCCCCGAATGGCGTCTTTGACAATCACATCTTCATTCGGTTCGATCTTAAAACGAATCACATATTGATGACCTTCTGCAATAAGGGCCTCTACCTCTGTGGGGGAAAGCGTAAGCGAATTTCTCATCAGACCGCGTGTAGAAGCATCATATTGGAAGTTCTGTATTTCCTTACGTTTAGCCTCCAGTTCTTCGGGTGTATCGAATGCAATATATGCAAAACCGGAGTTCATCAGCTGATCAACAAAAGTTTTATAGATTTCTTTCCGTTCCGATTGTTTGTATGGTCCGTAATTACCTCCGACGGACACACCTTCGTCAAAATTCAATCCCAGCCATTTGAAAGATTCCAAAATATACTCTTCAGCTCCGGGAACGAAACGATGAGAATCCGTATCTTCAATTCTCAGAATAAAATCACCTTGATGTTGTTTTGCAAATAGATAGTTGTATAACGCGGTTCTTACACCGCCAATATGAAGTGGTCCTGTCGGACTTGGAGCGAAACGCACTCTAACCTTTCGATTCATTTGTTAATGCCTTTATTAAAAATGGCTGTAAAAATAATCAAAATAATTGAGAGATTCAGGGGCAAAACGTTTTTTTAGGATACAATAAGCAGAAAAATAAGAGAAAACGCAGATAATCAATCACTCAACCGATTAACAGACTTCACACCATTAATTTTGAGAATCTTCGAACAAATCTTCTGTACATCATCTACATTGTGTACATACAAAGAGATTTTCCCTTCAAAGACACCATCATTCGACTCGATGCTCAAACTTTTTATATTAACCTGATCGGTGGAAATCACAGTGGAAATTTCTTTCAACATTCCGACTTTGTCAATGCCCGTTACAGTGAGTGTGGATAAGAAAGAGTATTGGCTATAGTTGCCCCATTCGGTAGATATAATCCGGTTTCCAAAGCTTGCCTTCAATTTCATTGCAATCGGACAAGTCACCTTGTGAACGATCACTTCGTTATCTTCACTTACATATCCCAAGACATTATCGCCCGGAATGGGATGACAACAAGGAGCAATCGTAAAGTTTTTATGAAAACCTTCCTCTTTCAGGAGATAAGTTTCTTTTTGGTTGATCGTCTTATTAATAATTTTTTCGGCTCTCTTTCCATTATTAAAAGCCTGTCGCATATACCGAAGTAAGACATTCTCGGTTTTTTGCTTTCTCAACTTCAACAATTTCTCAGCTTTATCAGGCAGCTCTATTTCATTATTTGCAATGGCATAGAACAAATCTTCTTTTTTATTGATGCTATAATAATCCAGAATCCGGTTTAAAATAGAAGGAGTCAACTCTTCGCCGGTTAACTCAAATAGAGCAAAAAATTCTTTTTCTCCGGATTTTATAAATTCGCGCCTTAACTTCCGCAGTGAATTTTCCAATCGCGTACGGGATTTGGCAGTCGTTACAAATTCCATCCATTCGGGGTGAGGTTGCTGTGTTTTCGAAGTCAATATTTCAATCTGATCTCCGCTTTGCAATTTATGGCTTAAGGGCACTAATTTATGATTGACCTTAGCCCCAATGGATTTGTCTCCTATATTGGAATGAAGTTCGTATGCAAAATCGAGTGCTGTGGCTCCCTGTGGTAAGGTTTTGATTTCTCCTTTGGGTGTAAAGACAAAAATTTCGAGGGCAAAAAGGTTCAGTTTGATTGTATCCAGGAAGTCAATCGCATTGGGATTCGGATTTTCAAGAATTTCCTTAATTGTTTTCAGCCATTTATCGAGCTCTGTATCTTCTTCAATTTTCCCTTCTTTGTATTTCCAATGGGCAGCAAACCCTTTTTCGGCAATATCATCCATCCGACGGCTTCTGATTTGAACTTCTATCCATTGTCCGTCAGGCCCCATCACGGTCAGGTGCAAAGCCTGATAGCCGTTTGATTTAGGTCTACTCACCCAATCCCGAATTCTATCGGGACGAAGTTTATAAATATCCGTGATAGCAGAATAGATATCCCAACATTGTTTCTTTTCATCTACTCCGGGAGGCACATCGAAAATAATTCTTACCGCAAAAATGTCATAAATATCTTCAAATGCGACATTTTTACTTTGCATCTTATTCCATATAGAATAAATTGATTTCTCTCTCGCATGAATCTCATAAGTGATATTCATTTGATCGATTTTATCAATTACCGGCGCAGCAAAATGTTTGTATAATTGCGTTCGGACAATATTAGTCTCTTCCAGTTTCTTGATAATATCGTTATAGGCATCCGGATTTTCGTATTTAAAGCTAAGTTCTTCGAGTTCGGTTTTGATAGCAAAAAGGCCTAATCGATAAGCAAGAGGTGCATAAATATACATGGTTTCTCCCGCTATTTTGAAACGTTTAGCCGGCAACATGGACCCAAGTGTACGCATATTGTGCAAACGATCTGCAATTTTGACCAGAATAACACGAATATCGTCAGACATGGTCAAAAGCAATTTTCGGAAGTTTTCGGCTTGGGAAGAGACATTTTCGCCAAACATACCACTCGATATTTTGGTCAGTCCGTCCACAATCTGGGCTATTTTATCTCCGAATAAAGAGCGGATGTCTTCTACCGTATAGTCTGTATCTTCTACCACATCATGCAGCAAAGCAGCACAAATAGATGTAGAGCCAAGACCAATTTCTTTGCACACAATGCGGGCAACAGCAATGGGATGGAGAATATAAGGCTCACCGGAACGTCTTCTTGCTCCTTTATGAGCTTCGTTTGCAAGAGCAAATGCTTTTGTAATAATCTCTACTTTTCGCCGATGATTTGAATTCAAATAGTCATTTATCAAACCATTAAATTCACCTTCAATCAAAAGTTCTTCCTGCTTATTTGCTATCTTACTGTCCATTCACGTCTATTGATATTGTGACAAAAATAGCAAATTGTTTTGTTTTATAAAATACTTGGTTAACAAGATCACAAAAAACAATACAATTCATATTTAAGTTCTTTCTTTAAAGCTCTCGAATATTTTTTAGATAATCGGAATCTTTAATTTTTGTCCAACACTTAGTTTATCACTTTTCAGGTTATTGGCAACTTTAATATCCCGGACTGACGCATTTTGATATTTTCTTGCAATCAAATCCAGAGTATCACCTCTTTTCACAGAATAATAGCGATGAGATGGAGTCAATGTCGATTTCGCATTACTCCTGATTTTCTCTACTTTAGAAGCCCGTAAATTGTCTGAGGCCATTAAGTCATCAGACTTATCTGAGGAATGTCTGACAATGAGTTCTTGCCCAACTTTCACAACATTACTGGTTAAGTTGTTCCAGGTCTTAAGCTCATCAATTGTCACATTGTATTTTTCTGCAATTTTACCTAAATTATCTTTGTTTTCGACTTTATACCTGACCGATTGTGTTTTTTCGGATGCCAGCGATGGATTTCCATCACTCTTAGTATAAACAATCAGTTCCTGTCCCGGCTTAACAACTTCAGATTTAAGATTATTCCATTTCTGGATATCTTGCGTAGTTACGTGATATTGGCTTGCAATTTTAAACAGGTTATCTCCTGATGCAACTTTCACATGAACAGGAGATTCTGAAGCCAATGTTTCTGAGTTATTTTTTGTTACAGCATTCGGATTTTGTTTTATAATATTTTTGCGGACAGCCCCTGTCGATTTAAGCTCCGGCTTATCTGCTTTTCTTATCTCTTTTTTTAGGGAATTATCAGATTGTCCTTCATCTGCAGATGAACTAGCCACCAATGCATCCGAATCAGAAACATCAGCTGTTTGAGTTTCGGTATCTGTGAGCTCTGCTACATCCCCATTTCCTTTGTTTTGAAGTTGAGCAAATGTACTTTGTCCGTCTGAAGATGCACTTGGGCTGTTTCCCTGATTGCTATTTCCACTTGAAACAGTTTTACGTACCTTTACTTTCGTCTTTATCGCCAAATTAACACCTTTAGATAATCTGTTAGAACGTAATCCATTCCATTTTTTTATATCAGAAGCAGAAACTCCATATTTTCTCGCCACTTGAGCGACAGTTTCACCACGCCTAGACTTATAATAAACAGTTCGGCTGACGTATTCATCCTGAAGTGTTTCGAAGTTAACAATTTTGCGGTGAACCAAAAATTCGTCTGTCCTGTATGCAAAAATTGAATCCTCTTTACTGACGAAGTCACAAATCTTTTTGGTAGGAAGGCAGATGGCATATTCTTTGAAATCACCTGGAATAATATCACTTTTATATTGCGGATTCATCTCCCTAAGTTTTTCTAACGAAATGTTCAAAACATCCGCAATTTGCTGTAAATGAATACTTTTATTCACATGAACAGTATCCGTATTATCTTTATAAGAATATTCCAAGGGACACAGGTTATGCGATTTATAGTAATTCATAATGTAGTTAGCAGCAATAAAGGCAGGCACATATCCTCTGGTTTCTTTTGGAAGATAAGGATAAATTTCCCAATAATCACGCTTTCCGCCACTGCGCCTTATCGCTTTATTTACATTCCCGGGGCCACAATTATAAGCGGCAATCACCAAATTCCAGTCACCATAAATAGCATACATATCTTTCAGGTAACGGGCAGCTGCTTCAGAAGACTTTACCGGATCCCGACGTTCATCCACCAGGCTGTTTACTTCCAAATCGTATCGCTTGCCGGTAGGAGCCATAAATTGCCACAAACCGGTAGCTCCCACTCTTGAAATGGCAACCGGATTCAAAGCAGATTCAATTACAGGTAAATACTTAAGTTCCATCGGAATATTGTATTTATCCAACGCCTGCTCAAAAATAGGAAAAAAATATTTTCCAATTGCCAACATGTATTCAACTTGCGCACGTCTCCTCTCAGAGTACATATCGATATATGCTCTTGTCACCTGATTGTATGCCATTTCCATTATTGTAGGCATCGCATACAACCGGTTAATATACACAGAATCAGGATATACGATATTGTCATCGTTTTGCTTACTACAGTTTCTTGAAGGCAAAAATTGTTTATTCCAGTCGAAAAGCAGCTGATCGTAATTACGTTCCATATCGGCAGGTATAACAATTGAATTGTCTCTAATCGTATCCTTAGCAGATAGCGAACGATTTTTTTGAAAACGTAATTGCTGAGCCGGCAACATACTCACCATGAATATGGCGATGAAGATCGTCAATAAAGATTTTTGTTGCATCATTTTAATAATAATAAATTAACAATTATGTGGATATAATATCCCTTAAAACTTAATGCTGCAGTTTACTCCCAAAGCACCACTTGCAACACCTTTAGACTGTGTAGGCAACACAGCAGGTTCAACACGCACAGATACATCATCTGATATATCAAAATCAAATAGTTGGGCATCGATATAGGCATCGACTGCACAAACGGCATAAAGCCCAAACATTCCAATTATACTTAAATCGCGATATCTGCGATAATAGTTTTTCTTATTTTTAAATATCGTTTGATATTGAGTAATTTGCGCATCTGACACCTGATCGGCGCTTGTCACTTTAGGCCGGAGAAAATCCACCCAGCTATCATTCACACGCGGTGCATCGCTCATAATATCCTTATAAGCTCTTGAATAATCCTGATAATAACGATTATTCCAGGTTACAGCATACGTCAATCCTAAAAATCCACCATAAATCAATGGTAATTTCCAATATTTCTTGTTGTATATCTGCCCTAATCCCGGAAAAATCAGTGAATAAATTACTGCTCTCTTCGGAATAGGGTGAAATTGATTTATATCCGTATTCAACTGACTCGGGGGAACATTCTTTTTTCCGTTAACCAAAAGGGCAGTATCTCTTTTAGTCATCAAAACAGAATCGGTATGCAATTTTACCTCTTGGGACATTAAATCGGAAAGACTGCACCAACAAGCTAAAATTAATACGAAGCATGTTTTGAACATTATACGACCTCTTATCATTTTACGAATTTCAAGAACGCGATTTATTCTTCATTTGATCAAACATAGCAATAAGCCGCTCCAATTCTTCATTCGATTTGAATGGGATACTAATTTTCCCTTTTCCCTGCTCATTGCACGAGAATTGAACCTTCGTATTGAAAAAAGAAGAAAGATGTTTCTTTAGTAATTCAAATTCTTCGGGAGTGGAAACTCCTTTTATTCCTTTTTTAGGCAAAATCGGTTTTTCCTGACGCATAGCATCGGCAAGCGATTCTCCTTTATTCAATTTTCTAGCAATATCTTCTACCCTTCTTACCGACAGGCCTTCATGGATAATCAATTCATACAAGCTTAACTGATTGGCAGCATCGTCAAGGGTGACTAAAGCACGTGCATGCCCCATGTCGATTTTCTTGTCTTTGATTCCCATTTGTATTTCTGCCGGGAGTTTCAACAAACGAATATAATTGGCAATAGTGGTTCTCTTTTTACCAATTCTTTCGCTTAACTGCTCTTGTGTCAGATTGTTTTTATCCAATAAATTTTGATATGCAAGAGCGACCTCTATTGAATTTAAATCTTCACGCTGAATATTTTCAATAAGAGCCAGTTCCATGACAGATTCGTCCTCTAAAGTACGAACATAGGCCGGAATAGTCTTTTTTCCAGCCAAAAGGGAAGCCCGATAGCGACGCTCTCCGGCAATAATCAGGTAATTATCTTCAGAAACTTTGCGAACTGCAATCGGCTGAATTACACCCAACTGCCTGATAGAAACAGCAAGTTCAGCCAACGCTTCTTCATCAAAGCTACGTCGTGGCTGATCCGGATTAGGATGAATTTTATTTATATCAATTTCATTGATGGAAGAGGAACCACCTGCATTCACTTCTTCAATAGTAATGAGCGCATCCAGACCTCTACCTAATACTGTTTTCTTTGTCATTTATTACAAAATTTCGGGAAATACAAAATTAAGCATTTTTTTCGATAATCTCCTTAGCTAACTGCATATGATTTACAGCCCCTTTTGACATAGCGTCATAAACAAGTACTGGTTGCGCAAAACTTTGAGATTCGCTAAGCTTCACATTTCGCTGAATAACTGTTGTGAAAACGAGTTCCTGAAAATGCCTTTTCACCTCCTCGTAAATCTGGTTGGCTAATCGCAAACGTGCATCGTACATTGTGAGTAGAAATCCCTCTATTTCAAGAGAAGGGTTCAACTTCGATTTAATGATTTTAATTGTGTTCAACAATTTGCTTATTCCTTCAAGCGCAAAATATTCGCATTGTACAGGAATTATTACCGAATCGGCAGCTGTCAGCGCATTTACAGTTGTCAACCCCAGTGATGGAGAGCAGTCTATCAAAATAAAATCATAATCATCTCGAATCGGGTTAAGAACCATCGAAAGACGTTTCTCCCGGTTTTCGAGATTCAACATTTCGAGCTCTGCTCCCACAAGATTTATGTGAGAAGGTATTATTTCAAGTCTTTCAAATTCTGTTTTACAGATAGTATCTGGCAAAATTTCCCCAGAGATAAGACATTCGTATACTGTATTTTTAACCTGTTTAATGTCTACACCTAAACCGGATGATGCATTTGCCTGAGGGTCTGCATCAATAACAAGAATTTTTTTTTCTAGGGCAGCTAAAGAGGCAGCCAGATTAATAGTTGTAGTAGTCTTCCCTACACCACCTTTCTGGTTTGCCAGAGCTATAATCTTACTCATAGACAAACTGATAATTTTAGAAAGCAAATTAAAGAATAAATTATGGGAAGTGGATGTTAATTATCCAAAACAATTCATTTATTGTTGAAAACTTAGCGAAATTGTTAATAACCTCTCTATCCTGTAAATAAAAGAAGCTTCATATTTAAGGCCATGAGAAAGCGCTATGTAACACTCTCGTCACGAAGCAATCGGACATACGTCAATACCACTCCATATTTCGGCGGAGCAACCTTGTATTCAGTTTCTATTCCGCGAAATCACGTTCGTATATTTCTCACATGATGCCGGAACTTTAGCGTAAAAAGCCTCTTTCGAAGATCCGATTCTTTATTAAGAAGATACTATCCATTTATTATCTCACAATACAGTTCACTCTTCAATACTTAGCAAGGCTTCTGGGAGTCTCTATAGCTTTTAGACGGAAACTGGCGCCATATCTACTGTAATACCTGCAAACATTTCACAACAAACCTTGTTCAATGCTTCCGCTATACCCTCGCCGCGCGCACCAAGCTGGCAAAACAATCAAACCTTCATCTGATATATGTCATCATTCAGGCTGCTACATCCGTATAGTTTCAGAAGCTTATTTTTGTTCGCAACCCGACTTTGTCTTGAGCTTTATAAGATAGTTGTGTTTCTCGTACCGGGATTTTGCATACAGATTGTATCAGATGCCAACAACGAATAGAAATTTCCTCCTTGCCACGATTTGGCCTCACCCTACTAACGGTTGGTTGCGACCTATCCCCGTAGTGGACTTGCAGCACCGAGTTCGTAATCATGTACGACACAGCAATAAAAAGGATTGCCTAATAAATTAAGCAATCCTTTTTTATAATGTCCATCAAGCCTCAGCAATGAAGCTAAGATGTTATTTATTTAAGAACACCAAGCAGTTGTTTTGCAACAGCATTGTTCGGATCTAAAGCCAAAAGTTTGTTACAGTATTCGATACTGTTAGCTTTGTCCTCCTTCAAATAATAGTAGTATGCCATGTATCGGTATGCTTCAATTAATTCATTAGGATTAGCTGCTCCTTTATCATCTTTAGAAGTAATCACTTGAATCAATTGAAGGTAGTATGGTTTTGCGAGTCCTTCCGTCGTTTCAGGATCTAGTGTCGCATTCGTACGTGCTCTCCACAAGAATCCTAAATAAGAATCAGGTTTACGTTCTGCTAAAACACGGAATGCATCATCAGCTTTAGCCAAAAGTGATTTAATTTGCGCTTTTGAACTATCTGTCGCAGCAGTTCCGGCATTTGCTTTTTGAAGTACATTTGCCGCATAATAATAATAACGTCCTAAAGTAAAAAAGTCTAAGCTTTCCAATAGGGTCGTATCAGACTTTGCAATATAATTGCTATAAAAATCTGCCGCTTCACCAAACTGATTATTATCAGCAAAGCTTGTTGCTATATCTTTAAAAAGCGAAACTTTTGTCGAATCCAGAGCAATTGCAGCTTTATACTCCTCTACAGCAGCTTGTGCCTGATTGTTATTCATCAAAATATCACCATAAGATTTATAATCCTGATAAATCTTATCGGTTTTTTTAGCTTGCAAAGAGAAGAATTTTTGTGCGACAGGCAATGCATCCTGATATTTCTTAGAATCAGCCAATGTATACATATACAATCTGTTCAACACAAAATTATCCGGATCTTTAGCTAATCCTTCTTTCAACAATGCAATTGCCTCATCGTATTGTTTGTTGAAATAAAGAGCAGAAGCATATTTTGTGATATCAGCAACAGAATATGTTTTCCCGTCAAAGAAACGTTTGTAATTCTCAATAGCCTTGGGATAGAAACCGGTATTGGTGTATATACGACCAAGATCACGATAAGCTAACATATAGTTTGGATTTATTTCCAATACCTTATTTAACTTTTCAATAGCAGACTCCGGATTGATAGCTTCATATACCTGGGCAGATTTTAGATAAGCTACAGTGTAATTCGGGTCAAAGTAAATGGCCATATCGTACTTTCCGGCAGCATCCCCCGGCTGATTTTTTGCAGTCAGGATATCTCCCTGCAAAACATAAGGAAGGGGTGATTTTTTATTAGCCTTTATAGCTTCGTCGATCTTTGCATTTGCTTTATCTTCCTGACCATTCAAAAAATAGGCTTCTGCAATGGCAACTAATACTTCCACATCTTTCTTATTCTTCTTAAGAGCGGTAGAAAAAGCGTCTTCTGCTGCTTTGGGATCACCTTTCTTTAAATAATATTTACCTAGACCTACATTTGCTAAAGAAAAATCAGCACTTGCAGATAGAGCTTTACTATAAAAATCTTTTGCTTGCTCTAAATTTCCTTCAGCAAAAGCTATTTCTCCTAAATAATAGTTAGATTGTGCAGGATTTGATGCAAGTTCATTCGTAAAGATCTGTTTTGCTATCTGCGATTCTCCTGTTCTGAAATAATCAATTCCCAAACTTTGCGTTTGAGCAATCGCAGCCACACAAAACAGGCAGGACAAAATCGATAATAAAATACTTTTCTTCATCTCTCGTAATTGATTTGTAATTTATGATTTAAAAATTTTCTTTTAATGAAACCAAGCGCATCGGACGAGTAGCTGGAACCAAGCCTGCTTTTAAAATAATTCGCTGCCCTGTGTCACCAGCAACAAAGGCTGCAAATCCGGCAGGCAAACCTCCGCGAACATCCGAAAGGAGCATGTATACATTTCTTGTCAGAGGGTATTGTCCTAAAGCCAGATAAGCCGGGAAAGGTTTATAGCTATCATCCGGAAATGCCGGATTAGACATACTCACAGACATTACATGTATTTTACTGTCAAATGATAAGTTTGTTGTATCCTTTGGGTTACTAATCCAGTTAACTCCGATAATTCCTAATGCGTCTTTATGATTCGATACATAATCTAAAACTTCTTTACTATTTCTCATCGAACGGAGATTTTCAGCCAAAGGTGATCCCCCGGCTATAGAATCTTTTAGATAACGTACGGTACTTGAGTTTGGATTATCGAATACAACTTGAATCTTATTTGAATTTTTCGATTTCTTATAAGGGTTAATTTGATTCCATTTTGTCACTTTACCTGATAAGATTTCTTTTATCGTACTCACACTGATTAAGGAATCCGTATTGGATTTATTAATAATCAATGCAACGCCATCTGTTGCTATTTTTTGAGAACGGAGTATCCGCCCTTTTTGTTTTATTGTAACCTGTTCTGCAGGGGTTAATTCACGATATGTAAAAGCGAGCCGAATGCTATCTTTAAGAAGAAAATTAATCACATCGACTTCATTTCCATACACCGGTTTCAAGTGTGCCTCGTCATAATCATTCTCGTATACAGCAATTTGTTGCTCCATTACCTTCGAAAAATTTTCATCACACGCAATTTGAGCCGTCCCGCTAGTTTCTGTGTCGGTTCTGGTTATTGTGGATTTCTTGTTGCAGGATGAAAAGACGAACAAGAATAATGTTGAATAAATTAAAAATTTAGTTTTCGTCACTTCTGATATGTTTTATTGAAGACAAATCTTCATGTTATATACGTCGGGATTATAAAGATTATTCCTTGATTATAAATCAAAAATACTAATTATTCCATTTCTCATAAACAAAAGTAAGAAAATAGGCATATAATCTAACCTTAGTTTACATAAAATAACGTTTTTACATTCCTTCTTTCCATAGTCTGATACCTCGAAAAACGCCATAGGCAAGGAAAAGAAATCCGATAATAAAACGTATTGCTTGAGACAAATCGAAGAAGTTCACGAAGGCAACCATATACGCCATGCATAAGTATATAAAAACCATAATTATCCCCCATATCAAACGGAATTTACCAGGCTTTCTTTGAGTATCCATAATATTTTACTTTTATCAAAAAAGAGAAGATGCTATATCAAGTATCTTCTCTTTTTTATGGTTAATAATAGCTGATGCTTATATTCTATTGAAGTCTAAACACAACAGGTAATGTAAAATATACTGCTACGTTTCGACCGTTCTGTTTACCGGGAATCCATTTAGGCATTGATCTAACAACACGAACAGCTTCCTTATCACAAGAAGGGTCAAGACCTTTGATGATGTTTACATCAGAAATTTCTCCTGTTTTGCCTACAACGAATTTCAAGACAACACGTCCCTGAATTCCATTTTCAGCTGCAATAGTAGGATATCTCAGGTTTTTCGACAGATAAGAAAGCAACTCTGCGTCTCCTCCGGGAAACTGAGGCATCTGCTCTACAGCCTGGAAAGGCTTCTCTTCTTCTTCCTGAACCACCACTTTGTGATCTTTCAAATCCGCAATATCCATACCATGCTTATCATCTGTACCCTTTACATCGGCAACAGAGATTGTCACTTTACTATCTTTCAGATCATCTACAGATTTCATCTGTTCTTCTTCTTTGATATCTTTTGCATCAGTGATCACCGGAGGAGTAAATTTAATAGTACTCTTCATTGGAGGAGGAGGGGTAGCTTCTTTTTGCTTAAGCATATCCTGCTCTTTCACTTGATCTTCCAATTTCAAATTAGATAATTGAGTTACATCTGATAGATTTTTCTCATTCTGTCCGGATTTTACAGCATCAATAATTGTTGGCAACAAAGCTACCAGAATCACGATAAGAATCATAACGCCAATGGCTTTGTATTGTCTTTTGGCGGAAGTCTGGCGCATTTTATAAGCACCATATTCTTTATTCTTACCTTCAAATACGATATCTGTCCAATCGGATGACGTCAAATTTACATTTTTTGCCATTTTCTGTAATTATTTTTAATTTGACATTACCATTACTTACCTTGGCCAAATGCGCCATTCGACTCTAGATTCTGAATGAGAAATTTATCACCTTCGGTAACTTCTACAATTGCATATTTACCAATACTGCAAATCTGCATTTCATCCAAAACATCTACCAGATTTTCGTAAGTAGCACCATCAGTCGGTTTGATAATAACGTTCTGACCGTTTTTATCGTTACGAATTTCTTTTGATTGAGCTTTAAAGTCCTCTTCAGAAATTTGTTTTTTCTTACGCAATGCGTTCAATTCTTTGATACGATTCACGTTCAAAGCATTACGTTCAAGCAACATTTTACGGAGTCCTTCAGGACCATAACTTGACAACTTCAGTGAGCTATAATCTTTGTAGTCAGGTTTTCCAAAGTAGTAATATACTTTGCCTTTCTCACCAAGAATTACAGTGATCACCTTGTCATCAGGCACTTTATTCTGATCTTTTTCTTCAATTTTCTTGTCGTTGGTCGGCATCACAAGGTCCATCGCTTGAGGCTTACTCAAGGTAGTACAAAACATGAAGAAGGTAATCAACAACATGTTCATATCCACCATCGGAGTAAAGTCTACACGAAGATTTAATTTCTTCGGTTTTCCTTTTTTCCCTTCGTCACCACCACCGGTATTTACTTCTGCCATATCTTTTTTTAGATTTAGTCAATTAATAAATTATTAAACAGTCATTTAAACTGCCGGCATTCCTTTCAATGTGGTAATCAAATTGAAACGGTTTTGCTTAATGTCCTGAAGTGTTGTAAACACAGACTTAATCAAAGGGTACGGAGTCGATTTATCAGACTTTACCGCAATTTTCAAATTTTCGTTCACTGCTACTCCATATTTGATCCATTCTTTCAACTGGTTATTGGTGCTATCAGATGGAACTCCGTTAGCTTTCAAAACCTCATCCTGTTCTTTCAAATCCAAATTCAAAAATTTGGGAAGAGCTGAAAACGGAACACCAATTGAAGGCTGATCAACAAATGCTTTCTTCTGCTTGTCTGTAAATTGGAATTTAAAGTCTTGCGCAACTTTTTCCAAAATAGCTAACTTATCTTGAGGACGGTCAAAGTTTAGAAAGACTTGACCTTTAGGAGAAACCAAGATAGTCAGCAAACTACTTTCGGGAATCTTGATTTCAACCACAGAACTCGGAGTATTTACCTGCACGGGTTCTTTAGGTAAGAAAGTAGCTGTAAGCATGAAGAATGTAAGCAAAAGGACAGTAACGTCACTCATCGCAGTCATATCG
Organism: Dysgonamonadaceae bacterium; assembly: GCA_047605645.1. Lineage (GTDB taxonomy): Bacteria > Bacteroidota > Bacteroidia > Bacteroidales > Dysgonomonadaceae > UBA1309. Next base: position 55,484 of record JASGFJ010000017.1, on the reverse strand, counting down.
ATGAATGTGCTCTGCTTTTTTGTTTTTACTTTCGACATATCTCTACTGTTTTTTTATATAGAGTGAAACTTCAGAGAAATTCCACAAATAAATTCAAAATTATTTTCCTAAATGTTTAGTTGTGTAAGTCTGGCCGATTGCAAAGCCGATCTCATCAACAGCATTTGTAATATTTTGAACTGATCCAGAGAAATATCCGTAAGAAATGATAGCCAAGGCACCTGTTGCGATACCCATTGCTGTATTCATCAAGGCTTCAGAAATACCAAGAGCTAGTTTTGTTGAGTCTGGAGCACCTTCATTACTCATAGCCGAGAAAGATTTGATCATACCAAGTACTGTTCCCAACAATCCGAAAAGTGTACCCAAAGTTGAAATAGTTGCAATTACTGAAAGGTTTTGTTCCATTGTAGGCAATTCCAACGCTGTAGCTTCTTCTATTTCTTTTTCAATGATAGCTGCTTTTTCGTCGTTATTCAAATTTGTAATATTTTCTACATCCTCGTAACGGATCAAACCTGCACGCAAGATGCTAGCAACAGCTCCTTTTTGTGCATCACACAATTGACGAGCGCCATTGATATCACCTGCTTCTAATTTAGCTTTAGCTTGTTCAACGAATTTAACCAAGTTACCTTTTCCTCTAGCACGATTCATTGCGAAAGCACGTTCGATTGAAAGAGCGACTACTGTTAAAAGCAAAGTCATAATAACAGGAATTACATATCCCCCTTTTGACAATGTTCCGAAAACATTCCCATCGATTGGGTCTCCTTTTTCATCGAACAAATGGAAAATTTGAAGGCTATCTTTACATACGATGAAGAAGAAAGCAAAAGCGATAATAGCACAAATCACGATCACGACACTTGCTGATGCACCACGTGTTTTTTTCTCTGTTTGTTTTTTAGGTTCCATAATGATAAAATTGATTAAAAATTAAATTTGATTATTTGTTATTTTAATGTTTATTTGCTTTGTTGTATACAGGAAATATTTACTTATGCGTAAAACTTAAAACGACACCTTAATAAATCGTGCAAATGTAAAATTATTATTGGTTCATTTCAATATTTTCAGCATTAAAAAAATAATAATATGTTGTTTTTACACACTTTTTTCAGTTTGAATGTTCGTTATTAAATTCATTGTTAAGCGCAATGACAGCATCTTCATACCTGTCACGGCGAATAACGAACTGCATATTCACCTGACGCAAAGATTGCCCGAAGCTCTCAATATTAATATCTTTTTCGTAAAATGCTTTAGCTGCGCGATACAAAAATCCGGGAATAGCAATATTTGTACCCATAGCACATACAATAGCAACCCTTTCTACAATAACCTGATAGAAGTTTTGTTCTAATTCGGCAATTAGTTCCCGTGACTTATAATTATCCCAGACAACCATCGTGATAGAGTTTGCATTGGTGGACTTCAGTATATAGCTGACTCCGTACTTCGCAAAGTAGGTCATTATTTTCAAGTCAAAACCAACCTCACCGACCATCATAGGGTCATGAATTTCTATAGCCAACACTTTATTGGTACCGGAAACAATTTCAATCCGCGGAACAGGCGACACATAAGATTTTGTGATGAGTGTACCCGGATGTTCCGGTTCAAAGGTATTTTTAATACGAATATTAATATTGGCCAACTCCAATGGTTTTGCTGCTCTGGGATGAATGGCTTCCATTCCAATATCAGCCAATTGATCGGCCACTATAAAATTAGTATGTCCTACCGGCATTGCGGCATCTATCCCCACAATCTTAGGATCTGCCGATGATAGATGATATTCTTTATGAATGATTGCTTCTGCCGCTTTCACTTCAACTGCAATCTTACTAAAAGTCACTTCCGAATAACCTCTATCAAAAGCTCTCATAATCCCCTCTACCCCCTTTGTATACCCAGTAGCGATACACAATACTTTACAGAAATCAATATCTTTGAATGCCTTCTTGATGCGCTCATCAATGGTAAGAGGCATTGTATCATCAAAACCACAAAGGTCGAGCAGACGAGCATTAATACCGTTATTATTCAATATATTGACCGTATTCCAGGCAGAATGTGCTTCTCCTAAAGAAGCTAATATTTCTCTAGCAGCCAAATGTATATCTTCAACATTCACATAACCGGATGCCAATACCTTGCTCAAGCTATTCAGCAAGGTTTTCACCTGTTTTATCCTGTATTGTATAAATTCTTTTGCTTCTTGCTGATTAAGTCCTATTTCAGCAAACCCCTGATTAATAAGCAACAGGCGTTGACATAAACTATCAAGCGCAATGCTGTAATCTTCATTTTCAAGAAACTTAATATAGACACCTGGTTCACCGGTCTTTTTATGTTCTAAGAGCCAGTTAGTAACATTATTATACGCAGAAACCACAAATATCCTATTATAAAAATCTTCAGGAGTTCGTTTACCTATAATAATATCGTTCAAAACGTTTTTAAATTGCGACATTGACGTACCGCCAATTTTCTCAACTGTTAGCATTTTTATTTATTTTTTTTGTGGTGCAAAAGTAAGAATAAATCGAAAAAAACAGGGAAAACAGACATTTGTTTTGAAAGGCAGATTCCATTTTAACAATTTAATTCCAAAATAGCACTCAGTTCTCACAATTTGAAAACAAGAAAGAGAAAGCTCTCAATACCTGTTTATCAAAAAAAATCTACAACATTCGCTTGAGCAGCCTGAATCAAATCTCTAGGAGAGATTTCTATTTGTATCCCTCTGATTCCAGCGCTTACATATATTTTTTCACAGTTCAAACAACTGCTGTCAATAAATGTCGGAAAATGTTTTTTCATCCCGATAGGAGAGCAAGCTCCCCGAATATATCCGGTAATAGGCAGAAGTTCTTTCATGGGTATCATTTCGCAGTTTTTATTTCCGGAGTATTTAGCTGCTAATTTCAAATCAACTTCTTCCGCACCCGGAATAACACAGACAAAGTATCCGGTTTTATTCCCATGCAAAACAAGCGTCTTAAATACTTGACGAACATCCTCACCCAATTGTTCGGCAACATGTTTTGCACTCAAATCAGCCTCATCCACTTCATAAGGTATAAGATGATAGCTCAAGTTCATCTTATCCAATAATCGAGCTGCATTGGTTTTGTTTATTTTTGTCACATTAAATAATTACAAAAAAACAATTTTTCATTATTTGAGTTGCAAATTTAATAAATAAAACACATACATTGGGCTTCGGAAACATCAATAAACCATAAAACAAAACGAATTTATAAAAACAAAAGATAGGATTTAAAATAAATATCTATTTTTGCACCACACAATTAAATGACTGCTGACGGCTACTTAATTATGCAGAAAACGAAAATCTACGTTATCATCAACCCAATTTCAGGAGTGGGGTCGAAGAAAAGTATACCAGAAAGGATCAGTTCCAAAATAGACCAACACCGATTTGATTTACAGTTTTTCATTACCGGATATGCGGGTCATGCATATGAAATAGCCCTCGCGGCTGCGAAAGACAAAGTTGAATTTGTGGTTGCCGTAGGAGGAGACGGCACAATCAATGAGGTTGCCAAAGCCCTGGTAAATACAAAAACTGTCTTAGGGATTATCCCCTTTGGTTCCGGAAACGGCCTGGCTCGGGACTTACATATCTCCACGAGTGTAGGAAAAGCCATCAACACATTCATCGAGCAGAACATTATTGAAATCGACTTTGGCATTGCCAACGACCATATATTTTTCTGTACTTGCGGAATGGGGTTTGATGCTAGCGTAAGCGAGCATTTCTCTAAAGAGAAGACACGAGGTCCCCTAAAATACGTAAAGAATGTCCTGGGAACATACATCGATTACGAGCCTGAGAAATACGAAATAACATTTCCCGGTGGAAGAATTGAAGAAAAAGCATTCCTAGTCACCTGCGCCAATGCAACACAATACGGTAACAATGCTGTAATCGCACCGGGTGCAAGCCTGCAGGACGGACTAATGAATATTGCTATTTTAAAACCATTTGGTGTATTGGAAATTCCCCAAACCACCCTGCAACTTTTTTCGAAAAATATTGATAATAATAAAAATCTCACGGAAATAATCACAAAAGAAGCTGTTATTAAGAGAGAAGGCCCCGGATGGATACACATCGACGGCGAACCTCTTTACGAGTCGGATACGATTGAAGTAAAAGTAGTTCCCCGGGGACTTAAAGTGATTGTGCCTTAAAATACATATATAAATACGACACGGGAGCAAATGATAATCGATTTGCTCCCGTATTGCATTTATCTCCTTCAAGATCCTATCCACAAATCCGAAATCCAATTTTAATAGATACGAAAAAAGGTTATTTCCGTAGAAACAACCTTTTTCTGAGCCTCTTGTCGGATTCGAACCAACGACCCCGAGATTACAAATCACGTGCTCTGGCCAACTGAGCTAAAGAGGCAAATGGGTAAGCTGACTACATCGCGCCGCTCAACCTACTACCCTTGCTGCGATCAAACCCTGGGGGATTCGAAGGGAGCTGGCCGTATAGGACTTACCCGGGCACAAAGGTAGATATTATTTTTAAATCTCAAAATCCGCCCAGAGATTTTTTCTTCACTTCCCTTTTATTATATTTGCATAGTTAAAACAGCTACAAAAAGAAGGCATTGGAATACAAAAAGTTATCCTTTCCATTTTTTTGAATAAAAAAATCAAAATAGACAAAAAAAATTTCACTTCAAATGAACGTTACTGAAAGATTCCTGAAATATGTGAAGTTTGATACCGAATCAGACGAAAACACAGGTACAACACCCAGCACTCCCGGACAATTCGTTTTATTACAAGAACTCAAAAAAGAATTGGAAGAAATTGGTCTGGAAGAGATTTCTCTTGACAACAATGGATATTTAATGGCAACACTGCCTTCCAACACCGACAAGAAAGTTCCGACTGTTGGTTTTATTTCTCATGTAGATACCAGTCCTGACCTCACGGGAAAAAATGTAAATCCACGCATCGTTAAAAACTACGATGGAAAAGATATTCTTCTTGATGCAGAAAACAACATCGTGCTTTCCCCTGTAGATTTTCCGGAACTATTACACCACACAGGAAAAGATTTAGTAGTAACCGACGGAAAGACTTTACTTGGCGCAGACGATAAAGCCGGTGTCGCTGAAATCATATCAGCAGTAGCTTACCTTAAAGCACATCCGGAAATAAAGCATGGAAAAGTCAGAATCGGATTCACTCCCGACGAAGAAATAGGGCAGGGAGCAGATCATTTTGATGTGGAAAAATTCAATGCTGATTGGGCCTACACGATGGATGGCGGCGATATCGGCGAACTTGAATATGAAAATTTCAATGCGGCCGGTGTCAAAATCTCTATCCAGGGACGCAGCGTTCATCCGGGATATGCCAAAGGGAAAATGGTGAATGCGCTTGTCATTGCTCACAAGCTCATCGGACTTCTTCCGGCACAAGAAAGACCGGAACACACCTGCGGATACGAAGGATTCTTCCACCTCAACTCAATGCAAGGTACCATTGACTCGGCTTCGCTATCCTACATCATCAGGGATCACGATCGCTCTATTTTCGAGAATCGTAAAAAGACAATGCAGGAAGCAGTAGTTTACATCAACAAGCTCTATCCGGGAAGTACCACTGTGGATATCCGCGATCAGTATTACAATATGCGGGAAAAAGTAGAACCGCAAAAATATATTATCGACTACGCATTTGCGGCGATGGAAGCCGTAGGGGTAAAACCCAATGTGCGTCCTATTCGTGGAGGAACCGACGGAGCCCGCCTATCGTTTATGGGACTCCCCTGCCCCAACATCTTTGCCGGTGGACTGAATTTCCACGGACGTTACGAATTTGTTCCGGTGCAGTCGATGGAAAAGGCTGTGGAAGTGATTATTAAAATTGCCCAACTTATTGAAGCTGAAGCAAAATAAAAAAAACAGCGTGAAGATTCAGAAATTCTTCTGTTTATTCACGCTGTTTTTGTATTCATTGTCATTCAAAACATATACATTTACTAAAAATATTTCTCTAACAGCTTAAAATATTTATATGAAGACAACGCCATTCACGGAAAAGCATATTGCTTTGAATGCTAAAATGCATGAATTTGCCGGCTACAATATGCCAATAGAATACACCGGAATAATTGACGAACATCACACCGTTAGAAATGCTGTCGGAGTGTTTGATGTTTCGCACATGGGTGAGTTTTGGGTAAAAGGGCCGAAGGCTCTCGAATTTCTTCAGAAAGTTTCGTCCAACAACGCAGCTGATCTGACTATCGGAAAAGCACAATACACCTATTTCCCGAATGAAAACGGAGGCATTGTCGACGACTTTCTCATCTACAAATACGAAGACGAAAAATACATGCTGGTCGTGAATGCTGCCAATATAGAAAAAGACTGGAACTGGTGTGTAAAAAACAATACCATGGGCGCTCAACTGGAGAATGCGTCGGACCATACCGCGCAACTGGCTGTGCAGGGTCCTAAAGCATTGGAAGTGCTTCAAAAACTGACACCGGTGGATTTAAAAAGTATTCCCTACTACAGTTTTCAGGTGGGGCAGTTTGCTCAGGTAAATGAAGTCATCATTTCCAACACCGGATATACGGGCGCAGGAGGCTTTGAACTCTATTTCTATCCGGAATATGCCGAACAAATATGGAATGCCATATTTGAAGCCGGCAAAGAGGAAGGGATTAAAGCCTGCGGATTAGGTAGTCGCGACACGCTTCGTCTGGAAATGGGGTATTGTCTATACGGAAATGACATTGATGACACCACCTCCCCGATTGCCGCCGGATTAGGTTGGGTGACTAAATTTGCAGAAGGAAAGGATTTTATTTCGCGCACCAGGATTGAAGCAGATAAGAAAAACGGCACACCTCAAAAACTGGTTGGCTTCAAATTGGAAGAAAAAGGAATTCCGCGACATGGATACTCCATTGTGAATGAAAACGGTGAAACAATTGGACAGGTGACTTCAGGAAGTATATCTCCTTGTCTCAAAGAAGGTATCGGTCTGGGATATGTGAATGCCGACAAGGCAAAACCCGGCAGCGAAATCTTCATTCAGGTAAGAAACAGAAACCTGAAATCCAAAGTGGTTAAATTGCCTTTCATCCTCAAAAAATAAGGATCAAAAATTAATTTACTATTATGACTAGACAACTGACTATCGCATTAGTAGCACACGACCATCGCAAAGCCGACATGGTAGATTGGTGCTATTATAATTCAGAATTTTTGAAACACCACCATCTGGTCTGCACCGGCACTACCGGACGTTTAGTCCAGGAGACTTTCGAAACCAAAGGGATTCATGCCCAAATCACCAGAATGCACTCCGGTCCGCTCGGCGGAGATGCCGAAATTGCCGCCATGGTGGTTCGTAAAGAGGTTGACTTGGCCATCTTTCTTATCGATGACCTGAATCCTCAACCGCACGAAGCCGACATCATGATGTTGCTCAGACAATGCCGCGTGCACAACGTGCCTATTGCCTGCAACCGATACAGTGCCGATCTGATGCTGACAAGCACTCTTTGGGACAATGACGACTATGTTCCTGCAGAACCATCTTATCAGAACTTCAACAGGGAAGAATTTGAGACGAAGTATGGATTGAAACGCCAAGAGAAATAAACCCCTGCACACCTACAAAAAGGACAGATTGAATAATCAATCTGTCCTTTTTGTATAATTTACATTACGAGATAAAGTTCTCATATACAACCAACAACAAACGTTCTGATAAATAATCCTATTAAATGACGTTCATCTATCGAATCCGTCATATTTCTTATTTTCAATATCTACGGATATATATGCCTACAACGAATTATGAACATTTGCTTATATTTATTCATTGCGTCTGAAATCCATTGAAAACAACTCTTTCGATATTCACAAAACGGTGTTCTCCTCCATTTTTACTCCAAGGATAAATACGAAAATAATATGTCTGTCCTTTGGATAATTTCAGTATAATTTTTTGGGTGAAATTTTGGGGAGTCTCACGTAGATTTTCCATCAAAGAATAAGTGTCAGGGGTAGCGAATGTACTTTCCATTGCTCCCAGAGCAGAGAATTGCATCGCATCTCCACCTTGTAAACTCAACGTATAGGAGAGGCTGGAAAGATAAACATCTTGTTCAGCAGTCACCGACCACTCGATGTAACGATTGGAATTGACATCTATTTCATCAGAAGCCCACGGGCCATGAAGTGTAGTCAATAAGTTCCTTCCATTATCTGCAACAAACCGAAGCCCTTCCAGTCTTGAATTAATTTGAGCCGCCGCTGATGATTTCAGGCCGGCGGTATCCGAGTATTCAAGGGAAAAAGGTTTCGTTCTGTCTGCCGCAATTCCGGTTCCTATCAGAGATACAGCATGCCTATCGGCACCCATATTCAAAACAGCCCTTACATCATAACGAAGCCCTCCTTCGGGAACAAAACGAATATATACCGGCTGGTAAAAATATCCGCCGTTGGAATGAATATCCAATTGTTCGGAAAAATTCTTATCCGGAAACAAAGAGAGAGCAAAGGGCGGTTGAACCTTCAGATGTACCTCCTGTGGCTTTGAAATTTTCTGTCCTGCCAAGGATAAGACTTTGAGGGCTGGTTCTCCGACAAAAACATTCCCAAAATCATATTCTAAAGGAGAGGAAATGACTTGATTTGAAAAAGACAAATACGTTGTCAGAATACCCTGCCGTTTCAAATCTTGTGCAAAAAGTTCAGCATATCTCAAAGCTCCCAGTGCCTTCAGATGAGTATTATCTTTGTTACAATAAATGATTTCTTTCGCTTTAGCAGCACCTAACTCCTGTACAATTTCTGCAGTAAGTTGGGTCATATCAACCAGAAGTACGTTCATTTTTCGGGCAACATCCTTCATAGCAAGTACATAGTCATACTGAACACTATCAGAAGATTCGCGCATTTCCTGTAAGTTGTGCCTGCCGCGAGCAGAAAGTGTTTTACCATCGTTATCAAACATACGTCGAACAATCGGAGTCGCAAATACAGGAGTAGCTCCTTTGCTGCGTATTTCATTTACATAACGAGTCAGATATTCATGAAACTGTCCCCAGGGTGCAGTGCCCCGGCCATCCTTTTCCGGAGAATCATCTCCGTTGTTTTTCTCATCATTGTGCCCAAACTGGATGACTACGTAATCGCCGGGATGGAGTGTTTCACGCAATTTCTCCCAGAACTCGTAATAAAAAGATTTCGAACTGCGTCCGTTCTTGGCTGCGTTTTGTAGAGTAACCTCCTCGTTGAAAAACAAAGAAAGCATTTGTCCCCAACCTCTCAACTCATTGTCTCCACTGTTCTTCAATTCGTCATAATTGGCCATTGTGGAATCTCCGATGGTCAATACCCTGATTTTGGCATTTATTCCGCCTGCAAGGAGCAAGAATGCCAGTAAGCATGAAATTATTCTTTTCTTCACTTGTTTATTTATATTTTATTTTCTTACAACTATCTCATTTATAGGACAAAAAAAATTAATTTCCCCTCAAATATCCTCCAACTTATTTACAGAGCAATGGATTCCACTGGTCACAGCCACCCAGCACATGTTTCGGGCTAATACCTGCCGCCTCTTCATCCGAAAGAATCCGGATCCATTTCACTCGCTCTACTGTGCCTGATCCCTCACCGTAGTTTTTATATTCCGCATAACGTACAGTCTTTTCGTTACGAGCGTCTTTCCAGTTATCCCATCCTTCGGGACGGATACCTTTCGGCATTTCCGTATGCAAAAACACAGTCATGGAATACGGACGCCAGGGACGCCCCAGATAGACTGCGGTTACAGTGTCTGCCAATACAATACGGCAATTATTAAAAATAAACCCGTAAGGAATATCTGCCGGAGTATTGGACGCAGTTATATAAGAGTTCCGCTTACAATAGATGAGACAATCCTCAAACCAAGCCGTAGCAGGTCCGAAAATGAAATCGGTCGTTCCTTCAATATCGCAGTTTTCAAAATACAGACGCGAACCATCTCTGCCGGCATATACGGTATCCTGATGGCCAAGAAAACGACAATTGCGGAACACAGCACGATCTCCGTCGACATGAAGCGCAACAGCCGGTCCTAAAGGTTCTGACGCATTCTCGATCGTTAGATTTCCCAGGAGAATATCATTGCCGCTCAATTTAAGAGTATATGTGCGGAATGTCCCCATTTTGTTGATGTTGGCCTGGTCGTCGTAAGTAATGACAGTGCTGTCGCGATCTTCCCCGACAATGCGAACATGATTTGTCTGTGAAGGAAGAACTACTTTCTCATGATAAATCCCTTTCCGGATAAAAATGGTCATTGTCCCCCGAGGGTCAGATGGACGAATGGCATCCAGCGCCTCCTGCACGGTACGAAAATCACCTTGTCCGTTTTTATCGACGACATATCGGTTTTTAATCTGTCCATTCAATAGCAACGAGAGCAATAAAAAAACGACTGACAGCAGTTTTTTTTTCATAGTAAATGTTCTTAATTAGCTGTAAGCATAAGCACCTGTAGTATTAAAAAAATAAGCAATATAACTTAGATACATAAAACTAATTTTACAGGACTACCTATATACGCTTTATTTATTCACCAGAGAATTCAGGTAAACTTCCAGGTAGGTATACCCCTCAGAATTCAGGTCATTTGCTTTTTTACCGGGATAATTTTTCTCCAGCCATCCGTCAGCAATTCCGTCTCCATCAGTATCAACAACAACCCTATCCGGATCAAAGGAGTAAATATCCCATCCTCCGACATCCTGCTGCGAATCAATCAATCCCGGCTTCGTTCCGGTATTCCTTTTTGTCTTCACTGGAGTCAACCCCTTTTCCACTTCATGAATGATGCGGCTGTCGGTCTTGTCTCGTTTGAAACTTGCTCCGGCATCAGCTAGTATTTTCTGATAGGCAATTTCCGCCTTATCTGTCTGAATACAGGCAATATCAAAAGGAACAGCAACCAATAGTTCATCTTTGTTTTTACTTGCCGGATTCGGGTGAAATCCCAGTTTATTATCGGCAGTAACTTCCGCATTAGCCTCAATCACATTTCCCGAAAGGTAGAATTTCCCCCAAGCACCGGCTGCCTGTTTATAATTCCCTTCATCAGCATTCGGCGCAACAATTCGTCCGGGATTGGAAGAAGAAGCCGTTGGCTTATAATAATTATTGACGTAATTATATCGCCCGCCTTCTGCGCCATAACTGCTGTTGCTCCCCCAATTGTAAATAACATTGTTACGGAAATCGACCAGTTCTTCCGATTCCCGATTGCTGAAACGACTGCCTGCCATACGTGGGTTGCGGCTATCGTGGTTGGCAATCAGGTTGTGATGAAAAGAAGCCTTACGCCCGCCCCAAATCCCGGCATATCCGTGGCTTCCTTTGGCATGAACAGAAGAACGCAGACTCTCGGCAATAATGCACCACTGCATCGTAAAATTATCATTATCGTAAAACGAAGCACATTCGTCAGTACTCCAGCTCATCGAACAATGATCGACAATAACGTTCTTGGTATTATAACCCGAAATAGCATCATCTTCTACTTTCGTTTCATCCCCTAAACGGAAACGCAAGTAACGCAGGATCACTTCATTTCCGGCTATTTTCACATTGTTTCCGGCGAGACAAATCCCCTCTCCAGGAGCACTTTGACCCGCAATTGTCGTACTGTCACGAACAAAGAGCTTCTTCTTCAAATGAATAATACCGGCTACTTTGAAAAGAATAACCTTCGGACCTTTGCGTTGCAAACACCACCGCAAAGTCCCTTCTTTCGTCTTTTTATCTCCAATAACGGTATCTTCTAACGAATTAACATAATAAACCTGTCCGCCACGTCCGCCTACAGCATATTTACCGGCTCCTTCGGCTCCCGGAAAAGCCGGAGTTTGTGCTTTCAGGTGACTACCCAGAAGAGAGATGATTACAAAAAAAACGGCATAGACTATTTTCATGATTTAAAGGCTTATATAAAGCATCAGAGAGTGACCCTTGAGCCACTCTCACTGCTTAATTAAAAACAAATTTATTTATCCAACAAAATACTAGTCATTATGAATGGGCCCACAGCTTTCGCATCGTTATCCCGTATCGGTTCACCAATATAATATTCATAGCTACCATCTCTGTACACCTTGTCTCCGCCAAGCCCGGCAACACTGCATACATCGGTCAAAGAGATAGTTCCATCATTATTTTTACGAATAAAGCGTTTCAGAAATTGCCCATAAGCCTTTTCTCCTCTTTGCAGATACGTTTTATTCAGATATCCTTTTTGCGCACCTTTCACCCATGAATAGATGAACATAATGGAACCGCTCGACTCAAGATAATTGCCGGCCTTTCCGCCTTTATCTGTTACCTGATACCACATTCCCGTTTTTTTATCACGGAAATTCCCTATAGAAGCACACAGGTGGTCAAAAACACTTATCAGTTCATCTCGTTTGGGATGATTCGATGGCAAATAATCCAATACATCTACGATAGCCATCATATACCAACCGATGCTTCTCGACCAAAAGTTCGGAGATAAACCGGTCTGAGCATCTGCCCAACGTTGTTGTTTGCTTTCATCCCAACCATGGTAATACAACCCGGTTTTGGGATCATACATGCGTTTATGCACATCCAGGAGTTGGAGCACTACATCATCAAATAAAACCGGTTCGTCAAACACCCGGCCATATTGAGCCAGAAATGGCCCCGCCATATAGAGTCCATCCAGCCAAACCTGGTGGGGATACACTTTCTTATGCCAGAAACTACCATCCTGTGTCCTTGGATGAGTAAGCATTTGCTCACGCAACAACCCTAAAGCACGTCGGAATCTCTCCTCTTTGCTTTTTTCATAAATTGGAAATAATATTTTTCCCGAATTTATCCGGTCAATATTGTATTCATCCGGTTTGTATGTCTTGATAGCGCCATCTGCATTTACCATCAGCTCCGCAAAGGAATAGGCATAATCATAATATTTTACGTCGCTAGTTTTATTATATACCTGAAGAATAGCCTGCAATTCAAGTCCCTGGCAATAATTCCATTTAGGTGCCTTAGAGAAATCTAACATCCATGATTCCGGATTCCGTTTGATTTCAGAATCAGCCATCCATCGATAATATTTTTGGCCTGTAGCGAAAGAGACAGATGAAACAGCCAACGCAACCAGGAATACAAATACAACTTTCATTATTCTCTTATGCATAAACTGTGATTATTTTTCGTATTTAATATTTTCTTTCTTTAAAGAAGATGGCAGATTGATATTTTTATTATCCCCGTCTATCCGGACAACTTCTTTCAGCGAAGCAGGATATTCAAGAGATTTAATATTCACATTCGAAACATTGCGAAAATGCAACGCCGGTCCTGTCTTCGGAATAATCTTTACATTATTGAATTTAATATCATTAGATTCTGCTATTTCAGCACCGTAGGTGGATGAAATAGTAACATTCTCTACATTGATATTGCTAATCCTCATTTCAGGAATACCATTGAATAGCATGGCACGACGCGCATTCCGTGATATAAGATTTTTCACATAGATGTTACGGAAAGCCGGTGTAGTTTCATCAGCTTTCGGAATTGCGTTGTCCACCGGTGTCACATCTCCGTCTTCCAATGCTTCCGAAGCAGATTTTCCACCATAATACAGATCAAACAAGAATGAATCGGTGAGAATATTAAACATATTAATATCCCTGATATAAATATTTTCGACAGCCCCACCGCGCCCGCGTCTACTTTTAAAACGCAGTCCGACATCTGTACCCAGGAATTCGCAATGAGAAACCATGATGTCCTTCACGCCACCTGACATTTCGCTTCCGACGACAAAACCACCATGTCCCTGAAAAACTTTACAATTATCAATAATTGTATTTACACAGGGACGGTTTCGACGGCGTCCGTCCTCATCTTTGCCCGATTTAATACAAATCGCATCGTCTCCTACATCAAATGTACTGTTAACGATTAGAGAGTTAACGCACGACTCCAAATCCACTCCATCCCCATTTTGAGCATATCCGGGATTACGCACAAAAATATTATCCAAAATCACATTTTCACACATCAAAGGATGTATATTCCATGCGGGTGAGTTTTCGAACAATACTCCTTGTAAAAATACATTTTTACATTCAATAAAACTAATCATTACCGGGCGCAGAAAGTCGCGAATTTCCTCCCATTGGTCATCCGTCAGATTTCCTGTGGGAACATTCATATCACTCATTGAATCTCCTTTCATCGCACCGACAGAAGGAAACCAGTAATTCTTATTTTTGAGTACTCCTCCCTGACTCGTAATGGCTTTCCATTGTGAATCTGTCACTTTTTCTCTTTTCAAAGGGCGCCACGCCTCTCCTTGCCCATTGATAGAGCCATAACCGGTAATCGCCACGTTCTCCAGATTTTTTCCGGAAATGGGAGACTGACAACGTTTTGTATCCAACCCTTCAAAAACTGTATTTACTAGCGGATACAAACTTTTATCAGTTGAGAAAAGAATTAAAGCTCCTTTATCCAGATGAAGATTGATATTCGATTGGAACACAATTGGCCCTGTATACCAAACCCCGGAAGGGACACGTAAAGTCCCGCCACCTTTTTCAGCAAGCGCATTCATGGCTCGGGCAAAGGCTTGCGTATTAAGCGATATTCCATCCGGATTACCGCCATAGTCAAGTATTGATATTTCATTTTTCGGAAATATTGGTTTATATACACGTGGCATCGAAAAAGGCAAATCTTTGTATAAATATTCGTATTCGTAGCCCTGCGCATTGATACTTAACACAGAAAATAAAAAGGAAATGAGCAAGAGGATATGTACTTTGTTCAATTTTTTCATGTCAAATAAAATCTTAAAATAATTAACCTTCACGAAGTGCTGCAGGTCACGTTCCATATTTAGAAAAAAGACAATCTATCCGACATGAAGAAAACATACAAGATAGATTGTCTTAACATCATCTTTTCATTGTTAGTTTGACAACCATCGGGGGTCACCGGCAGTTACCAGAGCATTCCCTACCGTGAAATTTGCATTGGTTGGATCCGCAAACTGGGGATTCGCTTCAGAAGCAACTCCTGTGGATGAGGTATAATATCCGGCCCAAAGATTAGGACTATTATAGTAAATATTATTGCTGTACGATGTCGTTGCTTTCATATTAGAAGCGCTCTTACACCAGTTACCATAACTCGTTGAGCCAATTCCGACAAATAAACAATTTGATACAGACAAAGTTCCTCCTGTTGAAGCACGGAATAATCCACTATTGTTCGAATCTTCCAAAATACAGATTTTATACAACGTACAGTTCGTAAATGTTACATCTGCTGAAACCTGCAATCGTAAGAAAGAACGAAAACTTTTATAGAAAGTGGAATTTTCTACTTTCAATGAGGTAAGAGCACCTGTCCTGATATCAATACCATCACCACCTGTTCCCGGAAAATCATGAACAATACAATCAGAAATCACGATATTGCCCAAACTAGTTCCGGATGTATTATTGTAGATAAGGGTTCTCACATAATTCCTTATCTCACAACCGGTAAAACTCAATCCACTCAAATTACATCCGGTACTTACTTCAAAGACTGATGTTCGCTGTGAAACATCTGTAGAGGTTGCTGTACCATCCAGAATGACATTTTTCAAATTCAAATATCCGACTGTGGAAGAGCATGTGAACTTGCCATAAATAACCGGTTTTTCACTCGCTTTATATCCGGATATACTTATTGACTTAGTTATAGAATAATCTCCCAGCACATAATTACCGGCCATTAATACAAATGCATCTCCATTATTTGCGGCATTTAACATGGCTACTAAATCATCGCCCGGATAAACGGCAATTGCATCGCCTATATCTATTAATGTAGTAAAGCTGATAGTTCCTCTTTGTTTGGGTCCATTAAATATCTTAGCTGTATAAACAGTGGAGCCTGTTAATCCCGAAATAGACACAGCACCAGCTTCAATCTCTTCACTGGTCAAGGTATGATTAACAACTTCAGTACCATCTGACGAAAGGGTGACTGAGCTAACATTGAGACCGGGTGCCCAGCGGAGAACAACAGATTTTGCGGTCAGATCGCTATCACTCACGGCATACAAAACTTGTTCCGCTCCTGTGGTAATTGTATCTGTTACCCATTTAGACTCCTTGCTTGCAGAGCTAATAGCCTTCAAGCGAATCAAATATTTGGTTTCTCCTTCTAACCCCTTAATGGTATCGGGACTTCCGGTAATTCCGTTAATGGTTTTGTAAGGAGAAGAGAAGGTAGAATCAGAGCGATAATACACCTCAGCAACGTAGCCTTCGGCTCCTCTGACGGAATTAAAAGAAATCAATGCATTTGTTTTATTAAGTACAACCGCTTTAAATTCCGTCGGAGAAAACAACCGGTCAAAAGTCAAGCTTGTAATTTCATCCATAGGGTCAGAACAACCGACAATAAATAAAACAAGAGCTATACCGGCAAAATATAATTTTCTTCTGATATTTTTCATTGTAAAAAGTTTTATTTAGGTAATTAGTTGGATAAAGTACCATTACTTGAATCAATAAAATATTGCCAAATCGGCCAGAATTGGTTCTCATCCGGATTATTCACATACAATAGATTGATCATCTCTGCTGGCAATTGCGAAGTACCAATCCATTTTGAAGTACTTTGGCTATACCCTGATGAGGCAACTAAAGCCAAACCTTCGGAATCAGTATCTCCATGATTTAAACCATAAATCAAAAGGGTTTCACCATCTTTATCTAATTTTGTATATAAATAGGTTGGCAAATCGGCATAAGCTCCTTCATGATTTGCTAATTGTGTCATTTTATTTTTAGCTTCATCCATTTTTGATTTTAGAAGATTCCATCTGATTAGATCTGCTTTTCTTAATCCTTCTCCTGCAAATTCCAGTGCCCGCTGGTCTACAATGGCATTAAAGAAAGTCGTATTATCTGTGCTTACAGAAGCTAAATAGGAAGTTACTTTTGCAGCAGGCAAAGCACGATCCAAAACCGGTTTTAAATATTGTTGAGCATCAGTAGGCCCGGACAATTCATTAATTGCCTCAGCAGCCATTAAATAGACATCTGCCAAACGCATTACTTGCCAATTAATACCATCATCCGTAGAGTTCGACACGACTCTATCCATCCATTCGTATCGAAGTTTTCCGAAATACATCTTTTTCAATTGGCTGAGTTCCTGTTTGCTTGTGCTCTCTGCCGACCATTGATAAGGGACGCAGGTTACATCACGACGGACATCATCCACATCATAATCATAAAATAAATAAGGTAATGGTCCATTCACACCACCTCCACCACTGGAGTAATTATAATATTGATCTGCAGCCTGATGTTTTACGCCCCATGTATACACATTACGTCCACGAGTTTTCGAAAAAGGGATCTCCCACAATGATTCTGCACCGGCAGTAACCACATCCTTACACAAACGGGTAAAGTTATCTTTGAAATTACCCAGTGAATTATAACCTGCATTAATGACATCGAGACATTCATCACGCGCAATTGTATACATAGCAGTTCTTTCCAGCTCTGGATCATTACTTAAACGAATTCCATCTGCACGCTGACTGTACCCGCCGGCATAAAGAGCAGCACGTGCGCGTAACCCTTTCACAAAAGACTTACTAACTCTCTCGGTACTTGTCGTCTGTGATATTTGATTAGGCCATGCAACATAATCTTCTGCTTCTTTAAGATCGGCAAGAATATGCTTGTAAATAGTATCTCTATCGGATTTCGGAAGATAGATTGTAGCAGAAGTGACCGGACTAAAACGGGCAGGCACATCGCCCCAGCCTTTTACTAAATCCAGATAAATAACGGCTCTCAATGTCAAGGCTTCACCTAAAAGATAAGCCATACTTGCATCTGATGCAACATTTCCATAAGCACGTAATCCTTGGATGGCCATATTGGCACGTTCAATACCTTCATACATCTTAGCCCAGGCATTGTTATCGGTATTCATTTCCGAATTTGTTGCCGTTGCAGCATAAGTACACAATTGATATTTTGCTTGTCCGATTTTAGCTGTACTTACATCATTAATCCATTCCACATCACTATTAATTCCATAATAAGGAATAAAGCGCCCACGGTAAGAATTTGTCTCACCAAAAGATTGATGGATAGCCATAACTGCTTTTTCCGCCAAGCCATAGGTCGAAAATACAGCTTGTTGATCTGTTGCTGAGTTGGGGTCAGCATCTAAAGAACAAGAAGACAGACCACCTAACATAAATACTCCCAGTAAAGAATAATATATTAACTTTTTCATTCTTTTATTTTTTTATCTGATTAGAAATTAAGGTTTACCCCCACAACCAACTGTCTGCTTTTAGGATATGCAGAGTAATCAACCCCGGGAGTTAAAGGTGTACTGCGAATTGTTGATACTTCCGGATCAAGACCTGAATATTTAGTTAAGCAAAATACATTGTATCCCGATACATAAAAGCGTGCGGTTTGCAATTGGATCTTTTTCGTTAACGAAGAAGGCAATGTATAGCCAAGAGTCAACGTATTCAACCTTAAGAACGAACCATCTTCAACAGCCCAATCCGAAAAGATCATCTTTGTTGTATAAGGCGACCACATGGTTGTATTTGCGTTCATTGCAGCCAACTCTACAGCATTGTTACTAATTGTTCCATCCGCCTTTAGATTTGTCCATCTTTTGCCACTTGCCATATCCGACAACATATTTCTATATTTGTAACTGTCTTTTCCGGACATGGTTCCTTCTATTTTATTTGCATTATACACATCATTACCGTAGCTCCAGTTAAAAGCAGCAGACAAGTCGAATCCATGGAATCTGGCATTAATCGTAAAACCTCCGGTATTTTTCGGATTGGCATCACCGATTATTTCTTTATCTTTTTCATCCACAATTCCATCATTACCTACTAAATCTTTCAATTTCATAGCACCCGGTCGTTTATTGCCTATAATTCCGGAATTATCAGCCACTCCATCATTAAGAATCCATGTTTTAGATGTTTCATCATATCCTTTAAAATCAGAAACTTCATATCTGCCATCCGATCTGTAACCATACATCTTACCAACCGAGTAACCTTTGGCAATCCAATAATCTACTCCTATATCGGTAGAAGCCCAGTATGTATAAGCGCCAAAGTCATCCATTACGCCTAAAGACTTAATCTTAGATTTATTAAATGCAATGTTTCCACTAAAGCTCAAACCTACATTCTTATTATCTATTGCCACCCAGTTTAAAGTAAATTCAGTTCCTGTATTCTGAGTTTTTCCCATATTACGATATTGGTAATCATATCCTGACCCAGGAATAGGAAACTTAATAAGAAGATCTTTCGTTGTATTCAGATAAAAGTCAACAGAACCAGTCAGCTTACTTCCAAACAAAGAATAATCCAAACCTGCATTTCTTGTAACTGTTGTCTCCCACTTTAAATCGGGATTAGCCATAATCTTGGAAGGCGCCCAATAATTAGTAAAGCCATTAATCCAAGCTGTAGTTGATGAAGAATAAGTTTGGCTGATCTGTCCGGAAGGTATATTATTATTCCCCGCAGTTCCATAGCTTAAACGTATTTTCAAATCATCTAACCAGTTTTTTGTATTTTGCATAAAGTTCTCGGAAGACACACGCCAAGCAGCAGAAGCAGAAGGAAAATATCCCCATTTGTTACCTTCTCCAAATTTAGAAGAACCATCAGCACGGAAAGTCGCACTAAGGAGATATTTGCTTTGGAAATCATAATTTGCACGTCCAAACCAAGACAGCAGGATATCATCGGGAGCATAATTGTTGTCAGTGGACCAGGCAGTACCCTCCGTAGAGAACTTCCATGCATCTTCTGCGGTAAATGATCCGGGAAATCCGGTAACAATACTTGTTAATACATTTTTCTGAGTTCTGATGTATTCATGTCCTAATAAAGCTGTCAATGAATGATCCTTTTTCAAAAGTTTTTTGAAATCATAATTTATTGTATTTGTGCTTCTGAAAGATTTGCTATCTGTTCTTTGCAATTGAATAGACGGATATCCTCCATAAACATTCCTTACAATATATGTGGTCATTCCATAAAACCTGTTATCCAGAGCTCTGTTATCATCAACTCCTAATTCAACCTTGGCTTTTAAATTCTTAACGATCTCCCAGGTAAAGCTTCCGGTCATGTTCAGATTTTTTCTTCTTTGTTTTCTATCATTCTCCGAAACAGACTTAACCGGATTATACAAATTTCCAAACTCTTCATCATCTGTCGATGATGTCAGCAGATCATTTAGCGGAATTTGCGGATAAAGCAAAGTGTATTTCAAACGTTTATCAGAATCGTAAGTACTATTTGTATTGTTCGTGCCTCCACCTCTGATATAGGTATCGGAATATCTTACGGAAAGATCGATTTTTGTTGTTTTAGAAGGATTGGTATTCAGTTTCAAACTAAAGTTATCTCGTTTGTAATTAGAGCCTAACATGATAGCTTTGTCATCCACATGCGTATAATTAAATGAATAACGCATTTTTTCAGAACCACCGGTTAAACTTAAACTTTGATTAAAAGTCTCCCCTGTTCTTCCAAATACGATATCTTGCCAGTCATTATATGGAACATTGTCAAATAGATCCATATCCTGAAAATTTCCAAAATAGTCGGTATAAGATGAAATATCTTTACTGTTTCTTAAGTTTTCCAGTTCGTATTGCCATAGGACATAATCTTTTGTAGATAATACATCCAGTTTCTTTGCATTTTTCTTCCAGGAATAATAAGCATTATAAGAAATTGACAATTTACCTTCTTTGCCCGATTTAGTCGTCACCAAGATGACACCATTTGCACCACGTGATCCATAAATAGCTGTTGATGAAGCATCTTTCAAAACATCAATTGATTCAATATCTGAGGATGCTATATCCGAAATACTTGCTACAGGAAATCCATCCACAATATAAAGAGGAGAGTTATCTCCTGTTATTGAACCTCCTCCTCGCACGCGAACGCTTAATTCCGCATCAGGCGATCCTTCCGTTGTCGTCACTTGTACGCCAGCTAATTTGCCCGTAATGGCTTCAGCCACATTTGTCACCGGCGTTGCCTGCACTGCATCGCCCTTTACAGAAGCTACCGAACCGGTCAAATCTCTACGCTTCACGGTACCGTAACCAATAACAACAACCTCATTTAGCTGGGAATTATTATCCTCGAGCACAAAATTCAGAATACTGCTTCCTGAAATTGTCTTTTCAGCTGTTTTCATACCAACGTATGTAGCTGTCAATATTTTCGTATCATTAGGTACCGACAAAGAATAGTTACCATCAATGTCTGTCACTGTGGCTTTGGTGCTCCCTTTAATCGCTACCGTTACACCGATTAATGGCTCACCGTGAACGTCTTTTACATTTCCTTTAATTAGTTTCTGCCCCTGGGCTGAACCACAAAGCACAAAAAAGGAAAATAAGATGAAAGACAAAACTCTCTTAACTGATTTTTGCATGGTTAAAAAAGATTTATAAATTAACTTTTAATTGATTAAACACATAAAAACATATTTGCTAAACTCACTTTTGAATTCATTGAAGTCTGGTCGTTTTTTTTTATTTTTCATTATTATTAGGTATTGAATATTCATCGAGTTAATTTTACATGTACAAGATTACGTCTAAATAATCGAATTTCAGGGTGCCAAATTAGCCTTTAAAGGGGGGAAAATTGACATTTACACCGAAAAACGCTCATTTGCAACAACAACCAATTTCAGATAAATGAATAAGCTGAAACTTACACTTAAAAACAGAGTAATCTCTATTTGAGGCTAAAATAAGAGGAAAAAGAATGTCTTCTTCATTGTTCATGTTCATGTTTATCTTTCCTGCATTACAAATATATAAGCTTTCTGGCAAATGGAGGAGGACTGAATTCAGGATGTTATTGTATTTAAATCTATCAGAAAAATTCATTTTATAAAGAATAGATATTCGTAAATATAGTCTTAGTCTACAAAGCACACTTCTTCTTATTTACAGATAATGCCATAAAAGCGAAATCTTATTTAGTTTAAAATATAGAATTCCGCATAAGAGGTAGTTCCAAATCAAAATATAAGATTCTCACAGACTTTAAATACGACATAAAAACGCATAGAATCAGCACACAGCAACAGAATGAAAGCAAGACATCGGAATAGGCAGAACAAAAAGCAACCAAAACAAACATCTGCACTACACATTAATAGTTCAAAAACCATTAAAATGTAATGCAGATTAAGAAATACCGGGCTATTTTACTTTTTTCCCGTTAATCGTGACAGATGACTGAGAAATATCAAAGCGATTCAGACCATCCTTCGTTATAATTTTACATTTATTGAATTGCACATCTTGAGAAAAGTAAATCCCGAAAGAATTTGCAGCACGAATATTCACATTTTCGAATACAATATTTTCGATAAGAGATTCCGGTAATCCCCAAATCAATCCGGCTCTTTTACCGTCAACGACTGTAGCCACTATGTTTTGGAAAAGTATATTTCTATATTTAGGCGTTGTTTTCCCTACAGGTTGTGAAGGGTAAGTCTGCGCAATATCTCCTGTAAGCTTTTGAAGATTTCTATACATCTTATCAGGGATATTATAAGACTGATACAGCAAGATCGGAATGCCGACATTATTCATTTTCAGATTTCGGTAAACCAGATTCTCTACAACACCGCCTCGATCCCGATCCGTTTTCACGCGGATGCCGGCTTCCGTATTATCAAAAGTACAATTTTCTACTGTAAAGTTTTTCACGCCCCCACTGGTATAGCTTCCGATAGACACCCCATGCCCGAAACCATATTTGTTATTTCGAATCATCACATCCGAAGTATTTCCGGCACATGTATAATTATCATCTCCGGTACTAATATCACAATTTTCAACCAGGATATGATGTCCGGATACATTGCATGCATCTGTATTATGGCTTGGGTTCTTCGCATCGTCCGATGCCGGAGCACGCACAGTCACTCCCTGCACAGTCACATCCTCTGCAGTGATTGCAATGTGAAATTTAGGAGAATCAGCCAATGTTAGGCCTTGAACCAGCACCCGCTCACACCCTTTCAGGTTAATCATTATCGGGCGCTTCACCCCTTTCTCTTTATAATGTGGCCACCAGGGACTTCCTTGTCCATCAATCTTTCCTTGTCCGGTAAGAGAAACGTCGTGAAGGTTGTACCCATTGATAAAATTGTCTGCAGCAAGCAATCCCCCGGGATATCGCTCAATGGGAAGAAGGCGAAGAACCGCATTTGCTTCCAGGTGTAAGTCAATATTATTTTTGAAGGTCAGAGGCCCGGAAAGATAATCTCCCGCAGGAATAATCACATGCCCGCCACCTTCTCTAGCTGCCGCATCAATCGCAGATTGAATCGCAACAGCATTGTCTGTGTTATTATCATTTTTGGCTCCAAAATCAATGATATTAAAATTCTTGTTCTGGATGGAAGGGAGTGCCGGAGCTTTATATTCTACCTGGCCAGATGCAGTCGTTGTCCCGATAAGAAAGGAGAAACTGAATATCAGTTTCCATAGATTTTTTTTCATAGACATTTTTGATTTTAATTCCCCATTTAAGATATTATCAGGACACAAAGTTTATCTATCCGGTTTATTCACCGGGGGGATAATTTAGTTTTTTTTCGGATAATCCAACGTACTATGCAAACCTCTGCTTTCTTTTCGTTCCATTGCCTGGCGGATCACAAGGTATCCAACATTAATAATATTTCTCAATTCACATATTTCCCGGGAAACGACAGAACGTTGAAATAAGTTTTCTGTTTCTGCGTATAGGATGTCCAGACGGTCGAAGGCACGCTTCAATCTCAGATTAGAACGGACAATACCAACGTATGTCGACATAATCTGTCCGACTTCTTTTTCACTTTGAGTAATGAGCACCATTTCTTCAGGAAGAGAAGTTCCTTCATCATCCCAATCGGGAATGCGTTCTTCAAAATCATAATACGGCAAATTAGCAATAGCATGTCTGGCTGCAGCATCAGCATATACAACAGCCTCAATCAGTGAATTAGAAGCAAGGCGGTTGGCTCCATGCAATCCGGTACAGGCACATTCTCCGTTGGCATACAAACGTTTAATCGTAGATTGGCCATCCAAATCGACAGCAATCCCTCCGCACAAATAGTGAGCAGCAGGCGCAACCGGAATCATATCTTTCGTAATATCTATTCCCAAACCAAGGCATTTTTCATAAATAGTAGGAAAGTGTTTCTTTGTTTCCTCCGCATCTTTGTGGCGGACATCCAGATAAACACAATCATCTCCACGGTTTTTCATTTCCGTATCAATAGCTCTGGCTACAATATCACGTGGAGCAAGCGATTTACGTTCGTCATACTTGTGCATAAATTCTTTGCCATCGCGTGTTTTCAAGACAGCACCATATCCACGCATCGCTTCTGTTATCAGGAATGAAGGCCTGTCACCGGGATGATACAGAGCAGTTGGGTGAAATTGCACAAATTCCATGTGCCGCACCTCCCCTTTAGCACGATAGACCATAGCAATTCCATCTCCGGTAGCAATCAATGGATTGGTCGTTGTCTGGTAAATACACCCAATTCCTCCTGTAGCCATTAGAGTCACTTTCGATAGATACACCTCTATATGATTTGTCTTCTGATCCAAGACATAAGCTCCATAGCATTCTTTTCCCGGAGTATGACGCGTCACATCCAGTCCTAAATGATGCTGCGTCAGAATTTCTATCGCAAAATGATGATCCAGTACATCAATGTTCGGATGAGATTTAACAGCCTGTATAAGACTCATCTGAATCTCTGCACCGGTATTATCTTTATGATGAAGAATCCGGAAATCAGAATGTCCTCCTTCTTTATGCAAGTCGAAATTACCCTTTTCATCCTTATCAAAATTCACCCCCCAACTAATTAATTCTTTAATCTGCGCCGGAGCTTCTTTTACCACTTTTTCGACGACCCGCGGATCACAGATGCCATCTCCCGCGATCAACGTATCTTTTATATGATTTTCAAAATTATCCCAAGGGTTGGTTACCGAAGCAATTCCCCCCTGCGCATAGAAAGTGTTCGCTTCTTCAATAGAATTTTTACACACGATAGCCACTTTTCCGTGTTTAGCCACCTTCAAAGCAAAGCTCATTCCGGCAATTCCCGAACCGAGAATAAGGAAGTCATATTTATGTTTCATGATGATAGTAAGTAATTATGCGGGCAAAGTTAAAAAGAGGATTTTAGATTTCACCAGAACTATCCGGATTTATTTTATCTGACGACTACGTTTTTGTCATACCCACATGAAGCAAAAATCACAAAAGACCTCCTTCCTCAACTTTATTTTAGTCCTACACCCCATTTACAAAGCTGAAACCTGAGCAAAATAAATTGGGAACAGCATTCAGCGATGAATCCTATCCTCAAAAAACTATTTCGCTTTAGACTTCCTCTTCCTCAGAATACGAAGCTTCCCCCAATAACAAAGATGCTTCATCAGCCGGAAGTTCCTGTACGGTACGCAATTTGCGTTCAATAGCGCGCGTACGCACTCCAGCTCGGTCAATCACATTTGTTGCTTCTTCAAGCTTCTTCTTTGTACGTGACAACACTTCACCAAAGTTACCAAACTCCGTCTTTACTGCCCCCAGAATCTGCCATACTTCACTGGAACGTTTTTCAATAGCCAGTGTTTTGAAGCCCATCTGAAGACTACTCAAAAATGCCACCAGATTGGCAGGCCCTACCACTGTTACTTTATAGTCGCGCTGCAACGTTTCAAAAAGTCCGGTACGCCGCAGAATTTCAGCATACAAGCCTTCTGTCGGAACAAACATAATACCAAAATCGGTCGTTACGGGCGCATTGATATATTTGTCGCGTATATCTTTTGCATTCTTCTTGACCGAATTTTCAAATTGACGGAAAATACCATCCATCTCTTTCGAGGCTCCGCCCAAGCCTATATCATAAGCATCCAGCAAGCGTTGGTAATCTTCGTTCGGGAATTTGGAATCGACAGGCAGCAACACCGGCTTATCCTCATTATTCTTTCCGGGTAGCTTGATAGCAAATTCTACCCGCTCGGCACTATTTTCCTTACAAACAGCATTCATCACATATTGCTCCGGAGAAAGTACTTGTTCAAGAATCGCACCTAACTGAATTTCACCCAGATTACCACGCGTCTTTACATTGGTGAGAACTTTTTTCAGATCTCCCACCCCGACAGCCAGACTCTGCATTTCCCCCAAGCCTTTATGCACTTGTTCCAGACGTTCACTAATAAGCTTAAAGGATTCATTGAATCGTTTTTCCACACTTTCCTGCAGCTTTTCATCTACCGTTTTACGCATTTCCTCCAGCTTGCGGTCATTTCCTTCCTGAAGTTGAATCAGTTTACCTTCGACCGTTTCTCTAATCTCTTTCAGATTGCCGGATGTGTCACGGCGTATGTTCTCCTGTTTTTGGAAAAGTTCTTCGAATTTCTCTTTCTGCAACTGTGAAAATTGAATCGTCAATCGTTCATATTGTTCCTCAAACGATTTCAGAGATTTGGACAATTCCTCCCGATTATCACGAAACGAGCGCTGATTTTCCTCTCTTATCAGCGAAAATTCACGACTCATCACAGGCTCGAGGCGTGCGATATCAGCTTTTAGCCGGACAAGCTCTTCTTTCAGCTTATCGGAATCATTTCCATTATTTCCGCGACCACCTATCCAAAGATGAGCAGCCAACAACACAACAATTAGTACAAGTAAAGCAATTTCCATATTTCTTTTTTATCCGACCGTTACCAAAACAAAATCGGAAGTGATTTCGTATCGGGCACGAAGGAGATTCTCTTCTTTTGTTTTCGTCTCTTTTATTTCAAATTCACCGGAATCCTCGATCTGAAAAGGAAGTACCTGCAAATGTTCCTTTAAATCCACTGCTGATAATCCCAGCCATTTATACGCCGCTTCTTTGGCTGACCAGTGCAATAAAAGATGTAAGGTTTCATGTTCAGGATCGATATATTCCTCAGCCCGAACAAAACGTTGTCTGATTTTATTTACCCGACTGTCTATTTGCTGAATATCTATTCCTATATTTCTCTCCGAAACAGCTAAAACCACCCAATGGGCGGTATGAGAAATACTGATGTATTTGTTTGAATCCCGGAGCAGCGGTTTTCTCTCGTTGGTATATTCCAGTTTATAGCCATCTGGAAATGCTTCCTCTAACAAGCAAAGAGTTGCCAGTTTCTCCATCTGCCTTTTCTCAGAGTGTACCGAATCCAGCTCCCTTAGCTGTTGGAATTCCAGATTCAAATGCAGCAACAACTCATCATGCGATTCGGAAGTTTTCCAAATCAGAATTTGAGTTTCGTTGTCTAAATGGATTGTTTGATAAAGCATTGTTCGAAAAAACTCGTTCTTTTTGTTTCAACAAAAATAAGACAAAAAGTATATTTTCTGAAAGAAAACAACAGAAAGAACACTTTCCTTTTATTCGATGGTCGAATATGAGGCTATGCTACAGTCGAATATGGGACTACGCGATAGTCGAATATGAGGCTATACGGTTAGCCGGGATATTTTATTCCTCTTTCCATGGTTTCCGCTGAAAATCAATCCTGTTTTATTACCAACTTTCTATGATTTATAAGGCATTCTTTTAGCAATGCATCTCGCACAAGGCTCATAAACGCTGTAAATCAAACATTTACCACTCTTCTCTTGAGAAGATTATTTTTTGTATTTGTCAGATTCCGGCTTATGACTCTCTCAACAGCACCAACTCGTGTGGAAGATCAATAAAAGATGAGAGCATTGGGCGAAATAGCTCTCGTTGCATTTGTTCCCGTCATTTACCTTTCATTTTTTATCTATTTCTATCCACTTTTGTGTTGTAAAGATACTCATTAGGGTAGAAACAGATAAATGATTTGGGATATATACAACCATCAATCAGTGATATAGATAAAATTGAGGATAGACTCATGAATCAGTTTAAATCCATTACAAATACCAGCTTTTTTTAATGAGACACCAATGAAACGGATTATAATGGATCAGAGTAATTCCATTCTATAAGAGCCTGCATGCTCTTTCTTTCCGTTTTTCGGAATCGAAGATTGAGCAGGCTTCTGCCTTCCGATATGAATCTCCTTACCCCACAAGGCATCTGCACGAAAAGAAGAAATCGATATAAAAATAGCTGGCGCTTGTATATCGACTAAAAGCAAAAGTAAATTTTTTAATTACCTATATCAGAAACTATGATGAAAGCCAAAAGCATAAACAAATTGAGCAAAGAAGAAAGCCTGCTTCGCTTTGTCGCTATTAGAATAGGTCGTCCGTATGTCCGGCATATTAATATACCCTTCTTTGCCTTCTGCACGCAAGAAGAATAAATCCCACAAATCTGCATTTACGCCCAATTTGGCACTGAGCCCAAATCCTGAAAGATGAAATGCGTCATGTCTCTCCTGCCCCATCAAAGTCGCATTCGTTCTCGGCAATAAGATTCCAGCGCCACCGCCGGCAAGTGCATTTATTTTTAAAATACCCCTCTGATACAAATTTCGATAAAATTCCACTTCGGAGTTAATGTAATTGAGCCCATCGGTATGCTCGAACTTTAAGAAATCATCAGTCAACTTAATCGTGTTATCAGCATTCACTTTCGACTCAAAGGCAGAACGTACTGTCCCGGAAATATCTACTGTTTGATCCTGAACCATCACATACTTCATGTGATCTACCCCAAGGGTAATAGCAAGGTTGTCTTTAATAAAATATCCCAACCGAAAGTTCGTCTGAGGAATTGTAATTCGGTTCAGTTGAAGATAATCGTGATAGCTCCATCGGTTTTGCTTATCGGAGGCTTTCACATCATGAAGCGTAAAATCATAGTCGTTTCCTTTGAAATGAATGGTTGAATTGGTATATGCATCTTTGTTCCATCCCCAAAATGCATAAAATGTTCCTTTCTTATAAGCCGGCTCCGATTGAGAAAATACAAAAGAGCTGAAGAAAATCAGGGCTATAAACAAAAAGCTTTTTTTTATCATGTTGTAATCATTTTTATATATTTATAAGAATACAACACTTATAACTTTGGAAAGTTTATAGAGAGAATCTATTTCTGCGGAAAGTTTATAAAACCGGAAAATATACCTAATAGCGAAATTCTATGGTACAGGAAAATTGAAAGTTCTTTATCTATTAACAAACAAGGGTTGCTCCTGCATTTCGGAACAACCCTTCTTTATATAAGACGCTAATATCTCTTAACCGATATAAGCCAACACTTGAGCTTTCACCACGCGTTCGCCCTGTTTTGCTTCAATCTGGATAATTTTACCGGAAGTTAACGCTTTCACTTCTTCAATACCATAATATGTCTGAACGAAACAAACGACGTCTCCTTCTTTCACTTCGGTACCAATAACCGGAGCTGAAGAAACATCATCACGGTCAATTTGCCAGATCAATTGTCCGCTAACGGTTGCCTGAAGCGGTTTTGCATCCGGATATTTAGCTTGTATAGCTTCAGCATCGAAACGCGGCACCTCAATTACCTGACGAGTAACAATGATAGGTGCTCCTGCTTTTTCTTTGGCAGCTTCCAGGTCTTTTTCGAAACGTTCTTTTGCAAGACCGGATTTGTAGTCACGATATTGACGGTCGTGCATAGCCAATTCCATCAATTCTTCATCGTCCTGACCGTAATCCCATCCGTTTTCGTCCATTTCCTTGCGGTATTTATCCAATTCATCAACCAATTCATCCTGAGGATTACCGGTATAGAATTCGAATCCTTTGGCTTTTGCCAGTTCCACAATTTCTTCATCCAGTTTTCCGGGCAATTTTCCTGATTTACCCAAAATCATTCCCCACGCATCTTTGTCGATGTTAGAGAAACGAGGTTGACCTTGTGCCATAGAGAAAATATTCATCAAAGCAATATTCTTCACATACTGGCTAAATGGAGTTACCAATGGAGGATATCCCAACTTAGGCCATGCGTATTCTACTTCCTGGAACAATTGAACCACTAGGTCATTCAAAGAAAGTTCGGGTTTACCATTGTTACGCAATGCCATGTTGATAGCCGGGTGCATTGTTTTCAAGTCGGCCATCATTGATCCCATCATTCCACCGGGAAGACCAGAACCTACCAACAGGGAATTCATCTGTTTGTTGGACGGAGAAATGAAATATCCCAAGAAATCATCGATAAATTCCTGTGTCAATGCGCGAGCTTCCATGTAGGCGCCCATGTTGATATCTGCAACAGAAAATCCGGCATCTTTCAACATAGCCTGAATGGTAATAATATCAGGGTGAACCATTCCCCAGGAAAGTGGGTCGATGGCTGTATCCAGCACATCAGCTCCAGCGCGCGCTACTTCCAACATAGAAGCAACAGAGAAACCGGGGCCGGTGTGTCCGTGATACTGAATAAGGATATCCGGATGTCTATCTTTCAAAGCTTTGGTCAGTTTTCCCAAAAATGCAGGACGACCGACTCCAGCCATATCTTTCAAACAAAATTCATCTACACCGAAATCCACCAATTGGTCGGCATAGTTTAAGTAATAATCAACAGTGTGAATCGGAGAGTGAGTAATACACAAAGCTCCCTGAGAAATCATGCCTGCTTCTTTTGCATATTTCACAGACAATTCCAGGTTTCGAGCATCATTCAAACCATCGAATGACCGGGAGATGTTTGTCCCCTGTGCTTGTTTCACTTTGAACATCAAACGACGTACATCGGCAGGAACCGGATACATTCTCAAGGCGTTTAATCCACGTTCCAGCATGTGTGTTTGAATCCCTACTTTGTTGAAAGGAGCAGTCCATTCACGAACAGCTTTGTTTGGGTTTTCGCCATACAAAAGGTTAACTTGTTCGAAAGCACCCCCGTTTGTTTCAACACGAGAGAAACAGCCCATATCAATGATAACCGGAGCAATTCTCGTTAGTTGATCAACGCGTGGCTGGTATTTACCTGATGATTGCCACATATCTCGATACACGAGACTAAATTTAATTTCTCTTCCCATAATGAGTTTTTTTCTTCGTGTGAACCTTATTCTCTGACAGTGTTAAAGCAAAGAGCCTCTTCACACAGAAGTCGTTTTACATTAATATTGATATTGCAAATTTAAAGTTTTCATTTGATATAGACTAAAAAAATCAGCCATAAAAGACATCAATTTGAGTAAAAAAAAACACATTTAAGAAAGCTTCTTACAACAGACTTCTATACTTTATTTCAGTAGATTGATAATCAAATTTTTATTTCTCATTTTAGATTCTTCCATCGAAAGGAATGAAGCATTTCCCGAATATTTTCATCCATATATTTCAAAACAGGAGCAACAGAATCGGCATTGACCTTGCCATCGAAATACAAAGATGCCCGAAAAAAATGAGCAACACTGTCGGTAATAAAAAATTGTCTCGGTGTAGCTACACTTCCTTCAATCGAGTAAAGAACGCCTCCGGATTGGATGGAAGGCAAAGAAAGAACAGATTGAGTTATTCCGTTTGCCTTTACAGAATGAGAAAATGCCATTCTGAAATTATCATCGATGGCCGCACCAAGCTTTTCACGCGAGACCGGCAAATAAGTGCAGTAAAGAGTTGCCTTATAGTAGGGAAAATGAATGGTCATCCAGCATTCATCACCTTTCTTTTCGGATGCGACCTTAGCATCGGCCGGAAGGGAAAAAGAAAACCGCCGGTTTTCGTAAGCCTGGTAGTGGATTTGTTGCTTATCTATCCGAAAATAAGCCTGAGGTTTAGGTGTTTCGTGATGACACGAAACCACAAGAAATATCGTCAATAATGCGACCAAGAGAGTTAACAACTTCATTCCTCATTTTCTTTTGGGGGGACAACCGAATATTTTACCTTCACAATCCGTCTTTTACTCATTTCAAGAACCTGGAGTTGATATCTTCCATAAGTAATGATTTCCTGACGACGGGGAAAATCTCCTTTCAATTCGAGGATTAATCCGGCCAGCGTATCCACGTCTCCGGTTAACTCTTCAAATTCGGATTCATCCACACCAACAATTCTAAAAAAGTCGGTCAACAATGTTTTTCCTTCAAAAATGAGGGAACCATCTGCCAGTTGCACATACGGTTTTCGGTTATCATCATATTCGTCTTCAATTTCACCGACAATCTCTTCCAATATGTCTTCCATCGTAACCAATCCGGATGTTCCTCCATATTCATCCACAACAACAGCCATGTGAATTTTATTGCTTCGGAATTCTTTCAACAAAACATCTATCTTTTTTGTCTCCGGAACAAAATAGGCCGGACGAATCAATTGTTGCCAGCGATATCCTGAAGTGCCTATAAACGGAAGCAGATCTTTCACATATAAGACTCCGCGGATATTGTCTTCTGATTTATCATAAATAGGAATCCTGGAATAACGCATTTCAACAACATGATGTGTTATTTCGGATAGTTGAACGGAAATATCGAGGCAAGTCATATCCTCACGAGGAGTCATGATTTCTACAGCCATTTTATCATTGAAACGGATAATTCCTTCCAATAACTCTTTTCCTTCATTGATTTCCTCTGTTGTTAAATCCATTACCCTTGACAAATCCCCCAATGAGACCTCTTGTTTTCTATCAGGAGAAATTGACCTGCGAAGTTTTAAAAATACCTCAAAGACTGCGACGGCGGGACGCGCAAGAAAATCAACAAAAACAACCCCTTTCGCGACCGCTAATGAAGCTTGCGGGTTCGTAAATGGTAAACTCTGAGGAATAGCTTCGCATACAAAGAAATAGAGTATGGAGATGATTATCACAATCAAGAAAGTGAGTCCCACAGCCTCCAGTCCGGTGTATATCGTCACAGGAAAAAGCAGGAAAGCAAGTATCAGGCTAAAGAGAAACAAAAAAGTTTTTATAGAAGTAAAAATGATAATTAATCGTGCAGGATTCTGCTTCAGGTGAAGAAGCTGTTGTCCTGATTGGGAAGACGAAAATTCCGGTGTGTTTAAATCAACCGGATTGAGTGCCGCCAACACAGCCTGGCTATAGGTCACAAATGCAGCAAAAAGCATTATCAGGCCAATGAGTACACCTTGAAAAACATCGACAG
The DNA here is from genome assembly GCA_047605645.1 of Dysgonamonadaceae bacterium. Taxonomy (GTDB): domain Bacteria; phylum Bacteroidota; class Bacteroidia; order Bacteroidales; family Dysgonomonadaceae; genus UBA1309. The sequence continues at coordinate 22,170 of JASGFJ010000017.1, read as the reverse complement.
TTCCCTCAGAGAAGAAACTGTCGGATATAAGGATTGATATTATACTGTCCGTATCCAATTTTATATAATTAAAATTCAAATACAAATATACACATTCGTCATGGAGATTGTGTTTTTAGATATTAGAAAATGATTATTAAAATGGAAGATCGTCCTCCTCGCCGGGAGTCGACGCTTGCGCAGGGCTTCCTGTCGGCATTTCTGTTTTAGGTACAGCAGCCGATGTTGCCTGAGTTGAATTCTCATCAGACGAACGACGCCCCAGCAGCTCCAGGTTGTCAGCATATATTTCGGTCACATATCGTTTAATACCTTGGTTATCGTCATAATTACGAGTCCGTAATTTTCCTTCGATATATATCGGCGTCCCTTTTTTAACATATTGTTCTACAATTTTCGCCAATCCTCTCCAGCACACGACATTATGCCATTCTGTTCTATCGGGAATTTGCGTCCCGTTTGTCGCGGTATACCCTCTCTCTGTTGTTGCCAGGGGAAAATTAGCAACTGCGGATCCGTTATCATAATAACGAACTTCAGGGTCTTTACCTACATTTCCAATTAAAATAACTTTGTTTACAGACATATCACATTCAATTTTAAGTTTGTGAATATCACAAATATAACTATTTCTTTTTGTTGTCGGAATAAAAATTGCGAAAAAACCACCCTCATCAGGCAATTTTTTCGCAACTATTCCATAAAAAAACGATCATCTAATCAAACATTTGTTTAAAGTGTTTGAAAATTTTATCTTTTATACTTTTGCTTGGAACAAAATTAGGTGAATTTTCGAGAGCATTCATTGCTGATTTTTCTGAATCGCTGAGTTTCTCCGGAACATACACGCTAATATTAATGAGCAAATCACCTGTTCCATAACCATTCACAGAGGGAAGTCCTTTATTCCTTAAGCGAAGTACTTTTCCCGGCTGTGTTCCCGGCTCTATTTTTACTTTTGCAAAGCCTTCCACAGTAGGTATCTCCACCGAACTTCCAATTACAGCCTGAGGAAAAGAAAGCAAAAGATTGTATACAAGATCATTTTCATCACGGATAAGTTCCGGATGTTTTTCTTCTTCAACAAGAATCAGCAAATCACCATTTACTCCGCCACGACGGGCTGCATTTCCTTTCCCGCTCATTGATAGCTGCATTCCTTCAGCAACTCCTGCCGGGATTTTCAATGTAATCACCTCATCTTCTCGAACAATCCCTTCTCCATTGCAATGTGCGCATTTTTTCGTAATGGTTGTACCTTCTCCATTACAAGTGGGACATGCGCTTTGAGTCTGCATCTGCCCAAAGATAGTATTAGCAACACGTGTCACACTTCCGGTTCCCCGGCAAGTACTACAAGTACTAAAAGCAGTTCCGTTTTCAGCTCCATTGCCATTACAATGAGAACAAGGAACATATTTATTCACCTTGATTTTCTTTTCAACTCCTTTGGCAACTTCTTTCAGATTGAGTTTTACCTTCACGCGCAAATCGGCACCCCGACGAACACGTTTACCGGACGAGCCGCCAAATCCACCAAATCCGCCGAAATGTCCGCCGAAGATATCTCCAAATTGAGAGAAAATATCATCCATTGAGAAGCCACCGCCCCCTCCCGAGCTACCAAAACCACCGGGAGCATCGTGCCCAAAGCGATCGTAACGGGTTCGCTTTTGCTCATCACTTAAAATCTCATAAGCCTCAGCAGCTTCTTTAAACTTCTCCTCAGCTTCCTTGTCACCCGGATTCTTATCGGGGTGATACATGATTGCTTTCTTTCGATAAGCTTTTTTTATCTCCTCAAAACTCGCGGTTTTGGTCACTTCCAGAACCTCATAGTAATCTCTTTTCTGCGCCATCTATCCTTTCAATAAATTATTGTCCCACAACAACTTTTGGAAAGCGCATCACTTTGCCATCCAAAGTATACCCTTTTTCCACCGTATCCACAATTTTATTTTTCATTTCTTCGGATGGAACCGGAATCATAGTCAAAGCTTCATGCTGTTCCGCATCAAAAGGCTGACCGTTAGTCTCCATTTCTTTCACTCCATTCTTATTCAAGAATGAAATAAATTTGCTATAAATCAATTCTATCCCTTCTTTCAAAGCATCCATATTGTCTGCAGATTTCAAATTTTGCATGGCTCTTTCGAAATCGTCAACAACAGGAAGAATTCCAGACAACACTTTTTCCGAACCGGAACGAAGCAATTCACTTTTTTCCTTCAACGTGCGTTTTCTGTAATTATCGAATTCTGCATGCAAACGCAGGTAGTCGTCATTCAATTTGTTGTATTTACTTTCCCAATCCTCAATCTTCTCAGACAAACTGTCACTATCTTGAGGCTCGTTTTCTGACACAGATTCGTTTTCAGCTTGATTTTCATCCTTTACAGCTTCTGTGTCTTTCCATTCCTCGTTTTGTGATTCTTTACTCATACAGCTAATTTTTATCTATTTTCTTATATATCAATGTAGTGATATCTGACTTCACTGCCACTCTTTCGGCAAGCTATTCTATATTATTACAAAAAACCTGCCAAAAATACAGGTTTATATTTATTTTCTAAATAACGTCATTAATATGCAAAAATTCACAAACAATTTACGATTTCATCAGAAAAAGTTCTATTTTTACAATGCTAATGAAATCAAAATCCGATTATTATTTGTCCATGCATCTTTATAATTCTTGAATAAGATTGGATATACAAAGATAATGTAAGAATTTAGAAGAAGACCTATATCTTATGTACACAACTCTGATTATTTTATTAATTGCCTCCGTTTTTTTCATGCAGGGAAAAATACGTGCCGATCTGATCGCCATGTGTGCGCTCGTTTCTCTCATGCTTCTCGACATATTAACACCCACCGAAGCCCTTGCAGGCTTTTCTAACTCCGTCGTCATTATGATGATCGGCCTGTTCGTTGTCGGTGCCGGAATTTTCAGGACAGGCTTGGCTAAAATGATCAGCAGCCGCATCTTGCGGATGGCAGGAAACAATGAAAATAAATTGTTTGTACTGGTCATGCTCGTCACTGCCTCCATCGGCGCTTTTGTCAGCAATACAGGTACAGTAGCCGTTATGATGCCTATTGTAGTCAGTATGGCAGCCAGCGCCAATCTAAACCCGAACCGATACCTGATGCCACTGGCTTTCGCCAGCAGTCTGGGGTTGTTTACATTAATCAGTACACCGCCCAACCTTGTCATACAAGAAACGTTAGTGAACGCCGGACTTCCTCCATTGTCCTTTTTCTCCTTCGCCCCCGTTGGCGCTATCTGCTTGTTAATTGGATTAATCTATCTCTTTTTCACAAGTAAAAGACTGACAATTGAAAAGAAAGAAGATAAAGATAAAAACAACGGACATAAAAAAACACTCAAAGAGCTGATTGCTGAATCCAATTTAAAACAACAAACATTTATTGTCTATGTTCCGAAACATTCCTCCATCACTCATCACACATTGTCGGAACTGAAAATAGCAACAGATTACGGAGTAAGTCTCAGCAAAGTATTAAGAGGCAACAGAAACTCCCGCTTCAGAAAAAAGTCGGAAGAGATTCTGGCGGGTCCGCAGACCATTCTCCAACCCGATGATGAAATTTATTGTCACGGCTTACACGAAGACATACATCGTTTCGTTGAAAAATTCTCCCTCCACCTCAAAACCGGAGTTGAAAACAGCTATGGAGAATTTCAAGACTCAGGCATAGCCGAAGTCTACATTTTACCTTCTTCCCGCCTGGTAAACAGAACGATAAGGGAAGCAACATTTCGAGAAGAATACAATGTTAATGTATTGGGGATCAAAGATCATAAAGATTACAAGATGCACGATTTCCAGAACCAAAAGCTCCATGCAGGAGACGCACTTTTGATACAAGGCATGTGGAAAGATTTAGCAAATTTGGCAGATCGACAAGATGACCTTGTGCTTGTCGGACAACCATTGGAAGAGGCATCCAAAGTAACATTAAATCAGAAGGCTCCAATAGCCGCCTCGATTATGCTACTAATGATCTTTTCAATGGCTTTCAACATTCTTCCTGCAGTAACATCCGTCATGATTGCTGCCGGACTTATGGTCATTACCGGATGTTTAAGAAATATTGAAGAAGCTTACAAAAGCATCAACTGGGAAAGTGTCGTTCTCATTGGAGCGATGCTACCTATGTCAACAGCATTTGACAAAACAGGAGCCGCCACACTGATATCCAATAGCTTGGTCAATAACCTTGGAGACTTTGGTCCTTATGCATTGCTAGCAGGAATTTATTTTTGTACATCCTTACTGACATTGTTTATCAGTAACACCGCTACAGCGGTATTATTCTCACCGATTGCCCTTCATGCAGCTATCGGAATGAACGTAAGTCCCTACCCTTTTCTATTTGCCGTAGCTATTGCTGCCAGCTTATGCTTTGCATCCCCTTTTTCGACTCCTCCCAACGCATTAGTAATGAATGTCGGACGATACAGGTTTATGGATTATGTACGAATCGGAGGGCCACTTCAGCTTATTATGGGAATCATCATGGTCTTGAGTCTTCCTCTTTTGTTTCCCTTTTAAAAAAACAAACATGTATACAACAAGCCATTATACACACTGAACAATAAAGTCATTCCAATAGCTTATTGTGATAAAATGGAATTTTCAAAAGAGCTCAATAGAAGAATTCTTTTAAGAGTTACCTCGATTTATCATGCGGACAGGATTACATACTGCTTTTTCGACAATACCCAAGTTTGACAAGCATTTATACAAAAATATCGCATCTAAGAAAAGAGAAAAAGACTCAAAAAAAGAATTATTATTATTAACTTGTAAAAAAAATGGATTTTGTTGATTGTTTTCTTACTACTTTATTATATTTGCAATGTGCTTAAGGTTGTAAAAGAAGAAATACAAGAAGCGCAAACATCTTTCACTATTCTGCCAATCCAAGCATACAAGAAAACAAATTCACTTTTTAAGCAAAGAAAGGATTCCTTTTTATCACAACATAAAAGAATACGGTATCAATTTAATATATAGATATAATTTATAAAAGCATTTGTCATATTGACAGACATATAACACAACCGAGTGTTAGTTTTTTCTGGCATCATTATTGTATTATATGGTTAGGTAAAAATTAATTATAAACATCAAAAACTTTGGATTATGGAAAATAACTTTTCAGACCGCGTTAGAAGAATCATGGCTTTAAGCCGTGAGGAAGCAGGTCGCTTGCAATGCAATTCCCTGGATCCGGAACATTTGATGCTTGGAATTCTGAGGAACGGAGAAGGTTTGGCCATTCAGGCATTGATTGATTTCGGAGTTAATTTGAACCAGCTTAAAGAAACTCTCGATAACTCCAGCCTGAATCATCAGGATATTTACACTTCTCAAAATGAAGTTGTCTTGAGCAAAAGTACAGAAAAGCTCTTAAAGATGAGTATTCTGGAAGCTCGATTAACAAAGAGTTCGGAAACTGATTCAGAACATTTATTGCTGGCAATATTAAAGGAAAACAGTAACATTGCCGCTCAAGAACTTGACAGATACAATATGAATTATTTACAAGCTTTTTCTCATATTAAGAATAGTTTGATGAATCAAAACGATGAGACATCTTCTCCCAAGATGGGACCTGACTTTTCGGACGATGAGGAAGACGATTTTCAAGGAAGTGGAAGAGCAACTTCCAATTCGCAGAATCAGGCAAATCGCCCGGCATCCGATACACCGGTACTGGATAACTTCGGTATTGACATGACGCGTGCGGCATTAGACAATAAATTAGATCCGATTGTCGGACGGGAAAAAGAAATAGAACGTCTGGCCCAGATATTGAGTCGCCGCAAAAAGAACAATCCTATTCTGATTGGAGAACCCGGTGTCGGAAAATCGGCTATCGTGGAAGGTCTGGCTCTGCGGATTACCCAAAAGAAGGTATCCCGAATTCTATTCGACAAACGTGTGATTGCACTGGATATGGCTTCAGTAGTAGCCGGCACAAAATATCGCGGACAGTTTGAAGAAAGAATTAAGGCCATCTTAAATGAATTGTCGAAGAATCCGAATATTATTCTCTTTATCGACGAAATTCATACTATCGTAGGAGCAGGTGGCGCAGCCGGCTCACTTGACGCAGCGAATATGCTGAAACCGGCTTTGGCTCGTGGAGAAATCCAATGTATCGGGGCAACAACATTGGATGAATACCGTAAAAATATTGAAAAAGACGGTGCTTTGGAACGTCGTTTCCAAAAAATCATGGTGGAACCGACTACTGCCGAAGAAACCTTACAGATTCTTCGGAATATCAAAGACCGCTACGAAGAGCATCACAATGTAAAATATACGGAAGAAGCTATTGTGGCTTGTGTAAAACTCACGGACAGATACATCAGCGACCGAAATTTTCCGGATAAGGCTATTGATGCATTAGACGAAGCAGGTTCTCGTATGCACATATCCAACATTCAGGTTCCGAAAGAAATTGAACAACTGGAAGAAGAATTAAAGAATGTGGTGGAAGAAAAATCGAATGCGGTGAAAGCTCAGAAATACGAATTAGCCGCCAGCTTCCGAGACAAACAACGTCAATTAATGCTCGCACTGGAAGAAGCAGAGAAGAAATGGGAGGAAAATATGAAGGAAGCCCCCCAAATCGTGGATGCTGAAAAAGTAGCTGAAGTGATTTCTCTGATGAGCGGTGTCCCTGTTCAACGGATCGCCGAAGCCGAAGGCATCAAATTGCTCGGAATGAAAGATCAGCTGAAAGGTGCTGTTGTCGGACAAGACGAAGCGGTGGAAAAAGTGGTAAAAGCCATTCAAAGAAACCGTGTCGGACTCAAAGACCCAAACAAACCAATCGGCACATTCATGTTTCTGGGACCAACCGGAGTTGGAAAGACACACTTGGCGAAGAAAATTGCCGAATTGCTATTCAACTCTCCGGACGCTTTGATTCGTATTGACATGAGCGAATACATGGAAAAATTCAATGTTTCCCGCCTTGTCGGAGCGCCTCCGGGATATGTTGGTTACGAAGAAGGAGGTCTAATGACGGAGAAAGTCCGTCGCAAACCTTATTCTGTAATTTTGCTGGATGAAATTGAGAAGGCTCATTCCGATGTGTTCAACTTGTTATTACAAGTATTGGACGAAGGACATCTGACCGACAGTCTGGGAAGAAAAGTGGACTTCAAAAACACCATCCTTATCATGACATCCAATGTCGGAACACGCCAGCTAAAAGACTTTGGACGTGGTGTCGGATTCAACACTCCCGATTCGCAGAGTGCAGGTGCCACCGGTAACAAAGATTTTTCAAAAGGAGTGCTTCAAAAAGCATTAAATAAAACTTTCTCTCCGGAATTCCTGAACCGGGTTGATGACGTGATTATTTTCGAACAACTGGGAGAAGACTCTATCAACAAGATTATCGATATCGAATTGAAAGGATTATTTAAACGCATCGAAGAATTGGATTACAAACTGACGATTACCGATGAAGCAAAAGCATTCATTGCCAAGAAAGGCTATGATGTTCAATTTGGTGCTCGTCCGTTGAAGAGAGCATTGCAGAAATATGTGGAAGATGAAATTGCCGAATTGATTTTGTCGGGGACATTGGCTCCGGGCGAAGAGATTGAAATGGCAATGAATGATGATAAAACCAACGTGATTGCTCGTCCTAAAATTCACGAAGAGCAACATGCTTGAAAAAGAAAATAGTTGTGTGTGACTAGTAGAAAAAAGGATGCTTCGTTTATGAGGCATCCTTTTTTTATGGAATCAAATTTCGTCTTGTCTATTGCTTATCGTTTGAGATTTTATCCTTATTATCGGGACGTTTTAGACGTCCATTCTTTTTGAGCATATATTCCAACATCCACTGTATCTGTCCATTCACACTACGAAATTCGTCTTCTGCCCATTTTTCAATGGCTTCCATAGCATCCGAATCAATACGCAATGCAAAATTCCGGGTCGTTTTTTCTTTCTTTACCAAAACAATTCTCTTTAATATTTTACGGAAGATTTTTTATTGGTGAAGTGTTCCTGCATTAACGACAGGCTGAGGTGCATCATCCGCACAAAGCACCACTAATAAGTTACTGACCATAGCGGCTTTTTTATCTTCATCCAACTCTACAATCCCTTCATCTCCTATTTTCTCAAGGGCCATTTTTACCATACTGACAGCTCCTTCTACAATTTTTTCCCGAGCTGAAATGATAGCTTCAGCTTGTTGCCGGCGAAGCATTGCAGCCGCGATTTCCGGCGCATAAGCCAAGTAATTGAGACGAGCTTCAACAATATCAATACCGGCCATCGCCAACCGTTCGTTTAACTCTTTTTGCAAGCAATCATTAACAACATCTCCACCCGAACGCAGTGTCGGTGCATTGTCTTCATTAGCATTATTGTCGTAAGCGTATTGACCGGCCACCTGGCGAAGGGCTGCATCACTTTGCACCTGAACAAATGATTCAAAAGCCCTCATTTTGCTTGCCATCGTTGCTCCGGCCGCACCGGCAGTTCCGGCAATCGTTTGAGAATCTATTTCAAACATTGCCTTGTAAGTATCTTGCAACTTCCATACCAGGACCAAGCCGATAAGCACCGGATTTCCAACCTTATCATTTACCTTGATGGGCTCAATATTAAGATTCCGTGCTCTTAACGAAACTTTCTTCTTAGTCATAAACGGATTCACCCAGAAGAAACCGGTTTCTTTTAAAACTCCTCTATATTCTCCAAAAAACACCATAACAGATGCTTCATTAGGTTCTAATTTAAGAAAACCACAAGCCATAACGACGATTATCCCAAACAATACGAATCCCAAGACAATAGCAGCCTCATTTAAAAGGATAAAACTTATTATAGCAGCAACCAATACGACAATTAGCACAACGATCATAACAAAACCATTTGCTTTCAGTCCGGAAAAAGACCTCTCTTTTGTTTCCATATAAATGTTTTTCATATATTTAAAATGATATTATTTTAATATCACAAATATATGCATTTTATTATAAAAAACAAGTATTAATTAAATTCTATTCTATTACATAGAGCTGATATTCAAATCACCTTATCAACAAAAAAAGAATAAGGTATTATCAGCAGTGCATTACAAAAAAAAGGGGATTCGTTATTGAGTGAGCTAAGACAAGATATACTTTTTATTTTCAACAAAATAGAAAATGCTTATAAAAGATGGAGAACAATGTACGAAGTATGCATCCAAGCAGATGTTTATCATTCGTTGCAAGCACATACAACGAGAATACATTATAGAGAAAGTCAGATAGATAAAACGAATTTTATTGAACTACTTAGAAAGCTGTACACATATCCCCTTGATTCAATTCGGTTTCTCATTTCGATTCCGTTTTTTCACCCTTACCGCATCCCCATCCTGCGGCTCTAATTTCAAGAAACCAAGCAAAGAAAGAAATCCAACGACAGCAACAAGTAGAAACGCAATTCGGAAATCTGCTACGGAATAATGTTCGCCACTCTTATTCACATAATTGGATAAACGCAGTAACACAGCTCCCATAGCAATGCCCATCCCGGCAGACATCTGCTGAATGGTGCTGTAGAAAGTATTCGCCGGCGTCATTTTTTCCTGAGGAATATCAGCAAAAGCAAGCGTTGTGATTGCACTGAATTGCATAGATCGAAACATTCCGGAGAAAAACATCACACCCAAAATAAGCCAAACCGGTGTTGTTGGCAATAAAAAAGCTGTCAACAAAGTAAATACAGCCACCAGGAAACCATTAATAACCAGCACAGAACGAAAATTAAAATGCCTCATAATCCACACCGTCATAGGCTTCATAAACAGATTACCTGCCATGGTTGCGAGAAATAGCATTCCTGATTGAAACGGGCTTAAACCAAATCCTTCCTGAAACATCAAAGGCACAAGAAAAGGAGCCACATTTATCACCATTCGGGATACAGACCCGGCAAAGATGGTTATCCGATAAGTATGTATTTTAAGTATAGAATAGTCAATTAGAGGACGGCTCAAGTGCTGAGAATATTTCCGATTAAAAAAGATCAGGATAGCACTCACAGCCAAGACAACAGCAGAGAGCCACAGAGGAGCTGTTTCATGACTGAGCACATCCAGTCCGTACATGCAGCAAGCCAGTGCAGTAGCATTCAGCATAAATTCCCCGAAATGGAAACTTGGTTTGACCGCATCCGCCCCTGTTTCGGGAGGGATGAAATGCCAAGCCAGCAATACACAGACAACACCCAGAGGAACATTTAAAAAGAAAATCCAGTGCCAAGTCCAGTAAGTAGCAAGACAACCTCCGACCAATGGCCCAATAATAGGAGCTACTAATCCCGGCCAGGTGATATAAGCAATCGCCGTCACAAGATTCTCTTTCGGTGTAGCTTTCAAAACAGCCAATCGTCCCACCGGTGTCATCATTGCTCCGGCAGCTCCCTGCAAAATGCGACAAAGAACAAACTGGAAGAGGTTTTGTGAACTACCGCACAGAATGGATGCTATAATAAAAAAAACAATAGCTGAACAAAATACTTTCCGGGTACCATATCTGTCGGCAATCCATCCGCTCACCGGAATAAATATCGCCAGAGCAATCAAATAAGATGTCACACCCGTGCTTAACTCTACAACATTTACTTTAAACGAACGAGCCATTGCCGGAATAGCCGTGTTTACTGCCGTCGTATCAAGATTTTGCATAAAAAAAGCTATCGCTACCACAAGCGACACCGTGATGGATACAGACGACTGGGATATTCCGTTCGGAGAGTTTTCTTTCATAAACATTGCAAAGTTATCTTTTTTACCAGTGTTAAACAGCCATGCGGGACATTTTTTTCTAAAAGAGAAATAAAAATACTTTTTTAACGACAGATACATTTTCGTCCTAATACCGAGAATAAAGTCTGAACACTTCCCCACATCCAATATGATGTCTACAAATATTCTCAAATACAAACTATCCATACATCTATATTTTAGTTAAGGGATGAAGAAATCTCCGGCAAACAATTCTTAAAAATAAAGCGGATGAAAGGAGCAGTTACTCGACTGCAAGACTAATTTGACAAATAAAAAGCACATCCGAATCAAACTTTAGGCTTTTATTTTGCTCTCTTGTCATCTCTCTGAATTTCTAAGATTGATCTACATACGCTATATCCCTCAAATAGCTGTTTAACAATTTTGCCAGGCATAACAAATAATTAAAAGATCAGACGAATTGGCATTTGTGCCTTCAAAGGGATATTAACAAATCAGAAAGAAATCTATTTTAACTTACAGACATTGACTTCTGCTCAAATAATCTATATATTTGTCATAAAAGGGAGTTTTATCTCTTTTGTGGCACAACATTTGAACACGTAAAAGTGTTAAACAAAACATCAATATTGATTATTAAACAAACATTTTATCATTTATGGCATTAGGATGGATTCTTATGATTGTGATTGGAGTTGCCGGCTGGATTGTATCCAGCACACTTAGTCACAAGTTTAAAAAATACTCCCAAATACCGCTCGACAACGGTATGACCGGAAGAGATGTAGCAGAAAAAATGCTGCATGACAACGGGATATATGATGTACGCATCATATCAACACCCGGACAATTGACCGACCATTACAACCCGGCTGACAAGACCGTAAACCTCAGTGACGCAGTCTATCAAAGCAACAGTATTGCAGCAGCGGCAGTTGCGGCACACGAATGTGGACACGCAGTACAGCACGCACGTGCTTATCAACCATTGAAAATGCGTTCAACATTAGTTCCGGCTGTTTCATTCGCATCGAAATGGGTAATGTGGGTAATTCTTGCAGGAATAATTACCATTAATACCTTTCCACAACTGTTATGGATTGGAATTGCACTGTTTGCAATTACCACTATTTTCAGCTTCATCACGCTGCCTGTGGAAATCAACGCTAGCCAACGTGCTTTGGCATGGTTGGACACATCAGGAATAACCAGCAGGAGCAACTATCCTTATGCAAAAGATGCCTTAACCTGGGCTGCTTATACATACGTAGTAGCTGCTCTTGGTTCATTGGCAACATTGATTTATTACATATTGATTGCGCTGGGAAACAGAAGAAATTAAAATACTCAGAATAAATTATGAAAGGGGCACAATCAGAGATTGTGTCTCTTTTTTATTTATCATTATTACTCCGCTAAGATTTTAAATATAGCGTATATCCTTCTCTTTTTTAGGTTCTAGAAGCTATTCAAAGTAAGCATGCCAATTTCAAAGTAGACAGTTATAAATTCGCACGTTATGCTTTATCATTAAATTCAGATCATATCTACTTGATAAACAAATGATAATCAATAATTTTTATTCGTTTAATTAAACCAATTACGAATATTCTTTTTTCAATGAGACACTATGAATTTATTATAAAACCAAGCATGATTTTTCTTAAATCATCCCAAACAATGATTAAAAAGTCAGTGGAGTTACAAGACTTGTTAACTGTAAAAATTGAATTGTATGAAAATGAAAACAAGTAGATATACCTAAAGAAAACGCGCAAGATCTTTCAACGCGGATTATCTGCAGAATTTGAGAAAATACCCGATGCCTATTCTGCCGGAGAATTTTCCGATTCGCTTTTCTCTCTTTCCAGAGGATTATTCTGATTCTTAGCAGAGAAGTTTTCGAGAAGGTAATTCATAAACTCAGGATCTGTTTTCAATTTTTTCATTGCCATTTTAGCTGCATTTTGCTGAGACTCTTTTTTAGAATATCCACTACCAAGTCCAAGCTGTTGTCCGGCAATTAATACTTCAGACTGGAAAACAGGGTTGTTCTGTTCATCATTGAAAGTATCTACCAGATTAAAACAGATCTCAATTTTATTTTTCTGACTCCACTCGATCAACCGGGATTTAAAATTCACTTCTTTTTTCACCACCCGCTCCATATCCAGAAATTCCTGAATGAGGCGTTCATGAACAAATCTTTTTGCAACACGATAGCCTTGATCTAGATAAATAGCGCCAATCAGTGCCTCAAGAGCATTACCATACATGTGAGTATTGTGTGAAAGATTGCGCGTAGTGGTCTTTATTAGTTTATCCAAACCAATATCCACAGCAAGTTTGTTCAATGTATCCCGCTGTACAATTTTAGAACGTGTACTCGTCAGAAATCCTTCTTTCTTATATTCAAATTGCTTGAATACAATGTCAGCCACAATGGCATCTAAAATAGCATCTCCTAAAAACTCAAGTCGCTCATTATTAATCCATTTCCCATTTTTCAGTTTAATGGACGATGACTTATGCAACAAAGCCTGCTCATACAACGTGATATGATAGGGATAGAAACCTAATATTTTAAAAAAAGAAACATACGGCTCTTTCCCCCTTTTAGGGAGAAGCCGTATGCTTCTATAAAGCTTTGATATTGCGTTTCTACTTCTCAAACTTCTTTACGATAATGCAGGCGTTATGTCCTCCAAAGCCAAAAGTATTTGAAAGAGCTGCATTAACAACCCTTTTTTGGGCTTTATTAAATGTCAAGTTCAATTTGTAGTCGATTTCCTCATCCTCATCCCCTTCCGCAAAGTTTATTGTAGGAGGTACGATATCGTTTTTAACAGCTAAAACACTAAACATAGCCTCCAAAGCGCCGGCCGCACCTAATAAGTGTCCGGTCATTGATTTGGTTGAGCTGATATTCAAACGATAAGCATCTTCTCCGAAAACTTCTTTGATAGCTTTCAGCTCCGAAGGGTCACCTACCGGAGTAGAAGTTCCATGGACGTTGATATAGTCGATATCTTTTGACGTCATTCCGGCATCCTTCAATGCAGCTTTCATCACAAGTTTCGCACCATATCCTTCGGGATGGGAAGCTGTCAGGTGATAAGCATCTCCGGACATTCCACCACCAACTACTTCTGCGTAGATTTTGGCGCCACGCGCCAAAGCATGTTCCATTTCTTCAAGAATAAGGCAGACAGCACCTTCTCCCAAAACAAAGCCGTCACGACTTTTGCTGAATGGGCGAGAAGCTGTCTCCGGACTTTCATTACGGGTTGACAATGCGGTCAAGGCATTAAATCCACCTATACCAGAAGCGCAAACTGCTGCTTCTGCACCACCTGTTACAATCACATCTGCTTTACCTAAACGAATTAAGTCGAAAGCAGATATCGCTCCGTTTGTAGAAGAAGCACAAGCAGAGACAGTTCCGAAATTCGGTCCTCTGAATCCATGTCTGATCGATATATGCCCGGAAGCAATATCACCAATCATTTTAGGAATAAAGAACGGATTGAATTTAGGACCTAGATCTTTATGCAAGGTATAACTGGTTACTTCGTCTTCGAAGGTACGAATACCACCTATTCCTGATGAAACGATCACACCTACGCGATCCTTATCCAATTTGTCATAATCAAATCCGGCATCAGCCAGACTTTCTTCTGCAGCGACAATAGCCAACTGCGAATATCTGTCACACTTACGAGCTTCTTTTCTGTCCAAATATTTACTTGGATCAAAATCTTTCACCTCACAAGCGAAATGAGTTTTAAAATTGGATGCATCAAATTGAGTAATAGGTCCAGCTCCGCTTTTTCCATTAAGTGCATTTTCCCATGTGGTTTCCACATCATTGCCCAATGGAGTAACAGCACCCAGACCTGTTACTACTACTCTTTTTAAATCCATGTTTATTATTTAATGGAAATAAAATAATTATTGATTTGCTTCGATATAAGTAACTGCGTCACCTACAGTTGCAATTTTTTCAGCTTGGTCATCAGGAATTGAAATTCCAAATTCTTTTTCAAATTCCATAATTAGTTCCACTGTATCAAGTGAATCTGCACCTAAATCATTTGTAAAACTTGCTGTAGGAGTCACTTCTGATTCTTCTACACCTAGTTTATCAACAATAATAGCTTTCACTTTTGATGCTACGTCAGACATAATTTTGATTTTTAATTAGTAAATAATTTTATCTTTTTAATTTTGCAGGTACAAAGAAACAGATTTTTCTTCGAATAAGACAAATTTTTAGAGTAGAAAATTAATAAAACATGCACAAAAAGTTTTTTTCTGTGCAAATTCAAACCTAAAACAATGACAAGAATTGCTATTTTCGCATCCGGTTCGGGTTCTAATGCCGAAAACATTATCAAAGATTTTACTCAAAATCATCCAAATTTGGAGATTTCGACTATCATCAGCAACAAAGAAACCGCATTTGTTCATGAACGTGCAAAAAAGTTGGGAGTTAAATCCAGGACGTTTACAGCGAAACAATTCGTCGATACAGACGATGTAATCTGCTATCTTCAGGAGGAAAAGATTGATTTCATTGTCCTGGCCGGATTTCTGCTGAAAGTACCGGAAAACATCATTCGCTTCTATCCTTTCAGAATAATAAACATCCACCCGGCACTACTTCCTAACTACGGAGGAAAAGGAATGTACGGCGATAATGTGCACAAAGCAGTGGTGGAGGCTCAAGAGAAAGAATCCGGAATTACCATCCATTATGTAGACCAAAATTATGACGAAGGGGATATTATTTTTCAAGCGACCTGCCTGATTGACAGCCAAGACACACATCACCAGGTGGCGGAAAAAGTACACGCGCTCGAATACCAATTCTTTCCGGATATAATCGCCAGAGTAATTGATGCCCTGCCTTATAAGACCAAGCTATTTCTCACCAGGAATTAATCAACAATCAAACATGGCGGGATGCATTATCAATATATTTCCAAACAAAAAGAAAAGATTTAAATAAGGCAACCCGCCTTACAGGGATAAAAAAAGCAGAGCGGTTCCGGGCATTTTTTGTATAAAAAAAGCAATAGTATTCGTCGAAAATTATCATCTTTGCAAGATTTAATTCCGCAACGCACACAAACCTGTGTTTAACATTAAATCGCCAGAAATAAATCATTTATTAAACAAAGAAGCGACAGATTTTTCAAAGAAAAACTTTTTATGAAAATAATCAACCTCTCGGAAAACAATTCCATACTCAATCAGTTTGTAAGCGAGATAAGAAACGTACACGTACAGAATGATCGACTGCGGTTCAGACGGAATATTGAGCGCATCGGTGAAGTGATGGCGTATGAAATAAGCAAATCATTTGATTATGCCTCCAAAGGGATTGAAACACCATTAGGTGTATCTCCAACGAATCTACCGGAGAGCAATGTGGTTTTAGGCACCATCCTCAGAGCCGGGCTTCCCTTCCATCATGGGTTTCTTAATTATTTAGACAAAGCGGAAAATGCATTCGTTTCTGCTTATCGGAAATATAAAGAAAACAGCGAGAACTTCAATATTTTCATCGAATACATCGCTTCTCCCCGACTCGACGAGAAAGTATTGATCCTAACCGACCCAATGCTGGCTACCGGCGGAAGCATGGAGTTGGCTTACCATGCATTGATGACTAAAGGAATACCGAAACACATCCACATAGCAAGTATTATCGCCAGTCAACAAGCAATTGAATATTGCAAAGCGAAATTCCCCGATGCCTCCACAACCATTTGGACGGCTGCTGTGGATCCGGAATTAAATGAACACGCTTATATTATTCCGGGATTAGGCGATGCCGGAGATTTGGCCTACGGAATGAAAGAATAGTTATTATAAAAAAATAAGAACGGGCAGAATGAATTAAATCTTCATCCGGCCCGTTTTTTTATCATCCTGCCTATACCAGTAGAGCTTACCGATTATTACACAACAGAAGAATGTACTTACTTTTAAACATAAGCCACTCACTATCAACGTAAAATTATTATTCAAATAAAACCTGAAATAGCTGCTGTATCTTATTGATTGCACAGACGATTTTAAGAGAAAAAAGGTATGTCCTCACGCTTAGTTTCTATTTTCAAGCCTAAAACAGATTCCAATAAACAACCAACCATCAATAACATAACACACAATCAATCAAACCAGAACTAGTTGCAATAAATATATCTCAACGAAAGGCTAAATAATTATGCTTATCGAGATATAAATATTCTTTCTACTCTATACGTAATAATTTCTGTATATTTCCCCCAAGAATTTTTACCAAATCCTTTTCGTTTCGACAAACCCGCTCCAATGTTTGCCGGGCAATCAGCATATCACCGTAAGGATAGTCAACACCAAATAAGACTCTGTCCGGAATTTCCCGAACTACAATCTTTAAAGCCAAAGTTGAGAAACAAGCGGAAGTATCCATATAGATGTTTTTCGATTTTCGTACCATCTCAATTGCTTCCAGCCAATTAGAACCACCCATGTGTCCTAAAATAACAGGAACATCGGGAAACCTGACAGCATAATATCCTATTTGCTGTATATCCTGGAGTGAGAGAGGATTAAAAGTATGAATCCATAACGGCAATTTTCCTAAACTATGCGAGGCTATAAATACATTTTCAAGAAGAGAGACCGTTTTGCTGGCCAATGTAAACTCCCCTAAACCAACCAATTTACGACTTAACACTTCCTCTCTGATATACTTTACAGTATTCTCTACCGACAAATTCAACGGAACGGCACCAAATCCGATAAACCGATCCGGATACTTGTCTACCGCATCGGTTAATTCACGAAAGGCCATTTCAGCTCCTTTTTGTGCAAATGCCGAATCTCCGTCAAGTATTTTTTGAAGAGTGAGCATCTCTTGCCTTATTTCTTTTGCACTTTCTGCATTCTCCGGATGGACTAAAGTCCGGAACAACAAAGCCTTGTCAATACCGGCCTCATCCATCGCCTGAATATGTTTTTCGATGGGAATTGTCACATGTGAATGATTATCAATTATCAGAGCCTGTTCATTATTACGCTGCATACTATATTTACTTTTAATTATAAACCATTAATTTCCAAAGTAGAAATTCTTATCTTTGACTCATTAAAGGTAAGTCATAGACTAGTTATTTACAATAAGTTACCAACGAGTAAGCATATAACCAAAAGGTTAGTCATATTGAAAATACAGAAGTTATGGATAAAATTTTAACAAAAAAAAAGCCCTGTGAAAAGACATGTCCTCTCCGAGTTGTGACGGATAGATTGGGTGACAAGTGGTCAATACTCATCATTTTAATTCTTCATGAAAATAAGATTCTTCGATTTAATGAATTGTTCAATCTTATTGATGGCATTTCTTTGAAAGTATTCGTTTCTACATTAAAGAATTTAGAGACCAATGGATTTTTAAAGCGGAAAGTTTTTGCAGAAGTTCCTCCGCGTGTTGAATACAACCTGACTGCCCAAGGACAAGGGCTTGTTCCTTATATTTTACAACTGTCGGAATGGGCAGATAAGAATATCGGACGAGAATCATAAATACGAAAACAAATCTGCATTTCAAAAAATCAAAGACAGGATTAGTTATCGGGAACAAGGAAAACAGTTGGCTTTCCTGTCACCGGATTAGGTCGAGTAACAACACTGGTATGATAAACTTCACGTATAATTTCGTCTTGAATAACATCCTCTGGCTGTCCTTGTGCAAATACTTTCCCTTCCGAAATCATAATTAATTTATTGCAATAAGCACTTGCCAGATTGAGGTCATGGATAATCATCAGAATGGTTAAATTCAATTCATCTTTGAGATGGCTTACTAAATCGAGAATATGAAGCTGATGATTAATATCAAGCTGCGAAGTCGGTTCATCCAGTAACAGAAGTTTTGGTTCCTGGGTTAATGCCCGAGCCATAGCTACCATTTGCCGCTCACCACCGCTTAACATGGATAAAAGATTTTTTTTATACCGCTCGATGCCGGTTAACGCCATATATTTCTCAGCCAGTTGAATATCGTGTTTTCTATCGAAAAACTGGAATTTCTCCCGATAAGGAAGCCTGCCTAACAATATGTATTCTAAAACTGTCATATCGCCGGACGGTTCGATGTGTTGGGTAACGACAGCTATATTTCTTGCTTTCTCGAGGATTGTCATTTTCGACAAATCATTTCCGTCTAAGACAATACATCCGTCTGATTTTTTGATATCCCCTAAAATCAACTTCAGCAGCGTACTTTTACCAGAACCATTAGGGCCAATTACTCCGGCAAAATCACCGTTATTCAATTGAAAAGAAATGTCTTTTACTCTGAAATTTCTGTATCCGCCTGTCAGATGTTCTACCGATAACATTTGAGTATCCGTTATTTTCGCCATGCTGCCTCCTTTTTGCTTAAAAGAATAATAAATGCGATTCCTCCGATGATTCCGGTCAAGACTCCCACAGGAAGCTCATTCGGCGCAATCAATGTTCGCGCCAATACATCACAAACAATCAGAAACAATCCTCCTCCCAGAAAACTTGCAGTTAGCAACACCCGAAAGTCGGAACCAATCGCTTTACGCATTATATGCGGAATCACCAACCCTACAAAACCGATGATACCTGCAATAGAAACACACAATCCGGTTAGTAAAGAGGTCATAACAAACAATATTTTAATGGTCAGAGATACATTCACCCCCAAATGACGAGCATCATCTTCTCCCAGTTGCATTGCATTCAACGAATTTGCAAAAAAATGAGACAATAGATATACGACAAAACAACCTGTAAGCATCGTGACAATCAGTGTTCCGTTTGGTTCATCCAGCGAACCCATTGTCCAGAATATAATACTATGCATATTTTCCGAGGAACTAATCGACAACAAGAACATCAACAGAGAAGAACACACAAAACTAATCATAACTCCTGTCAGCAACATTCGATTGACATTGGAGCTACTCCGGCGAATTCCCAGGACATAGACTAAAAAGATGGTAATAAAAGCGCCTAAGAATCCTGCTAACGGAAGTATCAGGCCACCAATAGCCGCGGACAATCCGGAAACAATGGTCAGCGCTACTCCCAAAGAAGCGCCACCGGAAATACCGAGTGTAAAAGGTTCTACTAACGGATTTTTATAAATCCCCTGAAGAATAGCTCCCGAAATACTCAAAGAAGCGCCTACCGCAAACGATAAAAGCAGCCGCGGAATCCGTAAATTCACCAACACGGCGTATTCCATGCTGTCCGGGTGTTGAAGGACAAACGGCAACTGCTTCCACGACACATCAATATCACCTGAAAACAGCGACCAAACAGCGGCCAGGACAAGCAATAGCACCAACGCGAGTAAAAAGACAATTCTATTTTTTCCGTAAACTCGTAAAGTCATATCAATATTCAATTCCCTCCCGGCTTCCGATCTTTCGCTCATCGTACGGGTGTTTTAGATTTCTAACGTCACTCACATAATCGGCCAAAGCTATAATAACATCAGAAGCTCCCCTTCCGGTTAAGACCAGTTCTACAGTTTCAGGTTTCTGCCGAATCAAGTCGGTCAGCAACTCTTCTTCAAGAAAATGATCTCTCACGGAAATAAGAATTTCATCCAAAATAATTAAATCATAAGAGGCTGTATACAATTCACATCTTATTTTTGCTACTCCTTCGTACGTCTCTCTTCGAATTACCGTCTCATCAAGGCTCCGATCAAGATGGGGATGATCTTTGGCAAAACAGAAAATATCCGCTCCTGCTTGTTGCAGTTTCTCTATTTCCTTGTATCTGTATTTCTCCGGATTTTTATGAAAAGAACAATAACAGACTTTTTGCCCGTGACCTAAGGCTCTTAAAGCAAGCCCGACAGCAGCTGTGGATTTTCCTTTTCCGTCTCCGGTATATACGTGAACAAGTCCATTTTCTTTCATACCTCTATTTCAACCCTTTAACAATAGCTTCAAGCGTTTCGACAAAAGTAACCGGAGTCGGAGTACAAGCTTTATCTGAATCAACCACAAAAATCTTCTTGTTTTTTGTGGCTGCAAGAGTACTGTATTTCTCCCATTGCTTCTTTTCCTGTTCCGCCAAAACACCCATAGTTACAATAAAAATTGCTTCGGGATTACGAACAAGAACGGCTTCTCGCGTAATAGAACCGGTCTTCATTCCCTGAGCAATATTTTTTGCTCCGGCAAACCGAATGTAATCATCCATAAAGGTATTGGGAATAACAGCAAACAACGGATTTGCACCTAATTCAATAAAAACGCGCTTGTTTGACTGAGCTTTCGCCTTCAACAGATTTACCTTTTGATTTGTCGAGGCAAGTACCTTGCGAGCCTGCTCCTCGCGACCAATCATTTTACCTAAATTCAAAAACTGCTCACATAGTTCTGCGTATGATTTAGGACTTTGAAAAAGAACAACCTTGATGCCCATCTTTTTCAAAGCAGCCAATGTTTCCGGTTGAGTAAGGGAAGAAGCTAAAACCAAATCAGGTTTAAGCGCAACAACTTTTTCAATATTTACTTTCACTGCACTTGCTACAATGGGAATATTTAGGGATGTTTTGCAAAAGCTCGTCCGTCCGACCAACTCGTTTTCGGCTCCAAGATATTGTACATTCTTTGTCAACGATGAAGCCAGTGATACAATACGAGTAGCATAAGCCGAATTCACGCTAAAGAGCAAAAAAAAGAAGAACAGTAAAATTGAAAAATATCTTTTCATTTGAATAAAGGATATTATGATGAAAATAATAAAAGACAAAACAGTCCGACAAAAGTAAAGAAAGTATTATCCATACACAAATTAAGTAATTCTTAAAATGCGATATACCTCCTTTTATCGTGCGCACATCACGTACATCCTGTATACGATGGCTGGTTTCCTATTTTTCAATACCAGAACGTCCATCCAAAGGCGCTATAATTTAATTACAAGTCAGTCAATTCTTCAATGATAAGATGGTATTTTCCTTTTATGCCCTACTTTCCGGAACTAAGAAGCAATAGGACGGAAAAGCTGTTCTTTCGTGCACAGACTTCCAATGAGAAAACAACGAGCAGATAGACCTTACTATTAAAAGAGGAGAGAAACATACAACAGCGTTCCATTGACAAGTGATTAATTGAATCAAGCCACACAGACTGTCAATGCCCTTGCGCAAATCAACTCCAACCGGACAAACGACATAACGATTACCTTCATTCAAACGAAACATATCTCTTTTTTTGAAGGCAAAGGTCAACCGTTTGAAAACAATCTGAAAGGTAACCATTCGGTGACGTACGTATTGTAAACAAAATATTGCCATTACTTTGTAAG
>JASGFJ010000016.1:0-101446 GCA_047605645.1 Dysgonamonadaceae bacterium | reverse complement strand
GTGTATCTGTGTAATTGTAGAAGTCAGGACGTGTGACAATGCCGGAAGCATCGATTAGGTTTGTATTGGAAGATTTCCAGGTAATGCTGATCGTGGGATCTAAAGTTCCGGTTGTAGGTAAAGTTAGATTTTCTTTGACAGCACTCAAGTTACCCAGGTTCAGATTGTCTTTTTCTGTGGTTAATTCGTTTGCTATATAGTCCGGGTTGTTCGAGTATGCAGTATTCAGCTGGTCTATCGTGTTTGGTACATTTAAGTAGTCTAAATTAATATCAACGGCAGATATTGCACTTGCAAGTACTCTGAAATCGTATAATAGCGTTTTGCGAAGATAGGAATCTGATGGGAAATTGGAACGTCCCAGCCAGTTGTGTAATGTTCCGGTGAACCCTGTTTTGGCAATAGCAAAGGCCGGTAAATTAGTCATTTCGGTATTGGTGGCTTTTAGCTCTCCATCAATATAGATTTTTCCGGTATTCCCTTCCTGAACATACGCAATATGATGCCATGCCCCCTTTGAAGCTACCGTTCCATCAGTTGTTGATTGATTTCCTAAATTGTAATAATTCGTGGAAACACTGTGACTTTGATTATTTAATCTACCGATCATATACCCATTCTTATCTACGCCAGAGTCCTCACTATTGGAGAATGTCCAATAAAAATTACCATTACCACTCAAATTAGAATAATCATCTTCAACTCTGAAATAGCCACAAACGGTATAATTTGTCAATGAATAGATTGCTTTTCCAATCTCGGTTCCCATATCAAAATATCCCGTACCATTGCCAAGATCTAATACATTAAATTGCTCATCACCTGTTCCGATTGTTCTGATTCTGGCCTCATTGTGCAGAGTTCCTACAAAACCACTATTGACGTCTTGTACTGTTGTAACCCCATTGTTTACAGAAATTTCGCTGTTATTGAAATCCCATTGGGCAAGTTCTTCCGGAGTGGGTATAACTCCCAAAACAATAAGTTTGAATGCTTTACTCATAGTATAGGTGCTGTCTCCTATTAATTGAGAAACTTTAGCATTCAGTATTACTCCTGCGTTGTATTTCTCAGGTTGCGTAACTGTTCCGGTTTCGCTGATAACAGACGGATTGGAAGATGTCCAGCTAACAGTTACTCCATTGCTGCCTAAAGTTGTAGGAAGGTTTAGATTTGATGTAATCTTAAGTGAATCACCACTTGTCGACAACGTAGAAAAAGTAAGCTTGTTGTATTGTTTATTCAATTCGGTCAGCTCTATATTACTTTTTACCAGGTTGAGATTTGTGATACCAAACCATGCTCGGTCTCCGGAAAAGGTGATGTAATATACTCCGGCAGAAGTTGTAGCGAACGAAACGGTTGCCCGTCGGTAAGTTGTTGTGCTGTTTGTCGTAGCTTTAGCAACTGCGATAATCTGACCGGCAGCCGAAGCCGTCGTACTGGCACCTATTGTTAGATTTAATGGAGGAGTACCGCTTCCACCACATAGGTAATCTAAAGAGAAGTCATAGGTCGAGTTTGCTGCTAATGTTACAGGATAAGCATATACTGAAGATGAATAACTATCATTATCGAAACGCAGCATCAAGTGTCTTGAATCATTAATGCTTCCATCTTCATTTTTAAAGGTTCCGGCTGTAAATCCAGATCCGGCATCTCTAAAGCGACAACCTCCGCCTCCATTTGCTGTATTCCATGGAATTGATGCACTGACTGTGTTTAGCCAACCTACATCCGTGGGCTTCGAGGAATCTCCAGTGATACCATTCCCGTCCCAACCCGCAATTAAGTTTTGTGCATTTGCATACGTAGTCCAGGAAAGGGCTAGGCAGAAAAAAAATGTAAAAAAACTTTTCATAGCATAATTGTTTAAAATTTGTAACAAAAATATGAAGTACACAACCTGTGATTGTTTATTATTCGTTCAATTAAGGGGGAAATTAGTCCAAAAGCAAAAAATATAGGCTTGTGTCTTTGCAATAGCAAATATTCTTAATCTCTTGTCCGGTAAACCTTGGTTATAATAAAAATTGCTTTATTGTAGTCTCTAACTCTTCATCTAAAAATGTTCTGTTAGAAAGTCTTCTTTGGCTTTTTGTCCTATTTTTATTTTAAGGTTTTTTGGTTTTCCTGTATCTTAATTTATAAGTATGATTTAGGTTTGTGGCCTTTCAGATTCCAATGGTATAACCTGTTTTTGGGTTAACATGTGTAATTTGTTTATTGCAAATTACCAAAAGGAGATCAATACCTATATGCCTGTAATTATAAATTCTGTTTTACGGAGATGTTTATACAATGCAACATTTGTTATATGCATCCTGAAAGATCTCTGTTCGTTTAAAAACACGTTTCAATAATTACTTCTTTTAATTATAAATAATGAAATCCAAAGGCTACTTTAGCCAGCTATTCTGATATTAACTGTTTTAAATTGTTTAAAAAAACAGTCATAATTGAATAAAATTGTAGTCTTGAGATAAGCTCTTCTTATTACTCATTACTTCTTTGGTTTTGATTTTTTGGTTCAAATTAAAATAGATTAATAAATACAAAGGTGTAGACATAATGCAAAAATGATGTTTAATAATCGTTCAATTATGGAGAATTATTAATCACCTATCCTAACAATAACAATGGATTAATTTGATTTTCAGATGTAAAAATCAAGTGTTCGGGAAGATAAAAACTTCTGTGTTTGTGTTATCGAAATAGATGTAACTAATACTGGCTATTTTCCTCAAAAGAAATGTACTGTCAATATTCTTATACTTTATAAGTATACAAATATATAAATATATCCCATAAAAAGCAACAGGAGGTATCTTCGGCAAGACACCTCCTGTTCTTTTTTTTGTTTTATTTTCAGTTTACCGGATGAATTTTCCTGGTAGGGAAAAGAAAAGAGCGACTTTTAAGCCGTTACTCATGGCAAAGAATTTATGCTTTGATCTTTCACCCTACGGAATCCGTTTCGTGCCTTTGAACATTACTTCACATCCACCATAATACTGGTCGCTTTCAATCCTTTCGCCTTTGCTGTGATGCGCAGTATACCTGCCGATTCGCCAGCTTGGGCAATAGTGGTGAGTTGACCGTTGAAAAAATGCATCCTCGGCAGATGAAACAAGTCAAGACTTGTCGGATCGCCATTAGCTGAGGCTTTGTAGGTCCCGCTTCCACTAACGCTGAACTCAACAAGACGCTGGTCGTTCGGGCAAAGATTACCCTCTTTATCCACGACGCTTACGGTACAATACACTAAGTCTTTCCCATCGGCGGTAATCGTTTTTCTGTCGGGTACAATCTTCAAGTGATCCGGTTTACCTGCAGTCTTCACTATTTGTTCTGCTACAGCTTTTCCTTCTTTGTTATAAGCTATCACCTTGATTTCTCCTGGCTGATACACTGCATTCATCCACATCAGACGATAGCGATTTGTTACAGTCGAATCGTTTTTGCTTTGACGCCCCTGACTTTTTCCGTTAATAAAGAGTTCGGCAGAGGGGTAATTTGTGTAGACGAATACGGGGGTTGTCTTTCCTTCACGTCCCGGCCAGGTCCAATGAGGCAGTACATGTAGCGTATTCTCTTTTTTGTCCCAAACACTTTTGTAGAGGTAATACCTGTCTTTGGGAATGCTAGCCAAATCAATGATGCCAAACAAAGAACTGTGGCTTGGCCAGGCGTCTGTGTCGTATGGAGAGGGTTCACCCAAATAATCGAATCCGGTCCAGACAAATTGGCCGATAGCCCAATCGTTGTCATCGGCCATGGCAAAATCATAGTCCGGGATATTAGACCAGGAACAATATTCCAGATCGTATGATGAAGACTGATGATCGTCATACATTGCATCGGCTTTGGTTACTACCGGAAATTTATATACACCACGTGAACTTACCGTCGATGTGGTTTCGCTTCCTAATACAATATTCTGGGGAAGACGATTGTACGCTTCTTTATAGCGGTGGACACGGTAGTTAAATCCCGGAATGTCGAGCATGGCTGCAAAACCGTTATCCAGCACACACGATAACTGATCCATACCGCAGGTAACGGGACGAGTCGGATCTTCGCGATGGCAGATATCTCGTAAGAAGGAAGCTACCTTGTAACCTTCGGGGCTGCATTGAGAAGGAACTTCGTTGCCGACACTCCAGATGATGACACTTGCGTTGTTCCGGTAATGGCGGAGCATGTTCACCATGTCTTTTTCTGCCCACTCTCCGAAATAGTGATGATATCCGTTTTCACATTTCGCAATGTCCCATTCGTCGAAAGGTTCTATCATCATCATGAATCCCATTTCATCGCAGAGAGCGACGAGCTCCGGAGCCGGCATGTTGTGCGATGTGCGGATGGCATCGCATCCCATTTCTTTCAGGAGAGTTAACTGGCGGCGCAGGGCGGACACATTCACGGCTGCACCCAGAGGTCCTAAGTCGTGATGGTTGCATACTCCTTGTATTTTTCGTTTTTCACCGTTCAGATAAAACCCTTTATCGGCAATAAACCGGATGTCGCGTATGCCGAAGCGAGTAGAATATTCATCGACTTGACGACCCTCTACATATATTTTAGATTTGGCTGTATACAGATAAGGTGATTCAGGCGACCAGAGACTCGGCTGATACACGGTGAGGTTCTGTTCGAAAGGCTGATTGTGATTAATCTTCATCGTGTTGTCTTTTGTCGACACGACTTTCCCGGAAGCATCCGTGATATTCGTAACAATTCTTACATCTTTGTTCCCTGCATTTTCAATTTCCGTTTTCAATTTTACGGAAGCATATTCTTTAGAAACAAAAGGAGTCGTAATATACGTTCCCCACACAGGCACATGCACCTGTTCGGTCACAAGTAAGTGGACATTCCGGTAGAGTCCGGCTCCCGAATACCAGCGAGACGACTGAGGCTTGTTCTCCAGGCGGACAGCCAGTTCGTTGTCCAGACCGTTATCATTGAGAAGATCGGTCACGTCACAATGGAAGGAGTTATAGCCGTAAGGCCAGAAAATAGCTTTTTTGCCGTTTACGAACACTTGGGCTTCACTCATTGCGCCATCAAATAGGAGCACCGCACGTTTTTCCCCTTTTCTGAAATCAGGAACCGAAAAGGTGTTGCGATACCAACCGATACCTACATAGGGCAGTCCGCCGGTACGTCCTGTTTTCCATGTAGCTACACTTTCTCCGTTTTGAGTGACAGCCACTTGCTGCAAGTCGTGTTTCCTATCGAATGGGCCTGATATAGCCCAGTCGTGAGGGATGGTTACGGTTTGCCAGGATTTATCATTGAAGCTTTGGGATTCAGCTCCCGAAACATCCCCTTGTTTGAATTTCCAGTTTTTTTCGAGAAGAATGTCTTGCCGCTGTGCCATTGCTGTCCAGAAGCTTCCCAGCACAAGGGCGAGAGTGATTAATTTTTTCATCATATCGGTTTATATCTAATAAAAGAAAAACAAGAATTACCCTTATCACTCCATCTGCGGAGATGATTAAATGTTACTTCTTTATACTTAATTTCTGCAAATTGATTTGTCGGAAGCTCTTATCAACAGGTAAAAGGAAGATTCATGACAAAGTTTTATCTTGTTCCTAAAACAAGCATGGATACTTTTGAAACAGACTTATCTACCTGACAAATGAAAAGGTATTATATCTGGCAATTTTTTCAGCTGTCATGGAAATAAAATAAATTCCCTCTTTGCCGATACACAATGAAAATGGCAAATACTGCTTTGCTGATGCTTTATTTCTCCGGTAATGCTTTATTCTCTTCCGGATCAAAATTTACGTGATTACAGAACTTCGACAGGACTCCGGTTTGTTGAAAAAGAAGAGAAAGCCAATGGAGGCTCTCCCTTCTTTGCTTCTTTGATTAGTTGTTTTTAAAGGCATTTAAAGCAATCGTTGGTTTCCCATTATCATCAAAAGCACCCAGTTTGTATGCTTTCCAGCTGTTATAGGCCTGCGGCTCCCAGTAGATCACGCCCAAGCATTTGCTGTCAGTTACCGATTTTGCTTTTGAAATGATGTCGGTTAGAAATTTATAGGAGTTTGCTGCATCCGAAGCGGCGAATCCAACTTCACAGAGCATCACTTCTTTTCCATAGCGGCTCACCATATCATTCATATTGGCGAGACATTTTTCGTTGTAAGTCTTCCAATTCGTGGAATCCGGATAGAGAGACATTCCGATAACGTCATACTTGGCTTTGTATTTGGTGAGTCCGTCGAACATCCAACGATAAAGGTTGTTGTCGTAGCCGTTATCGAGGTGTACAATCACTTTGGCGGATGGATACACATTTTTTACAGCACTGTAGCCGGTGTTCACCAAATCTGCAAAATTCTGCATACTGGAGGAGGCGCGACCATCTTCCCAAAGCATACCGTCACGAGTTTCGTTACCCACTTGTACCCATTCAACATCGATATTCTTGTCTTTGAGCTTTTCTAATACTGCCTGCGTATGGTTAGACATTGCTATTTTGAGGCTGTCAAAACTCAATCCGTCCCATGCGGCCGGTTTAGTTTGCTGGGAAGGATCTGCCCACGAATCACTGTAATGGAAATCTATTAATAATCGGAATCCCAGATTCTGTGCACGAATAGCCTTTGCCAATACATCGCCGGCATTACACCATCCATCTTTGGGATTCACCCACACACGAAGGCGGATAGTATTCATTCCCAGTTCGCGCAGAAGGTGCATACATTCTTTTTGACGGCCAAGACTGTCATAGAATAACACGCTGGAGTTTTCCATTTCCGTCAGCCAACTTACGTCTGCTCCCTTGGCAAAACCACTCATGTCGTAAGTCGGTTCATCCGGAAATTTAGGAGAGTCATCACTTTTACAAGCCCCAAAACTCATTAAAGCCAAAGCTGCAAAAAGGACACACAGCATTGAATATCTTATATTTTTCATTATCGTTTACGTTTTATTTTGAAATTGAATAGGTTCCTGCTACTAAATTTACGGCGAGTGTATATGTTCCTGCACTCAAAGAGGCGTCGTCGGTGATGCCGTTACCCTTATAATACAGCGTTCCTTTAGAACCTCCGAATACCAAATCCCAGTTGTCTTTCACCGGATAAATCTTGAATCCCCAGGATGAGGCCTTGGATATAGTTACCTGTCCGCTGTAGACACCGATTGTGGATGTCTCCGTCAATGGAGTATTGAACGACCAGTCGTCATTCAGACCAGCTGCATAAATCTGGTTACTCAATGCTGTCAGGGAATAGGTGAGTCCTTTGAGCGAAACATTGAATAAATAGAGGCCCGCTGTTGGAGCACTCAGATTGGTATTTCCCTGATAAGCCAGTGTTCCTGAATATGCGTCGCCGCCAGCCATTGTATATTTGTCATTCCAGTCGTCTTTTGTTGGGTTGAAGGTGTATCCCCATTGAGAGTTAACTTGGATTACCCCGGCATAATTCAGGTTGCTGTCATCATAAAGGCGCAGGTAATTGTTGAAAGTCCATGACCCACTGATACCGTCGTCGACACCCGGAACATACAAATATTGACTTACCGTGTTTTGAGTACTGCTGCCGGCTTTGACCGAGCAAGTCCATGCTTTCGGGTTTTTCAGGTTAAGAACGAGCGTACATTCTCCAGCCTTTGGTATGGTAACTGTGATGTTTCCTGCCGAAGAGGCAAAATCCACATTCGAACCATCCTGAACGAATCCTACCGGTGTGCTTACTGCTTTGGTATCGTCTGTACCGGTAGCATAGTCATACTGAAGTCCGGTTGTGTTCATTTTCAGGGTAGCTGTTCCTGCGGCTTTTGCTGTGAATGTAAGGGTCCATTGCAATGAGTCGCGGTTGAAAGTCATATCTCCGGCGATGTCGCCGCTCGCTGTTAATGATGGCAGCAGAAGAGCCGACCATTGTTTTTTTACCGTGTTGACAATTGTATAATAACATCCGCTTTGTCCCGGGAACCAGAAATTCCAACTGCCGTCAGCAGATGAAGCTTCGAAGGCTGTACCTGTTGTTGCATTGTTGCCCCAGGTGGTGCCGTCGCCTTCCTGTAAGAAGAAGTTGTACCATGCTGTTACTCCCATGAATCCTTTGTAGACGCCATCTGCATTGAGAGAAGCCAGTGTTGTTGCGGTAACGCTTTTTTTCGAATCGAGAACATGTCCGATAGTCATGTCAATGCTATAAGGAGTGATAGCGACTGTGGCAACGTTGCTGTAGACGGCTTCCATATTTGCTCCCAGTCGGGCTTTCAGTCTAAAGTAGACATTGTTGACAGTGTCGGCTTTCAAACTTAAATTCTTAGCCAGTGTGTTTAAATCTGCTCCCGTGTAAGGATGCGAATAAGTGGTTACTTGTGTTTCCTGTACATTTGACGAGAAATCTTCGGTTGTGGAAGCCTGTATGAAATTGGTCAGCGTATTTGGAATTGAGACATCCGGATTACTGATGGCAATGGTTTGATTAGACCATACCAGTGTCATGACTATTTGTTTTGAGGTTTCTTTGCTCAGCACAACATTGCTTTCTGTGGCAGTCAACTTATTGCTTTCAAGGCTCGATAGGAACATCTTGTCCCAATCGGTACTACAGGACGTCATTGCCATCAGAGAGGCAATGATTCCGGTAAGGAATTGGATGAATCTATATTTTATTTTCATTACTTTTTAAATATAAGGTTAGTATTCCGTATTAAACAAATTGGGATTTGCTGTGAGATCGGTTGCCGGAATGGGATAATAATTGTATTTACTTGCGACAGCCTGTCCGTCTTTGATGCCCCCTTTCCATTGCCACAGATAGTCGGATGTCGTGAATTTTCCATAGCGGATTAGGTCGGTGCGGCGTTGGCATTCCCAATACATCTCGCGAGCACGTTCATCAAGATAAAAATTTACGGTCAGGTCGGCAGCAGTCAATTTGCCGTCAGATTCGTAGTTGTCCCCGAAAGCACGCTGGCGCAGCGCATTCATATATCCTAATGCTTCTGAAGCAGAGCTTCCTGCTCCTCCGCGGGCTACAGCTTCTCCCAGCATCAAATATACTTCAGCCAGGCGGAATACAGGGTAATCTGTGTTTACACCTCCATCGGCCGTATTCGAAGCTGCTGTTCCGGCGTCTGTCAAGTTTGTCCATTTGGAAACAAAGTAACCATAACTTTGGTTGTCTATTTCGTCCAGATATTGAGTCTGTCCTTCTGTGAAGAAGAGTTTACGTCCGTCTTTATTACTGAATAATGCCGGAAGTTCCCCTCTGGAACGGAACATTCCCCATCCGGCTGCTACGCCATAGTCGGCCGGTTTTTGATAATCGGAGGTGTTGCTGACAGCACCACATACCAGATAAGTAGTCGAACCCCACGAAACAGTATTGGTGGCATCTACCGGGAAAGCGAAGATGATTTCGTCCGTGCGTTTGTTATTGTCTGCATTGAAAAGCTTCTTGTAATCTGCATCCAGTGAATATCCGTCGGCAATCACCTTCTCGCAATATGCGATACAGTCTGAATAGTGTGCGGTGCCGGTGTAAACCGAAGCGTTAAGATACAACTTTGCTAGCAGTGTGTAAGCAGCATCTTTGTTTGCACGGCCATATTCACATGAGTCTTTACTCAATAAATCTGGATCGATGCTTTTTAATTCACTTTCTACATAACTGAATACCTGGCTTGTGGTGTATCTTGGAGGAATGAAAGAACCTACAGGGTCATTTTCGGTAACGAAAGGGATATTGCGGAAAAGATCCATTGCGTGATAATAGCAGAAAGCTCTTAAGAAACGGGCTTCTGCTCTGTAATGTTTGATTTCTGCTTGCTGGCTTTCCGTGAATCCGGCGATTTTGCCGTCGGTGGAGTTTCTGATAAACTCGTTACACAACGCGATATTATAATAGATTCGGTAGTACATATCCGATACCCAAGGGTCGTTTGCGTCCCATGAGAGGTAAGTCAGATCTTTTACTTTGTCTCCCTCAAGCCAGGTGGAAGCGACTTCATCGGTTCCACATTCCTGCAAATTGAAGAAACAACGCATGTAATCCTGTCCGCTGTTACTGGTCAGGTCGAGACTGCTGGAGTTTCCTTTCTCTTGTCCCATGGTTACAAAAGCTGTATATAGTTTAGCCAATACCATTTTGTAGTTGGCTGCGTCGGAATAAACATCATCCGAAGTCGTTTGCGCATGAGGCTTCTGATTCAAATCGTCGGTACAGGATGCTAGTCCGCCTATTACAGCAACCATCATCAAGATTATATAAATTGATTTTTTCATTGTTGTCAAAATTTAAGATTCTTAGAATGTAAAAGCCAGATTCATCGAGAATGTTCTGGGTCTCGGATAGAAGGATAAATCCATTCCGTTCGGAACTTCCGGGTCTACTCCGTTGTATTTGGTGATGGTAAATACATTTTGTACCATCGCTGTCATACTGAGATACTTATTGAACGTGTATGCCAATGATAAATTATCCATTTTAATGAACGATGCATTTCTTACATAATAGTCTGAAAGATACTGGCGGTTTTGGAATCCGGTGTAAAGATAATCTTTGTTGAGATTGTTCAGCTGAAATGAATTATAGCTGACAGTACTCCATGCGCCGGTATTCATGGCTACACCGTTGTAGACATAGTTTCCCAGGTTTGCTCTTAAGCTTGTCGCTAGACGCCACTTTTTATATCTTAAAGATGTACTTAGTCCGAAAATATAGTCCGGAGCCGGTGAATGGAAGTGGTACAAGTCGGAAGAGTTGATTTGTCCGTCATTGTTGATGTCGGCGTATGCTCCTTCAATCGGCTTTCCAGTGTTGGCATCATATAGCTGATGGTAAACGTAGAACATGTTTGGGGCGTATCCCTCTGTCAGCACCTGAAACTGATAACTGTCGATGTTGGGACCGACCAATGTGTTTGTGACAGCTCCACCCTTCACTAAGGAAAGGTTTGTTACTTCTTGTTTTTGCCATGACATATTGTAACTCACATCCCATGTGAAATCTTTATTGCTGATTGGAGTTGCGTTTAACGTAAGTTCCCATCCGCGACTTTTCACGTTACCTACATTGGTCAGGATATTTTTGGAGAAATTGACTCCTGCCGGTGAAGGTACGGTGGCGAGCAAATCTTTTGTTTTACGGGTATAATAATCAAACGAACCGGTAATCTTGTTGTCTAAGAAGCCGAAGTCCACCCCAAAATTCCAGGAAGAAGTTGTTTCCCATTTCAGGTTCTCTACGTATGCCTGCGGACGATAGGAATAATAATACTGGTCTCCGAACAACACTTGTGCACCATTCTGACTGATGGTGTATACGGGAATGTAATTGTAGTTTCCTATTCCTTCCTGTTGCCCTGTGATACCAAAACTGGTGCGTAGCTTCAAGTTGCTTAGAGCCTTCACATCTTTCAGGAATGATTCTTCGTTCATTTTCCATGCCAATGCCACAGAAGGGAATACTCCCCAGCGGTTGTTCGGATTGAAACGGGATGTTCCGTCGCTACGTACTGTGGTTGTCAATACATATCTGTCCATGAATGTATAGTTGAGACGTCCGTAGTAGGATATTAATGCATGGCGCTCGTCTTTTTCGGCAGTAGATGATTGTGTGTCTCCCAATGTGTTTAAGACAGTATAAGCGGGCATGGTTGTTTTCCAGAATTGATAATCGTATCCGGCAGTTGCATCAATATTGCTGCGGATAGCGTCAAATGTCTTGTTGTAATTGAAATAGGTTGTCAGCAACCGGTTGATACTTTTCTGCGGACCATAGGTGTAATCGCGTCCGCCGGTCGTGTATGTTTCGGCGGCATCGGCTGATTCATAGATGTTGCCCTGACCTTGTGCATAATCATAGCCTAATGTCGTATGGAATTTCAACTCGGGAAGAAAACGAAATTTATAATCTACATCAAAGTTGCCTATAATGCGTTTTACGTCACTGGTCGATTTGTATTGGTTGAGAAGGCCGAGTGGATTTCTTACGCCTCCGTTCACCGGATTACCTGAATTATCTAATGCTTCGGTATAACCTCCATAGGCGTTTGTCCCGGAATAGACAGGGAGAGTAGGATTGTAGACGTTAGCTGCCCAGATGGCGCCTGTGTTCGGAAAGCGATTGTTATTTAACGAACCTTTTACATTAAAAGTCAGTTTCAGGTCGTCATTGAAAAAATAGGGAGAAAGTGTCATGCTTCCGGTTAGTCGTTTGGCATTATCAGTCTTTACTAATCCGTTTTGATTGTAATAACCGATAGAAAGACGCACGGGTAGTTTGCTCCCGATACGTCCGGCAAGACTTACATTATTATCGGTTCCGAATGCGGGGCGATAAATTTCGTTGTTCCAATCCGTATTGCTTGTTCCGAGGAGAGCTTGTTGAGCGGCTGTTCCTTGCGCACGGATGATATCTGTAAACTGATCTCTGGTGAGCATATCCGCCAGTTTGGTACGCGTTTGAATAGAATTGGTGGAGCTGGCTGTCAGTTTCAAGCCTGTTCCTGTTCCTTTCTTTGTCGTAATGATAATTACTCCATTGGAAGCCCGTGAGCCATAGATGGCAGTGGAAGAGGCGTCTTTCAGGATGGTCATACTTTCGATATCCGATGGGTTTATCAGGCTCAGAAAGTTACTGCTGTTTCCGCTGATACCTCCTGCTTCGAGCGGCATTCCGTCGACAACGATCAAGGGGTCGTTGCTGGCATTCAGAGATGCACCACCACGTACACGGATGGTACTTCCCGCTGTGGGTGAACCGCTGTTAGACATGATTTGCACGCCGGATACTTTTCCATTGATAAGTTGTTCCGGTGAACTAATGAGCCCGGAATTGAAATCCTTGCTGCTGACATTGCTCACCGAACCGGTCAGATCGCTTTTGCGAGTTGTGCCATAACCGATAACGACAACGTCGGTCAGTTCGTGTGACTTGGTTGTCATGCGTACATTTATTACTCCGGAGGAAGCTGTGATGGTTTGTGTGTCAAGGCCAATGTAGGTGAACTCAAGTTGGTTCTTCCCTGCCGGCAATGTGATACTGTATTTTCCATCAATGTCGGTTGCGGTAGCAATACTTGTGCCAATCACTTTTACTACAGCCCCGATTACAGGAGTATTTGTCTCATCTGTTACTACACCGCTGATTTTACCGGTCTGAGCAAAAGCAGCAGGAGACAGGCAAAATGCGAATAATAGAAGAAGAATGAATGATGTATAAAATCTACATTTTTTCATGATGTTGATATTGAATGTTTAAGAAGTTCTTTTTAATAGGTTTCTTTATTTGGTTTATTTTGTTACTTACTAGTCTTTTTTTGTCTTTCTAATCGTATTATTTAGACAGTTCATGTATATGGTTCATCTTTTTGCTTTATCTAAGCGCGCACTCCCCAATAGAATTCATTTTTGAATCCCAGATGGAATAGTTGTTAAGATTCTGGAAGTAGTATGTTTAGATCAGGCTAAAGATTTAAGATGTTCTTTTTATTCTTCGGTCTATATTGGTTTGATGTTGTAAAGAGAAAACCGGGCTTTGTTGAATACCGACTTCACCAAATATGGAAATCGTGTTTTTAAGACTAAATATAAACTCCCGGAACGACGATAATACGTACTTTTCGATTTTCTCCATAAAATAATTAAACTGCTTACACTTAAATTCCATTAATACTAACTAAAAAATCACTGCGTTCCGGGAGTCTTATTAAATCTCCTTTTCAATTGTATTCCGAAAGAGAGCATTTTCTAAGTCGATTGTTTGTTAGAACAAACGAAATATTGATTGTCGTGTTCCGGACTTCAATTGTTGTAAGCAAATTTATACCTTCTTCTGTTTCTGACGCGGATGATATTGGACATTTATTGATACAAATCGGACATTCTCCGGTTTTAACACAATCTGCTTCTTTTTGTTTGTGGTTGATAATCAGTTTTCTGTGTTGTTTTGGCTGTCATCGATAAATTCACGGGGAGTTTTTCCGAACTGTTTCTGAAAGCATTTGGAAAAATAGGAGTGGTTCGAAAATCCCACCATAAACATCACCTCGGCAATAGATAATTTATCCTGAGCAAGAAGAATTGCAGCCTTTTTCAGTCGGTAATTTCGGATAAATTCGACAGGAGATTGTCCGGTAAGTTGTTTTATTTTTCGGTATATTTGTTTGGAGCTAACTCCAGCAAACTCCGACAAAGCATTTACGTTTAGATCGGAATCCGACATGTGAGTTTCAATAATATGTGTAATTTCCTGTAATAGCTTTTCGTCGGCAGACTGTATTTCATTGGGTTGTGGTTCGATAGCGGATACGACTCTCACCCTTTTTTCCATTCGTTCGTGTGTGCCGATAATTTGTTTCACCTTTGCAGCTAGTATTTCAGGGTCAAAAGGCTTCGAAATAAAGCCATCAATATGAAGTTTCATACTTTCCAGTTCTGTTTCACGATCGTCTTTAGCAGTCAGCATCAGGATAGGAATCGTGCTTGTTTTTCCGTTTTTTCTGATCTCTTTCACCATTTCCAGGCCATTCATCACCGGCATCATCATGTCGGTGATAACAACATCGGGGTTTAATGTCTCGACCATAGCCAAGCCTTCTTTCCCATTTTCTGCTATAGAATAGATGTACTCTCCTGAAAATATTTCAGCGATAAACTCAGCAATTTCTTTTTCATCCTCTACGATTAATATAGATTTTATATTGTCTGGTTTGTTGTCGTGTATAGTCGGTGGGGCACCCAAGCTTTTCTCTACCGATTCGAATGATATAGGCAGAAAAATGCTGACGGTTGTGCTTTTGCCTGTTTCTGATTCCGCTTGTACGCGGCCGCCGTGTTCTTCGGTGTATTTTTTCACCAGATAAAGTCCGATTCCACTCCCTTCTACCAGAATATTTGTGCGTTCGGATTGGTAGTACCTGTCAAAAATGTGTTTTATTTCTCTTTCCGATAGACTGGCACCTTCATCAAAAACGGATATTTTCATCATCTCTTCGTTAAGGAGCTGGATACTCATCTCGACCTTTCCTTCTTCTTTGGCAAACTTGCAGGCATTAGACATCAGGTTGTTCAGCACAGATTCCATTTTAAGCATGTCAAGGACGATATAGAACTTTTCGACGGAAGAGGAAAAAGAAAACCGCAGCTTTTTATTTGCAAAACCGCTCTCAAACGAAGAAAAAATATGACGTGCAAACTCTACGATTTCAATATTATCGAGAAGCAGTTTACTTTCTACTCCCGATTCCTCTCTGTTGAAGTCGAGCAGCTGACGGATGAGAGAATTGAGTTTCAACGCATTTTTCTGGATATGCAAAAGTTCTCTTTTTTTCGACGAATCTTTTGTTTCGGAAATCAATCGGCTCACCGGACCCACGATCATGCTGAGAGGGGTTTTGAATTCGTGGGATACATTGGTGAAGAAATCAATTTTCATTTTCACGAGTTCAAGAGTTTTATCTTTCTCTACCCGTTCGATTTTAAGGCGGTGACGCACGTTGAAGAAGTTGATAATCCAGATAATCAGTCCGATGATCAGCAAGCTGTATATGATTTTTGCCCAAATGCTCAGATACCACGGAGGGGAGATGCGGAAAGAAATGACCGTGCTGTCGGAGGATGGGTTTCCACTGTTGTCAAGTTTGCTTATAATCAACTCGTAATTGCCATAGTTGAGCCCCGAAAATGAAATCCGATTGCTGTTTGGTTTGATTATATTCCAAGAGTCAGAGATGCCTTTCAACCGATATACATATTTTTCAGCGCTGCTGTTCGAATAGTTGAAATCGGAGAATTCGAAAGTCAGGTTGTTTTGTTCTGAATTAAGAGTAAATTGGTCTCTGTATCGGATGTTTTTTTCATCCGAAGAGGCATTGAAATTGTAACGCCTGTCGTTCACCAGTAATCCGGTGATGTAAATCTTGTTTTGAGGTTTCGGTTTGCTGATTTCCTCCGGATTAAGTATTGATATCTCATCAATTCCTCCCAAATAAACTTTATTGTCCTGTGGGGAATAGAAGATGCACGAATAAGGCTTGTCCGGAATATTTAGTCTTTTGGCTTCAAAGTCTTTTTTATGAATCTGCCATACTCCTCCGGTGGTCGTCACCCAGATGTTTTGTCCGACATCACACATCGACAATACCTCATTCTGATTGAAAGAGTCAAACCGGATATAATTTGTTTGTTTGGTGAGCGGGTTTATCCGTACGATTGTCCCCGGTAGTCCTGCCCAGATAAATCCCTTGTCATCGCGCATGATAAATGATGGATTTTGCGTTTGTCCTTCCGGGGTTTTTATCTCGATTCTTTCGACCTTATGGGTTTTCATATCGATTTTATTGATTCCTCGATTGTAGAGCAACAGCCATGCCTGTCCGTTCAGATCTTCCACAATCTGATTGACGAAGTTGCCCGACAAGCCATTCGCTGTCGAATAGTTGTATGCGGCAATGTTATTGAAAGGAGTAGCAACCAAGTCTTTTGCCGAGACCGTGAAAACACCACCTGCACAAGTTGCTATCCACAACATGCCGTTGGTGTCTTCGAAAAGAAAATAAGCCCAA
Source organism: Dysgonamonadaceae bacterium (assembly GCA_047605645.1). Lineage (GTDB taxonomy): Bacteria > Bacteroidota > Bacteroidia > Bacteroidales > Dysgonomonadaceae > UBA1309. The sequence goes on along the minus strand of JASGFJ010000016.1, from coordinate 84,892 downwards.
TTACTGTTGAGCAGATTGGTTTTATCGGTGATTCGGTAATTTGAGAACTGGCGGTTTTGATAGTTAAAGCGGCAGATGCTGCCATCAGAGGCGACCCATAAGTCTTTTTTTCGATCTTCGTATATATACCGAATACGATTGTGGGAAATATTGTTTTTCGGATCACCCATTTTGAACCACAAAGCATCGCCTGTGGGCGAGAAAACGGACTTGGTCCTGATTAATCCATTTGTTCCTCCCAGCCAGTAATATCCTCTACTGTCCTTATAAATAGAGTAAAACCGATTCCCGTCGCCAATACCTGTGATGGCCGCGATAGGGATTGTTTTGAGGAAATTATTGAAGGGCGAAAGTGAGATCCCATTGTCGGTACCTAGCCACAGATTTTTGTCTTTGTCGGAAAAAACATCCCAAATAATATTGTTTATCAAAGAATTATTGTTCCTTGAGTCGTGTACGGAGTATTGTATGGAGCCGGTGGATTTATCGTAAATGTAGAGCCCGTTGTCGGTTCCGATCACTAAGCTGTTTTCGGCGTCTTGAGTGAGCGATTTGATGGAATTTCCGTGCAAGGGCAGTATTTCGTTTGTTTGCCCGTTTTGAGGATTCATGCAGAAAAGAGCTCCTTCCGTACCAATCCATAAAGTTCCGGAGTGTGAATCTTCATAGAGTGAATTAATAAACGTATTTTCCGAATTTCCGCGGTGTGGTAAATCTATATGTTGGAATTTGTCGAGTGTGAAGTCATATCTGAACAGGCCGTTATAAGTACCCGCATAGAACGAATTATCTTTTGTAATGAGAAGAGAATAGATGATTTTGTTGGTAAGTCCTCTGCTTTTATTCTTCAACTCACGGGTGTCGGGATTGTATGTGTAAACTCCGGTGGCAGTGCCTAACCAGATCAGCCCTTTGTATATTTTTATGCTTCGGATATCTTGCGGAAATTTGATGTTGAGAGGGACGTAACGGTCTTTTTGATAGTCGAATATCTGCAATCCCGTATCGGTTCCCAGCAACATCCATTTGCCGTCGAAGATTTCAATGGTATGAATATTGGTGTTGGATGTTTCTCCCGGTTCATAGTGCTGTATGCAGTTGTATCCGTCGTAGCAGAACAGTCCTTTGTTTGTTCCAAACCAAATCATTCCCAGCGAATCCTGCCTGAAGGAGTGAATGTTGTATGCCTCTCCGTTCGGCAAGATGTTTGTGAATGTCCGCAGGCTGTTAAAGGCAGATATATAAGTGAATTGAAAGAGAAAAACGAGTAGTCCGGCAACAGCTTTTCTTTTTATATGGATGATCATGATTTACGCTTTTGCACAAAGATACATTTTTTTTGAAACCTCGATTTGATGTGTTTGTTTTTCGTTTCTAAAGCTCTTTTTGCTTACGCAAAGGCCAACTGTATTTTATAGGGATATTTACAGTGTTTTTTTAGATCCAAAATGTGTTTTTTATGAGCCATTTTCAAAATTAATTCCTAGATTTGCAGCATTAAAAAAAATATTGGTGATGGTATTCACCACGAACCGCCCCGAAAGGAGCTGATAATATCTGCATCTTATTACAATTATTTGCTTTTGCAGCATCTTGTAATAAGCTGCAGGTATTCTCTTTTTATACGGTTGAGCGTTATTTAGTAAACATAAATATTATTTTAAAGCAAAAGGAGAATGATTAAATCCATTTTAATAGCAGGTCTGGGAGGTTTTGTCGGAACAACGATGCGTTTTTTACTATCGAAATATTTTCAACTGAATGTCGCTTCGGCTTTTCCCTGGGGTACATTTGTGATTAATATTCTGGGATGTTTTCTTATTGGTTTATTTTACGGACTTTCGGATAGAGGGAATATAATGACTGCTGATTGGCGCTTGTTCCTGACAGTGGGTGTGTGTGGTGGATTCACCACTTTTTCAACATTTTCGAATGATTCGATCCTGCTTTTACAAAACAAAGAGTATCTTTATTTTATAGTATATTCAGGATTAAGTTTTATCTTAGGTTTGTGTTTTGTTGTGGTCGGACGGTCTGTGACCAAATTGTTTTGAAAATACGTATCCGGCAAAAGAAAAAATAATCATATTGTATCTATATGTGAAGGCAAAGCCAGTTGAAGGCATTTCTATAAAAAGCAAAAGGCTATTCTGCCTGGAATAATAATTTCGGATATTTAAACGTCATGGGAAGTACTACGTATAGTAAAATATTAATCGCGGTTGATGGGAGCGAGCATTCACTGAAAATTGCGATCAAAGGGTTGTCGTTAGCCCGTCAGTTGGGCGGAATTCCGGCGCTCTTGTTTGTTATCGATAAAGCCAAAGCGACGGGGAATGTGGATGCTAATGTCACACCACAAGAAGCTGAACTCATTTTGAAGAAAGAAGCTATTCTCACCTTCGATACGATTACGGCGCATTGGGATGGAAGTGATATTCTCCGGTTGATGCCTGTCGGAAACCCAAAAGAGGCTATCCTTAAAACAGCGGAAGATTGGCAGGCCGACTTGATAGTGATGGGGATGAGAGGTAAATCCGGAATTGTCAGGACACTGATGGGCAGTGTAACCGAATTTGTGATTTCTCATTCCTCAAGAGAAATCCTGCTTGTTAAGTAGAGGAAAATACCTCCTTCTTGATATAAAGAAAGTCCGGTTGCCAGCCGGACTTTCTCGTATCTACTATAATAATGTAATTGTTCGCTTTAAAATTTCAGACCCAGAGCTAAAAAAGCGGATTGATTTCTCAGGCTTGGGCTGTTTTCATCAAAATTCGCCTGAATTTTATCATCACTCTTATCCAGAATATTCATAAAACCAAGATCGTATCCAAGTGTAATTGAGATTTTGCCAAACTCCACACCGGCATTAATCCCTGCACCTACATCAAATCTTTTTGCAAGGCCATTTTTGCCAAAAAAGTCGTATTCGGATGAGCCGCTTAGACCAAGAACAGAGCCTTCGGTTTTAATTTTTCCTCCCAATCCATAAGCAATGTACGGACCCACGCCTAAAACGATTTTGGTCTGCATTGTTACCGGTATTTTATATGCAATGTGAATTGGTAACTGCAAATACATCGGATTGAATTTTGCGGATGCTGAAGCTATACTGCTGTTCGATTTATATTTCGCTCCTTTGGTCACGAAATCCAGCCCGCTTTGGATATAGAGATTTTCTGCTACAGGTAAATCAAGCGTGATACCACCTAAAAAACCGAATTTAGCATCTTTTTCATTCAGGTTTTTAAGTTTGCTTCCGCCAAAGTTAGCTAATGAAGCACCGCCTCTGATACCGAGTTCCGGAGTTGATTGAGCTTTAAGTGAAGTTCCCATTAAGAATAAGGCTCCGAGAGCCAAAAACAAATTGATCTTTTTCATAATAAGTTAAGTTTTGTTCGAATAGAAATTGTTTTTGTTGTTTGATTCTTTATAGTAGAAGTTAATTCGTTAAAATCTTTATTATAACAAGTACTTATGAATATTTGTTCAGCGGATGATCCTGACTGTTTGTTATTAATGTGCCTATTTTTACATTTGTTATTATGGAGAAAGCGATGAATAATTTGTACTCTACCTTTTTGTACAAGCATTTTGTACTAACTTTGCAGGTATAAGTTTAATCGAGAAATTATGCTGGCATTCTGTTTGTTGAAAATGAATTATACGGCTCTGGGTTTTTTTATCCTTTTCGCATTGATATTCATTGGTCTTATGGCCATGTATATTTATTCTTTTAAATTGAAACGAAAAGCAAAAAATTCAGTGGGGAAGTTTTCTCATGATCTAAAATCGGCTTTAGACGGCTTGTCTACGGTGGAGAATAAACTTTCCTTCCTAAAAAACACAGAACGGAGAATTTTGAATGAAAAGAAATATGAAAAGAATCCTGAAGGACGGAAAATGCTCCTTTCAAAGGTATACCAGCACGAAGCTTCTGTCTTGTTTCAGGCAAATCGCCTGAAAGAGGCTGTAAAATCCTGTTCACGAGTGCTGGAAGTAGAGCCTTCACATGTTCAGACTTATCTCAATCGTGGTTCCCTTTATGGGGAGTTAGGTAAATATGAACAGGCTATCGCAGATTTTAACCAAGTGGAATTGATAGATTCTCAAAACCCGAATGTATATAACAATCGGGGATGGATGTATCTTCAGTTGGGAGAATGTGAAAAAGCCTTGTCCGATTTCGATTATGCCATTTCCCTTCATCCTACCGATGTCGAATATTACAATCGGGCAAATACTTATCAATCGCTGGGCGAATGGGCCAAAGCCTTGTCCGATTTTCAGATGAGTCTGAGCCTGAATAAGGAAGGAAATGCGGAACTGCGCCCGCTTATCGAAGCCGGTATCGCGGAAATGGGAAACAAACTTCAAAACTCTTCCAACTAAAAATCAGTTTATTGAATTATGAATAACAACAGAACCCGGGTATTTAAAATGATTGCCAAGACCCTTGCCGGTCTGGAAGAAGTCTTAGCGGAAGAGTTGATGACTCTGGGCGCGGATAAATTACAGATTGGAAAGCGAATGGTTACCTTCGAAGGTAACCTGGAATTACTTTACCGGGCTAATTTCCAATGTCGTACTGCTTTGCGCATCCTCCGGCCTGTATATACATTCCGGGCGAAAACCACAGACGATATATATAAGAAAATCAAAGCAATGAATTGGGCTGAACATTTGTCGGCTGAAAGTACGTTTGCCATTGATGTTGTCACTTTCTCAAATTATTTTACCCATTCCAAATTTGTTGCATATCGTGTCAAAGATGCGATCGTCGACTATTTTACGAGTAGGGGAGGAGAACGCCCCAATGTGGATACGCAAGATCCGGATTTACTTCTGAATTTCCACGTGGCTGAAGATGTTTGTACATTGTCTTTCGATAGCTCCGGAGAGTCGCTGCACAAAAGAGGATACCGTGTGGGGCAAACCGAAGCTCCACTCAATGAAGTGTTGGCTGCCGGAATTGTTTTGCGCACAGGCTGGAAGGGCGATACTGATTTTCTGGATCCCATGTGCGGTTCGGGCACCCTGCTGATTGAAGCCGCCTTGATTGCCCGAAACATAGCACCGGGTGTGTTTCGTAAGAATTTTGCTTTCGAAAAATGGAAAAACTTTGATTCGGACCTCTTTGAATATATTTACAACGATGATTCCAACGAACGTGAATTCACGCATCAGATTAAAGGCTCGGATATTGATGCTGCCGCTATTGTCATTGCACGTAATAACGTGAAAAGTGCAGGCGTCGCCGATAGTATCCGATTGGAAGTGAAAGACCTGGCTGCATATACCGAAGCTCCTTTTCAATCGGGAGTTATTGTAACGAATCCTCCTTATGGAGAGCGGCTAAAACCGGAAAGCCTGGATGCCTTATATGCGATGATTGGAGAACGGCTCAAACATGTTTTTCCCGGATTTACAGCCTGGATTTTAAGTTACAAGAAAGAATGTTTCGATAAAATCGGATTGAAACATTCGAAACGGATTCCGCTTTTTAACGGGTCGTTACCTTGTGAACTGAGGCGTTATGACCTCTTTGCCGGGAAAAAGTATGCCGGGAACGAGTAAATAATTTCTGCCGAGAGAGGGAAAATAGATATTATTATTCGTGTTTCCTGAAAAAAGGGTATTCATCGTTGGTTTGGTATGGCCGATAAGGGTCTTTGATGTTTGGTTCTTAATCAAATGGAAGAATCCGAATTTGATAATAGTGCTCAACGTTTAAATCCGGATTCCTCTGCTTTAAAATCGATTGCAAATCGTTGAGAAAATAAGTATAGGGGGAGCTTTAATAGGGCAAGAGAGAAATATTATATACAATAAACCATGAAGTTAATTATTATCAGTTAGCGATACGTAAGTTCTTTTACGATATATAATTTAGAGATACGTAAAAAAACTTTTTCTGTCTATTTTTGATAATTAAGTATGTATTCATGCAATTTGGTTTTTACTATTAGGTGGTATGGCACTCATCTGATCTTTTAATCATTGTTTTGGGGCGTTTAATAAAAGTCATGCTTCGTTTTGTGATTAATTGTAGTATATGTGCCTAATCGTATTCTGAAGATAAATGACAGGAAAATTGGATGCATGAACCCTATTTTATTGAACTGCTCACTATAAGCTCTTATTCAATATAAATTCTAATAGAAAAAGAAAAGATAAAATCATCATGACAATAAACGACTTTAAAAACGAAAACTTTTTCCTCATGGCCGGGCCATGTGTGATAGAAGGAGAAAAAATGGCGCTTGACATTGCTGAGAAAATAATGAGAATGACATCGGATTTGAATATTCCTTACATTTTCAAAGGTTCTTATCGCAAAGCCAATCGTTCGCGTATCGATTCATTTTCGGGTATCGGAGACGAAAAAGCGTTGAAGATTCTAAAAAAAGTACATGATACGTTTCAGGTTCCGGTTGTTACGGACATTCATGAATCACACGAAGCGGCTATGGCTGCGGAGTATGTAGATGTACTTCAGATTCCGGCTTTCCTTTGCCGGCAAACCGAACTGTTGGTTGCGGCAGCCCACACAGGGAAGATTGTGAACATTAAAAAAGGCCAGTTCCTTTCGCCTCAGGCTATGCAGTTTGCCGCGCAAAAAGTAGTGGATGCCGGCAATTCCAATGTGATGCTCACCGAACGTGGCGTCTCTTTCGGTTATTCCGACTTAGTGGTCGATTTTCGGGCAATCCCTCAAATGCAGGAGTTTGGTTTTCCCGTGATACTCGATGCGACTCACTGTCTTCAGAAACCGAATCAATCTACCGGTGTGACCGGCGGTCAGCCGCAGCTTATCGAAACGATGTGCAAAGCCGGAATTGCGACAAATGTGGATGGCTTGTTTCTTGAAACACATCCCAACCCTGCAGAGGCTTTGTCTGATGGAGCTAATATGCTCCCTCTCGACCAACTCGAAGGTTTGTTGAAAAAATTGATTCGCATTAAACAGGCATTAGTATAATTTCTTGTAAGCAAGGCTGATTTATAGCCTTGCTTTTGTTTCTTATCAGATTAAAGATATGGATTTTCTCAAAAAATACGATATTATTCTCGCTTCGCAGTCACCTCGACGCAAAGAATTGTTGGCCGGACTGAATGTCGATTTTCGTTCCATTGTCATACCCGACATTGACGAATCTTTTCCCGATACATTGCAAGGGGAGGAGATCCCGAAATATATTGCATCCCGAAAAGCACAAGCTTATGAATCGTTGCTGAAGGAAGACACGTTGGTGATAACCGCCGATACGATTGTATTGCTTAATAACCAGGTGTATGGAAAACCGGAAGATACTGCCGATGCCAAAAGAATGCTTCTGGATTTGTCAGGAAAAACACATTTGGTAATTACCGGTGTCTGTCTGCGTACATTCACTCAAACAGTGACTTTTGCCGTGACTACCGAGGTGCGTTTTGCTCCACTTGATGAGGCGGAAATTGACTTTTATATCTCCCGTTATCAGCCTTTTGATAAGGCCGGTGCGTATGGTGTGCAGGAATGGATTGGGTATGTGGCTGTAGAGCATATCGAAGGATCGTATTTCAATATAATGGGGCTTCCCGTACAAAGATTGTATCAGGAACTCAAAAAGTTCTGAATCAGCAGTTTTTTATCCTATGGTTCTTTTTATTCCCGGGTTATCAGATGAATTATCCTGCTAAGGAAAAGAAATCCACGGTTTGAAAGTCGTCTTTGTGTAATGGCCAACAAATTACTTTTTGACCTTTCAACCAGTGGAATTTGTTCTTTTGTCTTTGAGTGAGAGTAGGCAGCATCTTTTTTTTGCAGATTGGGGAATGAAACAATGCTGACGAAACCGCAGCGATATCTTTGCAGCTTTTAGCCATGTTTCATTATTCTTGCCGCCGAAGACCTTTCAAAATGCCCTTTCTTGCAAATCAGAAGATTAAAGCATCTGTTTGTTTCGATTTGTCATCAATAAATTCGATTTGAATTTATTCGAAAAAAAGAAATAAAAAACGATTTGCTCAAAAAAAACAATTACTTTTGTACCACAATTCAGGTTTTATTGTTCCATTTCTGGAAAATAAAGAATAGGGAATCAGGTTAGAATCCTGAACAGTCCCGCTGCGGTATTGCTCGCTACCTGATTTTGCAACACCTTTGTCACTGGTTGCTCCATAACAAGGAGCTCAAACTGGGAAGACCGCAAAATCTGAGCTAAGTCCGAAGACCTGCCTGTTTTGAATTTGGTTCGTACTCCTGCGAGGAACAGGGTTGAATATTCTATGTGATTTTTCACATTTTCTTTTTTTGCTAAAATATTTGAAGTCAAATTGTTTTGATAGGTAATTATGTAAATTGACTTCTGCTTCATGTAATCGCTTATGTCCGATCTCGGCAATCGGTCATCTGGGAAGATTGTACATTGAATAGAATATGGAGTAAACGTATCGGTAGCGTTTGCTCCATGTTTTTTTTGCACCTTGTTCTCACCGGATTATTCTATCTAATGACTTTTTTCAATCTCTTTTGTTCTTATCGAAGATTCAGCTTAGAGGAATTTTTTTCCACATTTACTCAGTTGCCTTGTTCTTCTTTTAAAATTATTGTTTTGAGCGATTTGGTAAAAAAACTCTATTATATATTCTTTATTTCTAGAGTTTTGTGTGTGTACTTTCAGTGGATTATGAACATACCTTTATCTGTATTTGTCTTATTTCGCAGTGTCGTTCTTGTTGATTTCCCGGACAATGCGACAGGGATTGCCCACTGCCAGGCAATTGGCGGGGATATCTCTGTTTACAACGCTTCCGGCTCCGATCACAGCATTATCACCAATACTTATACCCGGCAGAATTACTGCGTTTCCTCCAATCCAGACATTATCTCCGATGGTGACCGGGTATGCATATTCCAATCCTTTGTTTCTCAATTCAACCTCGAAAGGATGTCCTGCTGTGTAAATACTGACGTTGGGAGCAATAAAGACATTATTGCCGATCGTCACTTTTGCTCCATCGAGAATAACCAGATTCACATTGCTGAAGAAATGGTCTCCAATGTTGATGTTGTATCCGTAATCACAGAAAAACGGAGAGCGGATAGTGACCTCGTTGCCCACTCGGCCTAAGAGCTTTCTTACGATTTCATCCCTTTCTTTTGTGTGCTGAGGATGTTCGTTGTTGTATCGGAACAGGAGATTGTTGGCTTTTGTCATTTCAGACAATAAATCAGGGTCATTATTTGCGTCATACAACAGCCCTTTGCTTGCCTTTTCTTTTTCTGTCATTTTCTTTCTTCTTTATGATTAAAACAGTGATTCCGATATTGTGAAGGAGACATGTTTTGTGATTTCTTGAAAACTCTGTTGAAATATGGAATATCCTTAAATCCGGAGGCGATGGATATTTCAGCAATGGAGAAAGCTGTATTTTTCAGCATCTGACAAGATGCTCTTACTCTGTAGTCTGTGAGATAGGTGAAAAAAGATTGTCCGGTCATTTTCTTAAAGAAAAAGCAAAAAGAGGATTTGTCTATTCCTGCCAGACGGGCAACATCTTCCAGTTTGATATCTTCCTGAAAGTGATTTAAAACATACAGATAGATTTGTTTCAGCCGGATCGCATTCTTATCTTTTTGAACCGGATATCCCACCACCCGTGTGTTTTCCGGAGTTGATAGTATAGCCAGCAACTTGATAAATGATGACAATCTTTCCACATCCGATTGGTGTATCATCGACCTCATTATCAACTGAAGGTGTTTCAATGCCTTTTTAGAGAAAGATATTGCTTTGTCGTAGCGCTTAATTCCCGATACATACTCTTTCAATTCTGGAAAAAGCAGAGAGCAGTTATCCAGAAGCTCGGTAGGAAAGAACAGGGATATATTTTCAATCTTTCCTTTCGGCTCTTCGTCGGAAGAATCGAAATACCAACCATGTGGTATCTGAGGAGGAATCAAGATGACTTCTCCGGCGTTGGATAATTCCATTGTGTCTCCAATCACGCGGGTACCCTTGCTCGTCATCACATACGAAAGTTCCCAGGTTTCCTGTTGGTGGAAAGTGACCTGTTCATTCCATTGTATCTGGATATGTTCGAAAACAAAAGAGTGATTCGTGAATTTTTCAATAGGACAATATTTTATATTTGAAGTGCTGTGTTTCACCGGTTAATTGATAAAATGATAAAATAAGACAATAAAAATAAACAATAAAACAATCGGATTCTAGTCAAACCCGCTATTTTTGTACTTTCCATTTTAACTTTAGCTCTTTTATAAACAATGAATACAGGATTGAATATCAAACAATCAAAACCCCATTACATGATACTGGATGGGTTGCGAGGAGTAGCCGCATTAGTCGTAGTTATGTTTCATGTTTTTGAAATCCATTCCAACGGAAATCATGCCGAGCAAATTATCAATCATGGATATCTGGCTGTCGATTTTTTCTTTTTCCTATCCGGATTTGTTATTGGTTATGCATATGATGATAGATGGGGACAAATGACCCTCGCTGACTTCTTTAAGCGTCGGATTATCCGCTTACAACCGATGATTGTGGTCGGATCTGTTTTGGGGGCATTGCTATTCTATTTTCAGGATTCTGCATTGTTAGGCTGGAACATGGGAGAAGTTCCGGTCTGGAAGCTTCTGTTGGTGATGTTGATTGGTGCAACTTTGTTTCCCGTAGGCAAAGGACTTGATATTCGGGGCTGGAATGAGATGCATCCTTTGAATGGTCCGGCATGGTCTCTTTTTTTCGAATATATAGCAAATATCCTCTATGCTTTAATTATTCGTCGTTTGTCTAAAATCGCATTAGGTGCGTTGGTGATTGTCGCTGCCTGCATAACGGTAAACTATGCTTTGACAAATCCCAATGGCGATATTATTGGTGGATGGAGTATTGACAACTTGAAACAGTTGGAGCTCGGATTTATCCGTTTGGCTTTTCCTTTTCTTGCCGGTTTGCTAATGGCACGGATTAATAAACTGAAATATGTGAAAAACGCTTTTCTCTGGGCTAGTATTCTGTTGGTTGCAGTGTTGGCCGTTCCTCGTATTGGAGATAGCGAAACGTTGTGGATGAATGGATTGTATGAATGTTTCTGCTTGTTTGTTGTATTTCCTTTTGTTATATGGCTGGGTGCCGGAGGAACGGTGAATGGAAAGAAAGCCAACAAAGTGTGTCGGTTTTTAGGACATATTTCTTATCCTATCTATATAACCCACTACCCGCTGATGTATATTTATATGGCCTGGGTAGTCAATCACCACTACACGCTGGCGCAATCGTGGCCTATTGGTATACTGACAGTTGCCGCCTCTGTGTTGCTGGCTTACCTGCTTATGAAATTTTATGATCTTCCTTTACGAAGATACTTGCGGGAAAAGTTTTTATAATTTGAATATCTGCTGATTGACTTTTTGTATAAGAAGTGGTTCCTTTCTGAATGAATTGCCCCTGGTCTTCTTTCTGTGCAGATTTGGTAGCATCAAAAGTTTTCATTCAAGAGGTTTTTTCTGCCTGCTGTAAGTAGATCAGGTCTTGTTCGTTGGATATTTGGGCGCTTTTGGGGAAATTATATTTCGTCTCAAAATCAATGAGGGTTGTTGCTGTTTATCTGGAAAGCCAACCATGAACCTCAGATTCGGAGAACCAACTTGTTCGGATAGATTATACCTGACAAGAGGGAGGTAGTCCTGTAAAGGCAGCTTTATGCATCTCGTTTGTTATCTGGTTTATTTTCAGTATACTATCAGTAAGTATGCTTGCAAATAATGATGAATATTTACTTATACGAATAAAGTTGTCCGATATTGATGTGATAAGTCAACTTAGCTCAGGTTGGCTGATGAAAAAATGCAGTCTGTTTTGAAGATTGACTTCAGCCATGCCGCCATCCACATCCAGATAAAGAAGGTTGATATCCGGATAAAATTTCTTTAGCCGTTTTTCTATTCCTTTGGCGACAATGTGATTTGCAATACATCCGAAAGGTTGTACACAAACAACTCTGTTTACTCCTTGTCTGGCATAGCCGGAAACTTCTCCGGCAATTGACCATCCTTCACCGAACTGATTTGATAGATCCAGTATTTCGGAAGCATATTTGGCTTTTATGTATATTGACTCGGTGGGTACATAGAAACGGTATTTTTCCATAATCTTTTCTACATTACTGATTCTTGCAGACATGTACTTTCGAAAAAGAGGGTGTAAATAGTGTTTCAGCTGCTTTCTTGGGGTATCACCGTTTTGGATGTTTACATCAGAATTTACGAAATATTGCATGACAAAGTCGATGATGGGCGGACTTACAACTTCCATCTCTTTCGAGCGTAGCCATTCAGTGATGTGAGCCTGTCCGTAATGATTGTATTTTACATATATTTCGCCAATCAGCCCCACTTTTGTAAATTCATGCATGTAAATGTCGATGTCGTTGAAATCGTCCACCGCTTTCTTTAGTAGCGAAAGCAGCATCTTGTGGTCATTGTTGCGTACCGCCTCTATGCCTTTGTCGATGTAAAAGTCAAATAATCGACGAGCTTTTCCTTTCTCCTTTTCTCGTACAAGCGTAGAACTGTACATTTGCTGTATGCTATCCGCATAGAGAAGTGCATAGACGATGATGTTTACTATTTTCATCACAGGCACTTTAAACGCTTTCTGTTCGTTTCTATAGACACCATTGGTTGCAATTACCAGCACCGGGATATGTGAGAATCCGGCATTCTCCAATCCTGTTTTTATTTGTGCCAGATAATTAGTCGCACGGCATTGCCCTCCTGTTTGGGTGATGGCTACGACTATATTTTCCGTGTCGTATCTTCCCGATTGCAGTGCTGTGATTATGTCTCCCAAAACAAGTGTTGAGGGATAGCATACCTCGTTGTGTCCATATACCAATCCTGTCTCGGCAGATGTTTTATTGCTTTTCGGCAGATTTACGATTTTGTATCCGGCAAGTTCTCCCACAGCCGGAATAAACGGAGATATGAAATCGGCAAACCAGGGAACAAGTATTGTTTTCTCCCTATCTTCTTTCCGGTATGTCCTTTCATAACCTCTGAATGGCTTTCTTTTCGGGGCGTATTCCGGAATCATTACTTTTAAGGATTCAATAAGAGAACGCATCCGCAATCTGACAGAGCCGGGGCTAGCTATTTCGTCAATGCGCAACAATGTATGGTTTTTCCCTGCTTGTTTCAGAATTTCTCCTACTTCATCCATAAAAAACGAATCAGGACCACAGCCGAACGAGTTCAATTGTACCAACTGCACATTCCGGGGAAGTTTTGCAACTTCCATTGCTGCCTGCACAACTCGATTAGGATAAGCCCATTGTGAAATAATATTTAGATCTCCGAATCCCGGATTCTGTTCCTCGCGGAAGATGTCGTCGGTGAATACGTTCACCGCCATGTCGGAAAGAATTTGTCCGACCTTTTGATGAATCAACGGATCGGCGTGGTAGGGCCTTCCGGTGATTACTACCACCGGCTTGTTTTCAGCAACAACTTCGTCAAACCTGCTTTTTTGTTTATCGGACAATGCTTCTTTCGTACTATTACGTTTCTGAAGAGCTTTTTGAAACGCTTTTTCGAATACGGATTTGCTTACTCCTAAAGAAGAGATATAGCTCAGGCAGGTATTTCTCAGCGATTTCTCATTATTGAATGTTATAACCGGTTTGTCGAATGGAACACCGAGTCTGTCCTGAGGATCTATCGAGCTTCGGATAACATCGGGGTATCCGCTTACCACCGGACAATTGAATGAATTGACAGAAGAATCGAATTCTTTTTCCTCTTTAAATATCATGGGGTAAAAAATACGGTCGACCCCAAGCTCAGCCAATGCTTGGATATGTCCGTGCACAAGTTTAGCCGGAAAACAAATGTTATCCGACATAATGCTTCCGACTCCCTTTTGATAGAGTTCGGTGGTGGATTCCGGAGACAGAACGACCTCGAAATCACATCCTGTCAACAGTGTATGCCAGAATGGATAATTTTCGAACATGTTTAAAACGCGCGGAATACCTATTCTTTTTCGCTGGTCTTTTGTCTTTTTCTCGGTGTCGTGTTCGAAAAGTATCCGGTTCTTTTCCTCAAAAGCGTTGTATCCCTTTTGGGGAGCTGTGTCGCGGTTGTAAAATATTTTTTCGCATTTGTTTCCGGCATAACAGGTATTGCCGTTTTCAAAGCGGAAGCGAAGGATGGAACATGTGTTTGTACATCCTTTGCATTGCAGTTCCGTGGTGTTTACAGAATTCAGATCCGGCAAGATTTCGTGACCGGTGAATTTTGTTTGGCTTTTGTTTTTTGTCCACATTTTCTTGGCGTACAATGCTGCACCCAAGGCGCCCATCAATTCGGGGCAGTCGGTGGAACTGACCGATTTACCTGATAGTAATTCCAATGCTCTGAATACAGCCTCGTTGCGAAAGGTTCCTCCCTGAACAACAATATGTTCGCCTAGCAGTTTCAGGTTGGATATTTTGAGAACTTTGAAGAGGCAGTTTTTGACAACCGAATAAGACAGTCCGGCAGCGATATCTCCCAGGGAAGCATTTTCCTTTAGCAATTGTTTGACCTTCGAATTCATAAATACGGTGCATCGCGATCCCAGATCACCGGGATATTTTGCCAGACACGCAGCTCTGGAGAACCCTTCCGGGCTCATCCCCATTGTCGAGGCAAAGTTTTGCAGGAAGGATCCGCATCCCGAAGAACAGGCTTCGTTTAGTTCAATCCGGGAAATAATGCCATTCCGTGTGAAAATTGATTTCATATCTTGCCCTCCAATGTCCAGGACAAACGAGGCTTCCGGATCTGCGTACTGTGCCCCGGAGAGATGAGCCATAGTCTCCACAATTCCATAATCGAGGTTCAGTGCCGATTTGACCAATTCTTCTCCGTAACCTGTGACGGCAGATGAAAGAAACCGGAAATCAATTCCTTTCTGTTTTGTTTTCTGATAGAATCGTTTCAAGCCATCAATGACTTTTTTCAACGGATTGCCTTGATTGTTTTCGTAGTATGTGTAAACGATATCTCCGTCCATGTCGGTAACGAGTATCTTCGTTGTTGTGGAGCCGGAATCTATCCCGAGAAAACAATCTGTGTTTTCTTTGGATCCCAGTTCTGCTCTTCTCAGGGGTTTGATTTTTCGGGATGCTCTCCATTCCCGGTATTCGTTTTCATCTTGAAACAATTGCGGCAATGCATCTTTGGTTGCATCGCTTTTCTGCTCGAGGCTCTGGATGAGGGCGTCGGGGTTTGCTATTTCCCTGCCCAAGAGAGCTGTTCCCCAGGCCGGAAAATATTCACTATTAGGCGGAAGAGTGAAGTCGGAGCTACCGATTCCCAGTAATTTTACAAATGCATTTCTTAATGCAGGGATAAATGTGAGCGGGCCACCGATACATATCACTTTCGGTTGGATGTCGCAGCCTTTTGCCAACGTGGTTATGCTCTGTAGGGCGACTGCGTGCAGAGTAGAAAAAGAGATGTCCGGGACAGGTATATTCCTGGAAATAAGGTTTTGTATATCTGTTTTGGCAAAGACGCCGCAGCGGGATGCAACCGGATATGTTTTTTCATGTTTAAGGGCTTGCCGAGCTAATTCCTCAACGCTTATATTCATAAGATCCGCCATTTGATCGATGAATACGCCGGTTCCGCCGGCACAACTCCCGTTCATTCGGATGTCGGGTTGTTTTCCTTCTTCAAAGAATACCATTTTGGCATCTTCTCCCCCGAGGTCGATTAGTGTACGGGCATCCGGAAATTGTTTTTTTATTACTTCTATGGAAGCAATGACTTCCTGCACGAAAGGTATTTTTGCTCGTTCAGAAATTCCCATACCCGCCGAACCTGTGATGCCTGCTGTAAATTGTACATCAGGAAATGCTTTCCGTATTTTCTGAAGTTCTTCAATGAATATAGTATTGAAGTTGGCTTTATGACGCCTGTATACTTTATAAATGAGCTCATCTGAATGATTTATAACAACGACTTTCAATGTTGTGGAACCTACATCGATACCTATTCTGTAAATATTGTTTAGTTTCATCTTTGGTTATTTTATTAGTTAAACAACTGTTTAAGAAAAGGGAAAAATACTTGGATTACAACTTCCTTTTGCAGGTGTTCTCAGAAAACTATTTCAGTTTTAAGTCTGCTTCCTGCATTTTATATACTTGTAATCCAGTATGTATCTCTTTTTTTTGAGGCTATATTTCGCTGTAATGTATTTCTGTTTAGTTAAGGCTTCAATCCGTTCAGGACAAAATCCAAAACGTATTTCTTGTGATCCTTTAGCAGTTGGGTGTATTCTTCATCTGTTTTGCCGGTTAAGCGGAGTGCTATACTTTTAAGCATAAAAGGGAAAACGCTTAATGACAAAACATTCATGGCGAAATCAACTACCGGTATATTTTTAATTCTGCCCAGTGCTATTTCATCTTCCATTTTCTTGAAAAACTTATTGAATATCCCGTGTGGATTTTTTGCGATTATCTTCTGGACAAGGGCTTCGGGATTGTGATTTATTTCGTTCAGTATAAATATCGGTATTTGAGGATTTTCGGGCAATATATCATAATAAATATCAATCCATTTTTCCACTATTTCAAGAAAAGGAGCGTCCGAATTGAAATTGTTATAAAGTCTTCGTACCAGAATCTCAAAAGCTTCATCAAAAATAATTCCGAACAGATTTGCTTTTGAATCGTAGTAATATTTGATATGCGCCACATTGGCTCCCGATAATGCTGCTATATCACGTATACTTGTACCTGTATAGCCATTTGCGATAAAAAGTTCACGCGCAGCGTCCAGTATTTTATCGCTGATGTCTGATGTAGAATATCTCTTTCTCATAAAAGCTTTTTTATTCGATGTTTCAAATTTAAACGAATGTTTAACTTTGGCAAAATATTTATAGTTAATATTGACTAATTTGAAAATAAGCGTAGATTCGTTCTGCTCTGGATGTTTGTGATTTGCCTTCGCGAAAGGATTCGGTTTTGTTTATTATTCAATCCTCCCGCAATGCATTGAACGGTATGCCATTTGCCAAACGAAGGCAATCCTCCTCCACTTAGCCAGATAGTATAGTTATAACATATAGCTGTGTGCTTTTGGGGAGAGACGAATGGGTTTGCATCACTTATTTTGCAGTACATTATCGGCTACTTTATGCAATCAATTACGATTGTGTTATTCCGATGCCATCACCAATTTTATTGCGATACCCACACTCGTACTAGTGCGACACCCACACTAGCGTTAGTGCGACACCCTCACTCGTGCTAGTGTGATACCCTCACTAGCGTTAGTGTGATACCCTCGGGAAGTATGCTGGTTTGTGTGAAGAACGGCTTTTGTTTTCCGGTTGATTAAACTTGTAATGAAAGTCAATAATATCCTCAATCGGTTTATTTTTCTCAGAATGATAGCTGTTGAGTAATTCTTTCATTGTGCTTAGCCCAAGTTTCACTCACAAAATTATTTTTCAAAAACAACAAGCTGGTTTCGGTTTTTTTCAAGGCAATAACCCTCAGAAAATCACGAGAAATGTTTTGCATAGCTGTCTTAAATTCGAATTGTAGGACACTTTTGTTCCTATTTCTTGTTGTATTTTTGTGGCATGCACGTGAATGTATAACTTCGTTTCAACCTCAAATAAATGAGGCAATTATAAAAACAGGCGTCTTTTAAGAAAATAAAAATCTGTAGGTCACAGCCACCACTCGGATAAGCAGCCTGGAGGCATCTACCTGAGAATGTGATGGAGAAAGAGTGAAAGTTGGGTTAGGAGGTGACACCACAAAATAACAATGCTATTTTTTCCAAATAATAATGATTTGGCTTTAGCGAAAAGTGATGATACGAAGTCACCGATTACATAGGCAGCCTGAAGACATCTATCCGGAAATGTGATGGAGGAAGAGTGAAGGTTGGGTTCAGTTTTACAGAGATCTAGTTATTCGTCAAATCCATTTAGGATTTTTATGCAGGAATATGTGAAAATAAACACAATTAATTATTTGTATATTAATGAATAAAATACTTATTTTTGCATTTCGCGAAATGCAAAAATAATGAGATTATGCAAAAACATAATGGAATGCGGCCGCAGGATATTGTGGTCTTATTGAAGATACTAACATATGGGGAAAAACGATGGACTTTGATGGAAATGTCGAAGGCGTTACAAGTGAGTCTTAGCGAAGTATCTTCTGCGCTTGAAAGAAACCGGATTGCCGGACTTGTCAACCAATCTAAAAGGAAGGTAAATATCCTCGCTTTGCGAGATTTTCTTATTTACGGATTAAAATATGTTTTTCCACCTCAAGTTGGAACTTCTGTAAGAGGAATCTCAACTGCTCATTCAGCATCTCCAATAAAGGAGCATCTAACAATCGGGAATGATAATTATGTATGGTCTTATTATAAAGGAACCAAAAGAGGTTTTTCTGTAGTTCCTTTATATGAAAATATACCTAAGTTTATTGATAACGATCCTCAACTATATGAGTATCTTGTTATAGTTGACACGTTAAGGGTTGGAAGGACAAGAGAAATAGAGATTGCAATTAAAGAACTCGATAAAAGAATCAAAGATTATGTCAAGTAGTAATATGACAATGCTACAACTCGTTGCAACGGGTTTGGGACATTTGAGGGATGAAGTCGTTTTTGTTGGAGGATGTGTTGCTGAATTATATGCAAAAGAACCGGAATTATCGGATATAAGGGCAACACTAGATGTAGATTGTATAATTGAAATAAGTTCTTATATAAAATTAGGGGATTTCGAAGAAGAGTTATGTAAACTAAAGTTTGCGCACGACACTTCGGAAGGAGCCCCTGTTTGCCGTTGGATTTATGATGGTATAAAAGTTGATGTAATGCCTACCCATTCAGGCGTAATGGGGTTTTCAAATCGGTGGTATCCCGATGGAATAAAAAATAAAATTGAAGTAAAATTGCCTGATGGTACTAATGTTTATATCCTTTCTTCCGAATATTATCTTGCAACTAAATTTGAGGCACACCAAGACAGGGGCGGCGAAGATTTAAGGACAAGTCATGATTTTGAGGATATAATTTATGTTCTTGACAACAATGATGGTATAACCGATATAGTCAAAAGTTGTACCAACATAGAGCTTAAACACTATCTTAAAGAGCAGTGCACTTTACTAATCAATAATGACAATATTATTGAATCAATAGACTGTATGTTACCTATCGACAGTCAAGAAGAAAGAGTACATTATATCTGTGATATTATTAATAATATTGCTTCTATTGAAATACAATAACAGTTTGTTTATGTCTGTTTTATGTGTATTATTTCGCAT
Source organism: Dysgonamonadaceae bacterium (assembly GCA_047605645.1). Lineage (GTDB taxonomy): Bacteria > Bacteroidota > Bacteroidia > Bacteroidales > Dysgonomonadaceae > UBA1309. The sequence goes on along the minus strand of JASGFJ010000016.1, from coordinate 65,515 downwards.
TTCGCGAAATGCAAACCAGTCTAATAGATTTTATGAATTTACTTCCGGATTATAATAAATACGATTCTCTTTTCATCTGTGGTGATATACACGGCGAATTTAAGACATTGCTTTATGAAATAAAACGTAAGGGGATAAATAATGCTAATATCCTACTTGCCGGAGATTGTGGAATCGGATTTGAAAAATTCGGATATTACGAACAAGTATATCAGAAGTTAAGTAGAATACTTCAAAAAATAAATTGTCGATTACTTTTAATTCGAGGAAATCATGATGCTCCAGAATATTACCAAAACAAATTGATTGATTTCCCACTTATGAAAACGCTTCCTGATTACAGTATAATTCGTTTTAATAACCAGAATATTCTTTGTATTGGAGGAGCAATTTCTGTTGATAGGTCGGAACGGCTACATGCCATGTGGTTAGCCGGGCTGAAAGGATGGACAGTTCCAAAGTGTTACTGGGAAAATGAAATGCCTGTATTTGATGAAATGTTATTAACCGAATTGAAGTCTAACAATATATTGATTGATACTGTTGTTACTCATACTGCACCTTCTTTTTGTACACCTCTTACAAAGGCTGGAATTGAACATTGGCTGTTAAAAGATAAAGATTTAGAGTCAGATATTATCCAAGAACGAAAAATTATGGATAATATTCATGATGGTTTAATCCGAGAAGGACATCCTGTAAAAAAATGGTTCTATGGACATTTCCATAATTCTTATACAGAATATATTTCAAATATCTGTTTTCGAATGTTGGATATTATGGAACTTTACGAATGTAACTAAAATACTAAAATGGGAAAAATAAAATTCAGTAGCTTACCTGATGAGATAGCACACCTTGCAAAAAAAGTGCTAACAGGAGAGAAAGTGGTTACCTCCTCTTTATATGATTACTATCTCATTGGATTGAAAAAGGTGAGTAATGTTGCAGATTATTTTTCTGTAGTAGAGTCTTCTGGGAAATAAGTGGTTGTAAATCAGGTAGTAAAAGTGGAGATTGTGAAATTTGGTGATTATAGTTATGATGGCAGTTCCACTAATAATTGTCGCTATGATAGGAATAATGAATCAAGTTCAAGGCAAAGGGGAAAAATATGCTTTCTGGGGTGGAGTTATCGGAATATTCGGAGCATTTATTTTAGCAGTTGATAAAGGTGCATTATGTTTAGTGATGTCTGCTTTCGATACTATTCCAGAATCTCAATTTCAGGGATTAATTCCATATTTGGATGTTGTGGTAAAGAAAGCCGGATTTCTCTGGATAGTATATTTTCTTCCGCTTTTACCATTAGGCGCAATAATTCAAACAATAGGATTAATAAAAGAAGAAGTAGTGCGGAAATGGCAGGGAATCTCGATAATTATAGGATTGGTCCTGTTGAATAATCTTGAAATAGAGTTTATTAGTGCGATTGGCAGCATCTTTGTATGTGCCGGTTATATTCCGTAGGGAATATATTGTTTCAAGTCGTAATGAAATGAAGCGCTTACAAAATCGGTAGATGAAGCCATCCATTTGTGGCAATCACGTCACCGGATTATGTTGTCAGCCCCGATTGGGCAAATAGCACGGAATATTCGAAACGGAAAACAATAGCGCCGTTTTTGAGGCTAAATCTTTAGTTTCATTTATTTATTTTGATGATTAACAGGGAATTACCTGCCTCTTAGTTTCTGCTTTTTCTTTTCTTGCTTAAGCTCAAATTTTCGTTCTTTCTCTTCTTCTTTTTCTTCTTTAGATGCCGACTTCCTTTCCTGTTTTTTTAGTTCTTGTTGTTTTTTTAGTTCTTCATGTGCTTTGCTATATGTATGTTTATAGTTTGTTTGTTCTGTTGCTAGTTTTACCTTTTTCTGCATCTTTTTAAAACTAATTTTACTCTTCTGCACTTTCTCCTCTTCAATCGGTTCAGTATAATGTATCTTGTTGAAATTAAGTCTGTCAAAGAATAGCATAAGTTCCGCATTTGTTGGTTCTGATGTTCCTATCACCTCTCGGGCAACGGAGTATTTCTCTTTCTCTGTTTTCTCAAAAAGAACTATCCAGAAAGGAGGGTCAAACGTAATCGTAAGAATATATTCATCTGTTGTATGCATCTATAATCTTAAAAAGTCGCTCAAAAAAGTATACCGAATTCTGCTCTAATCAGTTTTTAGAGTATTCATGTTCACGAAATTACTAAAAAAAACATCAATTAAAGTTCATTTCTCGTCTTGTTCTGAGGCGCCTCTTTTGATGATCGTTTTTTTGTTAATAGCAACAATGATACTTTTTATACTGTTGGGAGTGTGTTTTCGAAGAGTCTCTCGTGCTTTACGAATGATTATTCTTGCTTTATCTGTGGGAGGGAATTATCCTTTAGGTTTTATCGATATTCTGGCTCTGTTCTGCCATCAATGGTTTAAAATAAAAATTCCCGATATTGAATAAATATCGGGAGTACTTTTTTCGTGGTGCCACCAGGAATCGAACCGGGGACACAAGGATTTTCAGTCCTTTGCTCTACCAACTGAGCTATGGCACCAACATGTTGCTTTTTGCGTGTGCAAAGGTAGTCTAATTTTGTAAAGTGCCAAATTTTTTTATTCAAATTGTTGCTTGTTTTTCAACTTCAGTATTCTTTCCTTTTCTCTTCTGGTGCGAAAATCTATTTGTAACCAAGGGAATAGCTGCATGTCTGTGCTGGGCTTTGATGGTCGAACTGGCTGCCTTTTTTTGTGGCTGCTTTTTCCATAGCTTATTACTTCTCTGAACTTATATATTTAAGCAGCTGATGGATGGTGCATTTTCCTTCGTTATTATTCTTTCGCTCTTTAAAGGGTGTTTTTTTGTTATTCGGTGATACTTTGCAAACCTCTTTTTCGTAATTACATGTACCTTCCTGTTTATGATTGGTTATAGCTTCCTTTGAACGGCTCTTGACGTGATTCATCTACTTGTTAGGAGGGAAAGTTTATCTCAGTCTGTGCCTCTTGCGTTTGTGTTCGATGATTTGAGGCGTTTCGGTTTGCTCCAGTCGGTTGTGATAGCATGTTGCCTGGCGTATTCATGTTGTCAAGGATCTCTTCCTTGTTGCGTGGGGTGATGTTGTCATGACTATTTTGAAATGTATGTTTGTGTGCGTTTTTTTTAGCTTTGTGAGAGAATTGGATTTCTTTTCTGCTTTTGGGGGAGCAGAAAAAAGATAGAGAGAGCCGAAGAATGTATGGGGATGATTCGTCTACATGTCAAAGAAAGTACTCAATAAATATATAATCGATCTAAAGGCCTTGCTCTCATTTGGCTTGACAGACAAAATTGATGATAATAGAACTGCTCTTGACTAGATATACAAAAAGCAAGTGAGAACAGATGAGCAAGTAACTAAGGTATATTTAACCGATCGCGAATTACAAGCATTATACGCATTTTCTCTGAAAGAAGGTTCGCTGAAGTATCAAGTAAGGGATATTTTTCTTGGTGGAGTTTATACAGAACAACGAATTTCTGACTATAACAATTTTAACAAAGACAACTTTCGTAAATCAAGTAAGGGATTTGATATTGTGAGTTTGGCTCAAGAGAAAACCAATGCCACTGTAGTCGTACCAATTCTCAACAAGAACCTGATTGTAATTGCCGAGAAATACAATTATTCATTTCCAAAGCTAAATGAATAAGTTCTAAATCGTTATATCAAAGAAATCTGCAAGGAGCTATCAGCTACTGTTCCATGGTTATTTCAAGAATTTCCGACAACTCTAACTATGGAAGAGCTTGAGAAGGAGGGTAAAGGCAAAATTGTGTATTCCAGAAACGGCAACGGTCTGGCTGTTAAGGCTAAGTATGAACTTGTTACTATCCATACTGCTCAGAGAAGTTGTATTACCAATCTATATCTATCTGGACTATTTGATACACGTCAAATTATGAAAACCCCAGGGTTACCTGACAACAATGGCAGCAAATATTGTTTCTAAACTCATCACGCTCAAATTTACTACGAGCTTCGCTTCTTGATTAAGTCCCTAAGTTGTCATGTTAGGATACTAGTATGAATTAGTTATAAAGCTTCAATATCATATTTTCTCACGACTAATAATGAGGCAGAGACAATGCTGCCTCATTATTATTGTCATTATGGTGCAAAATCTGCAAAGCTCCTTTTTAGCAGTAAATATCAATATTGATGAAATGTAGTGACACTTTGAGCTGGCAGTGCATAAGTGAAAGCATTGTTTGTTACGGCTATGGTCCCGATTGATGCCATATTTTCACTACTAGAGGTTCTATGCACATTTAGCAGACTCAGTCCAGATATATTTTGGATAGTAAATGTCTGGCTGACTGACGAGGGACCGGTGTTTAAGGCAACAATAACAATTCCATTATTGCGATAAGCTGTAATATAAATGTTGGTAGCAGGATTGTAGTTAGCTGCAATCCGAACCTTGCCTGGGCGTATCCATTTTGCAAACTGGCCAAAAACATAGCCGCCTTTGTAAATGGTGCCGTCGTTGTTTACAAGGTTCTCACTTTTTGAATCATTTACCCACCAATAAACATAGGCACTGAATTGGTTATACATGCAATCACTAACCTCTTTGGCAAGAGTTAAAGCTGATGTTATGTCGTTTTGATTTTCTACAAAATGCTCTGTTTGCCAAACATGTTTGCCTTTGTCAATTGCATTTTGATGAACCCTCAGACCATTTCCGTAGATATGGCCGCCAATAATTGAAACTTTACTGGCTGCAGTTGCATCGTTCAGAGTAGGATCAGTCCATGAGTCGTTAAATGACATTGCCTCTGCAACAATAATCGGTTTTCCACAATTGCTGCCCTGGGCTTTTACGAAATCCCGGATCTCAGTTCCTGAACTCTGGGAATGCATGGAACCACCTACATTATCCGGTTCATTAAAAGGTGAAACGTAATCAAAGGGAGAAGAGAGGCTTTTTATATAGTTGGCATAGTCGGCAAAATGAGCGGAATCTAGATGATTGTCTGTCGAGGACACTTTCCATTCATCTTTTGGCCAAAACGTACAAAACACAGTTGCGCCAGCTGATCTTGCTGCAGCAATATTGGCTGAGGGTGTGGTGTAACCACCAGTGGGCTGAATAAAAGCGCGAAAAATATTCATCCCGATCGTATTATAGAGTGCATTGTTCTTGGCGCTGCTCAAAGTATTACACCATCCGTCGGAGAAGCCAAAACCATCAATACTTTGATAGGTAGTGCTACCATCAATAACTGAAGCTGATTTTAACTGCATATTACTTGTTGAGAGGGATTGTTCTACTTCCTTTGAACACCCGGCAAACAATAGACCTACTGTCATTAATATTAGTAATCTTGTTTTCATGATAATAATTTAATTAATAATAATCTTAATAAAAAAACAAATTGATTGGTTATCAGTTTCTTACTACAGCATGATACACCTCCTTTCTTTGTTAATATTTATATAATCTGTTGGCAAACTCTCTTCCGTTTGTTATTCTCTAAAAAACCTCGCAAACCAAAGAGGTTAATTGCCGACATCAATCATCCGGTCTCTGCTTTTGTTTACTCGATTTATGCAACAATCCTCCATGTAGATGGAGCTATCCCGGTATTAAAATAGCTTTCGGGAGGATCAAGGCCGGATTGTTTATAGCTATATGTCTGTAATTATCTTTTGAACAATTACTCATAGATCTACCATCCAAACCTCCAAGGTATGCGCACCGCTTTTAGCTATCTTTAAAGTCGCGCGGTTGATCCGAGTATTGGTTACCAGAGGTTTTTCCCAATACGGATTGGAGCAATACTCCTGAAATTTATCCGACGCATCGATAAGATATTGAGGTCAGGTTTTGTATCGTGATAAATATCCAATAACATCCGTTTGGTGGTACTGATTGCTATATGTATCCAAAGCAATATCTTTCCTATTTCTTGTTTTGGTATTACTTGTGGCCGGTGTTCTTTGACAATATCTTTTAATTTGACGTAAGAGGTTGAAGCATCAGAATCAATGGTTGATTCTCTAGTTCCATGGCTTTCGACCGCTTGAGATATCGTGGCTGAACTCAAATCATTTATAACAACCATTTTGATATGGCCCACTTGTTGGGACTTACCGGTTTGGGTTGTCTACTCTTCAACGGGCTGAATTTCTGCCATCACAAAGAATTTGCTCTTTTTCTGGCTTCTGCAGTCTTTTTTCAATGGCTTTTCTTTTTACTCATCAGTAGTTTTAGTTGAAAAGAAGCTTTCGCCCAGCTCAACGCCCCCTGACAATGAATAGATCTCATCTCTTTTGCCCATGACCGTACGTAGCTTCTGGAGCAAAGTCCAGATTGGCTCGTAGCGCTTGTGCCCTAGTTGCCGATGGAGTTCTGCCACTGAAAAACTTTTCTTTGCGCTTGTGAGCAAGTGGATAGCAATGACCCAGTAACGAAACCGTAATTGAGAACCATCATGACAGTATTTGCTCGTAAGCTTTGCCTGGCGGCAAAATTTGTATTTAGCTCTTTCAAATCCATGGCCTCCAAATAATTCGTATTTATAAAAAAGGATTTTTTAGACCATATATCCGATAATCATTTTAAAGATCGAACTCTATTTTTAGCATAAAAAAGATCACTTATATCCAAGAATATCGTTTGACAAAAATAAATAAAGACTAGCCTTATAACCGTTACTATTGTTTCATTCTTATCTCAAATTGTACCAACGATATTTCTGTTTGTTTCACAAACACTTCTATTTGTAACACCTAAAAATGTGTGTCATATTTGTTTCCAATATTGACTATCTTTACGAGGCATTTATTCTTAAGTATCCTGAAAAACTAAATATCTATGAAAAGACTATTTTTATATTCATCTTTTTTCATCCTCTCTATCTACACAATATTTGCCCAAAATTTGAGCGTATTCGGAGGAAAAGAATGTGGAATAAATGAATTATCATCCTATCTCATTAATAAAATTGTTCAAGACTCAACCGGTTTTATCTGGATTGCAACAAATTATGGATTGAATAAATACGATGGAATAAAATTTACTTATTATCTAAGCAAACAAAATGGTTCTTTATTACTGGGAAACAGCATAAAAGCTTTAATGATTGATAAGGGAAATACGCTGTGGGTTGGTTGCGAAAAAGGGCTTCAATATTACGACGAGCGAACAGATAATTTCGAAACAATCTCATTTCCGGGAAAAATTACACCGTACATATATGATGTGATAGAACTGAATAATGGACAAATCTGGGTAACAACTTCGGGAGATGGTATATTTTCTGTGAATAAAAAAACAAAAGAAGCCAAGCAAGAGAAACACATTACCCGAATGGTGGGGGATTATGTCGCATATCTTTATCAAGACAAGCAAAATTATCTTTGGCTTGCTGTTTGCAATACCGGATTATACAGAATCAATCCGGCTACATACGAGAAAAAGCTTTATCACTATCCGGAAATTTCATATAATTCAATTACTAGCATGATAGAGGATAATGCCGGAAGATTATACATGTCAACACCGTCTTCTTTATCGATTTACGATAAAAAGAACCAAACTTTTTCAACCATAACAACGGATGATGGCAAAATATTGCCTGCCATAAGGATGATTAAAACAAAAAAAGGATATATTTATGTCAGCACCAACGGAAGAGGGCTATATTATATTGACTATAAAACCAATACCCTAAAAAAAATTACATATAATGCAGCTTCAGACCGCTATTATTACTACTATTACACATCAATTCCTGCTTTGATGGAGGATAAAGATCTGAATTTGTGGCTTGGTACTTTTAAAAAAGGTATTTTAACGCTTCAAGGCAACCCAAAACAATTTGGCTCATTGGAATTTTCTAATATAAAAGATCGGTCAGGAAGTGTTATTAATAGCATTTTGAAAGATTATGATGGAAATATATTCTATTCAGCTAATGGATATGGGGTTTATAAAATCAACCACTCAAGGCAAAATGTTACACATTTCAACAATGTGCAAGATGTAATAAACCTATATGAAGACTCTTATAATACCCTTTGGATTAGCTCTCATTCCAAGGGATTAGCAAAAATGAACAAAAACACCGGACAAATAGATTTTTCAAATATTCCTTTCAATAAAGAACTCAATCTTAATAATTATATAAATACAATGGTTGAAGGAAGAGATTCCTGCCTATACATCTCAACATTTAGCACCGGTTTTATTCGTTATAATATAAAAACAGGAAAATATGCAAGATATGATATGAAACAAAAGGACACTGGCAAAGGAAAGTTAGATAATAATTGGATAAATGCCATGCTTTGTGATTCGGAAGGGCTAATCTGGTTAGGACACGCAAACGGAGTAACATGCTTTAACCCAAGGACAAATAGTTTCATAAAATTTAAAAATAAAGAATTACTATCTAAACAGGCATGTATTTTACTAATGGAAGGAGATAACAATACGATTTGGATTGGAACATTTGATGGTTTATTTTGCTTAAACAAAAAAACGGGAGTTATTTTCTTATACGACGTAAACAAAGGTTTATCAAACAACGTTATTTGCGGACTTGGTAAAGATAAATTTGGAAATGTCTGGTGTAGCACCTTTGATGGAATTAATAAAATTATACCAAAAGAGAATAAGGTTGTCAATTATTATATGGGAAATGGGTTAGTCGATAAAATATACAGTTTAGGTGTATATTTTGTCGACAAAAAAGGTATGATATATTTCGGTGGGAACAATGGAATCACTTTTTTTCAGCCGGAAAAAATATTGACTTCCCCAATCTATAAATCGAATATAATAACCACAAATGTATATATTGACAATAAATTAATAAACACGAATACGCAATCTGGAGGAAAACAAATTATTAAGACAAAAGTGGAAGACGCCAAAGAGTTTTCTTTTGCTTTTCAAGACAACACTGTTACGTTTGAGTTTTCTACAATGGATTTTAATGACCATGAAAATATTTTTTATGAATATAGGATAAAAAGCCTTAGCAATAAATGGTATGCGACTCTTCCCGGCGTTAATCAAATAACTTATTACAATTTAGATCCCGGAAAATACACTTTAGAAGTGCGGGCATCAAAATATGGAGTATATTCACCGGTTAAATACCTTACCTTAAATATATTGCCTCCTTGGTACAGAAGTTTTTGGGCATACCTAATATATACTTTGATTATTATATCCATTGGACTATTAATAGCAGACATACTTCGCAAAAAGAGGGTTGAATTGATTAATGAATCAAAACTTCGATTCTTTACAAATATTTCACACGAGTTAAGGTCGCCTCTGACTCTTTTAGTCTCGCCACTTGAAATACTTCTACAAGGAAATTTCGATCAACAAACTCAAACAAGGCTGCGAAGCATGTATCGAAATGTAAACAGATTATTAAATCTTGTAAATCAAATTTTGGACATTCGAAAAATTGACAAAGGACAGATGAAGCTGAAATATACTGAAACAGAAATGGTCGGATTTATCCAAGAAGCGTTTTCTATTTTTGAAGAACAATCTATTCAACGAAAGATTCATTTCGAATTTAAACATCCCACGAACTCTTTATTGGCATGGATTGATCGGAATAATTTTGATAAAATATTAATCAACCTGCTGTCTAATGCGTTCAAATATACGCCCGATGGTGGAGAGATAATCATTTCTTTGTCCACAAAGGAGAACAAGTCCCCGTTACGCAATTACTTTGAAATAAGTGTAACTGATTCAGGTATAGGTCTATGTGAAGATGAAATAGAAAAGATATTTGATCGCTTTTATCAGGGTGACAATCAAGAAGCATTCACTACGAGTTCAGGTATTGGATTGAATCTAGCTAAAACACTTGTTCATCTACATCATGGAACAATTAGAGCCAATAATAGAACAGATGGAACTAAGGGAAGCTGTTTCTCTTTATCGATTCCATTGGGAAAAGAGCATGTGAGTAAAGAAGATCTTGCTGAAGAAGTTTCTAACACGAGACCCGTACTCAAACAACAGCATTTTATTCCTGAATTAGAAACAAAGAAGAAATCCGATAAGAAAAAAAAGAATTATAAAATCTTAGTGGTAGATGATGATATCGACATCCGAGATTTTTTTAAGCAAGAGTTGAGTGATTTGTATAAAGTAATTACTGCTACAAATGGTTATGAAGCTTTAGAGATGGCTTCGACCCAATCTCCAGATTTGATTATATCCGATGTTATTATGCCTCAGATGGATGGATTGACCTTAGTGAAAAATTTGAAAGGCAATAATAGTGTTTGCCAAATACCAATTATCCTATTAACCTCAAAAGTCGAATTTAAGGACAAGACAGAAGGGTTAAACAAAGGCGCTGATGGTTACATTCCAAAGCCATTTAATATAGAAGAATTATTGGCAGTTATTAATAACCTCATTTTAAACAGGAATATTCTTAAAGGTAAATTTTCGGGAGAGCAAGAGCAAAAAGGACGAATTAAAAACATTGAGAAAAAATCAGACAATGAAGTGCTCATGGAACGAATAATGAATGTTGTTAATGAAAATATTGGAAATTCTGAATTAAACGTAGAGTTTTTGGTGACAAGAGTCGGAGTTAGTCGGGTTCAACTGCATCGAAAAATGAAAGAAGTTACAGGTTTTTCAACGATTGACTTTATTCGAAATATGAGAATGAAACAAGCACCCTTACTACTCATTGAAAAAGGATTGGATGTCTCTCGAACGGCATATTCGGTCGGATTTGTCAGCCCAACGCATTTCTCGACTGTGTTTAAGAAGTATTACGGCGTTTCACCATCGGAATATATTGAGATGCATAGATCTCCTCAATATGAGATGAAATATCCCGTAGACTCATCCCCATGCCATACAAATTGATGATTTTAGAGGACATATTAAGCGTTTTAAATGATAAACGCAAACGATAACATCCATTAATTGATATTCTCAATGCAATATTCTATTTATTGAAAACAGAATGTCGATGGCGTATGTTACCTAAAGACTCCCTAAATAGGAGTTAGTGTATTATTATTGCAAATGGCGTGATGAAGGCGTTTTGAAGAGAACGATGAATCTTTACGTTTTATACTTGTAAAAAGAACGGAAATTGGAATCACCATCTTTAGTTTCAACAATATTGTCGATGACAAAGAGTTATTTAATAGGGTGTTTGATTGGGAAGAACCTGAAATCATTACAGTAGAATTAATGATGAGGACTTACTTAAATGAATTCTTTTCCATCGTTCTTCTTGTTTTAAGTGATGCGGAATTATGACGAGGTTGTGGTTGTGCAACTGGCTGCCAGCCGGTGTTGAATTAGGTTAAAAGATGGAGATAGATATCTCTTGAATTTGCTCCACCCAAGTCGGTCGAAATTTGTTTTTTTTTTGCTTAGTGGGTAAAAACAAAAACTCCTGAATTACGCTGCAATTCAGGAGTTCTCAATTTCTTTGCTTTCTTCTTCGTGATGCCACGAGAAATCGAACTGTCGATTTAAGTGGTTGTATGTCTGAATGATATATTTTCAGAAATGAGAAATAGTCTCTAAAAAGTCACCAGAAAAATGTGCTATTATGTAACGATTTGCATTTAAGCTATTTCCAATGCAAATATATCAATACTATGTGATGCTACTTGATTTTATTCTCTTTAACTAATGTGTTTACTTCCTCAATAATTTCTTTTGTCCGCAGTTTATTCAAACCGACTCTTTCACCCACAACCATCATATCATCAGTTGTCGGATCACCATTGTTATTTACTGTAGTTGTATGAAACCCATTAAACCCATCGCTAGGCAATAGGTCATAAGCAGGAGAAAGCTTCCATTCCCTGTTAATCAGCTGGAATGAAAAGTTTTTTGCATGGTCATCACGATTTTTAATAGCAACATTAAATACCATCAAGCGGAAAAGGGCATACACCTCTTCCATATTTTTAGTTAACACATGGCATAGCTTTAGTAACGATTCATAGTCCAGGCTAGGTTCTCTATAATTAGCATTCAGCAAACCTGCTGCACTTACCGTATGAACTTTCCCTTGCTCTGTTCTATCGAATCGTTCTACTCCAAAATATTTTCTTTCAAACAGCTTTGTTTCGGGCATGCTGATTCCACACTTTTTAGCAAGCAGGGAGTATTCATATTCAATCCGTCCAATACTAGTCGGGTCAACCGTTGCTTTAAACTTAACCAGCCATTCTTTTCCATCAAGCTTTACAAATACCTTTGGTCTTGCCCCGCCTGATGAGCCTCCATATTTGTACAATGTACCAAGGGATGAACCTCCATCGTAATCGGTGCTCAATATTTTCTCGGTTTCAGCAGCAAGCTGATCGAAGTTTATAATCTCATCGGTAGCCGACTCGCTGTAATCCGGTCTATACTCTAATGCACCTCGTCCGGTACTACCTACTAATGCTAGTCGTTGGAGAATCGTGAGCTTTGCAGGCTCAATCCCTTTACTTCTAAGGTATCTATCTAGTATGAGGCTTCCCCAACCATCGGGTAGGCTATCATCAAATACCCCAAAACCTCCGTTAAATGGAGTACGTTTGGCTACAAATACTTCTGATTTAAGCGGTAAGGTAAAAGGCGAAATAGATTGTCCAGATGATAAGAATGATGGATCGTATTCAAAGGCGCAAAGAGCATCAGGGGTTAACGCAATCCGCCCAACCTTCACACCATTCGTTAAAACTTCAATAACTTTGACTTCATTCATTGCGCGATCCTCTCTTTCGTTTCTTTACCTCTTGTGTCTTTAATAGATCATCTATACTCTGATATGATTTTTTAGTAAACAGGTTGAAAAAACCTTCTGTATCATCCAATGCAATAGCGCAAAGTATAAGATTGCGAAGTGTAATTTCACCGGTGTTTTCAAACTTACGATAGGCATCATACCCTACACCCGCACGCTTGGCAAAAACTTTCTGGGTTAGATTTTGTCCAAGTCTTCTTTCTTTGACCCGTTCTGCAATATCTTTAAGTATGCTAGCAGGAGTAGTATTTATAATTGTGTTTATATCCATAATTGGAAGAGTTTAATAGGGATTATCCTGTTATTTTACACAATTACAAAGATAGCCAATTTAGTATTATCCCAAGTTTCACCCACAAAATTATTTTTCAAAAACAACAAGCTGGTTTCGGTTCATTTCAAGGCAATAACCCATAGGAAATCAGGAGATGTGTTTTGCATAGCTGTCTCACATTCGAATTGTCGGACACTTTTATTCCTATTTTTTGTTGTATTTTTGTGACATGACGTGAATGTATAACTTCGTTTCAACCTCAAATAAACGAGGCAATTACAAAAACAGGCGTCCTTTAAGAAAATAAAAATCTGTAGGTCACAGCCACCACCCGGATAAGCAGCCTGGAGACATCTACCCGAGAATGTGATGGAGAAAGAGTGAAACTTGGGTTATGAACAATAGTTTATAAGAAGAATTATTTTTTACGTAATTTGGGTTATAGCTGTGTTTCCAATTATTAGAATTGCTTTTTATATTATTTTGATTCTTGTAGCTACTCAAATACATGCAGTACATTATTTTCATCCCTAAGGTAAAGCCGTCTCTTATGAAAAACGGGATTGTCTACTTGAGTATTACCCGGCAGAGGATAATCCTGCACAAAAATCATTTCACCGGAGCTTACAGCTAACGATCGGAATTTCAGGATTTCCCCTCGTCCCGAAACGGTAATTAAAGCAAAGTCCTTACCTATTAATTGCCTGCATTGGTCGTTATGCTCCTGAAAAGTAGCTATAGGCGTTTTGGGTTCTTCTTTCTTTTCCAAGCTAAGGAACTTATCCCCAAGAATGGTAGACCTTCCTGTTTCAAATCAGCATGGATATTATACATTTTGATTCGGGCTTCTTCAATAAACTTGTTTAGGTCGTTTGATTTACGGCCTTTCCCACGGGAATATTCTTTTGCTTGATTCCACAGGGTAGGGGGAATTCTTTTGCGGATATTTGTTTCAGAACAAACATTATTAACCGTAATTATCATACATACAGAGGCTTCACCGTTCTTCAATAGTTTTGTTTTCTTTAAGAAAAACAAAACATTAAATGAATTTCCTTCCATCATTTTTCTATTTGTTTTAAGTGATACAAAATTATGGAAATGCGACGAGGTTGTCGTTGTGCAACTGGCTGCCAGCCGGTGTTGGACTAGGTCAAATGATGGAGATAGATATCTCTTGAATTTGCTCTACCCAAGTCGGTCGAAATTTGTTGTTTTTTTGCTTAGTGGGTAAAAACAAAAACTCCTGAATTACGCTGCAATTCAGGAGTTCTCAATTTTTTTTTGCTTTCTTTTTCGTGGTGCCACCAGGAATCGAACCGGGGACACAAGGATTTTCAGTCCTTTGCTCTACCAACTGAGCTATGGCACCAACATGTTTCGTTTTGCGTGTGCAAAGATAGTCTAATTTTGCAAAACACCAAATTTTTCACCTCTTAAAATGAGAGAAAAATAATATTTCTTCCTGTTTCGTATTCTAATTACTTGATTTCAAGCAGTGCTTTTAGTCGATAAAACGCTTGTTGATATCGGAGAAAGCATCGACGCGCCGATCACGGAAGAAGGGCCACATGCGGCGGACTGTTTCTGTGCGTTGGAGGTCGATTTCCAATATTTTGATTTCTTCTTTGTCGTCAGAGGCTTGCCATACGATTTCGCCTTGCGGGCCAGCCACAAAACTGCTTCCCCAGAATTGGATACCTCCGGTATGTCCTGACGGATCGGGTTCGTATCCGGTGCGATTGATCGCAACGACGTGTAATCCGTTGGCCACAGCATGTCCGCGTTGCGACACTATCCATGCGTTGCGTTGACGTTCTTTTTCGGCCTGCGGATCGGTTGATTCCCAGCCGATGGCAGTTGGGTAGATTAATATCTGGGCTCCGGCAAGAGCCATTAAACGTGCACCTTCGGGATACCACTGATCCCAGCACACCTGAACACCCAGTCTTCCCACGCTGGTATCGATAGGTTGGAAACCAAGATCGCCCGGTGTGAAATAGAATTTTTCGTAATAGGCCGGATCGTCCGGAATATGCATCTTCCGGTATTTTCCGGCAATGCTCCCGTCTTTTTCAAGCACGACTGCGGTGTTGTGGTAGAGTCCCGGTGCTCGTTTTTCGAACAGGGAAAGGACGAGGACTATTCCCAAGCGTTTGGCGAGTGCTCCGAAATGCTCTGTGGATGCTCCGGGGATAGTTTCAGCCAGATTGAAGAGTTCCGGATTTTCTGTTTGGCAAAAATAAACAGAGTTGTGTAACTCTTGCAAAAGAATTAATTCCGCACCTTCTACGGCCGCTTTTTCGATGTTATGGGAGAGTTTTTGAATGTTCTCCTGGATATTATCTGAATTGTTTTGTTGAATAATTCCTATTTTCATGATGAGGGGTGTTGTTTTCTAAAAAATAAAACCTTCGGGATACTGCATCGTAACACAATGCAGGGAACCGTGTTGACGGATAAGCGGTAGGCAGTCGATTCCGACGATTTCTTTCCCTGGAAATGCCTTTTGTAGTTGTTGCAGAGCCGGCTTATCCAGTTCTGAGGCATAGGTGGGGACAAGTACGGCATCGTTTATAATTAAAAAATTGGCATACGTGGCCGGAAGACGTTCGCAGTCGATGACAACCGGTTTGGCCATTGGTAGCGGAATTAATCGGTAGGGTTGCCCCTGGTTGTTGGAGAACTCCTTGAGTTGACGTTCCATTTTCTTCAGCGCCTCGTAATGTTCGTCATCGGTGTCATCGCATTTTACGTAGGCGATGGTATTTTCGTCGCAAAATCGAGCCAGCGTGTCGATGTGGCTATCGGTGTCATCGCCGGCAAGGTAACCATAATCAAGCCAAAGTATCCGTTTCAATCCGAAAATATCTTTCAGGTAGCGTTCAATATCTTCTTTGTTCATGAATGAATTGCGATTGGGGGAAAGCAGGCATTCACTGGTTGTGAGCAGTGTTCCCTTTCCGTCCGATTCCAATGCGCCTCCTTCGAGGACGAAATTTTTCCGGTTCACACGGAAAACTTGTTCGGTGAATATGTTTTTTTCGAACAGCGATTTGGTTATCTGGTTGTCGAGGTCGGCAGCAAATTTCAATCCCCAGCCATTAAACGTAAAATCGTATACCTGAGGTTGTCCGTCAACAAAAACCGAAATGCCTCCATGGTCGCGTGCCCAGGTGTCGTTGCCCGGAATTTCGATAAGAAGCAATGAATGGTTGCTCTGAGTGGCTTCTCCCAACTGCTGTCTGACTTGTTCTGCATTTTTGCAAACAATAAAAAGATGTTCTCTTTTTAATATTTCGGTGGCGATTCGTACAAAACAGGCGGTTACTTCTTCCAATATATAGTTCCAGTCACTGTCCTCGTGTGGCCAGGTAAGCTGGATACCACTTTGAGGAAACCATTCGGCCGGAAATAAAATTTTTTTACTCATGTGTTTCTAAAAATAATGTTACAAATGTACATGAATATTCATTAACTTTGCATATTAAACAACAAACAATAAGCGAATATCATTCCGTTCATGGCAGGAAAAAAAACGAAAAAGAAACAAAATACTTCCATATTCACAACTGTAAAACAATTCTTTGGAAACGAACGTACTCAGTTTTTGATAGGTGTTCTCATTGCCTTCATCGGTGCTTTTATGATGCTGGCAATGGTGTCCTTCTTTTTTACGGGAGAAGCCGATCAAAGCAAGGTGGTTAATAAAACATTCGGTGAATTGATCCTGCACAAACAGGAAGTCGATAACTGGACCGGAGTAGGAGGAGCATTTATTTCGCAGGCTTTCATTAATGGTGGCTATGGAATTGCGGCGCTGGTTATCCCTTACTTCATTATTATTTGTGGTTTTCGTCTGATGAAGGTTACGCAGGCCGGTGTTATCCGCACATTCATTCTTTGCGGATGTTTCCTTATTTGGGGATCGATAGCTGCAGCTTTTATTCTCACTCCGTTCTGGGGAGACAGCCATATTATTTGGGGCGGAAGTCACGGACAGTATCTGGAGACGCTCTTATTGAATACGCTGGGTGTACCCGGTTTGATTATGGTATTGCTTGCCTGCCTGATTGCTTTTGTTGTCATCGTGAAAGCAACTTCTGTTAAAGCCTTTCAGCGGATTTTTCAGAAAAATACGGAATCGGATACCGACGATGAAAGCCTGTTTATTGAGGATACTTACAACGAGGAACCCGAAGAATCTGTTTCTGAGGAAAAAGAGAAAAAGCCTTCATGGCTTGAACGGCTCAAAGGGCAGAAACGAAAAGCAGAAGCTTTCTTTGAAGAAGACTCGCCCATCACGCCGGTTTCGTCGGCCGCGAGTGCAGCCCGAGAAATCGCCCCGGTTTATGTCCCGAATGTTCCTCCTGTAGCAGTGCCTTCTGTTCAGGTCGAAGATGGTTTTGAAGTGGTGATTCCTACAGAAGACAGCGATTATGAGATAGCCCCGCAAGAACCGGTCGTTACTCCGGTTACTTCGGAGGTTTTACCGGGCGAACTGTCGTCCGACGACCAATTGCTGGAAGAACTGGGCGAATATGATCCCACCCTTGATTTGTCTTCGTTTAATTTTCCGTCCCTTGAATTGTTGAAATATTACGATATGGGCGCTAAAGGGGTAGACATGGACGAGCAGCGGCAGAACAAAGAACGAATTATAACAACCTTACGTAATTACGGAATAGAGATTACCTCGATCAAAGCAACGGTTGGTCCGACGATTACCCTTTATGAAATTGTTCCTCAGGCTGGTGTGCGCATCTCTAAGATTCGGAACCTGGAAGATGACATTGCACTAAGCCTTTCGGCTTTAGGGATCCGTATTATTGCTCCCATGCCGGGGAAAGGAACCATCGGTATTGAAGTGCCGAATAAAGATCCGCAGATTGTCTCGATGCAATCGGTGATTGCTTCCAAACGTTTTCAGGAATGTGCCTACGATCTTCCGGTGGCTTTGGGTAAGACTATTACCAACGAGATTTTCATGTTCGACCTTTGCAAAATGCCTCACTTGCTGGTAGCGGGTGCGACAGGACAAGGGAAATCGGTCGGCTTAAACGCGATTATTACTTCATTGCTTTATAAGAAGCATCCTGCTGAAATGAAAATGGTGCTTGTCGACCCGAAGATGGTGGAATTTAATATTTACTCTACCATCGAAAAGCATTATCTCGCAAAATTACCGGATGCAGATAAAGCCATCATTACGGATGTTTCTAAAGTGACGCAGACTCTTAATTCGCTCACGAAAGAGATGGACGACCGGTATGAATTACTGATGAATGCACATGTGAGAACCATCAAGGAATATAATGAGAAATTCAAGAGAAGACGGCTCAATCCATTAAAAGGACACCGCTTTCTGCCTTATATTGTGGTGATTATAGATGAGTTTGGCGATCTGATAATGACTGCTGGCAAAGAAATTGAGATGCCTATCGCACGTATTGCCCAAAAAGCGCGTGCTGTGGGTATTCACATGATTATTGCGACTCAGCGGCCGACAACCAATATTATTACAGGAACAATTAAAGCTAATTTCCCTGCGCGTATGGCGTTCCGGGTGACTTCTCAGATAGACTCCCGTACCATTCTGGATATGGCTGGCGCCAACCAGTTGATTGGACGAGGAGATATGTTATTTTCGCAAGGGAGCGATCTGGTGCGTATTCAGTGTGCATTTGTGGATACGCCGGAAGTAGAAGGAATTGCTCAGTACATCGGAAATCAGCGAGGATATGCCAATGCTTTCGAACTCCCCGAATATGTCGGTGAAGGCTCTGAAACAAAAGCCGGTGATTTTGATTTGAATGATAAAGATCCGCTTTTCGAAGAGGCAGCCCGGTTGATTGTTGTTCACCAGCAAGGTTCGACATCGCTTATCCAGCGGAAATTTTCTATCGGTTACAATCGTGCCGGGCGATTAATGGATCAGTTAGAGACAGCCGGCGTGGTTGGCGCTTCGCAAGGAAGCAAGGCACGCGAGGTTTTGGTCAGCGATGAATACCATCTGGAGCAGTTGCTGGGACAAATCAAGTGAATAAGATGCCGGGGCTTTGATTAAACTATTTTCCAAAATGGAAGTCCATATAAGGAACTTTGCATGAAAATAGAATTTTATAAAATAACTTATATGAAACGAAGCCTGATTTTATTAAATCATCCCATATATAATGACTAAAAAAATCAAGCAAGTGCCATATTCCCTAACAGTGAAAATTAAATTGTATGAAAAAAATAGTTTTAGCTTTTAGTCTTTTGGTCTTTTGTTCCGTTGCTCTTTTTGCTCAGGCTCCGAAAGATATTCTTGATAAAGCGGCCTCAGCCATTACTCAGAATGGAGGTGTCAGTGTCGATTTCTCTATTAAATCGAGTAATTCAAAATCCAAAAGCGGTGTCATGAGTCAATCGGGTAAAGCCTGGATTAAGGGGAATAAATTTAAACTGGTCAGCAGTGAAGGAACTACCTGGTTTGATGGGAAGACTCAGTGGACGTATGTAAAAGCAAATAACGAAGTGAATGTATCCAACCCGGATGGTGAAGAGTTGGCCGGAATAAGTCCCGTGTCTATTCTCGGTTTATATAAATCCGGCTTCAAACTGGATAATAAAGGTGTTGGAAGCGATAGGGGAAGAGCTGTCTATAAAATTGAGATGACTCCTCAGAAAAAGAATTCATCTGTGAATAAATATATTGTGAATATCGACAGGCAGAACTATCAGATTACATCCATTACCCTGAATTCACGTAATGGAAACAACGTAGTTATTGTCTTGCAAAAATATCAGACCGGACAAAATCTTTCCGATAAGACCTTTGTGTTTGAGAAAAAAGAGTATCCCCGTGCCGAAATAGTAGATTTACGATAAAACGTAGCGAAAACAGTATAGAATGCGGAGCTCTGACTTCGCATTTCTTTTGAGTATCTATATGTAAGGTTCTTCGTTACAAATTTAAGTGGATATGCTTTTTCTTTTATCCTCTTTTCTTATCTTTACGGCTGATACAAAAAATAAACTACATGAAGAAAATCATTTTTACACTCTCTCTGTTTGTGTGCGTGGTTGCATCCCTTTTTTCTCAGTCAATATCTGCAAAGCAACCCATTGATTACACCCATCTTAACGATAAGTCATTCTCCGATCTCTTTGTTGAAATTACTCCCGATGAGCTTCCCGAAAGTGTGTTCACCTTGTTTGCCAAAGATTATGCTGTGATTACAGCCGGATTTCAGGATAAATACAATTCGATGGTTGCCAGTGACGGTGGAGTGGGACGGCTGTGTGGTAAGGCGGTTACTTTTTGCTGTCTGAGAGGTACTCGGTATACGCTGGAGATGATTCTGAAAGACAAAGAGTATACGATGAGTTATTTCGATGATCAGTTTAAACCCGCATTTCTTCCTTTTGGAAAATCCTCCGGGCGCAACACCGACAAGATGAAAACCACGACTTTGACACCTCTGGTAACGCCTTCCGGACGTATGAGTTACAAGGAGGCTAAACTTATTATCGAATGTGAGCTTGCACAAACTCAGACGATTAATCCGGATGAAATATACGATGCAAAGAACAAAGATTTCTTCGAAAAGGCACACCAGAGCGAAGGTGTTTATCATAAACTCGTCTTCGGCAACATCGTACATGTCTGGGTGCGTAAATAAGAATAATGGAAGGTCGGTTAGATTCGAAACTTATTGGCTATCTATTTGAAATATAGCAGATTATTTTCTTTTGTTGATTTCTGAGTTCTCCTGCTTTTTATTTATGTAAATCAACTATTTTATTTTCCTATAAATATTTAATTTATGGAACGAAGCCTGACTTTTTTTATTATCTATAGCAATGCTTTAAATATCAGGCGAGTTCTACACCTCCTAACAGTAAAAATCAAATTGTATGAAAAAGTATTTTTTTATCGTGTTATTGTCTGTCTGCGCTATACAAGCGAAATCTCAAAGAGAACGGACGAATGAAGTGAAATTGAATATCTTCAATACACTCACTATTTCCTCTGCTGAAGTTGGGTATGAAAGATATCTTGACGACCATCAGTCTATGGGGCTTAAGATGGTTTTTAATGACCGTTTTTCGTATTATGCTCCTTTCAGCAGCAAGAAAAAATTTAATACGACCAGTATTGCTCTGAATTATACTTACTATCTGGGCGATGCTGATAACAATCGTGGTTCCGGATTTAGTATTACGCCGTTTGTGAAGGGACGTTTCGGGAACTACAAAGAAGAAAAATCTACCGGAACCGAAAAAACGAATATGGATTCCTTTATTCTTGGTATTGGCGGAGGCTACAAATGGGTGTTAGGTAATGCATTTACGATACAACCTTTTTTCAATATCGGCCGTAACTTCAGTGAGACTGTCAACGATAAGTTTATGTCTCTGGAACCGAATGCCGGAGTGGATATCGGATACAGATTCTAACTCTTTCTTTTTCACTAAATGTTTATCATTGGTTGTAAGTATATACACATCTGTGTAGCGTTTTGATAATAAATGACATGACTAGATGTCTGCACCCAATTTTATAGAACTATTTAGGGACGAAATTACCGGGTGATTGCGAAAATCAATTTTTCGTGAAAGCTTAAAAAAGCACGAAACAAAGGACTTCCCAATGATTCGTGCTTTCTTTTTTTTGTATTTCACACCTGAAATATAGGCTTTCTGATTGTCTTTTTACCGATCGCTTAGATAATGCTATCGCAGAGACCGATTTCACTCTTTATCTTCCAGAATAATATTTTTGGTTATCTTATATTTCTTCCGTCTTCTTTTTCCCGAATCACCCAGCAAAACTCCCCAGGGTTTGAGGCTGTCTATTCTGTCGAAGATGATTTTCAGAATGGCCAGAGACGGAATACTGAAAAACATTCCCGAGATTCCCCACAATGCTTCTCCAATTAATAACCCCAGAAATGTAAATAGGGCATTTATCTTTACTTTCGAACCCACTACAAGCGGCAATGTGATGTTGGCATCAATCGCATGAATCACAAAGAATCCGATGATTACAAATATCGTACTGTCATTGCCTGTAGCCAGCGAAATCAAGGTTGCAAATAATCCGGTAATAATAATCCCGATATACGGAATTACATTCAGTAATCCGGCTAAAATACCTACCAGACCCGCGTATTTGACATGAAGTACCGAGAGCAGAATGGTAGACAGTATACTGACTATAATAATCTGGATAAATAAGCCGATGATGTATTGCTTTATGATACGTTGTATTTCAGAAGTAATCTCATGTACCTTCTGAACGTGTTTCGCTTCAAAAACAGTGGTAATGAAAATATACAGATTCCTTCTGTAGTTCATGATAAAGATGAAGAACAGCATGCTGAATACAACGAACGCTCCCACTGAAGAAAACATCGTCACGGTAAATCCCAGAATAGCACCTGAAAAATTAAGCAGCTTCTCAAGAGCCTCGTTGATGTAATCCCATTGCATACTGATTCTCACATGAAAATTATGTGATATCCACAATTGCAAGTCATGGAAAGATGCCAGCGCTTGTTTTTGAAGCATCGGAAAGTCCGTGATAAAATCACTTAATTGCACCGTGAAGAAATAGATAATCCCAGCTATAATCCCGAGCATAATAAAGAATGAGCAAAAGGATGATAGAGTCCGGGTGAATCGTAGTCTTCTCTCCAGAAAATTGGCAAAAGGCACAAAAAGTAATGACATTAGAAATGCAAAAAATAGCGGAGACAGAATAGTCTGTCCCAAGATAGCTATGGTTGCGATGAGCACGATGCTTATCAGAACGAACGTTAATCTGGCTACAAAAGGAAATTTTATCTCGTGCATGGTGCTTGTCTGTTTATATCATATAACCAAAATGATTATGGATAAGTTTTATGCCGGTCAAAAAAAGGCACAACCTTTTCGTGTTGTATATCGATGGGTTGAATGTCTTTTTCCCTGATTCTTTTTATCTGGATTTCAGCAGAAGAGCTTTGAAACTGTCAAACGTCTTATCCAGTGCAATGCTTTTCTTTTTACCCTCCATGAACGCTTTCAGTTTGACAGGGATTTCTACTTTGGAAGAAATAATACTTTCCACTGTCTCCAGAAATTTAGCCGGATGTGCAGTCTCCAGAAATACTCCGGTTTCACCAGCCTGTAATCCGTCTTTCAGCGCCTGAAATCCACATGCTCCATGTGGATCCAGCAGGTATTTCGTATCAGCAAATGTTTTTTTGACAGTCTCTCTGATTTGTTCGTCATTGTATGTATATCCTGAAATTTCGGTAGTAATGGCCTTATGCGAATGTTTATACAAGTCGAGAATCCGGACAAAATTACTTGGATTTCCTACATCCATGGCATTGGCTATTGTTTGCACCGAAGAGCGAGGTGCATATTCTCCTGTTTTCAGATACTGATAAAAAATATCGTTGCTGTTGTTGGCGGCAATAAAACGCTTTACCGGCAATCCCATTGCTTTAGCAATAAGACCGGCTGTCAAATTTCCGAAGTTACCGCTTGGTACAGAAAAAACAACATTTTGGGCCTTTCCTGATTTTTTCAATTGTGCATAAGCGTTGAAATAATAGAATGCCTGAGGCAGGAAGCGAGCTACATTAATGGAATTGGCAGAAGTCAGATTCAGTACCTTGTTGAGCTCTTCATCCAGGAATGCAGTCTTGACAAGTGTCTGGCAATCATCGAAGGTGCCGTCTACCTCCAGTGCGGTAATGTTTTGCCCCAGAGTCGTGAACTGACATTCCTGTATGTTACTTACTTTTCCTTTGGGATAAAGCACATACACATGAATCCCTTCCACTCCAAGAAATCCGTTTGCAACAGCACTGCCGGTATCTCCAGATGTAGCGACAAGCACATTCACTTTTTTTTGCCCCTGTTTCTTGACAAAATATTCAAGGAGACGCGCCATGAAACGTCCGCCGACATCTTTGAAGGCCAATGTCGGGCCGTGGAATAGTTCCAGGCTGTAAATCCCTTTTTCCACTTCCACGATCGGCGTTTCGAAAGCAAGTGTATCGAAAACTATTTCCCGGAGCGTTTGGTCATCAATATCCTCTCCAAAGAAGGCTCTGGCCACCTGAAAAGACATTTCCTGAAACGAAAGTTTATCAATCGTATCGAAAAAGTCGGCCGGAAGTTTTGCTATATTTTCCGGCATATACAATCCGTTGTCCGGAGCCAGCCCCTTTACTACTGCTTCCTGTAGGGATACTTCAGCCGAACGTTTGTTTGTACTGTAATATTTCATCGCTTTTTTAGTATTTAATCTTTAATTTTTACACCGAAAAGAGTTTCCATAAACTCTTTCCCTTTAAGAAGACCATAAGCTCCTTTTTCTGCCGCAAATTCATCATAAGTCTGTACGTCATCTCCCTCTTCGTTTGAACGATAGATCAGGAATGGTACCGGCGATTTGGTATGCGTTTTCAGGCGGCATGGAGTCGGGTGATCGGGTAAGATGGCAATGGTTACCGGCTCTTCCCAGTCTCTGGTTGCTTCATATATTGTTTTTACGACCCTGTTTTCCAAATATTCGATGGTCAGCGTTTTGAGTTTATAGTCTCCTTCGTGTCCGGCTTCATCACTCGCTTCGATATGTAAATAGACGAAGTCTTCCTCTTTCAATGCGTCTAATGCAGCCTGTGCTTTACCCTCGTAATTGGTGTCGTACAATCCGGTGGCACCTTTCACGTGAATTTGTCTTAACCCGGCATATTTTCCGATACCTTGAATTAAATCCACGGCGGAAATAACCGAACCGGTCTTGATTCCGACCATCTCTTGCAATGTTGCCATGGTGGGGTGGTAACCCGGCGACCAAGGCCAGATACTGTTGGCCGGATCTTTTCCTTCTGCAATCCGTTTCAGATTCACCGGATGATCTTTCAACAGTTCCTGCGATTTAATAATTAATTTGTTCAGGTAATCTGCTGTTGCTTCTGCTGAAGGAGCAGCGGCTTTGATCAGCACATCTCTGAACGGCGTTCCCGGAACATCATGTGGTGCTGTACAATCCAACTGTTTGTCTCCGCCTTTCATTTTTAACAGATGGCGATAAGAAACTCCGGGGTGGAAACTGACTGTTCCGTCATTCAGCTCTTTGTCGAGAAAGCGGATTAATACTTCGGCTTCTTCACTTGAAATATGCCCGGCTGAATGATTTTTTATTTTTCCGTCTTCCACACAGATAAGATTGCAACGCATGGCCATCTCTCCGGGAAGGATATCAACTCCCATACTAGCTGCTTCGAGCGATCCTCTGCCTTCGAACACGCTGGGAACGTTGTAACCCAGGACTGAAAGATTGGCTATTTCACTACCCGGTTTAAAGCCTTCGGGAATCGTGTCTAACAATCCGTTTTTACCCTTGGAAGCAAGAAGATCGATAAAAGGCGTTTTTGCCGCCTGAAGAGGCGTTTTACCTCCCAACTCAGCGATGGGCTCATCTGCAGCGCCATCAGCCAGAATGATTATTGTTTTCATCTTTTTTGGTTGTATAATATAAAAGTCGTTGATTATCGGATATTGGCGATGCTGATGATATCTGCAAACACACCTGCTGCTGTCACGCTAGCTCCGGCTCCGTATCCTTTGATAATCATAGGATATTCGTTATATCTTTCTGTTGTTATTTGTATAATGTTGTTGCTGCCTTCCAGATCGTAGAAAGGATGACTCATTTCGACCTCCTGAAGTCCTATCTCACATCTTCCGTTCTCGTATTTAGCTACAAAACGGAGATGCTTTCCTTCGTTTTCGAGTTTTTTTCTGCGAACTTCAAACTCTTCATCCAATTCGGGTAGATGAGTCCAGAAATCGTCAAGGCTTCCTTCAAAATATGTTGAGGGAACAAACAGATTCTTGATAACATCGTTCTGTTCTACCACATAACCTGCTTCACGTGTTAGGATAACCAGTTTTCGTACAACGTCCATTCCACTGAGGTCAATTCTCGGATCGGGTTCGGCGAAGCCTTCTTCTTTGGCCATCAATACAGCCTGACTAAACGGAATAGTTTCACTGATGGTATTGAATATATAGTTGAGTGTCCCCGAAAGCACAGCTTCAATCTTCACGATGCGATCGCCCGAGTTGATTAGCGAATTCATTGTGTTGATAATCGGAAGTCCTGCTCCTACATTTGTCTCAAATAAAAACTTGATATTCCGTTCTCTGGAAATACGTTTCAGGTTGGAGTAGGTTTCGTAGGAAGATGAGGCCGCAATTTTATTGGCTGTAACCACTGATATATTTTTGGAAATCAACCCTTCGTACAATGCTGCAATATCGGGGCTGGCTGTGCAGTCGACGAAAATAGCATTGAATATATTCATTTCCAGTATCTTATCCTTTAATGTTTTCGGAGAACTCTCAAATCCTTTTATCTCCAGTTCTTCCCGGTAGGTATTTAAATCTATTCCCTCGCGACATATTAGGGCTTTCCGACCGCGGGCAATTCCCACCACATTTAGTTTCAACGCATATTGAGACATGAGTTGCTGCTGCTGGTGTTTGATTTGTTCAATCAGGTTGCTCCCGACTACACCCACGCCCACAATAAATAAATTGAGGGCTTTATATGGCGATAGGAAAAATGAATCGTGAATCGAGTTGATTGCTTTCTTCAGGTATTCCCGTTTGATAACAAATGAGATATTTCGTTCGGAAGCTCCTTGAGCGCAAGCAATTACGCTGATTCCGCTTTTGCCGAGTGTAGAGAATAATTTTCCTGCGATTCCCGGCGAATATTTCATATTTTCTCCCACAATAGCTACCGTCGCCAGTCCGTATTCTAGCAATACTCTGTTCATGCTGCCCATTTCGATTTCCTGAGCAAACTCTTTTTCCAGGACAGAAACAGCTAATTCGGCATCGTCTGTTTTGACACCGATGGACGTATTGTTTTCTGAAGCAGCCTGAGAAACCAGGAAGACGCTGATGCCGTTGTTGGCCAACGCTTTGAATATGCGATAGTTTACACCGATAATACCCACCATCCCTAATCCCTGCACTGTAAGCAGGCAGGTGTCGTTGATTGACGAGATCCCTTTGATAAGGGCTTTCCCTTCTTTCGGAACGGGGCCGTCGGTAATGTATGTGCCGACTCCTTTCAAATTGTATATGTTTCGGATGCGGATAGGAATATTCTTGTGATATACGGGATATATTGTCGGGGGATAAATCACCCGGGCACCGAAATTACAAAGCTCTGTAGCTTCCGTAAACGTGAGCTGTTCAATTGTGTATGCGTTGCTGA
The DNA here is from genome assembly GCA_047605645.1 of Dysgonamonadaceae bacterium. Taxonomy (GTDB): domain Bacteria; phylum Bacteroidota; class Bacteroidia; order Bacteroidales; family Dysgonomonadaceae; genus UBA1309. The sequence goes on along the minus strand of JASGFJ010000016.1, from coordinate 38,171 downwards.
TGATTTTAGGATCAGCAGTCATAAATCCATCGGTGTCGGTCCATATTTCCAATTCCGATGCATCCAAAGCGGCTGCGAAAATAGCTGCCGTGTAATCAGAACCGCCCCGGCCGAGGTTGGTGATCTCTCCCGTGTCGCGACTGCTGGAAATAAACCCGGGAACAATGCTTATGTTGCGTGGTGAACGAAATGCCTCACGGATTAATCTGTTTGTCAGGTCTTTGTCGTATAGATGCTTGTTCCCTATTTTTTCTGTCTTGATAAGCTGCATCGCATCCAGAAGTACCGAACCTTCCAGAATGTGTTTGAATAACAAAGAAGAAAGTTGCTCACCGTAGCTTACAATTTTATCGGATGTCTTTTGAGAAAGATCATTTATAAGGAAAACGCCCTGCAGAATGCTTCTCAATTCTTCCAGCTTTTGATGTAAATCAACCTGGATAGCAACCTCTGTGTTGTTGTCGATATCTAATTCCTTGAGCACATTGAAATGTCTTTGCTCAATAGATGTAAATGATTTGATGTATTCCGGATTTCCTGACGCTGCTAACCGGGATGCCTCATAGAGTGTGTCGGTTATATTGTTGAAAGCAGAGACAACCACCACGACGGGCTTCGTCGTTTCTTCAACTATTTTCTTTGCAATCTTAATACCTTCAACTGTGCCTATGGCATAACCGCCAAACTTTATAATTTTCATTTTGTGATGATTCTCTTATATTGTTTAATTCAACCGTTTTTTTAGTAGATGTTTGTTGTTGATGTACATATCAAAACTTCTTCCTTCCGGATTAAAGTTGGGTTTCATTACTCTTTTTGTAAAAGCAGAGTTGTCGATACGTGATCTCAACATAGAGCCTTGAATCAGGTTTAAGGCTATATTAAGCAGATATTCATTTTCATCGCCGAGAGGTTTATGCACGCGCACATAACCGTTGCTACTGTCGTAATTATCATCTGCTGCATAATCAGGGGCAAAGCCGTTTGCATAGTCAGATTGATTTTTCGAATTATAGATTTTAGTAACGATGGGTTGCATTCCCCATTTATTCGTTTTGCTTGTCTCATCGTAAATAGATATTGAACCCACATTCTTGCCATACGTGCTGTCTCCAATTAATGTGATATTCATATATGGCTTTAGCCCATTGATAATTAATTCGCTGGCCGATGCTGTGTACCTTCCTGTTAAGATGTAGATGTGATTAAGTTTATCTCCTAAATTAGGAATCGAGATAGCCGCACTATTTGCCGGATATTCAGGGGTGAAATTATTGATGAAATAATCATTCAAAGAGTTTGCACCGTACTTTTGGGTCAGAAAGGTGGTTATTTCTTTATTGTATTCGTTTCTCGCAAACAGCAGATCTTCCGTTCTCGATTTGACTAATGCACTTGCCAGGATTACTGCAGAAGAAATAGCTCCTCCGCTATTGTATCTTAAGTCAAGAACTAAATTATTGATGTTTTGATTATTAAAATCGGAAAGTGCTGCGACCAACTCTTTGTCATACCTGCGGGTAGAATCACCGGAATCATCCGCAAAAAAATGATAAGCCAGGTATCCGACATTTCCAGCAGTCGTACTTATTGTTTTATACAGATAAACCGGGTTTTCTGCATAACCGGCTATGGGAGTTACGGTTATGGTTGATGGAGTAGAGAGCTTTCCTGCTCCAAGATTTTTGGAGACCAAAAGTTGGTAGCTGGAACTATTATCTGAAAATATCGTTTTGTAGTTCGACTTGGTGATTGCTTTTCCATTTACACTGGTGATAAAATCGCCTCTTTCGATACCTTTTGCCTTTGCGTCCGTCCCATTTTTAGGATACGATACTTCTATGATCAGACTATCTTGTCTGTTACTTTTCCACCAAAGAGTATATTCGAATCCGATCTCTTTCGATGTTACCCCGTTTAAGGTATTGAGTAAATCCGTATAATTTTCCTGAATCCATGAAAACCGATCTTCTTTGGTATAAAGAAGAGATTCGAAAAAGGTTTCCGGATTGGATGCATAATTTGGTTTTGATGTGATGTAGTCCGTCCAAAGATAATAAGTTTTCATATTTTCATATATCCAACTGTTTATTTCCTGATTGCTTGCTCCGCCATTATTATCGTCATCACTTTTGCAGGAAGATATCCAGGAGGTGATTAAAGCTGCAAAAATACATAGAATATGTGTCTTTTTCATAAAATATAGATGTTATGTGAGGTAAATAATTTCTATTTGTTTGTGAAATGCGAAAATATCTATAAAACTCGTTATTACAAAATCAATTCACCTTTTCCTTGGCGTATTATTTCGCAACTATCGTTTGTGCAGTCTACGATTGTTGAGGCTTCTATTCCTCCATATCCTCCGTCAATAACAAGATCAACAATATTTTCGTATTTTTCGGATATAAGTTCCGGATCGGTAGAGTATTCCAGCACTTCATCGTCGTCTTTTACCGAAGTGGTCAAGATAGGATTACCAAGCAAGCGGACAAGTTCGCGAATAATGCTATTGTCGGGAACGCGAATTCCGACTGTCTTTCTGTTCTTATATATTTTAGGAAGTTGTGAAGTTGTATTCAGGATAAAGGTAAAAGGACCCGGAAGATTTTTTTTCATAATCTTAAACGTCGGATTGTCCACTTGGGCATATTCGCTGATATTGCTCAAGTCGTAGCAAATGATGGAAAGGTTGCTTTTGTTTGGATTAATACCCTTTAACTGGCATATTTTTTCAACTGCCCGTACGTTTAGCGCATCACAGCCAATAGCGTAGACAGTGTCTGTGGGATAGATGACCAACCCTCCTTCCTTCAGTAAATCCACAACGCGGGACATTTCTTTTGGGTTCGGGTTTTCCGGATAAATCTTAATAAGCATAAAAATGTTTATTTATAATTTTCAAATTTAGCTTTTTAAATCGTATAAATTGTTTTCTTTGTTTAATTTTATTATCGCTTACTCAAAAAAAATGCTGTCTTTATCTATTTCAAATTATTTAGAATAAAGTTATTATCTCGTATTTCCGTATATGAAAACAACCTGTTTGTATACTTCTATATCCTTGCTGTTGTTTGGATTTGTTTTTTTGACAGGGCTTCATTCATGTAAAAAAACAGACAAAAATAGATTTTCACGAAAGGTTGGTGACCATGAGGTTTGTGTTTTGCTGAAGCAGTATTCCGATTCATCTTTTGCATTGAAATTACTTGTGGATGATAGTCTTAACTCTACATGGAAGTTGGATTATCCGGTCTATCGTTTCGATTTTGGAGACGTCGATAATGATGGTGTACCGGAAATTCTGGTAGGTACAATAAAACCGACGCGCTTTGATCCTAAACCCGATAAGAGACTTTTCATTTTTAAAATAACGAAAGATTTTTACATTCGTCCGATGTGGCTCGGTTCCCGGGTTTCGCAACCTTTAGTTGATTTTAGGTTGAAGGAAGATACAGCTAAATCAAGAATAAGAACCATCGAAAAAGAGCAGGATGAAACGTTTCTTGTTGCTGAATATGGCTGGCGTGGATTTGGGCTCGAATTTATAAGATATATTTGCAGAAATGTTTCCCGCGAGAAAGCTCAACAAGAATTTTTTTAAACTGACAAATTCTAAAATAAAACCTGTTTCTTATTGAATTACTTACATCAGTTTTTTGAAAATAAAATAAATAATCTGTCTTCTGAACGCAAAATTTAAATAGAATGAAAAACATCACAACTTTACTGATTATATGTATTATTGGCCTGTTCGCATCATGCAATAGCACAAAAAAGAATGAACACATAGATGCCGCCATGTCTATGCCGAAAAGAGATGCTTCGAGTATTGTAAACCAAACCAATCTCCCTCAGAAGGTCGATTTATCAGTAGACGTGAGCAATTTATCTTTAGAAGAGCTACGCTTGTACTACAATTACGTGTATGCCGTGCACGGAATGCATTTCAATGAAGCTGACTTATATGCTTTTTTTAATGCGAATACCCGATGGTACCAAAAATTATTGTATGCTTTGTGGGAAAAAGATAAAATGCCGGAGTCGTATGCTGATGTGAAATTATCGGAAGAAGAACGCTCTTTTCTCGATAAAATAGAAAAGAGAATAAAGCAATTGAAGGCAAATAATTTCCAAAAAGCAGGAGAATATACGCTGGGAAATGTAAGCAATGCCGTTAATCTTTTTCAATTTAAGGATGTAGATCAAGATTTCTTGAAACAGCTGAGAGATAACAATTTTGTAATCACCACGGGAGCTAACATGCAGCTATTTCATGTGTATGAAGAAAATGATTACCGCCAGATCCCGAATTTTATCACCACCGACCTCTATTTGCAGGCATTTCACATGTATTTTTCGTATGTGCTGAAAAGTCTTGAGCAGCAGAGATTTATTCCTATGTTGAAACAACTGTGTCTGGGACTTTACAAGGAATCCCAAAAAAGAACAGCGTCTGCCGATGACGAAATCCGTAAACTGGCAGAATACAATATGGTATATTATGCCATACCTTATTATCTTTTGTCAGGAAAGAAACTGGAAGTACCACCTTCTTATGCTAAACTATATGAACAAGAAATCAAGAATATAAACGCTCAGAAAGATAATTTCTCTGAACTTTTGGGAATGCTCGATGTATACTTTCCGTACAGTCTTTTTAAACCCCGTGGACATTACACCCGTAAGCCCGAAATGCAGCATTATTTCAAAGCCATGATGTGGTTGCAGACAGCACCGTTTTGTCGTGAACAGCAAGCGCAGTTGAAGCAGGCCATTTTCGCTTCCATGCTTTTCAATGATACAAATTCTTCCGACGGAGAGAATCTAATGAAGCTTTATCAGGGAATTTATGAGCCGATCGTTTTTCTTATTGGTTTGCCGGACAATCTCTCATTTATGGATATTGCCGATTTTCTGAAGAAAAACAACATCCATGAAATGAAAGCGGCTTTGGCTCCCCCGAATGTGGAAAAAGTGAACCGGATGTTGGTTGAGTTATCAAAGACAAGAAATAGAATTAAGCCGCAGATTGAAATTTCTTGCCCTGATAAGATTAATTTTATGCCCCAACGCTATCTGATTGATAACGATGTGTTACAAAAGATGGTGGACGTGCGTCCGAATGCTAAAAAGGCTTATCCTAAGGGGCTTGATGTTTTCGCTGCTCTCGGCTCCTTGCCTGCGGAAGATTTACTGTTGAATTTCTTTAAGGAAAATGAAAACTGGAGTGAATACATGAAACGGATGAGCGAGATGAAAGGGCTATTCCGCAATTACGGGAAATGGAATGCATCGGTTTACAATAAGTGGATGGAAAGTTTGCTTGAAATGCAAAAAAAAGACAAGGGCTATCCTGAATTTATGCAGACAAGAGCGTGGGGATATAAGAACATGAATACTTCGCTTGCCTCATGGGCAGAACTTAAGCACGACGCAATTTTGTATGCCGAACAGCCTGCTGCTGCCGAATGTGGAGATGGCGGGCCTCCTCCTCCCGTGGTGAGAGGGTATGTCGAGCCGAATTTGAAGTTCTGGAATAAACTTCAGGAAATGGTGGTGCTGACGACTAATCTATTGAATAGAAATAAGCTGATGACAGAAGACCTGAAAAGCAAATCGGAACAATTGAACGATTATGTGACCTTTTTGATTTCAGCAACAAAGAAGGAACTTGCCGGGAAGGTTTTGAGTGAGGCTGAGTATTCAACTATCCAATATATGGGAAGCAGTATCGAATATTTTTCACTTTCGGTACTTGAGCCGGATATGCCGTATATTGACGGCTGGTCAAGGGTTGAGGGACCCGATAAATCGATAGCTGTGGTGGCGGATATTTACACCCGAAATGTTAGAGGGTGTGATAAAAACGGCATTCTACATGTGGCGACAGGAAATGCAAACAACATCTATGTGGTGGTCGAAATCAACGGGTATCTCTATCTGACCAAAGGAGCGACATTCAGTTACTATGAATTTGTGCAGCCTTTGGGAACGCGCCTGACCGACGAGCAATGGCAAAAAATGCTTGAGAAAAAGAAGGCGCCGGCTATCCAGGGGTGGATGAAAGGTATTGTTATAGATAAGGAGCCGGCGATAGATGACCGGGTATTTTATAGCTCCGGATGCTGATGAAGTATGGAGTCTTGTGGTTGCTTACTTTGCTCTTGGCATGTTCCGGGCAGGGTAAGCCGGATCGTAAACCAGATCAAGAACTTTCTATCTGTTTCACCGGAGATGTCCTTCTGGATAGAGGTGTACGCAAAGAAATACAAAAGGGTGGGGGAAATGCAGATTTTCTTTTCGAAAAAGTAGCGCCTTTGTTTCGAAGCTCGGATGCTGTGGTTGTCAATCTGGAATGCCCGGTCACCGATGCGCTTTCTCCTATAAACAAACGGTTTATTTTCAGGGGCGATCCGGTGTGGTTACCGTCTTTGCGAAACCATGGGATCAAATATGCAGTTCTTGCCAATAACCATTCTATAGATCAGGGAAGAAGCGGGCTTGTCTCAACCGTTCGTCATCTTAAAGAAGCGGGAATACAGCCTTTAGGGTATGGAAATACACGGCGGGAGGCATCTGCGCCTGTGTTGCTAAGAAAGGGAAATACGGAGGTTGCCTTGTATAGTTCGGTTTTACTTCCCCTGGAGAATTGGGTTTCTCTGGAAGATCTTCCCGGGGTTTGTCAGGCTTCGGTAGATTCTCTTTGCACTTCTATCCGCACATTGAAAGAGACAAATCCTCGGTGCTATGTAGTCGTTATTTTACATTGGGGTGCTGAATTTCAGCGCTCGCCGGTTCTTTTGCAGCGAAAACAAGCCCGAATGTTAGTTAACGCAGGAGCTGATGCCATTATCGGGCATCACCCGCATGTTGTGCAAGAGGAAGAAATATATAAAGGGAAACCGATTTTTTACAGTCTTGGTAATTTTATCTTCGACCAGACAAAGCCATTTACCGATCAAGGTTTGGTTATCAGGTTAAGATTTCAAGAAAAAGGAATACTCTTTGAAAAGTATCCGGTAGATATAAAGAGATGCATCCCGAACCTTCATTCAGATGTTGGTAATAAAGCCTCCTTTTAGGTATTTTCCGATATCGGGTTTTTCTGTCAGGCTCAGGTTGACGTATAGACGTCATGAGATAAACAAGAGAAGAATTGCTTCGGTGGATTACTGAACGGCATTTCGAACGTATTTAGTCTTTGATGAGGCTGAGCTGCTTCCTTTCTATCGGAACAGTATCCCGAATTTGTGGTATATCAATACGCGTGAAGAATGATGCGTTTTAAGTAGAATTAATCAGCAAAAAGAGTTTGCTTCGGATTTATTCAGGGGAATAAGGCTCGGTATCTGTAAATATACAGGCTTTTTGTTATTCTTGACGGATCCATTTCTTGTATATACGATGGGAATGTGATACCCGGAGGATGTGTCAATGGATTTGGAAAACATTCATGGTAAGTATCCCAATAATCGTTTTCATAGAGAATGGTACTCACAGGCCAGGGGATTACGAGATCCTGGTGTTCGAATTCTTTTTTGGTGCTTTTTACCCGGTTGAGGTGTGATGCCTCATTAAAATCTCCTCCCGGCAGCACAATATATCCTTTGCTTTTGTCCTCGTTGGCATATTTTATACACATCGGTATTACTCCGTTTTTTTCGGGGTAAATAGATAAAGCGAAAGATTTTGCCGGATTTCCTTTGCAGTTATCCTTAAAAATCTTTCGCTTTTCAGTTTAAATGATAGTGCCTTAAGAGCTATCCGGAAACAATGATCCGGCGTCTTAGAGCCATTCTTTAATTTTTATTCGGCATGAAATCCTTCCATCACAGCCTCCGTTAGTCCGGTGTTGGAGAAACCTCCATCGTGAAAAAGATTTTGCATTGTCACTTTTTTAGTCAGATCGGAGAACATAACGATGCAGTAATCCGCACATTCTTCAGCGTTTGCATTGCCGAGCGGTGACATTCTGTCTGCAAAAGCTAGGAAGTTCTGCATGCCTCCGATTCCGTTTCCTGCCGTTGTTGGAGTAGGAGATTGAGAAATTGTGTTGACACGCACTTTTCTATCCCGGCCGTAAACATAGCCAAATCCACGTGCAATGGATTCCAGTGTCGCTTTAGCATCAGCCATGTCGTTGTATCCGGCAAAGATGCGTTGAGCGGCAATATGTGTCAGTGCCAGAATAGAACCTTCTTCGGCAATTGCATCTAATTTTTTTGCCACCTGCATCATTTTGTGGAATGACATTGCCGAAATATCTAATGTTTTGGAATAAAAGTTATAGTCAAGGTCGTCATAAGCACGTCCTTTACGAACATTTGGCGACATGCCGATAGAGTGTAGAACGAAATCGATTTTTCCTCCCAGAACCTCTTGTGATTTAACGAACACTTGCTCAAGTTCTTCTGTGCTGGTCGCATCGGCAGCTACCACTTCGCAGTTCAATTGTTTTGCCAATTCGCCGGTTTGTCCCATTCTCATGGCCATTGCCGTGTTGGAAAGTGTGATTGTAGCACCTTCTTCTACAGCCTTTACTGCTACTTTCCAAGCAATTGATTGTTCGTTTAAGGCTCCGAAGATAATTCCCCTCTTGCCTTTTAATAAATTGTATCCCATATTTAATAGTTTTATGTAGGTTGTAATTTTTTAGTATTGAAATAGTCGGCACAAAATTACAAAAAATGTGCAGTAAACCTATTTCCTAAAGATAAATTACCAGATTAGAGATGCTTTTTAATCCTGTTTTTGAGTGATTGTTATGGCTGAAATGGAAAAATATCTCTCAAAATTTCGTAAGTTACTAATTATTATCTAAATTTGCGACCCGAAACAGGAGGGAGGTTTTATTGGTTTCTTAGAAAGAAAAAATAGAAGAAAAGTGAATTTGAAAACAGGCATTTAGGCTGATTGTATATCTCAGCTGATTAAAGTGCTATCCCTTGTTTTATAGAAAACAGAAGTAAAAAATTAATAACTAAATACAAAATAAAAAATGATTATCGTTCCATTGAAAGAAGGCGAAAATATCGAAAGAGCCTTGAAAAAATTCAAAAGAAAATACGAAAAAACAGGTGTTGTTAAAGAACTTAGACGTCGTCAAGCTTTCGAAAAACCATCTGTCGCTGGCCGTAAACAAAAGCTTCATGCTATTTACGTACAGAAACTTCATCAAACTGAAGAATAATTTGGTTAATTCGTAAAAAGTCTATACATTCGTTTTCCTAAGGGAAAGCGATGACTAAGATAAAAACATATATGGATTATCTCCGTCATGAAAGGAATTATTCCCGACATACGGAGATTTCTTATTTTACGGACCTTTGCCAGTTCGAAGAATATATCCGTGGTCTGGAACCAGAGTTCGACCCGGAGCAGATCGATGCCGATATGATTCGTCGCTGGGTTGTTTCATTGGCCGAATCAGGGGTTTCTCCAAGAAGTATTGGCCGAAAGTTGAGTGGCGTAAAGTCGTTTTACCGGTATCTTCTGGAACATGGATTTGTGTCGCACAATCCGGCCAAGTCGGTGAAAGCTCCGAAAACAGGCAAACCGCTACCTTCATTTGTCAATTATGGCGATATGAAATCGATTCTTGATTCCTGTAAGGGGATTCCCGAAGGAAGCAATGAATTTGAGTCGATGCGAAATCACTTGATTGTGGAGCTGCTTTATCTCACGGGAATGAGGCGCGAAGAATTAGTGAAGTTGAAAGACTCGGATGTTGATTATTCGGCACAATTGATTCTTGTAAACGGAAAAAGGAATAAACAGCGACTGATTCCTATTTCAAATGCCTTGGCTCAGGCTATTCGAGAATATCAGCATATTCGCAATCGGGATGTGACCCGGGAGACAGACAATTTGTTTGTGCTCGAAACAGGAAAACCTGTTTACCCGATGTTGATTTATCGGATTGTCCATCGGAGTTTGGAACATATCGCGACACTCGGGAAAGCAAGTCCGCATGTTTTGAGGCATTCTTTTGCGACCGGGATGTTGAATCATGGGGCGGAAATCAATTCGGTGAAGGAATTACTCGGGCATTCCAGTTTAGCATCTACCGAAGTTTATACGCATACCTCTGTAGAGGAATTAAAAAAAATATATGATAAAGCTCACCCGAGGGGCTGAAAGTAAATGTTATTATACGAATCTCTAAAAAAGTAAAGTCATGAAAATTCAGATTCAATCTCTGCATTTCGATGCATCTTCTAGTTTGACAGAGTTTATTACTAAGAAAGTTTCGAAACTTGAAAAATATGTAGATGGAGTTCAGGTTGCGGATGTAATACTGAAAGTGGTTAAACCGGAAATTTCCAATAATAAAGACGCCTCTGTGAAGCTAATAGTGAAGAGTGGTGAATTTTTTGCGAACAAAACTGCCGATTCATTTGAGGAGGCTATCGATTTGAGTGTTGAAGCTTTAGAAAAACAATTAATGAAGTTTAAGGAAAAAACTCGAGTTAAGTAGAAAAAAAGAGTTGGAATCTCTTTGATTTTAAAAAAATAATATCTAATTTTGTCGCCGTTTCCGCAAGGAAGCATTTCCCAAGAGCGGGAAAATTAGATATTTATGCCTCTTTAGCTCAGCTGGCCAGAGCACGTGATTTGTAATCTCGGGGTCGTTGGTTCGAATCCGACAAGAGGCTCAGCATTAAGGATTAGAAAGATTAAGAGTGTTTTGCACCTTTGGTTTCTTAACTGTTTCTTTCAATAAATACTCCTGCTAAATCAAATCTGATAAAGGATGGTTTTTATTGAAGAAAGTGCTTTAATCTGCCAATGTAGCTCAGTGGTAGAGCACTTCCTTGGTAAGGAAGAGGTCACGGGTTCAAGTCCCGTCATGGGCTCTATTGAGTTTGTCGCTTAAGTTTATAGCAGCAACAAATGAGAATAAAAAAAGAATTAAGAAGCAATCATTAACTAATAGTACTTTTTATTATGGCAAAAGAACATTTTAATCGGTCGAAACCACACGTAAATATCGGTACGATCGGTCACGTTGACCACGGTAAAACTACCTTGACTGCTGCTATTACAAAAGTTTTGGCAGATGCAGGTCTTTCTGAAGCTAAATCTTTCGATCAAATCGATAATGCTCCCGAAGAAAAAGAACGTGGTATTACAATCAATACTTCACACGTAGAATATGAAACAGCTAACCGTCACTATGCACACGTTGACTGTCCTGGACACGCTGACTATGTGAAGAACATGGTTACAGGTGCTGCTCAGATGGACGGTGCTATCATCGTAGTAGCTGCAACTGACGGTCCTATGCCTCAAACACGTGAACACATCCTACTTGCTCGTCAGGTAAACGTTCCTCGTTTGGTTGTGTTTATGAATAAATGTGATATCGTTGACGACGAAGAAATGTTGGAATTGGTAGAAATGGAAATGCGCGAATTGCTTTCATTCTACGATTTCGATGGCGACAATACTCCGGTTATCCGCGGATCTGCTCTTGGAGCGCTTAATGGTGTTGAACCATGGGTTAGCCGTGTAATCGATTTGATGGAAGCTGTTGATACTTGGATTCCACTTCCTCCGCGTGATGTTGATAAACCATTCTTGATGCCGGTTGAAGACGTGTTCTCTATCACAGGTCGTGGTACTGTAGCAACAGGTCGTATCGAAACAGGTATCATCAAAACGGGTGAAGAAGTTCAAATCATCGGTCTTGGTGCAGAAGGTAAAAAATCAGTTGTTACAGGAGTTGAAATGTTCCGTAAAATTCTTGACGAAGGTCAAGCTGGTGACAACGTAGGTCTTTTGCTTCGTGGTGTCGACAAAGAAGAAATCAAACGTGGTATGGTGATCACTCACCCAGGAAAGGTAACTCCTCACACTAAATTCAAAGCTGAGGTTTATATCTTGAAAAAAGAAGAAGGTGGACGCCACACTCCATTCCATAACAAATACCGTCCTCAGTTCTACTTGCGTACATTGGACGTAACAGGAGAAATTACTCTTCCTGAAGGAACTGAAATGGTTATGCCTGGTGATAACTTGACTATCCAAGTTGAATTGATTTACCCAGTTGCATGCAGCGTAGGTCTTCGTTTCGCTATCCGTGAAGGTGGACGTACAGTAGGTGCTGGTCAGATCACTGAAATCGTTGAATAATAAGATTCAGATATAACACCTAAACCGGTGTGAAACATCACCGGTTTACTATACGGGTTTAGCTCAGTTGGTAGAGCACTGGTCTCCAAAACCAGGTGTCGGGAGTTCGAGCCTCTCAACCCGTGCAGAAATCCAAGGATTAGATGAAAAAGTTTTTTGATAAAATCTCAAATTATATAAAAGACTCTTATAACGAACTCGTTTATAAGGTTTCTTGGCCCTCTCGGTCAGAGTTAACTAGCAGTGCAGTTATTGTCATGTATGCTTCCTTAATCATGGCTGCAATCATCTTTGTTGTTGACTCTGCATTTGAATATGTTGTCAAGTTTTTATACGGTATACTCTAATTTAAGAAAATGACTGATATTGAAAAGAAATGGTACGTATTGCGTGCTGTTAGCGGAAAAGAAAATAAGGTCAAAGAATATCTTGAATCAGAGATAAAGAAGACTGAACTGGGGAAATATATTTCTCAGGTGCTTATTCCAACAGAAAAGACTTATACTGTACGTAACGGAAAGAAAGTGATGAAAGAACGCGCTTATCTTCCCGGTTATATACTTATAGAGGCTGCCCTGGTGGGAGAAGTTATTCACGAATTGCGTAACATCAATTATGTGGCAGGCTTTTTGCCGGAGACCAACAATCCCCAACCGCTCCGTGAATCGGAGGTGAGAAGGATTTTGGGAACCGTAGACGAACTCGAAGAACAACCAGAAGAGCTGGATATCGAATTTTTCATCGGAGAATCAGTGAAAGTAAACTACGGTCCTTTCAGCGGGTTTTCGGGTGAAATTGAAGAGATCAATACTGAAAAGAAAAAGCTGAAAGTGATGGTTAAAATCTTCGGTCGTAAAACTCCGGTTGAACTTGGATATACTCAGGTTGAGAAGGAATAAGAATCTTTTTCTTGGTTGGTTACGCAACCCTATATTTTCAAAATTATTTTTTGAAACAATCAAATTTAATTTAATCAGAAATGGCTAAAGAAATTGCTGGACAAATAAAGTTACAGATCAAAGGAGGCGCAGCAAATCCATCTCCTCCTGTAGGACCGGCACTCGGTTCTAAGGGGATTAATATTATGGATTTCTGTAAGCAATTTAACGCCAGAACTCAAGACAAAGCCGGAAAAGTATTGCCAGTGGTGATTACTTATTACTCTGACAAGTCTTTTGATTTTGTTGTTAAAACTCCCCCTGTAGCAATTCAGTTACTGGAACTATCTAAACTGAAGAGCGGGTCTGCAGAGCCAAATCGTAAAAAAGTAGCTGATATTACCTGGGAACAGGTGAAAGCTATTGCAGAAGACAAAATGACAGATTTAAACTGCTTCACCGTGTCATCTGCTATGCGAATGGTAGCCGGAACGGCTCGTAGTATGGGTATTACAGTAAAAGGGACTTTTCCCGAAGATGTTAACTAATTAAACTTCAATTTTAAAAATGGGTAAACTTACAAAAAAACAAAAGTTGGTAGCCGATAAGATTGAAGCAGGGAAAAGCTACTCTCTTAATGAAGCTTCGGCTTTAGTAAAAGAAATTACTACAACTAAATTTGACGCTTCTGTAGATATCGACATCCGTTTGGGTGTAGATCCTCGTAAAGCGAATCAAATGGTGAGAGGTGTTGTTTCATTGCCTCATGGAACAGGAAAAACAGTACGTGTACTTGTTCTTTGTGCTCCTGATGCTGAAGCAGCAGCTAAAGAAGCTGGAGCTGACTATGTCGGCTTAGACGAATATATTGAAAAGATCAAAGGCGGTTGGACCGATATTGACGTTATCATTACTCAACCTGCTATCATGGGTAAAATCGGTGCTCTGGGACGTGTGCTTGGACCTCGCGGTCTGATGCCGAATCCGAAAAGTGGTACTGTGACTATCGACGTAGCAAAAGCAGTAAAAGAAGTTAAGTCTGGTAAAATCGATTTCAAAGTTGATAAAACAGGTATTGTTCACACCTCAGTTGGTAAAGTGTCTTTCTCTGCTGAACAAATCAGAGAAAATGCAAAAGAATTTATCAATACGATTATCAAATTGAAACCAGCTGCAGCAAAAGGCACATACGTTAAGAGTGTTTTTCTTTCAAGTACTATGAGCAAAGGAATCAAAGTTGATCCTAAAACTATTGAAGAAATTTAAAAATTCAATTGAATTATGAGAAAGGAAGAAAAAAGCGCTATTATCGAAAATATTGCAACCACATTGAAGGAATACGAACACTTCTATTTGGCTAATATTGAAGCATTGAATGCTAAAAAAACAAGCGATTTAAGAAGAGAGTGTTTCAAGAGTGAGATCAAGTTGCTGGTGGTTAAAAACACACTGCTGAAAAAGGCTCTTGAATCTTTAGATACAGATTTTTCCGAATTGGATACTGTATTGAAAGGAAACACAGCTGTTATGTTCTCAAATGTAGCCAATGCACCTGCCAAGTTAATTGAAAAATTTGGTAAAGACGGTGTGCCTGCATTGAAAGCGGCTTATGTTCAGGAAAGCTTCTACATCGGTGGTGAAAACCTGAAAGCCCTTGTAAACATCAAGAGCAAAGACGAACTTATCGGAGATGTTATTGCAGCATTGCAAGCACCTGCCAAGAATGTTATCTCAGCTCTTCAATCAGGAGCTTCCACTATTCACGGAGTATTGGAAACTCTTTCAAACAGATAATTTTTATATTACAAAGATTAATAACAATTTTAAATACATACAAAAATGGCAGATTTGAAAGCTTTTGCTGAACAACTAGTAAATTTGACTGTAAAGGAAGTAAGCGAACTTGCTGAAATCTTAAAAACTGAATATGGTATCGAACCTGCAGCTGCTGCTGTCGCTGTTGCTGCTCCTGTTGCTGGTGCTGCTGCTGTTGAAGAAAAAACATCTTTCGATGTTGTTTTGAAAGCTGCTGGTGCTAACAAATTAGCTGTTGTTAAAGCAGTGAAAGAACTTACTGGTCTTGGCTTGAAAGAAGCTAAAGATTTAGTAGACGGTGCTCCTTCAGAATTGAAAAAAGGTATAGCTAAGGACGAAGCTGATTCATTGAAAAAACAATTAGAAGAAGCTGGAGCTGAAGTTGAACTTAAGTAATAAAATCCTGTAATACAGGATGTTTGGTTAGGAATCTCCATGTCTGGAGATTCTTAGCCTTTTACGCTAAATATATAAAGGTTCAATAAAAATAAATGTCCATGTCTTCAACAACCCAAACACAAAGAGTTAATTTCGCAACTGTCAAGAGTCCTTTGCAATACCCTGACTTTCTTGAAGTTCAATTAAAATCTTTCAGAGACTTCTTACAGCTCGATACTTCTCCTGAGAATAGAAAAAATGAAGGCTTATATAAGGTTTTTGCTGAAAACTTTCCAATCGCAGATACTCGGAATAACTTCATCTTAGAGTTTCTTGATTATTATATTGATCCACCGCGTTATACCATCGATGAATGTGTTGATCGCGGATTGACTTACAGTGTTCCTTTAAAAGCAAAACTAAAGTTATATTGTACTGACCCGGATCACGAAGATTTTGATACGGTCATCCAAGATGTGTATCTGGGATTGATTCCGTATATGACTGAAAAAGGTACTTTCGTTATTAACGGAGCAGAACGTGTTGTTGTATCCCAGCTGCACAGATCTCCGGGTGTATTTTTCGGACAAAGTGTCCATACAAACGGAAGTAAATTGTATTCAGCCCGTATTATTCCTTTCAAAGGTTCATGGATTGAGTTTGCTACAGATATCAATAACGTGATGTATGCCTACATCGACCGTAAAAAGAAATTACCTGTAACAACCTTGCTTCGTGCTATCGGCTTTGAAAGCGATAAAGATATTTTGGAAATATTCGACTTGGCTGAAGAAGTAAAGGTTTCTAAACAGAATTTGAAGAAGGTTGTTGGAAGAAAGCTTGCTGCCCGTATTCTTAAAACATGGATGGAGGATTTCGTGGATGAAGATACCGGTGAAGTTACATCTATTGAACGTAACGAAGTAATCATCGAACGCGAAACCATTCTTGAACCTGAACACTTAGATGAAATCTTAGAATCCGGAGTACAGACTATTCTTCTACACAAAGAATCTCAACAACACTCGGATTTCTCCATTATATATAATACGCTTCAGAAGGACCCGAGTAACTCGGAAATTGATGCGGTAAGACACATTTATCGCCAGCTTCGTAGTGCTGAACCTGCTGATGATGCAAGTGCACGCGAAGTTATCAACAACCTGTTCTTTTCTGAAAAAAGATACGATTTAGGAGAAGTTGGCCGTTACCGGATCAACAAAAAACTAAATCTTGTTATTGGTGAAGAATGCCGTGTTCTGACGAAAGAGGATATCATTGAAATCATTAAATATTTGATTGAATTGATTAACTCAAAAGCAATTGTGGATGATATTGACCACTTGAGCAATCGTCGTGTAAGAACAGTTGGCGAACAATTATATAATCAATTCGGTGTCGGTTTGAACCGTATGGCGCGTATCATTCGTGAACGAATGAATGTGCGTGACAACGAGGTTTTTACTCCTATCGATTTGATCAACGCTAAAACAATATCTTCTGTTGTAAATACTTTCTTTGGAACAAATGCCTTGTCTCAGTTCATGGATCAAACCAATCCGCTTGCTGAGATTACGCATAAACGCCGTATGTCGGCACTGGGACCCGGTGGTTTGTCTCGTGAACGTGCCGGATTTGAGGTGCGTGACGTTCACTACACACACTACGGTCGTCTTTGTCCTATCGAAACTCCTGAAGGTCCGAATATCGGTCTGATATCTTCTCTTTGCGTTTATGCAAAGATTAATGAACTCGGCTTTATCGAGACACCTTACCGCAAAGTGGATAATGGTGTTGTGGATTTGGCGAATGAAGGTATTACCTATCTGGCAGCAGAAGAAGAAGAAGGTCGAATTATCGCGCAAGGAAATGCTCCTTTGAATGACGATGGTTCGTTTATCAGAAACCGTGTAAAAGCTCGTTTGGATGCAGACTTTCCAGTTGTAGGTCCGGATGAAGTCGAATTGATGGACGTAGCTCCGACACAAATCGCTTCTATTGCGGCTTCTTTGATTCCTTTCCTTGAGCATGACGATGCCAACCGTGCATTGATGGGATCAAACATGATGCGCCAGGCTGTTCCATTGCTTCGTACTGAAGCTCCGATTGTCGGAACCGGTATCGAAGGACAGCTTATTCGTGACTCACGTACCCAGATTGTAGCTGAGGGTTCCGGAGAAATCATTTATGTGGATGCCAGCACGATTAAAATTAAGTATGATCGTTCCAATGAACAGGATTTTGTAAGCTTTGAAGATTCAATCAGATCTTATTCAATTCCTAAATTCAGAAAAACAAACCAGAATACGACGATTGACCTTCGTCCGATATGCCGCAAAGGGCAGCGTGTAGAAACCGGAGATATTCTTACGGAAGGTTATTCTACCGAAAACGGAGAATTAGCAATCGGTAAAAACCTCAAAGTGGCTTTCATGCCATGGAAAGGGTACAACTATGAGGATGCTATCGTATTGAACGAACGTATTGTTCGTGAAGATATCCTAACTTCTGTACACGTTGAAGAATTTTCTCTGGAAGTCCGTGAAACAAAACGTGGTGTTGAAGAACTTACTTCTGACATTCCGAACGTAAGTGAAGACGCAACCAAGGATTTGGATGAACGCGGTATTGTTCGTATCGGAGCAAAAGTAGGTCCTGGTGATATCCTTATTGGAAAAATTACTCCTAAAGGTGAATCGGATCCATCTCCCGAAGAAAAACTATTGAGAGCTATCTTCGGAGATAAAGCCGGAGATGTGAAAGATGCATCATTAAAAGCTTCTCCTTCATTAAAAGGCGTAGTTGTCGGTAATCATTTGTTCTCAAAAGCCAATAAAAAGGGAAAAACAAAGCTATCCAGCAAAGCTCTTCTTCCAAAATTGGATGAAGAATACGAAATAAAGATGGCTGAATTGAAATCTCTTCTGGTTGATAAACTTCTCGTTCTTACTGAAGGAAAAGTATCTCAGGGAGTCAAAGACTATCTGAATGTAGATGTAATTGCGAAAGGAGTAAAATTTACTAAATCTGCTCTTGATGCTATCGACTACGAATCAATTCAGGTTAGTAAATGGACTACGGATGCACATAAGAACGATTTGATTCATGATGTTATCGTCAATTATCTTCGTAAATTCAAAGAACTTGACGCAGAATTGAAGAGAAAACGCTTTGACTTGACTATCGGTGATGAACTTCCTTCAGGGATTGTTCAGATCGCGAAAGTGTATGTTGCGAAAAAACGGAAGATTCAGGTAGGAGATAAAATGGCCGGTCGTCACGGTAACAAAGGTATTGTTTCGCGTATTGTGCGTGATGAAGACATGCCGTTCCTGGAAGACGGAACTCCGGTGGATATTGTCTTGAACCCACTGGGTGTACCTTCTCGTATGAACCTTGGACAGATTTTTGAAACGGTACTTGGATGGGCCGGACGCGAATTGGGCGTGAAGTTTGCTACTCCTATTTTTGACGGAGCTTCGCTTGACGACTTGAGCTCATGGACCGACAAAGCAGGTATTCCACGTTCTGGTAAAACATATCTGTGTGATGGCGGAACAGGAGAACCTTTTGACCAGCCGGCAACAGTAGGGATAATTTACATGTTGAAGTTGGGACACATGGTGGAAGATAAAATGCATGCCCGTTCTATCGGTCCTTACTCGTTGATTACTCAGCAACCTCTTGGAGGTAAGGCTCAATTTGGTGGACAGCGTTTCGGAGAAATGGAGGTTTGGGCTATTGAAGCCTTTGGTGCATCACATATTCTTCAGGAAATATTAACAATCAAATCGGATGATGTTACTGGTCGTAGCAAGGCCTATGAGGCCATTGTGAAAGGTGAACCAATGCCACAGCCAGGTATTCCTGAATCATTGAATGTGTTACTTCACGAAATGCGAGGTCTGGGATTAAGCGTTACGCTTGATTAAAATCTATACAACCGTTTGCTTCAGAATAATTCATTCTGAAGCAGCGGTTTCTCAATGCTCTAAATCAAAGACTATAGGCTTAGGCAAATAGCAAACAGCTTTTAAAGTAAAAAAAGTATATGGCTTTTAGAAAAGAAAATAAAGTAAAGAATAGCTTTTCGAAGATCACCATCAGCTTGGCTTCACCAGAAGAAATTCTTGACCAGTCTCATGGTGAAGTGCTGAAACCGGAAACTATTAACTACCGTACATATAAACCGGAACGTGACGGTTTGTTTTGTGAACGAATCTTTGGCCCTGTAAAAGACTATGAATGTCATTGCGGAAAATACAAAAGAATTCGTTACAAAGGAATTGTCTGCGATCGTTGCGGTGTGGAAGTGACTGAGAAGAAAGTACGTCGTGAACGTACGGGTCATATCCATCTGGTTGTGCCAGTAGCTCATATCTGGTATTTCCGTTCTCTGCCCAACAAGATAGGCTACCTCCTGGGAATACCCACCAAGAAGCTTGACTCTATCATTTATTATGAACGATATGTGGTTATTCAGTCGGGTATTGCAGCGGAGGAAGGCGTAGTCGAAAAAGACTTGCTTACTGAAGATGAATATTTGGATATTCTGGATAAACTCCCTAAAGAAAATCAGCTTTTAGAGGATACCGATCCGAACAAATTTATAGCCAAAATGGGGGCTGAAGCAGTATATGATCTGCTTTGCCGTATCAATTTGGATTCGCAAGCCAATTACTTGCGCCACAAAGCGAATACGGATACGTCTCAACAACGTAAAAATGAAGCTTTGAAGCAATTGCAGGTGGTGGAGGCTTTCCGCTCATCAAAAGGCAAGAATCGCCCTGAATGGATGGTCGTGAAGGTTGTTCCTGTGATTCCACCCGAATTGCGTCCGTTGGTTCCATTGGATGGAGGACGTTTTGCAACTTCCGACTTAAATGATTTGTACCGTCGTGTAATTATACGTAACAACCGTCTGAAACGTTTGATTGAAATCAAAGCTCCGGATGTGATTTTGCGTAATGAAAAACGTATGTTACAGGAAGCTGTTGACTCGTTATTCGATAATTCACGTAAATCAAGTGCCGTTAAGACGGATGCTAACCGCCCGTTGAAATCGCTTTCGGATAGCTTGAAAGGGAAACAAGGACGTTTCCGTCAGAACTTGCTGGGTAAACGTGTCGACTATTCTGCCCGTTCGGTTATTGTCGTTGGTCCGGAACTAAAAATGCACGAATGCGGTTTGCCTAAAAATATGGCAGCCGAACTCTATAAACCGTTTGTGATCCGTAAACTGATTGAACGCGGAATCGTGAAAACGGTAAAATCGGCCAAAAGAATTGTAGACCGCAAAGAACCTGTGGTTTGGGATATTTTGGAATATGTAATGAAAGGACATCCTGTGTTGCTCAACCGTGCTCCTACTTTGCACCGTTTGGGTATTCAGGCTTTCCAGCCAAAAATGATTGAAGGAAAAGCTATTCAGTTGCACCCGCTTGCTTGTACGGCGTTCAATGCCGACTTCGACGGTGACCAGATGGCTGTTCACTTGCCGTTAGGTAATGAAGCCGTTCTGGAAGCGCAAATGTTGATGCTTGCTTCTCACAATATTTTGAATCCGGCGAATGGTGCTCCTATTACTGTGCCGTCTCAGGACATGGTGTTGGGATTGTATTACATCACGAAAATTCGTCCTGAAGCTCAGGGGGAAGGATTGATTTTCTACGGACCGGAAGAAGCAATTATTGCTTATAATGAGAAAAAAGTGGATGTACATGCAAAAATCAAAGTGTATGTCCGAGATTTGGATGAAAACGGAAACTCTGTTCAAAAATTGACAGAAACTTCTGTTGGACGTGTAATTGTTAATCAGTTCACTCCGGAAGAAGTAGGATTCATCAACGAAGTTCTCTCTAAAAAATCTCTTCGTGACATTATCGGCCGCGTGATTAAACTAGCCGGTGTTGCGAAGACTGCACAATTCCTCGATGATATCAAAAACCTGGGTTACCAAATGGCATTCCGTGGAGGATTGTCCTTCAACCTGGAAGATGTGATTATTCCGGAAGAGAAAGAAAAACTAGTACAAGAAGGTTATGACGAAGTAGAGCAGATCCTGAATAACTACAACATGGGATTCATTACCTACAACGAACGTTATAACCAGATTATCGATATCTGGACACACGTAAACTCCAAATTGTCTAACATTCTGATGAAACAATTGTCGGAAGACAATAAAGGCTTCAACTCTGTATATATGATGTTGGATTCCGGAGCCCGTGGTTCTAAAGAACAGATTCGTCAGTTGTCAGGTATGCGTGGTTTGATGGCAAAACCTCAAAAGAGTGGGGCAGAAGGGGCTCAGATTATTGAGAACCCTATCTTGGCTAACTTTAAAGAAGGGTTGTCGGTATTGGAGTATTTTATCTCTACTCACGGTGCTCGTAAAGGTCTTGCCGATACAGCATTGAAAACAGCCGATGCCGGATATTTGACCCGTCGTCTTGTCGATGTTTCTCACGATGTGATTATCAATGAAGAAGATTGTGGAACACTGCGCGGACTGATTGCAACAGAGTTGAAAAACAACGAAGAAACAATTGCTTCTTTGTATGAGCGTATTTTAGGACGTGTTTCCGTACATGATATTCAACATCCGCTGACCGGAGAAGTTTTAGTAAAATCCGGAAACGAAATAACGGAAGATATAGCAACTGCCATCCAGAATTCTCCTATCGAAAGAGTGGAAATTCGTTCGGTATTGACTTGTGAATCTCACAAGGGGGTTTGTGCAAAATGTTATGGACGTAACCTGGCAACTAATAAAATGGTTCAGCGAGGAGAAGCCGTTGGTGTTATTGCTGCACAATCTATCGGTGAACCGGGAACACAGTTGACTCTTCGTACATTCCACGTCGGTGGTATCGCATCCAATATTGCTGCAGAAAACAGCATTACCACAAAATATGATGGTATTCTGGAAATTGATGACCTGCGTACTGTCGAATTTACGGAAGAATCAGGTGCCAAATATCAAGTTGTTGTCAGCCGTTTGGTTGAGTTGAGAATTATCGATCCCAAAACGAAGATCGTCCTTTTGACTCACAATATTCCTTATGGTTCTAAATTATACTTCAAGGATGGAAGCGCAGTGAAGAAAGGTGACGTGATTTGCGAATGGGATCCATTCAACGCCGTTATCATTTCAGAAGCTAGTGGTCGCATCGAATTTGAAAATGTAATTGAGAATGTAACCTATAAAGTAGAATCGGACGAGCAGACCGGATTGAAAGAAAAAATTATCATTGAATCCCGTGATAAAACCAAAGCTCCGGAGGCGCATATCCTCGACAGCGAAGGCAATGTTATGAAAACTTATTCATTGCCATTAGGTGCTCACGTGATTAAAGATGATAAGGATACGATTATCGCCGGTGAAGTTCTTGTGAAGATACCTCGTGCCGTTGGTAAGGCCGGTGATATCACCGGAGGTCTTCCTCGTGTAACTGAGTTATTCGAAGCAAGAAATCCTTCAAATCCTGCAGTCGTTTCTGAAATTGACGGTGAAGTATCATTCGGTAAGATTAAGCGCGGTAACCGTGAGGTCATTGTTACTTCAAAAACAGATGAAGTGAAGAAATATCTGGTGCCGCTGTCTAAACAACTTCTTGTCCAGGAAAATGACTATATCCGTGCTGGTATGCCGCTTTCTGATGGAGCTACTACTCCTTCCGATATCCTGGCTATTATGGGACCGACTGCCGTACAGGAATACATTGTGAATGAAGTTCAGGATGTATACCGTTTGCAAGGGGTGAAAATCAATGACAAGCACTTTGAAGTAATTGTTCGTCAGATGATGCGTAAAGTAGAAATCGTGGATCCGGGTGATACACGTTTCCTTGAGCAGCAGATTGTGGACAAGCACGACGTAATGGATGAAAACGATCGCATCTGGGGCAAAAAAGTTGTTGTTGATGCAGGAGATTCGACCGTGTTTGAAGCAGGTCAGATTGTGACGGCAAGAAAACTCCGCGATGAGAATTCTGTACTGAAACGTAGAGACATGCGTCTGGTAGAAGTGCGCGACGCTATTCCGGCTACAGCAAACCAGATCCTGCAAGGTATTACTCGTGCTGCATTGCAGACTCAAAGCTTTATGTCAGCTGCTTCCTTCCAGGAAACAACTAAAGTTTTGAATGAAGCTGCAATCAACGGGAAGGTTGACAGATTGGAAGGTATGAAGGAGAATGTTATTTGTGGACATTTAATTCCTGCCGGTACTGGATTGAAAGATTATGACAAGCTGATTGTCGGAACAAAAGAAGATTTTGAAAAAATAGCTTCTAACCGCAAAACTGTTGTTGATTTTGATTCAATGGATTAAAGCTTTATTAAATTAAGCATACAAAACTTTATATAAAAATGCCGCTTTTCGAAAGGAAAGCGGCATTTTTTTTGTTTCGACTTCTGTATTGTTAAATAAATGTAATTTTGTTTTTCTCGTTCAATTGTGAATTTCTTGTAAAGATACAATAAAATAACTTTAGTCGATATGCAGGAGTTTTGTAGATCAATGATTTATGTATCTAAAGGAAACAATTTGAAAAAGAAATGTGTATATATGTAAGAAGGTGTATAGTGTTAAAATGAAAGTTTAATTGCTTTTGATGTTGTGTAATGATTACTGTAGGTGTATATTTGTGTCGAAATGAACGCTGTTTGATGTGTATTGTATATTTATGTAGATTGTTTTATTAAAGGGTTGGCAATACAACTTCAATGATTTAAAGTAGACATGCTATCAAGGCTCTCTGTTTTATTCAGTGTTAGAGTGTATTGTTCTTAAAATAGCATAATTCATAGATTTAATGTGTAATTGAAGGGGGATTTTATAATAGTTAAGATGTGTATTTTTTTTAATACATGTTCTTGTATAGATAGTTGAGTGTTTATCTAATTTTAGTAAAAAATCTATGAATAGAAGATTTATTCTTTTTTTAGCCTGCTTATTCTTTAGCATAGGTCTTGCCTTGGCACAGAATAAGCGCGTATCGGGAACTGTTGTAGATGAAAATGGAGATCCTGTTATTGGAGCAACAGTACAAGTGAAGGGCACAACGATCGGTGTGTCGACTGATATTCAAGGAAAGTATTCGATTCAGGTGCCGCAGACTGGCAAGTCTCTTATTGTTTCTTTGATTGGATCTCGATCCAAAGAAGTATCTGTTGAGGATAATCAAAAGATTGTTTTGGTAAGTGACAGCAAAGCCTTGAATGAAGTTGTTGTTACGGCGTTAGGAATAAGTCGTGACAGGAAAGCGTTAGGATATGCTGTTCAGGATGTCAAGGGAGATGATATTAACAATACAAGAACTGGTAATATTATGACATCTCTTGAAGGTAAGGCTGCAGGTGTGAATATTACAAGCAGTTCGGGTGCAGCAGGCTCTTCCTCCTTTATAACAATAAGGGGGCAAAATTCCATTCTGGGAAATAATCAGCCTCTTTTTGTAGTAGATGGTATTCCTGTTGATAATAGCATGTCCTATTCTGGAAATCCAGATGATCAGAGTAATAATCTGGTAGAAGGGGTGAATTATTCTAATCGGGCTATGGACTTGAATTCAGATGATATTGAGTCTGTTTCTGTTCTGAAAGGTGGAGCTGCTACAGCTTTGTACGGAATGAAGGCTGCCAATGGTGTTGTTTTGGTTACGACAAAAAGTGGAAAAGGCTCTAAAGGAAAAACTAAAGTAAGTTATTCTTCATCCATTTCTTTTGAAAGAGTGAATAAGTTGCCGGAAATGCAATCTATGTATGCACAAGGTTTAAATGGAAAATATAGTACTACCACACCTTATTCTTTTGGTCCTTTGTTGTCGGATATGAGATATGACGGAAGTTCTGATGTCTCGAGAGATAAAAATGGAAATCTGGTTTTGGCAACAGATCCGTCTGCCAATCAAAACCTGGTCGCTAAAGCATACGACAATGTTGGTGATTTTTTCCGGACAGGGTATACCTATAATAACAATATTTCTCTATCCGGAGGAAATGATAAAGGCAATTTCTATGTTTCTGTCGGCAATATAACAACAACGGGAGTTATTCCTCGTAATACCTACGGAAAAACTTCCTTGAAAATTGCAGGTGAAACAAAACTCTTAAGTAATTTGACTTTATCCGGTAGTGCAAATTATATTCATTCGGGAGGAGATCGTTTGCAGCAAGGTTCAAATACTTCAGGGGTCATGCTTGGGTTATTGAGAGGAGCTGTGTCTTTTGATAATAGCAATGGACATGGAAAAGACGGATATAAATATACTGATGCCTATATGTATGACGATGGAACTCAAAGAGCTTATGCCGGTTACGATAATCCCTATTGGACAGTGAACAAGAATATATTTACTGACAAAGTCGACCGTATTATGGGATATTTGTCATTAGTATATAAACCGATTAAGGATGTTTCCATTTCTTATAAAATAGGAAATGATTTTTATTCCGATAAACGCAAAGGCCATCTTGCAATGTATTCAGCATCAAATTCGATAGGAGAGATGCAGTTGGATAATCACTTTAGCAATGCGGTGAACTCAGATCTTATAGCAAGTTATAATCATAAATTGTCAAAGGATTTTGATTTGAATGTGATTGTCGGTCAAAATATGTATTATTCATTTAAGCAGCAAACTTTTATTAAAGGAACTGGTTTTGTTGTTCCTGATTTCTATCATATTTCCAATACAAGTTCTCAGGTGAATCGTGAGATTGAAACAGAATATAAAACAGCTGCCTTTTATGGAGATGCCCATCTTTCTTATAAAGATATGTTATTTTTTGGTGTCACAGGAAGAAATGAGTGGTCAACATCTTTGCCGGAAAATAGTAATAGTTTCTTTTATCCGTCAGCAAATTTTGGCTTTATATTCAGTGAATTGAAAGGTATCAAGGATTTGGGATTTTTGAATTATGGAAAATTTCGAGCTTCTTATTCAAAAATTGCAAACGACCCTTCTCCATATAGTTTGAGTAATGT
The DNA here is from genome assembly GCA_047605645.1 of Dysgonamonadaceae bacterium. Classification (GTDB taxonomy): domain Bacteria; phylum Bacteroidota; class Bacteroidia; order Bacteroidales; family Dysgonomonadaceae; genus UBA1309. Next base: position 11,969 of record JASGFJ010000016.1, on the reverse strand, counting down.
TTATACTTTAGGTTGGGCATCAGACGGTTGGACATCAGGAATTTCTTTCCCTTTTGGAGGTGTATCCGGATTTGCTATTTCCAACGCTTTGGGTAATCCTACATTAAAACCAGAAAAGTTGATTTCAAGAGAATTAGGACTTGAATTAAAGTTCTTTAATAGTAGAGTTGGGTTAGACTTTTCGTATTACAATAACCAGAACAAAGACCTTATACTCCCTGTTCCCATCAGCGGGTCAAGCGGTTATAATTCAGTGTATATGAATGCGGCGACGATGGAAAATAAAGGTATTGAGTTGACTGCGACTCTTGTTCCCGTAAAAACACGGGACTGGAATTGGTCTATATTGGCAAATTTTACAAAGAATAATAACAAAGTTCTATCGTTGGCTAATGGAGTGGATAATATCGAGTTGGGTGGCTTTACCGGAATTACGATCAATGTCGTTGCCGGAGAACCTTATGGAAGCATTTATAGTACAGGATTTCTGAAAGATGCAAATGGCAATGTAGTTATTAATGATAATTCAAGCTCAGCTGGTTATGGATATCCGATAAAGGATGAGACAATGAAATCTTTAGGCAGTGTCGCTCCAAAATGGACATTGAATTTTACAAATCAGCTAACATACAAAGGGGTTTCCCTGTCTTTCTTAGTTGATATTAAGCACGGTGGTTTATTGTGGGATGGAACCCGGGGTAGAATGCTCGGCTTTGGAACTGCAAAAGATACCGAAAATAGGGGACAGGCAGTCGTTTTTGAGGGTGTTAAAGGACACGAAGATGCGAGCGGAAATCTTGTTACATCTGGAACAAATGACATTCAAACTACTTATTCCGAATATTATTACAGGAATATTGGTGGAGGAGCGAGTCCTGCTCAAGAACAATTTGTTGAAAAAGCAAGTTGGGTGAGATTAAGAGAGGTTTCTTTAAGTTGCGATTTAGGAAGATATATTAAAACTCCAGTATTGAGCAAAATGAATGTATTTGCTACGGGCCGGAATTTATTCCTTCATACGCCATATAAAGGGATAGATCCGGAAACTAACTTGATGGGAGCAAGCAATGCGCAAGGGCTTGATTATTTCAATATGCCGAATACCAAGTCTTTTGTTTTGGGATTCAAGCTTGATTTTTAATTTTATAAATAATTTTAATATGAAAACTCGTAATATATATATATTATTAATAGCACTTGTTTGTTCTTCTTGTTCGAGTTGGATTGATCCTTCGGTAAATGTTGATCCTAATAGTCCTAGTGATGTTGGTGTTGCTGATTTAGTAGCTCCTATAGAAGTCAATCTGGGATATGTAGTAGGTGGGGATTTGACCAGAGTGACTTCCGAATGGACACAACAAATTGCCGGCTTGCAAAGCCAATCTGCAGATGTAGATATTTATAATATCTCTGAGTCCGATGTGAATAACTCGTGGAGTTATAATCTCTATTCTCCGGGAATGATCAATTCGAAAATTCTGATTAATAAAAGTGTTGCAAATGCATCTCCGTATTATACCGGAATTGCTCAGGTACTGATGGCTTATCATTTGGGGGTTACAACAGATTTGTGGGGAGATATTCCTTATTCTGATGCATTAAATGGTGCAACCGGACAATCAAAATCTAAATACGATACTCAGGAAGCTGTTTATGATTCTATTTTTTCTCTTTTGGATAATGCAATTGTCAATCTCAATGCGAAGTCCAGTGCATTTGTTCCGGGAGACGAAGATATAATATATAAAGGTTCTTTGTCGAATTGGATAAAAACTGCTTATGCTTTGAAGGCAAGATACTATTTGCATTTGTCGAAAGTCGATGCGACTGCGTATACCAAAGTAAAAGAAGCCTTGGCAAATGCTTATACCAGTAACGATGATGATTTTAAAGTAGTCTTTAATTCGGCTTATTCAAACTCAAACCCAATGTATCAATTTCAAAATGAGAGGGTTAGTTATATTGGGGCAAATTCGTATATGCTTTCTATGCTGACTGCAACCAGTGATCCCCGTACATCTGCTTATTACAGTGGTACAGTTGGCTCTGCTTCCGGAGAAGGGAATTCCGAAGCTTCGCCTGTTGGAGCGAATTATGCCTCTGCGGCAAGTCCGGTGTATTTGATGACGTATGCAGAAATCAAATTTATTGAAGCTGAAGTTTATTTAGCAACAGATCCGAAACGTGCGGCACAAGCATATAATGATGGCTTGAAAGCCTCTTTGGATAGAGAAGGAGTATATGATGCAACCTGGTATGGTAAGCAGGAGTTAACGCAATCAACCATTACTTTAGGGAAGATTATGAATCAAAAATATCTTAGCTCTTTTCTGCAGCTCGAAGCATTTAACGACTGGAGAAGAACTGGATATCCCTCTCTAAGTTTGGCTCAAGGTGCAGTAACGACCTCTATACCGAGGAGATTACCTTATCCTCAGGATGAACGCTTGTATAATAATGCGAATATGCCTCAAGGCGTGAAAATTACAGATCGTATCTGGTGGGATAAGCAGTAGATGTAATTCTATATTTTTTCTGAATTCAACAGAAATAATAAAAATATGGAATCTTTCGCTACAATCTCTATTTAGATAGATGTTGAAATAATGAAAGATAGTTGCCGGATGTATCTGAGCAGCTATCTTTCTTTTTATAGCTTTGGTTATTTTTATAATCCGGATGGTACGAATTGTAAACAGACTTGCATCACTCGATCGATTGCCTTTTGGGGAGGAAGTGGTTGTCCAGAATTAGTTTGGTATGTCTAATCTTCTATGTCACCTATCTCTGATATATATACAATCCATTATGAATACTTTACATTATTCAATAATGTCCATTCTCTTTGTCTTAGTCCGAAATTGTAGTAATAATTTGTGATACATTTAGAATTAACATGTATACTTCGCGACATCATAAAGTATGAATAACACAATTTTATTATAGTTTTTTTTAAAAGATCTGTTTTTGGTGTCTAATTCTTGTTTTTTTATTAGCCTCTTCTGCTTTTTTTTCTGTTTTAGTGTGTAAAATATATTAAAATTAGATTTTTTGATATCTTGTGATGTTTTGAAATATTGTTAATATTTGATAAGTGGATTGCTTCTGCTTTTCTTGGAAATCAATAGGTTATAGGCTTGTTCTTTGCTGTGTGGATAGTGTCATTTTGAAATTAAGTGTTAGGGCTTAATGTTAAAGTGGATGGTTTAGTGCTTCTTTATATTGCATATTGGTGGAAATATGTATACTTTTGTCTTCACGCTCTATTTATTTTAGGTATTAAATAGTTAAAATCTCTATTTATATTATATAAAATAAGGTGTTTTTGTTGTATTATATTGTATATCGTTTTTTATGATGAGTTTTATAGCTAAGACAGGGTACGTTAATTTAAGGAATTTTGATTTAGGTAATTGAGTATAAATATCAAACTAGAATGTTTATCTATATTTTGTTCTGGTGGGAACATTAGTTAATCCGGACTTTATATAATCGAAATATTTTCATTTATTAATAATATAGTGTTAAACTAATTGGGTAAAATCTATGAAGAAAAGTTTTATGCTTTTTTTGGCTTGTCTTTTTTTAAATATAGGGCTAGCTTTGGCGCAAAACAAGCGCATTACCGGGGTCGTTGTTGATGAAAACGGACAACCTGTAATTGGTGCTACTGTCGCAGTGAAAGGGACAACTATTGGTGTATCTACCGATGCTGATGGCAAGTATGTATTGAGTGTCCCACAAAATGGGAAAATGTTAATTGTCTCCCTAGTCGGTTCTCAGACAAAAGAAGTAGAGATTCAGACCAATCAAAAAATTATCTTATTAAATGACAGTAAAGCTCTAGATGAAGTTGTTGTTGTTGCTTATGGAACAGCAAAAAAAGAATCTTTAACTGGTTCTGTTTCCGTTGTTGATTCAAAATCTATTGAAAAAAGAATTACTTCAAGTGTCGCGAGTGCTCTTGAAGGGTCTGCTTCTGGAATTCAGGTGAATAGTTCTTATGGACAACCGGGTTCGAATCCATCTATCCGAATTCGAGGTTTTGGAACTCTAAGTACGGTTGCAGGTGCAGCAGAACCATTGTATGTAGTTGATGGTGTTCCATTTGCAGGAAATATTACCGATCTTAATCCTGGAGATATTGAATCTATGTCTATTTTGAAAGATGCAGCTTCTGCTGCTCTTTATGGTAATAGAGCAGCTAATGGTGTTGTCTTGATTACAACTAAAAAAGGAAAGACTAGCGGGAGTACTTCTATTTCTTTATCAATAAACCAAGGTATTTACAATAGAGGGATTGGTGATTATAAGAGATTAGGTGCTGATCAATGGATGGAAACCCAGTGGACGGGGATGAAAAACTATGCTAAATCTCTTTCGTCACTATCCTATGACGAAACGAAGGCTTCCGCATACGCTACAGCGAATCTTATTGGAGATTTAGTAAAGAGAAATATATATAATGCTGCAGACAACGCATTATTTGATTCGAATGGAAAGCTTATCGCTTCATTACTACCTGGTTATGATGATTTGGACTGGAGTAAAGAGGTTGAACGTAATGGCTCTCGCCAGGAATATATGGTATCAGGAAACAGTGTTGGTGAGAAGTATAATGTTTATTCATCTCTATCTTATTTAAATGAAAACGGATATATTATAAGTACAGGTTTTAAAAGATATACAGGGCGAATTAATTCAACGTTTACGCCAAATAAATGGGTACAATTAGGAATTAATGTCGCAGGATCTTCTCAAATCCAGAACCAATTGTCTAGTGCATATAGTACTTATTACGCTAATCCGTTTTATCAAGTGCGTACCATGGCTCCGGTTTATCCAATTTATCTTCATAATTCAGATGGAAGTTATTTGCTTGACTCAAATGGAAATAAACAATATGACACGACTTCTGACTATTTAAGTAATCGGCATATAATTTATGAGTTGAAAAATAATAGCGATGAATCCAGACGTAATACAGTTGGTGCGCAAACATTCTTAAATATAAAACTGCCATACGGGTTTGGTGTTTCTTTGAAAGGTGATTTAAATTATAGAACTCTAAATAGAATGAAGTATGACAATCCCAATATTGGAGATGGAGCAGCTAACAATGGTCGACTTTCTAATTATGCGTATCAGTATAATTACAGTACATATCAAGAGTTGATCAATTGGGGATATGACTTTAATGCACATCATATTGATATAATGGCTGGCCATGAGAATTATTCGTATGATTCGAAAATGACTTATGGTATGAATACGAATATGAGTGTTACGGGGAATTATACAATGGGTAACTTTACCACCAATTCATACTACACTGGTTATAATGATTCATATAGAGTTGAGTCGTATTTATCAAGGGCAAGATATAATTATAAAAATACTTATTTTGCAGAAGCTTCATTTCGACGTGACGGTTCTTCTCGATTCCATCCAGATAACCGATGGGGTAATTTCTATTCTATTGGAGGTAGTTGGAACATGTCAAATGAGAACTTTATTAAATCCAAAAAATGGATTGATGCTTTGAAATTACGAGCTTCTTATGGTGAAGTTGGTAACGATGCGCCTGTTAGTTATTATGGGTATATGGCTCTTTATAACTTAGATAAAAATGGAGGCACAGGCTCTTTGGTTAAACAATCCATATCTGCTAGCGATATTAAATGGGAAACAACTCAAACAGTTGATTTAGGATTAGAGGGACGTTTATTTGATAAATTAAATTTTTCTATTGGCTATTTTGATAAAAGGTCTAAAGACCTATTGTTTCAAGTAAAATTACCATTGTCAGCAGGTTCATATCCATTTGATAGCGATAATATGAATATGACGCAATGGCAAAATATTGGAACAATATCAAATCATGGATTTGAATTGTCAGCAGATATTGATGTTGTAAAAAGAAGAGATCTAACATGGAATATAGGTGCAGATGCAACATTTTTAAGAAATAAAGTGATAAAACTTCCTGGTGGTGCCGATATTTTAAATGGATTACAGAAATATTCAGAGGGACATTCTGTTTATCAATTTTTTACTTATCATTTTGTCGGAGTTGATCAGATGACAGGTAATTCCCTATATACGCTTGACCCTGACAAAGAAACTACAGCAACTGCTAATGGAAAATTAGTTACTATTACAGATGAAGCTGGAAATACGAATAAGTACACAACTGATAATACTTATGGAAAGAAGGATTGGTCTGATGTTGCAACTCCGGATGTTTATGGAGCTTTTCATTCAAATCTTCAATGGAAAGATTTCTCATTAGGAGTATTGTTTACTTATTCGTTAGGCGGGAAAATGTATGATACTAGTTACAGAACATTAATGTCAACATCTGCATCTTCTGCATCAGCTTTACATAAAGATATTTTAAAATCATGGAATGGCACTCCCAGCGGCATTACTGAAACCTCTCTAAATAGAATTAATTCTAAAGGAATACCAGTTGTAGATAATAACTTGAACACTTTCAATAATGGGGTATCAGATAGATGGTTGGTTGACGCTTCTTATTTAGTATTGAAAAATATTAATTTGTCGTATAATGTTCCTGTTGCAAAGTTTACGGCTTTAGGTGTTAAGGAATTAGTCTTTAGAGCCGGAGTTGAAAACTTATTTACATTGACTGCGCGTAAGGGGATAAATCCACAGGCAACTTTTAATGGTTACTCTGATTCCGGAGAAGAAAATGATACTTTCGTTACAGCAAGGGTTTACAATATTGGAGTTACTGTGAAGTTCTAAACTTTTTTATTTAAATAAGATACTATTATGGAAAAAATATATAAAAAAATATTGCTTGGTGGTATTTGGGCTATTTTATTCGCTTTTTCATCTTGTTCAAGTGACTATCTGAATACCTCGCCAACTGGTTCTGTTGGAACTTCGTCCGTATTTGCCACGACAAAGAATGCTGCGATGGCCATTAACGGAATTGCTCAAGTTATGTGTAATCAGCAATATAGCTTTTCTCAGGGCTGTTCCGGAGAGAATAGAATAAAGTCAATTTATGGCGAATATCCAAGCTATGAATTTATTTATAATCAGTCTGCATCTGGTTGGGCTGTAATAATGAATGGTTTATATTATGCACAAACCTCATCATCGTATTCTGCCTATCCTTGGTATTATTATTATACTATTATTGGAAATGCAAACACGATAATTGCTCATGTTGACGAGGCCGAAGGTTTAGAGGCAGATAGGAAGTTTATTAAGGCTCAGGCCTATGCCTTTAGAGCCTATGCCTATACTCAGCTTTTACAGATATATTCTTATCGTTGGAGTGATTCAAATAACGGTGCTACCAGTGGGGTGGTTTTAAGACTGGATGAATCAACAGGTGATATGCCTCTTTCTACTTTAGCAGAATGCTATCAACAAATTTATTCTGATTGCCAAAGCTCAATATCTCTATTTACAGAATCCGGAGAAGATAGAACTTCAGGTAGCGTATGGTTACCTAATATAAATGTAGCTTATGCTGTTTATGCAAGAGCTGCTTTGAATAGGCAAGATTATCAAACGGCTTTAACAAATGCAAAATTGGCAAGAAATGGGTATGCATTAATGAGTAATAGTGACTATACTTCAGGGTTTTGTAAACCAACTAGTGAATGGATTTTAGGTAGTTATGGAGATGCTACTGAGAATCAATGGTACTGGTCATTTGGAACACAATTTGCTTGTAATGGATATTATGCAACCAATACACGTTATGGAGCGGGAGCTATAAATACAGAGTTAACAGATTCGATTCCGAACAATGATATTCGTAAATCTTTGTTTTTTACTAAAGACAAGTTTCCTGACTATGATTTAACAAAGTCAACAAATATGAATCAGACTTATGCTTATTTTGTAAACACCTCTTTGATAAATGAGGCTGAAGAATATGCAGATTCAAAAACTCCATCAGGCCTGGCTAGTCCTTATCAGGCTGGATATTATTATCTTGGTGGACAGCTTAAGTTCTGGGTATTTGATACTCCCGGAGTTTCTTATTTGTGCCATATTCGCTCTTCTGAGATGGTGTTAATAGAGGCTGAAGCAAATTATTTCTTGAATAATACATCTGCTGCACAGGCTTCTTTGGTTGAGCTAAATGCTTCTACAGGTAGAAATGCGACCTATACCTGCACTAAGACAGGCATTAACCTATTTAATGAAATTGTTAAATACAGAACCTTGGAGTTATGGGGGGAAGGATTTAGCTGGTTTGATTATAAAAGATGGGGGCTTGATTTTACCCGTTTAGGTATTTCTGCAGGAGGGAATGCACATGCAGCAATTGCTGTCACTGTCAAAGCTCAAGATACTGGACATAGTAAGTGGACTTGGGGAATTCCAGTTGCAGAAACAGATTATAATGATGCAATTTCACAATAATAAAATTTTTACTAGTCCGGAATAGCCTTTATTGGTTTGTTGGATAAAGATATTTCTTGATTATAAAATAGTTATCGAGCTTTCTCGATAACTATTTTTTTTGTTCGCCGAGCATGGATGTATTATAAGTATGCCAAATATGCCGTCAATTTTTGTTGTTATTTTGTTTTTTGTGGGTAGTTCGCGGGCAGGAGTTGCCTTCTGTTAATAGGCATTGTTAATAAAGGAATCTTCTCAAGAATTTCACTGAGCCAATGTTGAGCCTAACTTTCACTCTTTTTCCCTCACATTCTCGGGTAGATGCCTCCAGGCTGCTTATTCGGTTGGTGGCTGTGACCTACAGATTTTTATTTTCTTAAAGGGTGCTTGTTCTAGATTTAGGGTCGAGTATATCCGTACTGCATCTTTTGTCGGCCAGCTACACTGCCGGAGTTTAACCTTTTCACCCAAGGCATTGACGGCTTGTGTGCTCACCAACTTCTGCGTAGACATGCGTTTCACTATTTCTGTTCAATAAGGGTTTTCTCCCGATTGTTTTAGTAGAAAGCTTATTGTATTAACAATCCAATAAGCAAGTAGTCCGAAAAACAAATGAGTATCACTGTATGAATCCGATTGGTGATAAATGGGATGCAGGTTCAGAACTGTTTTTAGCTGTCTGTGTATTCAATCTCACGGATGAGGTTGTAATACTCCCAGATTGTCTATTCATCAAAGGTTCTCATGTTGGTTCTCAGAAAATAAACTCCTATATTTTTGTCGATTGTAGTGCTATCTTTGATGCTTCGGTCTACTTTTTGCATTTGCTCCGGCTTCTCCTGATTGCGCAGGCATGTTATTTGATAATGTCGTGCAATAGATGGGCAACGTTCAATGACTCTTCCCACTCGTTCAACTACTTTTTCGTCGCCTTTGGTGCCGTCTTTTTTGTAATTGCCTCGTTGATTTTATCCATCTCGCATTCAAAACGCTCTTTCCATTGACGATTCATGGAGGCTTCTGTCATGGTTTTTGAAGGAGAGGTGATCTCAAGATAATAATCCTCTTGGGGTGTGATCTGTCTTTCCACAAGCAAATCTACAATTCAGATTTGAGGTAGCTATTCAAAAGATATCTATTGATATGCAATTAGTTATTGTTTTTTTTAGAGGCAAAATAAGCTCGTTTTTTCTGGAAAATAGTTTTGTGGGTGAAGCTTGGGCTATGACTTGACTTTGTTTAATGACAAGGAGAAAGGAAAGTTGGAAGTAAAGCCCGTACTTCAGTTCAACAGCTTCTCTTCTTTGGATTATATCTATACATCTATCCAAAAGCAGATAATCAAGAAACGTAGGTTTGAGCCGTTTGTTTTAGCTTCGTATTCTACACTCGATATTGTCGGTGTCGGAGAGGATTTTTCTATGATAATGTTTGAATAGAATATTAGCGATCTATTGATAATAAATATGGACACTCGGCCTGGGGTAAAGGGAAGCTTTAGGGAATTACCCAATTCTACTTAATACATGGAGCAAATAAGCGTTGTTTTTTAAAAAAAATAATTATTTTGACTTATTTTAGTTATTATTGTTATATTTGACAATACTTTTGTTTATCTAAAATTATTAATTATGAAAAAACAATTACTACTGATCTTGTGTATTCTCATGTCAATCGATGCTTTTTCTACAATTCCTATAAATATCATAGGGGAATTTAATGTTGAAAAAAATTTGACTTATAGTTATCAAGCAACTGGAACTTTTCCAAGTTCTTCTGGAACAAAAGCGAAGTGGACTATAACAAATGGTCGCTTTGAGGATAATTCATCCACGACATTGTATCAAGATCTGGATTCTCGAACAGTTAGAGTTGTCTGGACGGGGACAGGAATTGGTACAATTTCTTTCTCCTACCAAAATGGATCAGGGGAGTTGTATGAAGGTTCATGTTCTGTGACAATAACGGGTTCTAATACCGATGGCGGTAGTACTGGTGGTAGTACTGGCGGAAATAATAACTATTATTGTTCTTCGGATCTTTATGGTTTATGGAGGTATATAAGTGACCCTAAAAGATTGGCAGAAGGGGACACGGGAATTAAAGGAAATAAAGTTGTGTTTGATTCCGAATATTCAGGTTTCACACCCACCGAAAATAAAAATATAATTATAAGATGGAGAAAATCAGACAATCTAGATTTTGCTTCAAATACAGATAGTGCTAGTTTTTCCCCGGTATTCAAGGTTAATAAGAACCTTCCCGTAGAAGGTGAAGATGGTTACATTATGTATCTACAATATTATTATGACAAAGATAAACAGTTGTATTATGCTGCAAAGCGTGGTTATATGAAATTGAGGTTGCTGCCAATGCCTTATCTTGTTGCAAACAAAAGAGCAATTAATATAGGGCAAGATATTGAACTTACAGTGGAAAATGCATCTGATATACAAAGCGTAAATTGGTCTTCAAATGCTAATATTTCATTAGTATCGGGACAAGGAAGCATAAATGCCATATTTAATCCAGTTACAAAAGGAGAAATTTTTGTTGATGCTACAATAAAGTACATTGGGAGAGAGTATAATACAAAAGAACGAATTTGGGTTGGAGCTCCAAGTAACGTAATATTGAATTCAACAGGAGGCGGAAACCTGACTGAGGGTTCAAAACTTATGGTTAGAGCCCTTTCCGATGGAGCCACAACTTATAAATGGCGGATTTCTACTGGAATATCTTTTACTGACTATCCTGGGGTTTCCGAGGTAACAACTGATAAAGGCTATGTTTACTTAACAGGAAAATCACTTATTGGAAATCGAAATCAATTAAGGACAATATATTGCACATCATACAATGACTTTGGTGAAGGCAAAGGAGGCGTGTTGCAGTTTAACTCTCCAAAACAAATCGACCCTGATAATGGCTATGTTAAAGCTTCTAAGCTTACTGATTTACAAGAATCATACATTGAAGATTTGCAAGAATCATACGATATTCGAATCTATTCTATATCCTCTTCTCGTCTTGTTTATACGGAAAATGATGTGAAAGAGTTTGATTTAAATAAAATATCTTTACCAAGAGGAATTTATCTAATAGAGAAGATTGACTCCAATGGGAATAAAACAAAGCAGAAAGTCTTAAAGAATTGATTTTACTGTCAAAATAGATCGAAACTAATTAATTCACTTTATTACTAAAAGTAAAGCACGGAGTTTACAATCCGTGCTTTATTTTTTATTGTGTGCCGTGCCTGTGATTATTAACTAGATGGTGAAAGTTTCACTACGGGGGCAGGTAACGACCAACCGTTAGCCCGACAGCAAGGGCATTTATCGCGGTAAGTATCTCAGATATGCCGTAGATTTTAGTCGTTATTTTATTTTTGTGAGTCGTTCGCCGGCAAGAGCTGCTCTCAGTGCTAATAAAGGAATCCTTTCGTGAGTTTCACTGAGCTAATGTTGAGGGCTAACATTGGCCTGCAAAGAGCTTCCGAGTAAGATATAGAATAGGCAATTGTAATAAGCAAATTTTAAATCGTCATTTTTCGGTAAAGTTAAATCGACATA
>JASGFJ010000015.1:0-101583 GCA_047605645.1 Dysgonamonadaceae bacterium | reverse complement strand
TTTTTTTGAAAACAAAGATAAGAACCGATAAAGTACCGAAAAAGACGTACTTCACAGAATGCTTACTTCCGAAAATATATACAATGAAAAAGACCGGAATGTCCATAAGGCTTCCGGTCTTTTTTAATTTATTATTGGGATAAGCAACCGTATGCTCTAAAAATAAAGGCCGGTAACTATCGCAAATAACATCATTCTTATTGCATATACCATTCATAAATACGATGAATACCTTCGCCAATCTCCACAGAATGTTTCCATCCCAGATTGTTGAGCTTGGTCACATCTGTCAGTTTTCGCATGGTGCCGTCAGGCTTGGTGCTGTCCCAATGAATGGTTCCCCGGTAGCCAATCTCCTTTTGGATAAGTTCTGCCGCTTCACGGATAGAAACTTCTTTCCCCGTTCCCACATTGATATGGCAATTACGTATTTCAACAGTTCCCTCAGGTTGGGTATCTTTAGCATCCACATTCAATAAAACATGGACACTGGCATCCGCCATATCCTCGCTCCATAGAAATTCACGCATCGGAGTTCCTGTACCCCACAAAGTCACGACTTCGGGAGTAATTCCGTATTTAGCCAGCTTGTCCAATATTTCCTGTTCCGGAAAACTACCGTCAACACCTTCCACCGGACGCTTATCTAAATCCGATCTGACAGCTTCCCAATCTTTTCTTTGCAAAGCATCTGCCAGATGTATCTTACGAATCATAGCCGGCAATACATGGCTATTTTCCAAATGAAAATTGTCGTTCGGGCCATACAGATTGGTCGGCATCACGGCGATATAGTTTGTTCCATACTGGATATTAAAACTTTCGCACATTTTCAAACCCGCAATCTTAGCAATGGCATACGGTTCGTTGGTATATTCCAGCGGAGAAGTCAGCAAAGTATCTTCCTTCATAGGCTGTGGCGCTTCTTTGGGATAAATACAGGTACTTCCCAGAAACAACAGCTTCTGTACATTGTGACGGAAGCTCTCTCCTATCACATTGTTTTGAATCTGAAGGTTCTTGTAGATAAAATCGGCGCGATATTTGAGGTTGGCCATGATTCCTCCTACATGAGCAGCAGCAAGAATAACAGCTTCCGGCTTTTCCTCGTCAAAAAACTGACGTACAGCCACCGGATCCATCAAATCGAGTTCGGCATGCGTGCGTCCCACCAGGTTGGTAAAGCCTCTCTTTTGAAGATTCTTCCAGATAGCCGAACCCACCAGTCCGCGATGACCGGCAATATATATTTTTGTTGTTTTTTCCACAATTATTCCTTTTTATCTGATTATTCAACCGGATAATCGTCCCGACATCTTTTTAATGATGCAGTTTTTTTATGAATTTCATATCTTCTGTGACCATGATTTTCACCAGTTCGTCGAAAGAAGTTTTTGTCGGATTCCATCCAAGAAGCGTTCTTGCTTTTGTCGGGTCACCCAGCAGCTGTTCTACCTCGGCCGGACGGAAGTATTTCGGATCTACTTCTACCAACACCTTTCCGGTTTTCACACAGATACCTTTTTCATCCACTCCTTCGCCTTCCCAGCGCAGTTCGATACCAACTTCAGTAAATGCTTTTGTCGCAAATTCACGTACGGTATGATATTCGCCGGTAGCAATCACGAAATCTTCCGGGGTGTCGTGCTGAAGAATCAACCACATACACTCCACATAATCTTTTGCATATCCCCAGTCACGAAGCGAATCCAGATTTCCCAGATATAATTTATCCTGAAGACCCTGAGCAATGCGGGCAACAGCTAATGTGATTTTACGTGTTACAAATGTTTCTCCGCGGCGTTCGCTCTCGTGATTAAACAAAATACCGTTTACGGCAAACATTCCGTAACTTTCCCGATAGTTTTTGGTGATCCAGAAACCATATTGTTTGGCTACTCCATAAGGGGAACGCGGATAAAAAGGCGTTGTCTCCTTTTGAGGAACTTCTTGTACCAAACCATATAATTCGGAAGTGGATGCCTGATAGATTTTTGTTGTCTTTTCCAATCCGAGAATACGTACTGCTTCCAACAAACGAAGTGTACCTATTGCATCTGCTTCTGCCGTATATTCCGGCACATCAAATGATACTTTCACATGGCTCTGAGCCGCCAAATTGTAAATCTCATCCGGCTGCACCAACTGAATAATACGTACCAATGAACTGGAATCAGTCATGTCTCCGTAGTGAAGGTTCACCAAACGAGTATTTTTCATATCCCGAACCCATTCGTCCAAATACAAATGCTCGATACGCCCGGTATTGAAAGAGGAGGAACGACGGATAATACCGTGCACTTCATATCCTTTCTCAATTAAAAACTCTGCCAGAAACGACCCGTCCTGACCTGTAATTCCTGTTATTAATGCAACTTTTGCCATATTTACACTATTGTTTATTTATTAAATTGCCTTATTCTATATTTGTCTAATTGTTTAATCGTCTAACTGTGTAACCGTTTAACCGGGTAATCGAAGAATTCCAAAACCGGGCACCTCTTCTACACGTCTTACATTCCAATTATGATTCTCCAATCATTAATTATTTATTTTGTCTAGCTAATAGCGATTCTCTATCGGCCAATACAACTGTAAACGAAGCCTTTTTCCTCTAATTCCAAAGGATCGTAAATATTTCGTCCATCAATGATGACCGCCTCATTCATTGTCTTTTTCAATACCCCCCAACTTGGAAGACGGAACTGCTTCCATTCGGTTAGCAACAACAATGCGTCTGCATTCAAAACAGCATCATACATATCTGTTGCGTATTCGACCATATCTCCGATACGTCTGCGGCATTCATCCATAGCTACGGGATCATACACCTTCACATAGCAACCGGCCTGCAAAAGCAGCTCAATGGTAACTAAAGATGTAGCCTCCCGCATATCATCGGTTTCCGGTTTGAAAGCCAATCCCCATAAAGCAATGGTTCTCCCTTTCAATTCACCTTGGTAATATTTGGACAATTTATTAAATATCACCGATTTTTGATTATCGTTCACCTCTTCCACAGCTTTTAATACAGACATTGGATATCCGCTTTTCTCCGCTGTTTTAATCAAGGCTTTCACATCTTTTGGAAAACAGGAACCACCATAACCGCATCCGGGATAGAGAAACTTGCTACCGATACGGCTGTCCGAACCAATTCCTTTACGCACCATATTTACGTCAGCACCGACCAGTTCGCAGAGATTGGCAATGTCGTTCATAAAACTAATGCGGGTTGCCAACATCGAGTTTGCAGCATATTTAATCATCTCCGCCGAAGGAATATCGGTAAAAATAACACGGAAGTTATTCAAAAGTAAAGGACGATAGAGTCGTGACATCAATTCACGCGCACGTTCCGATTCGGCACCCACCACTACACGATCAGGGCTCATAAAATCTTTGATAGCCGCTCCTTCTTTGAGAAACTCGGGATTGGAAGCCACATCGAAAGGAATGTCCACACCGCGTTTATCCAACTCTTCCTGAATCGCCGCTTTTACTTTCTGAGCCGTTCCCACCGGAACCGTGCTTTTGGTTACTAATACCAAATAATGATTCATATTGCGTCCAACCGAACGGGCTACCTCCAATACATATCTCAAATCGGCGCTTCCATCTTCGTCCGGAGGGGTTCCTACCGCACTGAAAACAATTTCTACATCATCCAGACAGGTGGTGATATCGGTAGTAAAATGCAAACGCCCTTCTTTATAGTTGCGCAATACCATCTCCTCCAAACCTGGTTCATAGATAGGGATTTGTCCTTGTATCAGTTTCTCAATTTTTTTCTGATCAATATCGACGCATGTTACATCGACTCCCATTTCTGCAAAACATGTGCCCGAAACGAGTCCTACATATCCGGTTCCAACTATGGCTATATTCATTCTATTCCTTTTATTTGTTTTTTTACAAAGTTATTAAAAGTTTTTGTTCGATAAAAACGGGTAAAAGCCCCATTTTTTCTGACATACTTTGTAAAAGGAAGGAACGAAGAAAAATAGGAGGACATACAACTCTTTATCTTTCTCTGACTGAATAACAGAGAAATCATCAATGCGCCATAATACAATTACAGTTTATATATAGCTTTCATTGATCTGTTTTCTCAATTTGTGTACCAAAAACTAATACATATTTTTTTTTAAAGTCTGGTCACTTTCTAATTTTTCAATTGGAGTATTCTCTTTTTTCCTTTCCTCCTGCAATTTCAAGAAGCGTGCTTCTATACCCCAATGAATCTTAGGTTACAACAAATGATTATTCTTAAATAGTCTCAAAATCAACCTATTTAAATTATCAAGAGAAAGCTATTTAAGACAAAAATCTATAAGAAATTTTATTTTACAAAATAAGACTCCTCTATAATATAGCCCATAAATTTAGCGTTTCCAATAATATAGCGTTTCCACATGCGTCTAGGTTCTTTAAGCAAACGATATGCCCACTCTAAACTATTCTCTTGCCACCAAATTGGAGCTCGTTCAATAGTACCGGCAAAAAAATCAAATACGGCACCAATAGTTCCAATATGCCCTTTGACGTTTAGGCTATCGAAATGTTCAAACGCCCATTTCTCCTGCTTAGGGGCAGTCATTCCAATCCATAATAAATCCGGATTCACCTTATTCACAGCCTCAATCATAGCAAAATTATCGTCATCAGAAAATGTCGGTTTATAAGGAGGAGAATAAGTCTCCAACCGAATATTCGGATAAACAACACTCGCTCGTTCCTTAATCTTAGCTAAGGTTTTTTCACTACTTCCCAAAAAGAAACAAACACCACCTTTTTGATTTAATTTTTTCATTTCAAACTGAAAAAGATCCCATCCTGCGATTCGTTGAATTGTTTCCCTACGTAAGATTTTAAAAGCCCATACGATTCCAGCTCCATCAGGAATCAAGACATCCCCACCAAGTAAAGCATTCGCAAATATATGGTCTTTTCGGGCTGTATTATACGAGTGTGCATTGATCGTATTGATCAACATCTTTCGCTCAGGCAAATTTGCTAAATCCGACTTTGATTTTAGCAATTTCAGTGTACATAATTGAATTTCCTTTTTCATCTTTACTTACCATTACTTAGATTTCCTTTTCAACACATATCAACTTCAGGCTAAAGTCAATACATATAGCTAAAACATGTATAAATATATATTCATGCGAATATATAAGTATGAGAGCCATAGGAATATAAGATCCTATTTCTGTAAAAAAAATCTAGAATAATAAGAAACAAATTAAAACATTTGTTGCTCCTACTATTTACCTTCTGAATTTTCCTTTTACCCTTTCATTTCCCTATTATCTTTTACGCTATACAAATAAAAGATGTACAACATTATATCAATCAAATGGGATACGCCCATTTGAGAAGATAAATTCTCGATACTAAAACAGAACAATCATCTACAAAAATAAGCTTTTTTTTGTCTATTTATTACATAACAAAAAACATTATTCAAAATCTAATTATTATTTAACGAAACAGAAGCTTTATTTCTAATGTTCTGGTAGAAAATTAGAATGCATCAATATATATTACATTCATCAACTTATTCGCATCAGCAAAACATAATCAGTTCTTTATAAACAAGTTACTTATTTTTTGGGATAATATCTTCCATTGAATAAGCTGTTGCCTTATCAGATCTTTATCGAAAAAGTCACCCTCATTAGTGCCATTTATGATATATTCGATTTTATTATTATCTATATTCATAATTTTAGAACCCACTAATGAATATTTTTCTAAAATAGGTAGATTCGTCTTATTTGCATTTTGTTTTATTAAATAAATAAGATTATTACGAAAAGACTTTACACCAGTGGGATTTGCATACTTTCTGTATTTCGGCTCCATCGTGAGTGTATCCACCTTTTTATCAGAGATTGATGGTCCATTGAAAATAATAGAATCTGCAATAAACATATTTCTATCCAATTGAATATCCGAAGAGCCAGCATAATTAATATGCTGCTTGCCCTTATCAATAAACAAATTATTTGTAAATGTGATATTCTTAGCCATATGGCAATGTACAGGAATCCCTGAATTGATTAAAACATTATTGCTGACTTTACAATCCTGGCTCCGTTCATCAAAATAAATGCCAATTGTAAAACCTCGATTAAGAATGCCTTCAATATAATTATTATTCACATCTATAGATTTATGACCTCCACATTGAATGGCTCCGCCATCCTGTAAGACACTCATGTATTTCTGAACAGAACAACCACTGATCTCTACAGAATCACACCCAAGCTCTATACCAGCATAAGGAGTATCAATAATATTGCTATTTCGAATAACAATACGTTTGCCATAGCCATAGATTCCGACAGCACTCTTATATACAACTCCTAGATGCTGAATATTCGAATTTGATATTTGTAAGCTATCGCATCGGAAGTAAATACCAGTTCCACCGCAATTGATTGTATTTAAATTATCAATAGAAACATACTTTCCTGATAAACTGATCCCGTTGCCTCCCGTATTAACAATACGAACATTATTAAGCACTATGTTTTCAATATTGGTTCCTCTAATGGCCGCATCCAATGCTCCGCAAGCAAATTCTTCATTACAAATTCTAGTAGTTGCCATACTTAAAGTTAAGCCTTGTAAACGGATATTTTTTGTTCCTCTCCCCATTGATACTATAACATTCTGAGTAGGAACAATCATTGATTTGACATTCTCACCTTCCATCGGCCAATAATATACTTTAGAATATTGCTTATCCCAATACCAAGTACCAGGACGTAAGCCTGCTTTTGTATTCCAGACGACGTAATGATTTTTTTTATATGAACCTAAAGGCATAGAAGCTCGGTAATTGAATAACACCATATTAGAAGAAGGACTTATAGTGTCGCTCTTTACATAAGATTCATCCCATTGCTGTATTAGCGCAATTTCGGCATTTTTAATTTCTCCAATCCAGATTTTACCGTCTTCCGGTTTATAAAACATCTGACGATAATTGTCGTCTGTTGGTTTTCGATCCCAGTATCCGTACATGGCAGGTAGAGGCTTAGCATCCCAAACATTTTGATAGCTATAAAATCCAGATTCAGGTAATCGGGAACGCATCGCGATTGCTCCATCCACTAAAAGCATCCGAAAATCCCACTTCGTTTTGGAAGCAGGAAGTTCAGCAACTATCAACTTTCCTTCTTTGATAAAATTCGTTATGGGAACACCTCCAAATAAACAGACCTCCTCATTTTTGTAATTTCGAATAATCAATCCGGAATCGGTTGGACCAAGTTCAACATTTACATCATAATACTGACCTTGTCTCATCACAATTTCCTTTATATGAGTTTTTCTAGACAATGAGATAGCACAAGAAAGAGTTTTCATGGGCTTATCCTTTGTTCCGACATCCAGATCGTTTCCCCAAGGAGCAATATATATAACTTCATCGGCAGCTGATAAATGAATAGTGCTGCAAAATATAAAAAATACAATTAAAAAAGGAAATCGCATATCCATCATAATAATCTTAATTAATAATTGTATATTACGCCAAAAGACTTTAAATCAACAGATCCTCATATATACGTTCTAGTTGATTGCAAATTACCTCTGGGTTAAATACCTCTTTAGCTAATCTCTCAGACTCGATGCTAATATTTGCTCTCAACTTATCATTTTCAATCATTATTTTTAATTGTTGAGCCAATACCTTAATATCTCCAGGGGCAAAGGATAAACCATTGATTCCATCCTTAAGTATATCAGGTAAACCTCCCACAGGCGTAGTAACCACGGGCAAACCATACGCCCAAGCATCCAGTACAGCCATTGGAAAACCCTCTGCATAACTAGGCAAGCAAAAAATTGACGCTTCCTGAAATGCTTTTGATTTAGCTAGGCCATTAACCCAACCCAAGAAAATGGTTTTATTAGCAATAGATAATGCTTTTGCTAAAGATATGCCATCTTCTATTTCTCCATTTCCTGCAAAAACTATTTTCCATTCCGGAAATTGAGTAGAAATTAAAGCAAATGCTTTGATTAAGTCAGAATATCCTTTGCGTTGATTTATAGTACCTGCATACAAAATATATTTTTGCGGACTATAACTTATACTTCGTTCTGGTTCAGAGCAGGGATTATATAAAATAACAATTTTATTATCTAATTTAAAACTACTCTCTAATTCAGATTTCCAATAATTGGATAAAACAATAACACGATCAGCTTTTGAAAACAAATAATGATACACACTACGATATTTACTCCGGATAGTTGTCTCCGGAGAAAATGCATGAAAATGAACTATTGTTTTTTTCCCAGAGAGTTTAGCAAGAAACAGGAAGGGAATCTTACGAATCCCTGAAACAGGCTCACTGGCATGAATATGAACTAGATCTGCGGTAGGAAGACATATCATATACCTAAGAAATCCTTTTATCAGATAAATTAGTTTATGTAAACCACCTTTGTCAATATGTGTTTCAATCCATTGACAGTGATATTTTTCCCATTGCTTTCCTTGCTGATGGGCTTTCACAACAGAAGTAATACCCCCACGTGTATTACGTGATGTAGCAATAACTAAGATTTTAGGATTCTGTTTGCTCATATAAATCCTATTTATCTGTTAAAACAAGTACTTAAATCTGCCAACAATTTATTTTGCAATACTTTCATCCGATCATTAAACTTCAAAACAAATTCATCATAATTTTCATCCAAACTTTCGACAAGCGGAATCAATTTTTGAGATGTCACATAATCAATATCTACTGACATATCTTCCACTTCCATATTTTTCATAAATTCCCGCAACTTGTATAGATAATTGATTGATATAACTGGCTTTTCTCCAGCTCCAGAACATAGAATAGCAGCATGCATTCTTGTAACTATCGAAAATTTACAAAACGAAAAAAGAGTGGCCATTTCTCCAGGAGATAATAATCTATCAATAATTAATACCTTTTCTTTATATTTCATTAAATTTTGAACCTTACTACAAGCTTCTATATCATCAACTTTATACGATTTTGCATTAACAACTGTTGGAATAAAAACAACAGGAAGTTGATATTTATCTACAATGAAATCTAATGTATCTGCAACAGCAGCAGTATATCCCTCCATACGTATAGGACCATCAACTTTTCTGAAAGCCCATTCAATAAAGGAAACACCAATAAACCCTTTAGCTAAACCAAATTCTTTTAACACCTCATTTTTTTGATTTTTATCCTGGAGTATTGCAATATCATACGAATTAAAAATTTTCGGCTTTCTTACATTTAATTCATCTAGCCATTGGTATGATTTTTGATCTCTTACAAAAATAGCATACGAATTATCAAGAACGATACTGGCCTTTTTTTTCGAAAACTTATAAAACAAAGGACCAATCGTCAATGAAAGATGAATAAGTTTCTTTCCCATACGTTGGTATATTCTTAAAGCTTCCAAAGAGAGAAATACTGTTTTATAGAAAACATCATTAATTCGTTCTGCGCCAATGCATAATATGTAATCTGCATTTTGGGCTTGATCTAAAACTTTCTTCCTTTTGCCTACAGAAATAGTCGAAGGAGTTAAACCTATAAATTGGACAACTCTGACAAGAATTATCCAAAGTAAAGTACCTAGCAACCACGATATTTTGCTTAGAGTTGAACTCTTTGAT
The DNA here is from genome assembly GCA_047605645.1 of Dysgonamonadaceae bacterium. Classification (GTDB taxonomy): domain Bacteria; phylum Bacteroidota; class Bacteroidia; order Bacteroidales; family Dysgonomonadaceae; genus UBA1309. The sequence continues at coordinate 91,904 of JASGFJ010000015.1, read as the reverse complement.
GGTGGAGGGACAAATAAATCTTCCAAAACCGTAATTCCGTTAATACCATCTTTTTCTAATGCATATTCCACTGATGACACAGTTGGAGTTAATACAACAACCTCAGAATCAGGAAATTGCATTCGTGATATTTTTATAGCGTTTTCAATTAAAGCCATTGAACCTACATTCTCAGCTGGACCGCCTTCTGCTATTACTATCTTCATTTTTGTATCTAACTTTTTATAACTAATAGTTCATTGATTGATTTTCGATGCGAAGCTGGAACATTGATATCTCCATCCAATTTTCCAATAGCTAATAAAGCTATAACTTTTTCGCCCTTAGATAAATCTAATATCTTTTTTATCTTAGCATCATGCGTCCTATTTAAGGACCAATGTAAAGTACAGACCGCAACTCCCTCATTATGGAGGCTTAGAAGCAAACTCTCTAGAAAAATTCCGCCATCAACAAATAGTTGAGTTCTTTCACCTGAAGTAAAAAAATAATTTCTATTAGACGTAACAACAATTAATTGATGAATGTATTCAGAAGTCGCAAGTACTCCTTTTTGGATTCCAAGTATATCTTGTACCATCTCTTTATTATTTACTAAGTATGCCCTAGAAGATTGCCGATTGCATGCAGATGGGCAGTAATTAGCTATTTCAACAGCTCTTGCAACTTTATCTGCTTCAATAAATTCATTTGAAAAATAACGAACACTATGCCTTGATTTGGCAAATGTTTCAAAATCAAAAGTTGAATCAGGAAAATAATTGTCTTTCTTTATAGTTATTGCACCTCCAACTTCAGGATGGGCATATTGGGAAACAAAAGAATAATCATTCTGATTAAAATACTTATGAATATCATATTCTGCATCAAGATGAAGTTGATAATATTTCGACAAGACAGAACATGCAGCAATAAACTGAGAACGGGAAACATTATAATTTAACCGATAATACTCTTTTATTAAATTCAATAATGTCTCTATTTTTTTCTGACCAAACCCATAACGAATTTTTGGCATTGACATTCCCTTCTCTAAAGTATGATATGTAAATGTGATAAAAGCCAACAACTTCTCTTCGGTATTTTTTTGTATTATACCCGACTCTTTAATATAGACCAAATAATCAATAAAATAATTTAAAGATAGGCCTAATAATTTTCTTATTTTATAACCTACATTTTCCATTTAATTTCTTCATTTCGTTAAATAATGACAAATAAAAATAAAGCAACACCATATTACCGTGCAAAAACAAAAATAAAATGACTCTTTTCGACCAAGATAAAATTCGAATATCAAAGGAGCTTATTTCTTTCCAAACTGGATTACCAGCTATATCGGATATAAATATCAACCAATCTTCCTTTTTTAAGACCTTGACTGAGTGAAGGAGAAGTGATCTGATGGATGAAATAAAAAATCGGTCAACTCTATCTTTAGAGAAACTCAGATGGGAAGTCTTTTCTAGCAAAAGCTTTCTTAGTTCAACGTATCTATTAAACTTTTGGGGAATAAAAATGCTTGTCAATGAGCTTCCATTCTGGCAATAATAATAAAGAAGATCTGGTACAAAAACAACTGTTTTTGAATGAAGACCAACATCTATTTTAAATGGAATATCTTCTGACACAATATCTCTTTCTGAGTAAAACTTTATTTCATATTCATCTATAATTTGTCGCTTAAAAATACATCTCCAAACCGACATAAAGTATTTTTGATCATTTCGAGCACCTCTCTTAGCCGCAATCATATCTAAACAATAATCAGAGATCATGTCTTGTGAAAGTATTGTGAGTGACTCTACATCACGCTGTGGTACTATAATATTTCCATTAACATAACGGCTTCCACAAGACACAACATCTGCATCATATTTATCTGCATAAGATAATAATAGCTCCATCATTGACAATTCTACATAATCATCAGAGTCAACAAAACTGATATACTTTCCTCTTGCAATATCCAATCCGCTATTACGAGCAAAACCTAAACCTGCATTTTCTTTATGAATTACTCTTACTCGATCATCTAAAAGTGCATATTCATCACACAATTTAGGACAATCATCAGGAGAACCATCATCTACAAGAATAATTTCAATATCTTGTAACGTTTGCTTCAATAAAGATTGCATACAACGATCAAGATATTTTTCTACACCGTAAATTGGAACTATTACACTAACCTTTGGATTCATTAAATTCATATATAAATAACACTTTCAAATATTCATATCAACAAATTGAACATATAGAATTCACTGATTTGAAACTATTTTGTAATTTTTATTATTATAGATATAATCAATATAAAATTCAAATTTATGATTACTAAATGTAAACATTTGAAGAATAATTAATAAATAAATAAAGTTCATTCCTAATGTAACTTCAACAGAAGAAAGAACAATATACATAATAATAAAAGCGACTAAAGGATAAGCTCCAAAATTTCGCAAATTTCTGAAAGAGACATATAAAAGATATACTAAAGCTGTAGCACCTAAAATTCCTTGTTCAAATATTACATTGAAGAATCCATTCTGAGCATTTGCCATTCCATAATAATATCGCAATGCATAATGTGCATTACCGGAACCAAAACCTGTTACAGGTCGTTTTGTTAGCATATCCAACAAAACATCATAGATATCTAGTCGACCTGTTAATGTCAGATCTTTCCCTAAAATATTGACAATAAAATATTGTATAAACTCATTATTAATGAGTTCTATAAAAATAAAAGATATGGTTGTGAATATGAATAAGAATGTAATTATCAAATGAGAATTAAATAATGTTTTTTTTACAACTTTCTTAAATTTAAAAAGAAGAAATACAATAACACTACCAATTAAACCTGTGGCAGTCTGTGATAATATACATATTAATGCAGAAAATGCAATAAATAAGTATACTTTTGGAGAGTTGGTAAAATACGGATTAATCCTTTTACTTCGATCCTTAATACAATATAAGACTACACAGAATATATGAGAATATGAAACTATAAACTTATTACCAATGAGAAAGCCTTCAGGGAATGAATGTATTCCTGCTAATAAAAACAAATCTGTAGCTATACAGTAGAAAAACAGAAGCCAAAAGAATGTATTCAAAACAATATCTATTTGTTTTTTAATGACAACAGATTCGAAAAATACAAGAAACATAATTAAACTCAATGCATGGAAAATGCCTAAAGTATAAGACGAGGATTGATAATCAGGACCTATAACCAGATCCTTTATTGATATAGATGTTATTAGTAGAGTAATACAAAATAGCAGAATAGCTATATTAAATCTTTTAAAATGGTAATCAAATAATACTTTTATATTCTGGAATACATATATTGACATTATAGATAAACATCCGACTTGAATCTTACGTCCAATACCACTTCCATCATCTAAATATACAAAAATAGTGTGGAACATAAAAAAAGAAAAAAATATAAGCTGACGATTTTTCATATTTAAGAAAAAAAATTAAAGTCAAAAATATCATTCATATTGATGAAAAAAGAGCACATGATTATTTTTTAATAATCCATTTTTTAAGGATGCATTTCAAATTTAAAGGAATACATTTTCTTATAAATTTGAATAAACAATATCTATAAAATGGCAATGACTCGAAAACCTTAATTTTATCAAAATTTGTTATATCTATATTCTGGATATCTAATTTAGTAAATGTATTAGGAATTATTTTTACCGTCTCGTAGTTTAGAATATCCTCAGAAAATTTCATTTTTCGAGCTTGAAGGTGCATATATAAAAATTCTTCTTTTTTTATCTGCTTTTGCTCATCCTTCATTAATCGATATATACTTCCTTTTGACCATATATAGATTGCTTTTCGATAATTTTCAGTTATGTAACCTCGTGGACTTTGAACAGAAATAATTCCAACATATTTACAACGTACAAACCTAAATTTAGTTGCTCTAAAATTCAAAGAAAGATCCTCTGTAAATACCCTTTTTCCGGATTCAATGAACAATCGATTTATATTATATTGATCTTTAAATTCTTCATCAAACCAACATATAGCATCATCCGAGTATACTTTTTTATAAAGTTGTATTCCTTTATAAGAAGACATAAAGATTCGATTATTCTCATATGTATTTCTATAAAGAACCATATGTCCAAGACTAAATATCTTATCGTATTTATTTAATAGTTGATCACTTATAAACATTGAAAGATTCCCCATAAGTGTATCTACATCACAATGTCCCCAAAATAAATAATCATTAAGATATTCTTCTAAAATATACCCATATGCAGGTTTATAGTCACATAGTTTATATGGAGATGAGAGTGCTATTTCAAAATCAAATTTTTGAGAAATCTTTGCTCTCAGTTCCTCAAAAGTCATATTAATCACTGTAACATTCCTAGGGTAATCATAATCATTATTGTCATCAGTTAATATCAGCCAATTAAAATCAGAATTCCAACTACATGTCTTTAGAAAAAGAGAAAAGTAATTAGGAAACTTACCAAAATAAGGTATTATAAAACAACATTTCTTCATATAGTATAAAACAAGAAATAAATAACTAGATTTTCATTACTTAAAATAACTGAATGACATACATTTAGAACCTAAAAAGCTCCATAATGAAGAATAGAACATAATTACCCTTTTATGATGAGACTTTCAATATATTTCTTCGAAAAAAATTATATATAGCTTTAAGCTTTACTCTAAAAAAATATTCCCAGGCATAACGCAAATAATATATCATAAAACCATTTGTAAATAATATATAATTGTCAATATGATTAACTCTTTTTTTTAGAGCTAGATCTTCAAACAGCTTTTCCCACTCCAATACGATTTCATCGACCGAAAATCGATTAATATATTCCATAACCTGAGGATAAACATCTGTTGACGAATTTAATAGTTCAATAATATAAGTAGATAGTTCATCAGGAGAATTATATAGATTTTCTTTATCATATACTGTATCTAAATAACCAGGACATTTAATCGTCGTAACAAGACAATCCATAAACTGCATTTCAACAGCAGTATATCCAAATGTTTCAGAAAGACCGCTTGGGTTAGGCACTCCAACCTTACATTGGCTTAAAATATCATATTTTTCAGTACCAAGTATACCTAAAAATTTTACAGAATCCATTAGTTTTCCATTAGGAGCTAAATATTGCATAAATCGTGACTCATAAATTTCATTAGCAATCCCCCATTTTCCAAGCTTACTATTTCTACTGTATAATTTTCCACTACCAATAACATATAGACGAGCCTCCGGAATTTTATTTATAACCTTTGGCCATGCCTGCGCTAATAAATGGAACCCTTTTGATAAAATCAAGCTTCCAACATAGACAACATTTTTCTCTCTTTTTCCATTTGGTATCAGTTTGCCTTTGTAATCATTCAATACAGTTATTGGGACAGCATTATATATGAAACAAGATTTATTATAAACAGATTTATCTTTAGTTAAATAATACTGTTCTTTTCCTACATTAATAATCTTATATACATTAGATTGCTTTGAATAAAAATCCAGTAAAGAATCTGAAATAAAACAATTGGCCCATGCCAAAAATCTTACATTATAAAATCTTTGAACAATGTGCTTAAGTAATAATTTTGAATCAACAACTAAGAAATCAAAATCATTTTTTACATAATATTGTATTGCTCCAATAAGATTATTACACTTTACATATTTAAGATGCTTAGGAAATATCCCAATTTCATCACAGAGTAATACAACTTCTAGATCTTTATTTCTTGAAAGTAGAGAGGATATTAATATCACAGAATATTCACTTCCCCCTATGCCTGGATTTCCTTTATCTACTAGACTAGTATCAATAGAGGAAATATTTCTATTACTTATATAAAAAGCGACTTTCATTCTTAATTTGTATTATGACTAGATATATTAGAGAATCATACTAACATAAACGAAGTATACTATTTTCTAAAAAAGATATTGATGATTTTCTTAATAATTGAAGTTTTTGATCTACAATATGCCAGTCAGTATGTCTATCTAAAGAAGACGAAATAGACATATCACTTGTCAAAACTCTATTCTCTAAACCCAGATTTTTCAATAACTCCAAGGCTCGATTATTTCCTTTCTCAAACTTTCCTTTTAAAGGAACATATATAAAATTCTTTTTTAGGATTATAGAAAATACTATCCCATGAAACGATGTTGTAACAACAAATTTCGAATGATAAATATTAGATAACCATCGTTCGATAGTTGCGTAATCATATACTTCATCGCCAAATATTTCATCTCCTATAACATACCCACTAGATGGAGTAATAACACTAGTTAATTTATTCTTCTCCAGATATTCTTTTATTTCATTCCAACGAATTTCATTTGGATCTGTAATATTCAAAATATATAAATATGCATAATTTTCATATTCAACAGGGGTAATCATTTTTTGATAATCAGATTCTGACAACAAGAAAGTAGGATCTAATACATGAGTCGCATTTACACCTAATTTTCCACAAATATTAACTCCATCATGTTCTCGAACTGAAACATTATCTAATTTCAACAAATATTTCTTTAATATATCAATGTATTCGTTCGGATACTCTTTACGACCAAAACTTGCGGCATATGATATTCGCAAAATATTTTCATCTCCAAAATCTAGAAAAAAAGCTTTACTATCTTCATTATCAAGCAAAGGCCCCCAAACTTGATCACTTCCAACAATATAACAGTCTGATTTTGGAGGATTAGCCCTTAGCTCTTTAATAGAATTATATTCTTCACTAGAAAAAGTAATATATCTAGTTCTAAATAAATCAAAGTTTCTTTTTATGCACTTATTTTCGATAAATTTTCGCCTTTTACTTTTCTCTTTCGTCTTAAGAATTGGAAAAACTAACAAAAATTTCACAATTAATTTCCAAAGAGGTGTTTTGTAATGCCGATTTCCATTATATCTATATCTAATAATAAAAGGTTCATGGCCGCTCTTCTTTAGAAATTGTTGTAATGCAAATCCTTGTAAAACTTGTCCATAATTATCTTTTGTATCCCAGAATGTTACTATACCTATTTTCATAATATTTATGCAAAAAACTATAATTCATTTATTATCATCTTACAAATGTTTGAAATAAATCAACTTCTCAGAAATATCTATTTTAAATTTGCTTGAATCAACTCAATTTTAAATCCTTGTCAAAAGAGCTATAAAATAAAATCATTCATATATACAACAAATAATATTTAGCTATAGCTTAAAAAAATTCTCAAAGAAGTTTCTCCTTAGTGACAGAGTCGTTTTGAATTCTTTCTGACTTATTCCTATTGGAATCATACAAATAACCTTCTCTGCTTCTGGTATAGCTATAATCCCATTTAACGCTTTTTCTTGCTGAATAGTTTTCCCCCAGTGAATAGGACAATTTGCGATTTTATTAAAATGTAAAGCATATAACAAATTCATTAAATAGATTCCACCATCAATATACAATTGATTTCTTTCCCCATTTGTATAATAATACCTCCTATCATTAGTTAAAATAAGTAATTGGTTCACATTGGCTGTATAGCCCTTAAAACCACCTTGTATATTTAATATTTTATCTATCTTTGATTTATTCTCCACTAAATATACATTAGATGCCTGTCTATTACATACCGACGGTGCAGTATTAGCCAGTTGGATGGCACTACTCAAGATATTATCAGGTATTTTTTCGCCTGTAAAATTCCGAATACTTTTTCTTGAAAAAGCAAAGGATTCAAAATTAGAATCGACCCTGCTATAAAACTCAGAATCCGTCCATTCAATTACACCACTTTCATTTTCATTATATAAACTATCTAATGTTGAACGATATGAATTATATTGAGCTTCAGTATAAAAATTTGAAATATTATATCCATATTTCTTTTGAAGCTCAAAGTATTCACACATAACTTGAAATGCTACTCGAATTTGGCTCCTATTAATATTTTCTATTATTTCACTGTCAGATAATAATCGATGAAGCTTAATTATTCTATCTTTCGCAAATCCTGCTTTTATATTATTATGAAGAAATCCTTTTTCAATTCCATGATAGTTTAATATCAATTCAGCTTCTTTATTTTTTAAATCCTCTACATGAAAAGCAATCGAATATTTTCTATATAAAAGGAAATCTATCCAATAGTTGTACGCTAACTCTATTTGGCTCTTTAATTTAAATCTTCGATTTATAGGACCCAATAGTTTTTTTAATATTTTAACCATCTTGCAATATTATTTTTAAATGTCAATATCTGTCTATTAATTATTTTCATCTCATTTTTATTTATACCAATTATATATATAAAAAGAGGCACAAATATCGATGAGCAACTTACAACAATAAAAAATGTAAAATATGGTTCAAGAGATAATTTTGTTATTGGGATAATACAAACAGTTGATAATAAAACGACTAAAACAATCCTTAATATAACCATTTTGTAAAATTCTTGAAGCTTAAGTTTAACCATTTTTTTCAGGAATAAAAGGCGAATTTGAAGGCATACTATTGAGTTGAGTATAGCTATATAAAAGACCGTTTCAACAGAGAAATTAAACTTTAAAAATAAGTATGAAATTGGAAGATTAAGTAGCATTACAGAACCAACTAATGATTGATAAATCTTAATTCTTCCTGTAGCCTGAACTGTTGCCATTAATGAATACGAGAGTGTATCAATCAAAGCCCCAATAATAATTAATTGTGCAAATAAAACCGTATATTGAGGGACATCCTTAAGCCAAATCTTTAAAATAAAAGGCATTTCTAATAAAACAGGAAGTGAAACGAAAAATAATAGAAAAAACGAAAATTTGGATGATTGAAATACTAATTTCAACATCTGCTCATTATTTCCTTGAGCATAATATTTAGTAATTTGCGGTCGTGTAGCTGTCATGAAATTTTGAACAAATTGATTAAGCGTTGTACTAATTTGGAATGCTACAGCTCGAGCAGCATTGATTACAGGTCCAAAAAACATATTCAATACAATATTAATCCCTTGATTGTTCATTATACCAGCCAATGCACCAAAAAGATTCCATCCTGAATAAGACATTATTTCTTTAAATAAAGATTTATTCCAATAGTATTGAAAATGGCTTTCTTCAAAATTTCTAAGACAGTAAATTCTATTGATTGTTGTTACTAAAAATGTAACAGCTAAATTTAGTAACCCAAAAAGCATCAACTTATCATAAGAACCGAACATAAGAAGATATACAACAATAAGTTTTAATATTACTTCCAAAACACCCACATACGCAAAAAAATTCATTCGTTCATGCGCAATAACCATAGCACTATACGGTGTCTGAAACATAGTCAAAAACAAAGAAACTATTGCAAACTGATACACCCAATTAGCAGCATAAATTCGACCAACACCCATGGAGATCTTGTGATTTAAAAACCAAAGTCCTACTGTTTCTAATAACAACAGTATAATTACTCCTATCAGGACATATATCAGCAAGGTCATGCTAAATGTTTTGCGTAGCTGACCACTATCCCCTCGTCCTATTTCAAATGCAAAATAGCGCTGTGAGGCTGTTGACATTGTACCACTTAAAAAAGCTAACATACTGACAACCCCTCCGACAACATTATACAGTCCATAATCCGAAGCGCCCAATACATCCAAAACAATTCGCACAGTATATAGCTGTACCCCCATAATGATAATCATCCGGAAATAGAGCATCATTGTATTTTTTGCAATTCGTCTATTATTTGAATTTTCTGTATTCATTTGATAAATAAAAGTTACTTTTTGATTTTCCTTTTCATTGGGCACTTACGATTTCGAATATTTTCCTCACGTTATTGCTCCTTTTATGTTTTTTATCTACTTCAGCCATAATCATGAGTCTAATATTCCTTCCAGTATAGATTTGTCACTTACTTAGTGTAAAAAAATAACAATACAAATGATAGAATATTATCTGTCGAATTTGTATATTATCACATCAGAATGAAGTAAGTCATTAGAAGAGTTGGGGCTGAATAAAATTTTAAGCTCCGAAGCATCCTTTCTTAAGAAACTCACCAATAACAAGAGTAAATTATCCTTCGGAATTTATCAATATAGCTCCTGTCTATAACGTGACTGAAAGCTTAGTCTCTGTTCTGTTCAATAAATTTACTTAATTAGGAGTTTGTTGAGGCTACTTCCTTTGATTTAGGCCGGTTTAAAGGCGAATAAAATTCTTTACAATCCGATTGTTTTTTTGGATGGTACATCTGCCCTTTCAACAACTCCAGATTAGCTTCTACTAATACTTCCTAAACACTGAGAATTTCATATTGCTACTAATTAAATAAGAAAAAATCTGTTTGTAAATATATGATTTCTTTTAGATGACTTTTTTCGCCATTCTATTTTAAACTTATCTATATTTCAGTAATTTATCCATTAGTAATATTCAAAGTATTTATGAAACCTTTCAAATACTTCTTCTGTTTTTTCAGCGAATAACCCAGAGTCCAGACACTTTAAGCTGGAACATTTTCTTAGCCAAAACAAAGTATCTCGGTAAGGAAGGTAAATATTGAATTTATCAAAGATTCTACAATTTCTAAAATAATTGTTTTTTTAGTTTGCTAGTTTCGATAAATCACAATACTACTTATTTTGACTATTGAATCCTTGTATCAAAACTATCGAGATAAGAAGCTAAAAAAATTGAATAAGTGACACAATCTTTATAATCACGCCTGATATAAAAAGATAAATATCTTTCTCTAGAAGGTAATTTTGCGTTCTTGTAATTGCATTGCTCAATTACAGCCACAGCATTCAAAGGAAAAATTTATAATAATAACCACAAGCTTACTTTAAGTTACTTATTATGGAAATAACCTAAAGTAAACTTTTCAGTCGTTAATATAAACAATAATGTGAAGAACAGATTCGCTTATCTGTTTTTCTCTATTTTACAGAATTTCTCCTAAAACACATCTATTTTCAAACTTTCTATCTGATTTCTATTTTTCTTCTGCAGCTTTGTAACCGTATCCTTTTCCATATCCGTAACGGTAACCGTAGTGAGAATTGACATCTGAATCATTGAGTACCAGATACATGTTTTGAAATCTCTTCTCCTTATGAATGGAATTAAGAAATTCGATGCTGTCCTTCAAAGATACTTTCTCCCGCACAACGTATATTACTGCATCTACATAGGGAGCATAGAGGAAAGAGTCCGAGACCATACCAACAGGAGCTGTATCAATAACAATCATGTCGTATACTTCTCGTACCTCCTTAAAGAGCTGTTCTAGGTTCGGAGACATCAGCAACTCATTGGGATTGGGAGGAATGGTTCCCGATACCAATACATCAAATTTAGGACGCAACACATCATGTATAACATAGTCTTTCCATGATTTGCTTTCCTGAGCCAAGTAGTCAGAAAGTCCCGACGATTTATCCAAGCCCAAAATCTGTTTCAGCTTCGGTTTTCGAATATCCCCTCCGATAAGCAATACCTTTTTTCCAGACAGAGCATAACTCAGAGCCAGGTTCATGCTCATAAAAGTTTTTCCCTCGCCAGAAACAGAGGAAGTCACCATTGCAACTTTATTCAAGTGATTATGGAAAACAAAATTAAGATTGTTACGCAATGCGCGAAACAATTCGGAGGTCGAACTCTGCGGATAATTGTGAACCACCAGCGGATCCTCGGAACGGCATACCTGTCCGATAATGCTGACCGGAGATAGACGAGCCAGCTCTTCCCGGCCGGAAACATACACTCGCAATTGGTTCATTAGCCAGAGTACTACCACCGGAATAAATAATCCTAAAAGCAACCCTGCCAATAAGATAACTTTAGTATTGGGCGCAATGGGTATATCAATGGGCTTCGGAGAAACCACCATTCTGGCCTTTTCTGAAATTCCAGCAATGGAAATATTTGTTTCCTCCCGCTTTTGCATCAAGAATAAAAACAGATTCTCCTTGATTTGCTGTTGACGAGCCCGTTCCATTAATCCTTTTTCCTGTTGAGGCAGGGAGGCTATTTGAGCGTTCGTAGTTCCCGCCAGTCGTTGCAAATCATTTCTTGCAATGAGCAAAGAATGACGTACATTTTTAAGTGCATTGACAATATTATTGTGCGTATTTTGAATTTCATCAATAGCTTTGCTACGTGCCGGATTTTCAACTCCCGTATTTTTCAAAAGATTTTCAGAAGTCAATATCTTTACATTAAAGTCAGAAATAATTGCAGATAGGGAAGGATCTGTAACCCCCAGATTAGGAATAACCCGGTATTGGTTTTCGGGATTCCGAACAAATTTCTCTACCATATCAATAACATTGAGCTGAGTTTCCGCGTCCATCAGTTTTTGCTGATTCTCACTATTTTGCTGAACAGAAAGCATCGACTCGGTTTTGATATCAGCTATTTTGTTTTTTTGCCGATAATTTACCACATCGCTTTCCACATCGCTTAACTCTTTGGATATTTCTTTCAGACGTTCGTTAATAAATAAAGCGGTATTGTAAGATATTTCATTATTAACCAAATTGTTTTGAATATTGTATTGCCGAATCAATTGCTTCAGTATATCAGCACCCTTACTTGGATTATGCACCGACAGAGCAAATTGCAAAGCTGTTGAATTTTTAGTGGTTTGAGTCACTTTCAACTGATTTTGCAAAGCTAACGCTTCTGCATCGGGATTGCTAACAACAATTGTGTATTCGTTATCCTCTTCCATAGGGATAGAAGTAGCCGAAAATTCCAGATATCCGTATCCCGAGGGCAATATTAGTTTTGCAGGCAATTTGGTAAAGGTCTGGTTAATATCAATAACGAAATCCTCTTTTCCTTGATATTTTCCTTCAACCCCTATTTTGCCATTTTCCTTAACGACTTTCAATTCAAAGCTACCAGAAAATGATTCCAAACGGCGGGAATACACAACTTTTAGAGGACTCGAAGCGTAAAGCTCTCTGTAGCGGAGGCGATTGCGCTCATAATAATGAGAAGTAAGGTTCAAAGTATCAACAACCGTGCGCATCAAATCCGGGGAGGTAAATACCGTTATTTCATTGTCTATATTACTGGTAGAAGCTAATAAGCCCAGATCATCCAGACTAAGATTTAATCCGCTGGAGCTATTGCCCGATTTATTTTTGTCTTCATCAATAACCACTGCAGCTGTTGTTTGAAACACTTTTTTCGAAGTCATTACCACTAATGTAGCAACCACCAAACAGCATATAGCTGATAAAACAAACCACTTCCAGTATCTTAGGTATTCAATAATAGTATCTCGCAAAGGCTTGCTATTGGCTAATTGTGTTTGTCCCAATAATTCTTCCCACTCTTCGTTGCTTAATTTATTTTCCATATCAGTCTGCTTTTAAGAAATTATTTGGTTATACTTACAATTAGTGTTGCAACACTTACAAGAATGCTTGCAAAGGATATCCCGATAGTCGTTGCCGTACTGATTGCGGAACTATTACCTTTGGCCTTGTTGGCTTCAACATAAATTTTATCCCCTTGCTGTAAATAATAAATATCTTTTTGAGCAATCGTATTTTTATCTTGCAGATTAATATGGAACGTTTTTACATTTCCAAACTCATCGGTACGAATGAGCATCACATTGTCACGGCGTCCATAGATAGTTAAATCGCCGGCTGCAGCCAAAGCGTCAAATACGGACATGCTGCCAGTTTCCGCACTATAATTCCCTGGTTTTGTGACTTCTCCCAGTACGGATACCTGAAAGTTTAGCAAACGAACGGTCACCGTGGGACGCTGAGTAATGTACTGAGGATAAATTCTATTTGTCAAATAATCTTTTAACAGGGAAGGAGTCATCTGCTTCACCGATATTTTTCCTAAAACGGGAAAGTCGATGTTTCCATCCCTATCCACCTGATAGTTTTGCAATGTCCCGGTCATTGTGCCTGACAAACTAGAAGTTACCTGAGTGGTATTTAGAGAACTTGTTCCCTGACCTGGTAATACCATCAAATTAAAGTCATTCGCCGCCCCGGGAATTGTAGAGTTGACGACAATTGTCAGAATATCATTGGGCTTCAAAGCAGGTTCGTGTACTCCTTGCCCCTGAACCAGAGGGGTTATTGTGTCCCCTTGTGCAATATTTGTTAAATACGGCAGTTTTTTATAAGCTGTGCAAGAGTTTAATATCAGACAGGTCACAACCGCTGATATAATCAACATACGTAAATTGTTTGTTTGCATAAGTTTTTATGAATTTGTACCTAAATTTTCCTTTTATTATTAACCTAAACTTAAAAGTTTTTTATACAAACTTTCATAGAATAGTGACTGACAAAAAACACATAAAAGTAATGTTTTTTTAACATAGATGGATATTAAATGCCTATTTTTAATACATTACTGCTATTGATTTTTGCAAATATAACAATTTTATCACACAAAGGTTTTAAAAGTAAGTATTATCCTTTCTTTTTTTTTGTTTTCACTTGATATTAAACAAGTTAATTCTATTGAAAAAAGAGAAGCCGAATCTCCCGATTCAACTCCCCTCAAAGTGTGTGTGTTCTCACATCTAAATTAGAAATTTGCTATATTCAAATATTTGTCAACTAAAAATCCATCTTTAAGTTGGAGGTCGGACCGGACATTTCGTTTTGCCTTGAATTTAATAATAAACAAGTCGAAATCTCCATTCAAAGCTTCCTGATCGCCAATATTCACAAAAGTGGGATAAAGTGCTTTCACTCCATTGGTATGAAGGCGATCGTTTGTCATATTCTCCATTGCTTTCATATTCAGAGGCTGGATACCTATAAATTCATAATCCGGCGAATGGTAGGGTAAAGCGAAACTAAGAGCATTGACATTTTTCAAATCATGGCCTTTTACGACTATCTCTATCGTATCATTCTTACTATAAGAAGACTTCTTACTCGAAAGCGACAACCGACCACTTACTCCCTCATCCGTCTTCTTGGGTTTCGCTCCTCCTTTCAGACGGATCGCAACCACAGAGATATCATAAGCATCAATCAATCCGTTTTTATTTAAATCGCCCTTACTGATGTATCCTTCAAAATCGGCATCTCCCTGCCTCAATCCGGTGTAATTGATATACGAAGTCAGGTCGTTGGTATCGATCAGGCGGTCGTTGTTGATGTCGCCCGGAAGATAGCTTTCACTACCCGGTACCCTGAAGACATACAGTTCTTTTCCGGAACCGAATCCGCCGACAGTTTCCGTCACAGAGAGCTTGATATAGCGGGCGGTTGGTTTATCGGTGAACCGGAATTCTTTAGGTTTGTTATCCCGCGCCCATTCCATATTACCGGCTGCCGTCCAGTTCTTTTTGTCCATACTGTAGGATACCGTCGCTTTTGTTATTGTTCCGTTTCCGGCATTATCACGAGGGACATAAACACATTTATCCAGCTCATTTACCGAATTCAAATCCACAGTCAAGTCGAATGGCAGCGCGTTGACGCCGTATTTGGTATGCCATAGTTCGCCTTCTTCAAGGTCGAAAAGCTTTTTCATCGAACTTCCCTGATTCTCAGCCGAACATGTTATGCTGATGTTGCGTATTGCAAATTCCAGCGGATCACTTTTGGTGGTCGCCATCAAAGCCACCCAGTCCGAGGCACCCGACGCATTAACGGCTCTCAGACGCATTGTATAGGGTGTTTCTGCTGCAAGATTTTCAAAAGCAAGGGAGGTATTTCTGATGGTAGAATAATTCATTCCTTGAAATTCGATTTCATAGTAATCCGCATTTTCCACGTTATCCCATGTTGGGGTCAATGTATAGGGGCCGGTATTTTGCTCCGTTATAACGGCATGTGCCGGAGTTGAAAGTGTTCCGGTATGTGTCAATAACTGATCGGCGGGCTTAAATTCAAATCCCCTGACCGTTAAAATCGTTGCGTTAGCTGTGATATCCGAAGATTTCAGTTTTACCCGGACCAGCGGGTTCTTTTTCACACATATTTTTTCAAAATTACTCCCCCGAGTAGCGAAACGATTCAGCTCAGGTGCTGCCTCATAAAACCATACATTCGTATTCTTTTGAAAATCTGCCATATTCTTTACTTCCCGGAGCTTAACAGCAGCAGACCCAATCGCCGCAGATACGCTTGTCGGTCTTTTGGTCACATTTACCCGAAATTCCGTCATTTTGTTTTTGACAAATCCGTTGTAACTCCCTTCCGTGGGGTGTATCTTTACAACCGCCTTTCCGTTTTTATCGGCATGAGACTCGATACGGGTAGAGACACTTTTGCCTTGCAGGTAATCGGTGGTTGTTCCGTCATCATCATATTCTGTAAACGAGGTTTCTCCCGAAGGATAGAGTTCATATATCCGCAGATTCGGGTTTATTTCGGTTACATTGTTGTTTGCATTTGTCAGGGGAATAATAGCTCCGTTTTTGACAAATACGGGAAGCTTCCATATCGGAGCCTCAAAATTATTGAGAATACGTCCACCGGTGTACATGTCTCCGGAGAAATAATCTATCCATTGGCCTTCAGGAAGGTAAATTCCGTCGCGGATATCATTACCAAGGGTATCAGACTGGGTATTCTTATAAATAGGAGCGACTAAGAACGAAGGGCCAAACAAGAACTGGTACTGTGTCGACTTTCCGAGAGTGTAGGCATTCGGATAATCAAGCATCATGGCGCGGATCATCGGTTTACCACTGACTGCCTCGTGAGCTACGGTATAGAAATAGGGCATTATCTCCGATTTCATCTTCAGATACCAGCGATTGATAGAAGTTGCCGGTTCGCCTAATGCCTGCGGATATTTTTCATTGGCTCCCCATCCATCCATATTCAGTTGTAAGGGCGTAAACATTTTCCATTGAAAATCCCGCATATTGACAATCGGGTTTTTACCGCCAAAAATGCCATCCATGTCCGAACCGACATTCGGATTGCCCGAAAGCCCGGAACCGATGTAGGTAGGAATATGAAAACGGATATACTCCCAAACGCCACCGGTCTGATCACCCGACCACAGCCCGGCATACCGCTGGGTTCCCGCCCAACCGTCGAGGGAGATGATAAACGGACGGCTGCCATTTCCATATTTCATCATTATCTGAGAGACATCCGCAATGCCGTTTAACCCAAAAGAATATCCGGCTCCCACCCAGGCTACATCAGTCTTCAGTACACGCACTCCGGCATCTCTCACCTCTTTGATGATGTCGCGTTGCAGCAAAGCACTGATTTCGGGTTTGGGATGCAAATCCGATTGTGTCCACAAACCGATCTGTACTCCATGCAGAGAAGCATATCCGGTCAGACTTTTCAGGTTTTCAATATTTCCGTCAAGGGTTTCTGCCTGTCCGTATCCGGCTCCGTATCCATCGTTAGGGAGAAGCCAACCCAGCGGCATGTCGTGTGATTTATATCTATCAATCACCGCACGCGCCGAAAACTGATAGTTGCCTTTCTCTCCGTTCAGTGATTCCCGGATACCTCCATTATCCTTCTGGCTTTCCTTGTATCTTTTCCCATCTTCAAACAAAATACCTTTGGGATCTTCTTTCCAGAAATCGCGGTTGTAAGCATTCAAATGCCCTTCGTAAAAGCCGAATTTGGGGAAAAGCACCGGATTTCCTGTCAATTGATAGAAATCATTTAACAAGGCGACCGCTCCATCATTAATCATAAAGAAAATATCCAGATAGTCGGTATCGTGCGATACGGCAACCACCCCTTTTTCATTGGCACCAAAATCATATTTTCCTTTCTTAAAAGTATGCCACATCAGCCCATAGCCTTGAGTAGACCAGTAAAAAGGAGTCGGTGAAGCTACTCCCCCATTGGTCCAGCTGTTTGTATTCTCGATGGCTATCGCTTTTCCTTTATGCGAAAAACGGCCGTTCTGCATTCCTCCTCCAAAGAAATATTCAGCCGGGGTTTCCTTCAGAGAGAGTGTCACTCTCTTTTCTGCAAATACCACCGGACGTACTTCTTCCAACACGGCCTTGTTCGTGGCCAGATTGACGATAGAATACAATCCGCTGTTTTTATCGAATATGATTTTTATTTTTCCGGTAGAAACAACAAATGAATTTCCAATCTCAGCGATTGTCAACGAGGAAAGAGCTTTGCGCGAAGCATCTACCAAAATACGGGCTTCCGGTGTTGCCTCCGGTTCCCGGATTCCTTGTCCGGAATTATCCTGAAACATACGGAAAATATGATCTCCGTAGAAGTCGAGTATTCGTTTTTCATGATTGGCCAGCTTCAACTCTACCTTGGTAGCATCTGTTTTCCGAATAGCTACGATGCGCGATTCGGTCTGCTGAGCCACCGCTAAAGCTTTACCCGGAAAACCGTGTGCATAGCTGACAAAAAGACAGCTACCCAGTAAAGACAGGGTCAGTCGAAGCAGCAATTTTTTTTTCTTTTGCAGGGAACAATACATGTCATTCATAAATATCATTTCAAAGTATCAAATCTATTTTACCACTATCTATTTCTAATACAACAAACAGACCGTTGAATAAATAAGCAAGCCAGTACAATATCACATCCTCTCACTTGATAAATATTAAAAACAAAAGCAAGTTAGCTTCTATTTGCCTGATATATCTTGTAACACCAAGACTTGAGAATGTTTATGCCGGGGAAGAACCATTATTTGTTTAAAATAAGAAGTTCCGTCCCAGCCGATAGAAATGCGCCTATTCCATAACTCGCGGTCATCTCAGCAGTAACCTTTCGGGGATCTGCTCCAATAGGCTGCACCCACCCCAGTCTACCATCTGACAATACTGCCGAATTTAAGAAAGTCCAGGATTTCTCCAAATACTGCATAAAGTCCGCCCTTTGTAGCAACCCACTGTTTACACCGTATGCCAAAGCATAAGTAATAAGCGCGGTGGCACTTGATTCCGGCGAAGGATAGCTTTTCGGATCAAGCAAGCTTGCATGCCAATATCCTGCCGGGCTTTGCAATTGAGCCAGGCGAGGAATATATTCTTTAAATAATTGTTCGTAAAACGGACGATATTCCGACTCCGGAGGAAGCAACTTCAACACATTTACTAATCCCGCTGCAACCCAACCATTTCCACGCCCCCAAAAGATCTGACATCCATTACTTTCGGTCTTTTGAAAATATCCGCTATCTCTAAAAAACAATTTATTCTTTTTATCATATAATGAATTATAAGTCCGTTTAAACTCTTTATCCATATATTTCAGGTATGTTTCGTCTCCGGTAATTTTTGCCAGATGGGCATACACTGCCGGAGCCATAAACAAGGCATCGCTCCATGTCCAAACTTGTTTATTGGTATATTTCATCAGGGTGTCGGCCGATCCGTTCATAATTTTATCCGCCCGCTCTTTTATATTTCTAATCATCGGCTCAGCACGGCAGTTATCGTACATTTGAAGGTAGAATTGTCCGACACAAAGCTCATCGGCATGGAAGAAACTGTATTTGGGATAGTTGATAAAATTAGCTGCAACCCTCCATTGCGTAGCTTCGCCAATGGAATAAAGCCATTTCATAGCGCAACTATCGTCCAGTGCTTTCGAATAGTCAAAGAGCCCCATATAGAATACGGCATTCACCCATGAGTCTATTCCTGAATCATGTAAGTTCTTTTCCTTTGAATAACTAAAATTTAGAATTTGCCAATTAGCTGTTTTTTGCAAGGTTCGACGTATCTCTTCTTTATTAATGCTTAAAGAGGTATTTTTTGCATGGCAATTGGAAGCATCAGCACATAACAAGCAAAAAAAGATCAACAGAAGAATCCTGTTTTTTTGTTTTTTCATATATTCATCATCGGTTTCATATCACAAATGTACAAGTCATATTTTGAAGGTGAATATTTTGCAATTGCTCAAATTGCTTAGATAATTGCTCTATTTGACATATCTGTATATAAAAGTCATTTTTAATAAATTAATAGGACAAAAAGGACGGAAATATTTATAAAAAGCAAGCATGAACGCAGAAGACAACTCCCCAAAAGAGGAATCCGATTTGAAAATCCAGTTCCCTGGAAAACAAGTTACCAATTCAAATTGACACTGAATGATTAGATATCAGACACAAAAAGATGTGTAAGCAGATGAGTATTTGACCGGTTACACAACATTATTTTTCCATTGCATGGATTTCAGCTGGCTAAGAAGAACAACATTTTGCACATAGCGGATAATCAGGCAAAAGAGACTCCATTACCTTTAAAAACATCGTGAAAGGATTATCCGGCACAAAGTGACAAGGTTTTTACAGGAACAATGCACTTGCAGCCAACAATATATAAGTCAATTAAGCAAAAAAAGCAATAAGGTGCTTATAGAGATAATAAATTCACGACCAATCACAGGCCCATTAGTTACACACAAAAGCAACAAGGTGTTAATAGAGATAAGGCTGTTTCTCTGTTGAGAAGCAGCCTTATTCATATTAGTTGTCGGGGAAATTATTTTCCCTGTTCAAGAGCTAAAGTGATAGTTGTTTGGTCACATACCTGTGAAGGACCAAAATACTGAATCGGACCCGGATATACATATTCGGTATTTACAGCCCAATCAGCACGATGAGCAGCAAAATATTTGAAAGGAGCACCATCCAGTTCCACCAAAGCTTTACGGATAACAGGCTTCATTTCGCCATGACGACGTTCCATATTCATCATCATGGTAATTGGAATTCCTCCTGCAATCCATGCTTCAGCCGGAGCTGTGGTGTTACGTACCGATGACATGTATCCTGTTTTTCCGGTGGCAATCAAAGCAGACGCTGTAAATCCAAGGGAATAGCAGTAGTCGGCATCGTAATTAGATGGAGCAGCGCAACGGCCTTCGTATCCAAAGAAGTGTACCTGAGAAGCAAATTTACCGTTATATTTTCCGGCAGCTTTCCATTCTGTCAATTTGTTACCAACCATTTCAGCCAGCAATTTTTCAGTTTCAATCAACGACACCTGTACATTTCCATGAGGGTCGCGATCCAATGTCAACTGACGAGCAACACCTTCGGGAAGACTAGCATAAACTGCTGAATTTTCTTTAGATAGGTGTGTAATAATAAATTGACGTTGTTCAGCGCGAGGAATGCTGTTAAATTCATCCTGATGTTTGGCAAGAAAATCATTCAGTTCTGCAATCAGTACTTTCATGGCTGGAATGAATTCGATAAGACCTTCAGGAATAAGTACTGTTCCGAAATTATTACCGGCTTCGGCACGTTTAGCAACGGCTGTTGCAATCTCCGTAACCACTTCATCCAAAGATGATTTTTTTGATTCGATTTCTTCCGAAACCAAACATACATTCGGCTGAGTCTGCAAAGCACATTCCAAAGCGATGTGTGAAGCAGAGCGTCCCATCAATTTGATGAAATGCCAGTATTTACGGGCCGAGTTGCAATCGCGCTGAATGTTACCGATTACTTCCGAATAAACTTTACATGCCGTATCGAAACCAAATGAAGTTTCAATCATTTCATTTTTCAAGTCTCCGTCAATAGTTTTCGGACAACCGATAACCTGAACGCCGGCATTGATAGATTTATAATATTCAGCCAACACACAAGCATTCGTATTTGAATCATCGCCTCCGATAATTACAACAGCTTTGATGTCCAGTTTTTTCAGAATTTCTAATCCTTTGTCGAACTGTTCTGTTTTTTCGAGTTTAGTACGTCCGGAACCAATAATATCAAAACCACCCGTGTTACGGTAATCGTCAATAATTTCGCTGGTAAGTTCAATGTATTGATGATCGACCAGACCGCCGGGTCCCATCAGGAATCCGTATAATTTGCTATCAGAATTCAGTTTCTTAATTCCATCAAACAGACCGGCAATCACATTGTGTCCGCCCGGAGCCTGACCTCCTGAAAGAATTACACCTACGTTCGTTGCAGGAAACTTAGGTTGTTCGGAAGCTTCAACAAATTTTAAAATCGGCATTCCATAAGTGTTCGGGAAAAGTTTTTTCACTTCTTCCTGGTCAGCAACTGACTGAGTGGGATTTCCTTCTTCCACTTTTATACTTCCATACAACGCTTTTGGCATTTTCGGTTGATAAGTAGCTCTGGCTAATTGCAATGCACTTTTCTTCATGAGAATAATTAATTAATAATTTATTGTTTATGTGAGTGTATACTCTGTTAAAATACGGATTACGAATTCATTTTATATGATTTCAAATAATAAGAGGAGTCTCTCATGGGTTTATTACCGACTTCGTGCGGTATAAACGATAAGACTTCCTGTATTTCATTATTCATATAAATTATACAATGAGCTTCTGCCTTCTTTATTTTTTTGCAGCCGCCTTCGTTTTGGGAGCAGCTTTTGTTTTTGCAGCCGCCTTGGCCGGTGCCTTTTTCTTAGGCTCAGCCGTTTTGGTTGTTTTTTTTGCGGTTGTCTTTTTTCCCTTTTTCTCAACATCAGGGGCAGCGCTGATTATTTCTTTTACTTCCTGATAAGTGAGAGCAGCCGGTTCTTTGCCTTTGGGAATTTTATAGTTTTTCTTATCATACGATATATAAGGGCCGAAACGTCCATTCAGAATTTGCAGATTCTCTTCCTCTGAAAAGTCCTTGATCAAGCGTTCGCTGTCTTTTTGCCGTTTGGCTAGAATCAATTCCACGGCTTGCTCACTCGTCAAAGAGAAAGGATCATATCCTTTCGGCAGAGAAACAAACTGGCTGTTGTGCCTTACATAAGGGCCAAAACGTCCTACGGCAACAGTCATTTCTTTTCCTTCAAATTCGCCTAACTTACGCGGTAAATCAAACAACTTAAGCGCTTCTTCGAGGCTTATGGTTGCTAGTGACTGATCTTTTTGCAAACTGGCGAACTGAGGTTTTTCTTCCTCTTCCTGTACTCCAATTTGCACCATGGGGCCAAAACGACCGATTTTCACAGAAACCTGACGCCCTGTTTTCGGATCTGTTCCCAATACCCGTTCTCCGATTTTATGTTCGGTTTGTGAGTGCATGACTCCATCCACTACGGGATGAAACAATTTATAGAATGAATCGATAAGCTCTGTCCAGTTTTCCTTTCCGTCTGCGACATCATCGAATTTCTCTTCCAACTGAGCCGTAAAATTATAATTCATAATTTCCGGAAAAAATTCGGTAAGAAAATCATTCACGACTTCCCCTGTATCGGTAGGAAAAAGTTTGTTTTTATCTGCTCCGGTAATTTCTGTATTCTCAGCATCTTCAATATGCCCATTTTTAAGAGTCAGCACATTAAAATGACGGTTGGTACCTTCAATCGATTTTTTCTCGACATACTCCCGATTCTGAATGGTAGAAATGGTAGGCGCATAGGTCGAAGGACGGCCAATGCCCAGTTCTTCCATTTTTTTCACAAGAGAAGCCTCCGTATAACGGGCAGGGCGCTGTGTAAAACGTTCTGTTGCGGAAGCAAAAAGCATATTCAGTTTCTCTCCTTTATGCAAAGGAGGTAGAAGTCCTGAATCCTGTTCGAGATTCTCCTCATCGGTATCTTCCATGTAGACATGGAGAAATCCATCAAATTTTATAACCTCTCCGCTTATCACAAACAATTTATCGCTGTTGGATATCGCAATCGACACGGTTGTTTTTTCCAGTTCGGCATCAGCCATCTGGGAAGCAATGGTGCGTTTCCAAATCAAATCATATAATTTCTTTTCCTGGGCTGTTCCTCCGATAGTATGTTCTGTCATGTACGTCGGACGGATGGCTTCGTGAGCTTCCTGCGCTCCCTTGGTTTTCGTATGGAAATTGCGCATATTGGAGTATCTCTCTCCATAACTCGACAAGATTTCAGCCTTGGACGTATTGAGTGCCAGAGACGAGAGATTGACCGAGTCTGTTCTCATGTATGTAATTTTCCCGGACTCATACAAACTTTGTGCTACACGCATGGTTTGCGCCACAGTAAAACCGAGTTTACGGGCGGCTTCCTGTTGCAGTGTAGAAGTCGTGAAAGGAGCTGCCGGAGAACGGCGGGATGGTTTTGTTACCACATTATCGATAGCAAAAGAAGCTGTTTTTAGTTTTTCAAGTAACGCAAATGCTTCTTCTTTTGTCTTCAATCGCTGGTTTAATTCTGCCTTCAGCTCAGATACTGTTCCGTTTTCAGTTTTAGAAAACTGAGCTACCACACGATAGGATTCTTCAGCCACGAAATTCCGAATTTCACGTTCCCGTTCTACGATAAGTCGTACAGCTACCGACTGCACACGTCCGGCCGACAAAGCAGGTTTCACTTTTTTCCACAATACCGGGGAAAGTTCAAAACCAACAATCCTGTCAAGAACCCGGCGTGCTTGCTGTGCATCTACAAGGTTATAATCTATTTTACGGGGATTCTCAATGGCATTCTGAATCGCATCTTTGGTGATTTCATGAAAGGCAATCCGTTTGGTGCGTTCGTCTGTTAGAGCAAGGGTTTCATACAGGTGCCAGGAAATAGCCTCTCCCTCGCGGTCTTCATCGGAAGCCAGCCAAACGATTTCTGCATCTTTGGCAGCTTTCTTTAATTCGGCAACCAGTTTCTTTTTATCTTCAGGGACTTCGTAAATAGGTTTATAATTCTGTGTCAGGTCTATACCGAAATCTTTTTTTTTCAAATCCCGGATATGTCCGTAACTGGATAACACATGATAATCCTTACCTAAAAATTTTTCTATTGTTTTTGCCTTAGCGGGCGACTCTACGATAACGAGGTTTTTCTGCATAATTCTTGCTTAGGTCATACCAGGAATCGACGTGAATCCTGAGATCTATGAAATTTCTATTTTCCGCGCAAAATTAGTAATTTTGTTTGGTGAATGCTTTATAATGAATACAAAAAAAGCGATTAAACTCTCGTTCAATCGCTTTTTATATTATTTAAAGATATATTTCTTGCAAAACAGGGCTTATTTTTTCCCATTAAGCAGCAATTGATACTTTGTTGGATTCTCAATTACTTCCAATCCCTTTTTGAAAATATCGTTTTCGTTGTTGTAGATTTTATAAAAAGTGGCCTGTTCGTACAAGTCTCTTCCCATAAGTGCCTTCACTTGCATTGAAATGAAATCTCTGGAAACGGCAAACTGTTTTTCGTCGAAAGTAATTTTTTCGGCTACGGCCATCTTCTTCAACTGATCGTACATTTCGGGAGTCATCCTAAAGTTATGGATAAAATCCGCTTCTTTCGGATATTGCTTCAATAAATTGGCTCTGCCTTCATCTGCCAGTTTAAATGCCAACTGATTGATTATGCCTCTTGCAAATAAATCGCGATGCAAATTGGTACTTCTGGTTGTATCCACAGGGACGTAATAGTCCGGCATAATACCACCGCCGCCATACACAATACGACCTGTCACCAATGTCTTATATTTCAACGAATCCGGAAAATGAATACTGTCGGCATTCATCATCTCCCCACTGTTAAAACGGGTGATCAAATCTTTATCGTAAGAAGAACGATCGCCTTTTGTATAAGGTTTTTGAATGCTGCGTCCTGTAGGAGTATAGTAATGAGCAATGGTCAAACGTATCATAGATTCATCCGGAAGAGGAATCTGTTGCTGCACAAGGCCTTTTCCGAAGGTACGACGTCCGACGATAACCCCTCTGTCCCAATCCTGCAATGCGCCGGAAAGGATTTCACTGGCAGAAGCAGTTCCTTCATCGACAAGTACGACCACACGGCCACTCTGAAAAGAACCATTTCCTTTTGATTTTTCAATAAACTTCGGCTTCTTGGCTCCTTGCGTATACACAATCGTGCGGTCGGCAGGCAGGAACTCATTCGCCAATTCACTCGCCGCAGACAAATATCCTCCGCCGTTGCTCTGAAGATCGAGAATCAGGTTTTTCATTCCCTGCGCTCTCAGCTTAACAGTGGCTTCTTTAAATTCCTCGAATGTGGTAGCACCAAACCTGCTTAGTTTGATATAACCTGTTGTAGGGCTTACCATATATGCTGCATCCAGGCTATAAATAGGAATTTTATCACGTACAATTTTAAATTCGAGCAATTCGGGCACTCCTCGTCTCAAGACTTTCACATCCACGACAGTACCTTTTGGTCCGCGAAGCTTGCTCATAATCGTTTTAGTAGGCATTTTAACTCCTGCAATCAGCGAGTCATTGACCATGATGATTCTATCTCCGGCCATCAATCCCACTTTGGCTGACGGACCTCCTGCAATTGTTTCTATCACATAAAGCGTATCAGTCAACATATTGAATGAAATACCGATGCCCGTAAAATTGCCTTCCAGAGGTTCATTCATTTCTTTGACTTCCTGCTTCGACAGATAAGCAGAATGCGGGTCTAGCTCTCCAATAAGGGCTTTAACAGCATCATCAGCTAATTTATCTCCGTCCACTTTGTCGACATACATCTGGTCGATGATGTTCATCGTAGTTAAAACTTTTTTCATTCCATTGGTAAATCCCATCTGGGCAAAACAAGTTGTGGTCAGAAGGAAAGATGAAAAGAAGAGAATGGATATCTTTTTCATATTAAAGTTTGTTTGTCACAATTTGACAGCGATAAAGAATCTGAAAAGCAATCGTTAGGAAGATTCCGGTATGACATCAAACTGTTCTTGTAATTAATTGAACAAGTTGTTGGTTAAAAAATTAGACACATAAATTTATTTTAAATTCCAAAGCTATTAAATCATCAAATTCAAATCTTCAGGAACAAAATCGGTCACATCGCGTCCGAAACGCAAAAGCTCGCGTACCACCGTCGAACTGATATGCGTCAATTGAGGTTCTGTAAAGAGAACAATTGTCTCTATACCGGAGAGTTTACGATTCATATCTGCGATGGTTTTTTCATACTCAAAATCAATAACAGAACGAATTCCCCGCAGAATATATTTTGCCCCTATTTGTCCGGCAAAATCAACTGTGAGGCTACAGTAAGCATCTATTTTGACTCTGGGTTCGTTTTTATAAAGTTCTTCCATCATTTTGCGGCGCTGTTCGACCGAAAAATAAGACACCTTACTATCATTGATGCCAATTGCGATTACAATTTCATCTACAATATCCAAGGCTCTTTCCACCACAGAAAAATGCCCCAAAGTGAATGGGTCAAAAGTTCCGGGGAAAAGAGCAATTTTTCTCATTGATGTATTCATTAAATTAATTGGCCATATCGGATAGGAATTTGATACGAACCAATCGGATTTCCTCTTCCGTACAATCACCGAGTTCTTCGATGGCAGCCTCCAAATCATCGCTTTCGGCTTGTTGGAAGTAGTCGAATATATCTGCCAGTTTGTCCTCGTCAATTACTTCATTGAGGAAATAATCGACATTGATTTTAGTCCCGGAGTAAACAATGGCTTCCAACTCGGTAAGCAATTCACTAAAATCGATTCCTTTCGATTCAGCCAAATCATCCAAAGCCACTTTACGGTCAATACTTTGTACAATTGCCACTTTCAGTTTCGACTTGTTGGCAACTGTTTTCACACGTAAGTCTTCCGGACGTTCGATATCGTTTTCTTCGACATGCTTCTTAATGAGCGTCACAAACTCAGCTCCGTACCGTTTAGCCTTTCCGGCGCCTACCCCCGGAATATTCTGAAGCTCCTCAATGTTGATAGGATAAATGGTAGCCATAGCTTCCAACGAAGGATCCTGAAAAATAACATAGGGAGGAACATTCAATTTCTTAGCCATCTTTTTACGGAGATCGCTCATGATTGAAAACAAGACTGGATCCATGGCGGAACTTCCACCTCCTGCCGCCTTGATGACTATCTCATCACTGTCTTCATCTTCAAAATCCGTATCCTTGACGATTTTGAATGGGATCGGTTTTTTAAGAAAATCCTTTCCTTTTTTCGTCACTTTCAATAAACCGTAGTTTTCGATATCCTTATCGAGATACCCTTCGATTAAAGCCTGACGGATAACGGCATTCCATGTTTTTTCGTCTTCATCATCGCCGGAACCAAATACTTCCAACTCCTGATGATTGTAAGTTTCAATTTCAGATGTCTCTTTACCTATTAATACATTAATGACATACTCTGTTTTGAACTTTTCCTTTAATGCAATTACAGCTTCCAATGCTGTTAATAATAATTCCTGAGCTTCCACTTGTTTTTTTGGATTTAAACAATTGTCACAATTACCACAATTAATTTCTTTATATTCTTCGCCAAAATAGTGCAAAAGCACTGTTCTCCGGCATATTGATGCTTCGGCATAAGCAGCAGTTTCCATCAGAAGCTGTTTGCCTATTTCCTGTTCTGCAACAGGTTTGCCTTGCATAAATTTTTCTAACTTCACTAAATCTTTATTCGAATAGAAAGTTATACACTGCCCTTCTCCCCCATCACGTCCGGCACGCCCTGTTTCCTGATAATACCCTTCCAAACTTTTGGGAATATCGTAATGAATCACAAACCGAATATCGGGTTTATCAATACCCATTCCAAAAGCAATGGTTGCAACAATCACATCGACCTGTTCATGCAGAAACGAATCCTGATTTGCAGAACGTGTAGCGGCATCCATTCCGGCATGATATGCTAAGGCATTTATTTTGTTAGCCCTTAAAATTTCGGCAAACTCTTCCACCTTTTTGCGGCTCAGGCAATACACAATTCCTGATTTTCCACTCTGCGACCGGATATATTTGATAATATCCTTGTCCACATCATTGGTCTTAGAACGTATTTCATAATACAAATTAGGCCTGTTGAATGAAGACTTAAATACAGCCGCTTCGGTCATTCCTAATGTTTTCTGGATGTCGTGCTGCACCTTCGGAGTCGCTGTTGCGGTAAGTGCAATAATGGGATGTCTCCCTATTTCATTAATAATCGGACGAATCCGGCGATATTCAGGCCGGAAGTCATGTCCCCATTCCGAAATACAATGAGCTTCGTCGACAGCAAAAAAAGATATTTTTATCTGACGGAAAAACTCCGTATTATCTATTTTATTAAGGGATTCGGGAGCAACATACAACATTTTGGTTTTCCCTGAAAGAATATCACTCTTCACCTGCTCGATAGCTGCTTTGTTCAATGAAGAGTTCAAGAAATGGGCAATTCCTTCTTCTTCGCTGAAATTACGCATTGCATCAACTTGATTCTTCATCAAAGCAATTAAAGGAGAGATAACAATAGCCGTTCCCTCCATCAAAAGGGCAGGCAACTGATAGCACAAAGATTTTCCACCTCCTGTAGGCATCAATACAAAAGTATCGTTGAGGGCAAGAAGATTCTCAATGATTGCTTTTTGATTTCCTTTAAAAGTATCAAACCCAAAGTTCTTTTTCAGTTCCTGAAATAAATAATCTACATTCGGCATAGTTTACAAAGTTTTCACACTATCAAAGCACGGGTCTAATATAATCATTTTTTTTATAAGTGATATATTTACATGAAAAATCAATTGGACAGACTTAATTTATTTAAGTGAGATTTCTCAATATGATGCTGAGCATACTCTTTCGTGATATGGAGTTCCTTTTCTCCGGATGAAGGAATGTTAAACATAGCATCCATCATCATCGTTTCAACAATAGAACGCAACCCTCTGGCGCCTAGTTTGAACTCGACAGCCTTATCTACAATATAATCAAAGACTTCTTCTTCAAAATGAAGCGTCACCCCATCCATATCAAAGAGTTTGATGTATTGTTTGATAATTGAATTTTTCGGTTCGGTAAGAATACGGCACAATGCATCCCGATCTAAAGGAGAAAGATAAGTCAATATAGGCAGACGGCCGATAATTTCAGGGATAAGTCCGAAAGACTTTAAATCCTGTGGCGTCACATATTGCAGCAGGTTGTCTTTATCGACCTGTGCATTTTCAATTTTAGAGGCATACCCAACCACCCGGGTGTTGAGTCGCTGCGCAATTTTTTTCTCAATGCCGTCAAAAGCGCCACCACAAACAAATAAAATATTTTTGGTGTCTACGGCAATCATTTTCTGATCCGGATGTTTGCGTCCCCCCTGAGGCGGAACATTCACGATAGATCCTTCCAGGAGTTTCAACAATCCTTGTTGTACACCTTCTCCACTCACATCGCGGGTAATAGAAGGATTGTCTCCTTTACGGGCGATTTTATCAATTTCGTCGATAAACACAATTCCTCTTTCCGCAGCAGCCACATCGTAATCAGCGGCCTGCAAAAGACGGGTTAAAATGCTTTCGATATCCTCTCCTACATAACCGGCTTCTGTCAAAACCGTCGCATCCACAATAGCGAAAGGGACATGAAGCAACTTCGCAATGGTCCGTGCCAGAAGCGTTTTTCCGGTACCGGTAGGACCTACCATGATAATGTTGGATTTTTCGATTTCCACATCATTGGCATCCAAAGGTTGCATCAATCGTTTGTAGTGGTTGTAGACAGAAACAGACAAATATCTCTTTGCAGCATCCTGACCGATAATATACAAGTCAAGAAACTCTTTTATCTGTTTCGGGTTGGGGAGTGATTTTCTGTCAAGTTTTCCAAAAGCAGTGGATTGTTTTGTCAGTGAATCCTTCGTTATTTGATATGCCTGTTCGATGCAACTGTCGCAAATATGCCCCGACAATCCTGCAATCAATAAATTAACGTCTGATTCGCTACGGCCACAGAAGCTGCAATGGTCAGATGAATTTCTTTTTGCCATTTTTTACCTTTAGACATAAATACTCCTTGATTAGAGAGACCACAAGGAGTATTTCTGTTTAATTGAAATTTATTTTTAAGAATTTATTTTTTTATTTTTCAATAAGACTTCATCAATCATACCATAGGCTTTAGCTTCTTCAGAGGTCATCCAGAAATCACGATCGGAATCACGTTCTACTTCTTCGAATGATTTACCTGAATGGTCTGAGATAATATGATAAAGCTCTTTCTTTACTTTTGCGATTTCCCGAGCTGTGATTTCAATATCTGATGCCTGTCCCTGCGCACCGCCTAAGGGCTGATGAATCATTACACGCGAGTGCTTCAACGCAAAACGCTTACCTTTGGTTCCGGCTACAAGCAATACGGCGGCAAACGAAGCTGCCATACCGGTGCAAATAGTTGAAACATCACTGTCAATAAATTGCATTGTGTCATAAATGCCATATCCTGCATATACAGATCCGCCCGGAGAATTGATATAGATCGAAATATCTTTTCCCTGATCAGCTGAGTCCAGATAAAGCAATTGAGCCTGAATCACATTGGCTGAATAGTCGTCAACCTGAGTTCCTAGAAAAATAATACGATCCATCATCAATCGTGAAAACACATCCATTTGGGCTACATTCAGAGAACGCTCCTCTATAATGGTCGGTGAAATATAACTGCTGGTTACATCAATGTATTTATCCAAACCAAGGCTGTTAATGCCCATATGCTTGGTAGCATATTTCTTAAAATCTTTAATATCCATACTAAAAATTACAGTTTTAAATTGTTGTGAAACTAATGGGTTAATTCCGGCATCCCCCGTCAGTTAATCAGACTGTATAACAGAAATGATCTTGTTGAAAAAAAGATGAATCAACTAAACAAAGTTATGAATAAAAAACTGAATAAAACAAGATGTCAAATCAGATTTTTACCCTTTTTGTCAGCCTTTTCTCCTATTTTCTTATTATTCATCTGCTAACCTGAAAAAAGGGAAAGCACATCCATTGAGTATCAATTACTATGCCACAATAAGCTAGTAAAGATCACAGGAGAACTATTTTCACAATAACGGGCTCAAATATACATATATTTATTATATTTTCGATATTTTCATCCTATTCAGCACCATTACACCCCATTTAGCTCCTTTTTTTAGGGGTGTTCGAAAATAAATAAAAAAGATTTGCATCCATCCGGCTGATCTATATAACAAATAGCGGTTATTCTTTATAATACATACTTTGCGCAAGTCTGTTTGCTTTTTCGATTGCAACTTATGCTTTTCCATGAATAGCCAACTTTGTATGTAGCTTTGAGTCAATCACAGACATACCATTCTGAGTTGCTCATCAGCCTTCTGTTAAGGTTTTGAATATACTGGAAACATCATTAATTAGAAACAACATGTACTCAATCTAAAAAAAGGAAAGACTTGAGTTAATGCTTAGTCCTTCTGGCTCTGTATCGTTTCTTACTATTGAAAACAACTGATTTTCAACCCGGCTGAGACTCCAGATAAAGC
This sequence comes from Dysgonamonadaceae bacterium, assembly GCA_047605645.1. GTDB lineage: Bacteria > Bacteroidota > Bacteroidia > Bacteroidales > Dysgonomonadaceae > UBA1309. The sequence goes on along the minus strand of JASGFJ010000015.1, from coordinate 59,674 downwards.
CGATTACAAATAATTATGTCTGATGAGACACTCCGTCTGATTTGATATTAGAGAACAATTGCCTTATTCAAACACCGATTATAGTTCACAGACGATGTAAGCCTTTTTCAATTATTTACAAGCAATTGTAAAGTAGACAACGTTGGATGTATACTTTATGTTTTATCTGGATTTTCCCATCTTAGTAGCTCGCCGAAACAAGACGACCCGTATTCCTTAGATGAAGCCAATTAGTCATAGGCATTTTATGACATAGAAATAATACTAAAACCAAACGAGAGCTTTCGGTATTTAAATAAAAGACCGGCTGCCGGAACAACGAGAAAACAAACGATACGAATCAATCCGGTAATAAACAGAAGAAGGAGCTATAAAATAGCCCCTTCCTCTGTTTATATATATTTCTTTGTTTTCAAAAAAATAAATTATGCCTCTGCATTTTCTTCAAACAATTTTTTGAAATCATCCACAGAGACTGTTTTTTCGTCCAATCCCAGTGTATCTTTCAAAGCGGCAATAATTTTGTTTTCCATTGCCTTATCCACCAAATTACGGGCAGTATCTTTATCTTTCAGAATTTCCTGTGCATAGTTATCTACCATTTCTTCCGGTAGAGACATCATGCCATATTGAGCAAACTGAGCACGAGCAGCCTGTTTTGCGATTTCTTTCACATCAGCTTCTTCAATTTTCAAATCGTAGTCTTTCACGATTTTTTCTTTAATCAAATGGAAAGTCAAATCTTTAATGATAGCAGGATATTCAGCATCGATGCTTTCAGCCGTTTTTTCTTTTCCGCTTGCCAGCAACCATCTTTTCAGCAAGGCGTCAGGAAATTGCAAATTACCGGCTTTACTTTCAAGCAGAACGCGTGCGTCCAACAAGAATTTATAATCGCTATCCGGAGCAAATTGCTGTTCGATTAGCGCCTTCACTTTCAAACGGAAGTCTGCTTCATCAGCCACTTGGTTTTCGCCAAATACCTTTGTGAATAACTCCTGATCAAACTCAGCATCTTTATAACGAGTCACATCCTTGATTTCGAATGAAAATTCAGGAGCGATTGACTCAATTTCTTCTTTTTGAATATGAAGAAGTGATGCAATTTCAGCTTCATTTCCTTCATACGCTTTTCCCGGATTAAAGACTACGGTATCACCGACTTTTGCTCCGACAAATTTAGCCTGTTCTTCTTTGTCTTTGATGTAAGAAGCCATCAACACGCCATCTTCGACAGAAATACCGCCTTCTTTGGGCTCTCCGTTAAGTAGTTCTTTGATATTGCCTTTGAGCAAATCAGTATCTTTTGCTTCTTCCTGAATAGATTCGTATTTGCCATAGTTTTGTTTGTATGACTGAATCTGGCGTTCTACCAAGTCTTCGTTAGCATCAATTTTGTAATACGGAACTTTATCCTCTTTGGTCAGAGAAAGAGATACTTCGGGAGCCAGGGCAATATCAAAAACAAATTCGAAATCATCTTCCTTTGCAAAATCAATCGGTTGTTGTTTTTCCTGATTAGGAAGAGGTTCTCCCAGAACATCTAATTTATTTTCCTGAATATATTTATATAGGTTTTCACCCACAAGCTTGTTTACTTCTTCAGCCAAAATAGATTTGCCATACATTTTTTTCACCATGCCTGCAGGAACTGTTCCCGGGCGGAATCCTGGTACATTAGCTCTCTTGCGAAAATCTTTCAACGATTTTTCGAGTTTTTCCTGATAATCTGCTTTCGCAACAGACACTGTAAGTATAGCGTTTACGCTATCCAGATTGGTTTGAGTTACGTTCATATTGACGAATTATTTTTAAGTTTTTTTGTTTTCATTTGAAAAACAGACTGTTCACGTATTGGCGCAGTCCTCCGATTTTGAAGCGCAAAATTAGTTTTTATATCCCAGATTTCAAACATATTTTTCTTTTTATTAATAAAGAAATCTGTTAGCCTGAAAAAAATGAAGGCATGACGAGAACATCATGCCTTATAACAAGGGTAAATAGCCGATTCTTCTAATTAAACTCCAAACGGGCATTGCCTCCCGATATCTTAACATTCAGGTTTGCTTCTTTATTTTTAGGATGCCAGTTCAAAACTTTTGTTTCTGATTTCGGAGTCACGATATAGTGCGATCTGCTTCCGCTTAGATTCTCTTCGTTTATCTTACAATCAGTCACTTTCCAGTAATTCACATTATCCAGATCCAAGTTCAGATAATTCAGACCGACTCTTTCAAGAGAAATATTCCCCTTCAAGCATTCCAGTTTATGAAAAGTCGATTCTTTTACAAGGATGGCGCCTTCAGAGCATAATTTAATGTCATTGCCTTTCATCCCTGTAATTTTCATATTCAGACCCGGTATTCTATTGTCCACATCTGCGTTGTCATTGTAAATCTTCAAAGCAACAATTTCATTGAGAATTTCGTTGTTATTGTTTTTCAATAGTTTTACAAGATCTATTTTTAAATAAAGCGTATCATTTTGCACGTTTACCCGGAGATAGTTCCTCATTTTTTGATTCACTGAAATCGTATTTATCGATTTACCGGCTCGGGTATTTTCAATATACAGTTCTGAAAGAATGTACTCTCTCTGTCTTCTATAAACATCTGCAGAAGATGGATCCATGTCAATTTTTACGGTTTTGTAAGTATCCACTTTCAAGTCCATATATTTCACAGCATTTGTCCTAACTTCATTCATCCGGTGAGATCGGGTCGGCAGATCCGTAAAAGAAAGTCCGACAATGGCCGATATAGATGTAATAAAGACTAAAAGGATTATCCCGATTACGAGTTTGGTCGTTAGTCTCATATAAATTTAATTTTCTTGTTGTTTGACATAATTATCATATTTATCTACAATCTCCTTCATAGGAATACCCAAAAGATAGATTTGCCGGAAATAATCATAGATTTCTTTTTCCATAAACTCAGATTTCCGCATGGTCAGGATCTTTTTCCGAGCTTCGGGCGAGACAAAATAGCCTATTCCGCGTTTATTGAAAATAATTTCCGCCTGCTGCAGGTAGTCGAATGATCGCATTACCGTATTGAAATTCACTTCTACAATAGGCGCATATTCGCGCACAGAGGGAATCCGTTCGTCCGGCTTGTACTTTTCAAGCAAAATTTCATCACAGATGCGTTCTGCAATCTGTAAGAAAATAGGTTTGGTATTCTTGAAATCCATAACTAAAAGCGATTAATGATTTCCGACTCTTTAAATCGCATAAATGCCAATCCCCAGTTTAGAATGGTTGAGCCATACAACACGGCAGAAACAGCCGAGACGATCGATTTTGTCTGTACCAGGCGCAAATCAGGAGAGCTTGCCTGGAGATAGTCCAGTACATTAAAGAAATCATCTATTTTATCATAAGATACAACTATTGCGATATAGCAAAACACCAAAAACAAAACTCCCAGAACCTGCTTCGCAAAATAGGTTTTAATGAAGCTGAACCTTGGCCAGAATGTAGCTCCGAGAACATACAACGACTGAGAAAAAAGAAAGATAGAAAATGCCAGATGCAAGTAATAGACTTCACTAAATACAAATGAAGAATAATAAACGGTATCATTGTGTCCCGCAATAAATGTCCAATCAATCCATGGAATAGGCGAACGTGTAAATATCAAAGAGCAAAAACCAACCCGTAATGCATCTGCAACAAACACGGCAATAATAAACAGAAGTACGTATCCAACTGTAACAATAAGCCATCTGGAAAGGAATTTTTCGAAATCGGATGCGGGAAATGATAGGAATGAAATTTTTTTCACTTTGCTGTTCATAGGTTCCATTATTGTGGAAGCTATGATGCAGCCTAATACGGCAAAGAATATCAGAATAACAATAATAAGCCTGTTGTTTAGCTCTAGCAGCTCCATTTCGTTCAATTGAACAGGGGAATAGAAATAAGTATAAGTAATCAGAGTGGAAACAACAGCAATCACCCCCAGCATCAATACAAATAACAACAGATAGTGTTTGCTTCTTTCCTGGATATCTTTTTCAATAACCAACCCGAAACGTTTAAAATCAAAAATATCATTCATTGTATCTGAGTTTTTTAATTAGCATTTGATTCATCGGCAAATAACTCTGCAATTTTTTGAGGATTGGCGAGTATTCCATTAAACAGAGTTTCCAGATTAAGCGTACTCTCTTGTTCTCCGGTATTGGGAAACAGGGCATTATATCCTAGCAAAGAAGGTGAAGAGTAAAAAGCATTCTCCAAATCGACCTGGCTGACTCCGTTTGCAAAATATAACTTACGACATATTTCATCCGAGCTCGCATTCAGAAGCAGACGGCTATCATCCAAAATAAGCACGTATTCAATCAGTTTCTCAATATCCTGCACCTGATGTGTTGAAATAAGGATAGATCGTTCGTCAGACATATTGGAAGCTATGAATTTTTTAAACTGGCTCTTTCCCGGAATATCCAAGCCATTGGTCGGCTCATCCATTATCAGTAAAGGCGTATTTGCCGCTAAAGCAAAACTCATAAACACTTTCTTTTTTTGTCCCATCGACAAAGCGCCCAGGTTGATATCTCCTACCCGATCCAACTCAAAATGTTTCAGATTTTCTTCCAACTGCTCGTGGCTAAAATTGGGGTAAAAGGGAGTGTTGTATTTTAAATACTTTTTCAAAGAGACATTGGGTAGCTCAAATTCTTCAGCAACGATGAAGATCTCCTGTAAGGCTTGTGGCAACCGCTTAGAGATATCCAGGCCTTTAAACAGAATTTCTCCCGACGAAGGTTTCAGAAGACCATTAATCAGATAAAGCAAAGTGGACTTGCCGGCACCATTTTTCCCTAACAGACCGTAAATTCGTCCTTCTTGCAGCTGCAGGTCAAAATCGCGAAACACATCTTTGTGTTTGTAGCGAAAGGATATATTCTTAACGTCGATCATAGTGATAAAATATTAAATCATATTATATTTGTGTAATAGTATAATAGTACACGCAAAAATAGATATATTTTTGAATATTCCATAGAAAAAGAGAATAATTTTCTTTTTTACAGACAAAAAAAAGGACAACCTATCCGGCTATCCTTCATCAAAAGTATTTTAATCTGATAATCTACGCTTGTATTGGTTTTACAGCTCTCAGCATTTCACGTTTTCCGGGAGGTCCGGGAAGTCGCTCTACCAGGAACCCACAGCGCTGCATCCGGCGACGCACCTCTCCTTTAGCACAATAGGTAACCAAAATACCTTCCGGAGACATTGCTTTGTATATCTTTTCAAAGATGTTCTGATACCACATCTCGGGTTGTTTTTCGGGTGCGAAAGCATCAAAATAAACCAGATCGAAACCTGCGTTTTCGGGAAAGGAATAATCTGTCAAATCCGCATTTAGCTTTGTCAGGAAAAAAAATTTGTCTATTTCGATCTGATGATTCCATTTCACCAGCTGAATGCTTTTGAACGAACCGCTTTCATTTTCAGACTCGGTTAAATTAGCATAATTAAGAGAATTAGAAACCAGAAGTGTAACCGGATATTTTTCAATTCCGGTATAATAAATGGTACGTCCCGATGCTTTGGCCTCGAGCAAAGTCAACAATGCATTTAATCCGGTGCCTAACCCAATTTCGAAAATACGGACTTCCTTCTTTTGGCAATAGCGTAAACCGGCTTCAATAAACACGTGCAAAGATTCCTGAATAGCACCATTTACGGAGTGATAATGTTCCTGAAGTTCCGGAACAAAAAGAGTATGTGAGCCGTCGGCTGTTTTTTCAATTATGGTCTTCATCTTTTGACATCATCTAAAAAAACAATCGGAAACCATTTTTAGTGATTTCCGACACAAAGATATACTTTTTTATTTCTTTTCTATCAGAGCTACGGCATAAGCAGAAAAACCTTCTTCCCGCCCGACAAATCCCATTTTCTCTGAAGTTGTCGCTTTGATGGAAATATCCTCTTCATCAATTTCAAGAATTTGAGACATGACCTTTTGCATTTTCGGAATATGCGGATTTATTTTGGGACGTTCAGCGCATATCGTCGCATCCACATTTCCGATTACATATCCCTTTTCTTTTATCAACTCTTTCGTTCTGGCTAGAAGAATTTTACTGTCTATATTTTTATATTCTCCTGCCGTATCCGGAAAATGAAACCCGATATCCCGAAGATTTGCAGCTCCGAGCAAAGCATCGCAAATGGCATGTATCAACACATCTGCATCTGAATGTCCTAATAATCCCTGCGTGTGTTCTATCTTTACTCCTCCGAGCCAAAGTTCACGATTGTCTGCCAAACGATGAACATCATACCCGAAACCTACTTTTACTTTCATGCGATTTAATTCTTACAATTAGGTGATCTGAAACTCAGCTGATTTTTAAATCATTGTTTTGGAAGATTGAAAAAAATCCGGTTTCGTTTCGTATTTCTTTATAATTCTCTTATCAATGTTTAAACAAATTTTTCAACCCATCCATATCAAATGATAGAGAAAAACGAAGCGTCTGATCCAAGGGACTCGTTTGTCCTGTGGACACCAGATAAGAAGCATCTAACTGGAATACATTCAATTTGAAACCGGCACCAAAAGTTAGGTATTGACGATTTCCCTTGTTCTGATTTTCATGAAAATATCCTCCGCGAAGTGAAAACTGATTGTTGTAGCAATATTCGACTCCGGCCGACCACATAATTTCCTGAAGTTCTTCTTTGAATCCGCCAGGCGCATCAGAGAAGGATTTGAAAATACCAGAAATAGCCGATGTTTTATTGTTATAATTATAAACCCGCTGTTCAAAGTCGCTGTTTGATTCGCCACTCGCCTGAACCGGAGGTGTGGGCACCAGTAATTTATTGATATCCGCGCTAAAAGCCAAGGTATTGTAATCATCCAAGGGGTAAGTCAAGGAAGCACCCAGACGAAGATTGGTAGGAATGTATGAATAATTATTTCCACCATCAGTAGATATTTTATTTCCAATGTTCGAAATATTAAAACCTAAACCGAGCAATGCTTCCGATTGTCCGAGCATAACATAAGATTCATTATAACCGGCAATATCTGCAGAAATTGCATTTCCGGGAACAATAGCGTCTCCTCCCTCACTTCCGGAATAAGAATAATCTGTGCGAATATATCTGAATGCAACTCCCATGGAGAAGGTTTGAGTCAGTTTACGTGAATAGGCGAGATCCAAAGCCATTTCATAAGGAGAAATTGTATATCCGGAGCTAGTTGCATCTTCATTCATCGTAACTTCTCCAATAGAGAAATAGCGCAAGGATGCACTGATAGACTGATTGTTATCTTGGCCGAATTTATAATATCCCGCCACATTCGCCAAGTAAATATCATTTACTAATTTGCGCAACCACGGTGTGTAAGAAAGAGAGAGTCCTGATTTACTGCTTGCAAACGCATATTTGGCAGGATTCCAATATTGAGAAAATACATCGGGTGTAGTAGCAGCTCCCACATCACCAAGACCTCCGCCACGGGCATCAGGAGCAATACTTAAGGATGGGACGGCGGTATTGATCGGATTAAAAGTCTGATTTTTAATATCACCATCCGCAAAAAGAAATAACCCGGGTAAGGAGAACATGGATGCTATTAATGTGGCTATCGTTTTTCTATTCTTCATTTTTTCAATTAAAAATAAATGATTTTTCTTCTAAATATTGTTGTAAATGTATCAGTAATGACCCAATTATCTACAATTTTCTAAACTAGTTTTTATAGGTTTTATTGTGGCAATACGAGTAATTTGACTGCTTTTGAACTTTCCTGTTTTCCATCGAGACTAATGGTCGCTTTGCAGATATAAATCCCCGGACGAATTCTTGCACCCGAATCAGTTATCAAATTCCAGTCATATTGGTAATTTTCCAAAGCGGTTGATGAACCGGTTTCTTCATGTGTCCACAACAAGGCTCCGCTCAGGGAATAAACATGATAGCGGACTGTAATTGTTGATTCGGGCACATTCGAAGAAAATAAGAAACGGGCAGTCTCTTTCACCGGATTTTCAGCCAACGAGAATGACAGTATTTTCGCCTTATAATCATTCACGACAACAAAATCCAATGATTTTTCTGTATAATTATTCCAAACATCCCATACAACAAATTTCAAGGAATGCCGTCCTTCTGATAATTCAGGAATAGAGAAATTTATATATCCAGCTTTGGAAGAGCCATTTGAAGCAACAAACAGCGAAGTCAAATCATAATAATTAGTACCATCCACAATCAATTCGATGGTATGACCTATTCCTCCGGAAAGGTTAATGCCGGAAGCATCATTCATTTCGACATGAAACATCGGAGTCGAATTCGTAGTACCACCGGATACAAAATCAGCCTTATTCAAATACATAGCGGATATCTCGGGCCCATCTGTTTCTGCGACGACGTCAGAGTCAGTACCGGCTACCGTATACCTGAGATATGATCCCTGGGCTTCATTCCCATCACCATTCCATGCAAAGAAAGCCATTTTCCCGTGATTGTTAGTATACATAATATCTTTAGGAACCACAAAGCGAATGTTAAAGGTTCCGTTATCGACCGGTATGGTTCCCGAATACAATGTGTTCAGGTAATTTTTATAATTGAAAAAACTTCCATCTCCGCCATTATCGAGTGTGACTACATTTTGTTGCGCATCATAAACCACAGAAGAAAGATTTCCACTGAAGTCGCTTGCCAGATTTTTATTTTTATCGACAATCTGACCCGAAATCTGAACGGTAGATAATGCCGGCAAATTGACAGTCGAGACACTATCGACATTCACCTCATTGATCGTAGATATTTTCACATTCAAAGAGTCATCAGGATAGGATAATCTCAAAGCAGGATCCCCCAGCAGCAAAAACCTCACCTTATTTTCATCACTTGTCGTGAATGACAGTTTCGATCTCTTTATAATGTCACCGAAACGAAGTGCTTTTCCATTATCGCGTGCAAAAATATTCCGGTAGATATTTGTACTCATACTGTCATTATTTGAAATATACACCACCCTTACGGTAGACAACAGAGCAATGGCTCCTCCATTTGGATTCAACAAAGCAGCTTCTCCTCCCGAAAGGGCTGTTGCATCGAAACGACTGAAGTCACAGGTAGCTGTAATCCACAAAGGCAAATATTTATTGGAGAGATTCTCTATATCAGAAAGGGTCATAATATATTCATGCGCCCAGTCTCTGGTAGAACCGTGTCCTACGTAATTAAGAATCAGTTGTCCTGAATTGAGTTTCTTGAGCAGATCGCTATGAGCGTCCGGATATCGGTTTCCATTGGCCTGAACCACCCTCTTATAGGAATCCATGTAAATTTTATTTACAATAAAATTAGGATAATTCGCCTGAACATATTCAGCATATTTATCAGTCTGCTTCACATGTTGGATTTCGGTTTCCGGACTGTAATCTTTCCCGGCTACTGCATCATCGGCAAGAAAACAAATATTACTCTTCCATATATCCGGAGTACCGTTTTGTATATAGGCCAATGTTTTATTCAGGAGGATCTGTGCATCACTCGTGCTTCTGGCCGGCAGACGCCCAATACCTAAACAAAGTTTAGCCGAAGCAACATTCAGACTACCTTCTTCCGAAAGAAATCCAAAATAATCATCTGTCACATAAGAGCTTGTCTCTGAGAGAGAGTTATCAGATTGATAGGTCAATAAATAACAACTCTTCTGTATATCAGAAAGAGTAGAATTAATAAATTTATTGTTATAAGTCCCCCCCCCAAACATCAGAAGGTATTTCGGTCTGTCGGCGGCAGAAGTGCCTCTATCATAAAACATTTTCAGGAACCGTCTATATGCGGTTGCATCGGGATTGCCTGAAGAAAATTCGTTGTAAATATCATTCGGGTCGACCACATGGCATGTCAAGCCGGATTCTTGATAATGAGCCAGAGCTAACTTCTCTGCATAACTTTTAAATATCGATGGCGTAATAATTATCATATCGGCACTTTGCAGTGCATGAAGATTCTGATTCTCGATTTTCCCCATATTGGTAGGAGATGGAATAGTCTGCGACAAGTCAACCAAAGCATATTCATGCTGAGAAGATGCATCAGCTCCAAACGAAAGAATTCCGTCAGCATAAGCCACTTCCTGTACAGAAGGAGTGAGATTGCCGGTCACATCAAAGACCATCATATTCGAGTTTGCATTTGCAATTTGATATTTATTAATATCGTTACCGACATCATTTCTAAAGAAAGTAACCGGACCGTAAGCCTGTAGCGTTCTTTTGAAATAGATGCGAAGATAATTCAGATATGCATTTGATATTCCACTTTGACTTACTGAGAAATTAAAAATATTCGTTCTTGAGGCCGAAGCGATACCGCTAACGTATTGAGAAATAGTTGTAGCAGCCGAGTATGTATTCGTATTTGCTCCGACAGAACGTGTTGAAAGGGTCTGTCCGTTGAGTGAAAAGCTAAGCGTTACTGTTGATGCAGGTTTCATTACAAAGTTATAGGCATACCCTAACCAGCTCACAATGCCCGGAATATCAATCGATATATCTCTCGAAGTGGTGGTGGTAAAGCTTTCGCCATAAAACTCCTTTCCGCTTTCAATGAGGTTGACTTCATTCTTTTCATGAATAATAAAATCACTGTAGGTATTTACCTCTGCGGTTGTATTATTTTTTGAGTTGATCGTTTCCATCTGCAAAGGCTCCTCCGTTCCTTGTCTTACGAAATAATAGCCATAATCGGAATATGGATTATTTGTATGAACAAATTCTGTGGACGTACGGCTCCATTTCATGCTTCCGCGAGCATAAAAAAGGAGATAATCGCCGGAGTTAAATACACCATCACTCCCTTTGTTCATCCAGACAGCAATCGAGGGTAGATCGTCATAATAAGTAGAGGAAAAATTTTCATCCAGCATCCAACCTCCGTAGCCCCGAATTTCAACCTTTGAGGGATCGGAAATTCCCATATTCTTCAGGGCGTCGTATGTGAGTTTATAAACGCCATCCGAGGAGACCCTGATTTTGTACCATGAGCCAGTGGAAAGCGCTGAATTACCTGTGTAGAATGATGCATTTTTAGCTGATAAGGAAATGTATCCCCAACCCCACATCAACAAAAAAATAATACTTGTGAAAATTAATCTCTTCATTCAGTAAACGAGTCTATGTTTTTCCGATATTACACCTGATTGTTTCTATCGAATATAAAAATCTAATAATTTTTGTTGGTTTGCAAATCCCTCAAGATGATCTCCTATTTTCACGGATCCAACACCTGCGGGCGTTCCTGTAAATATCAGGTCTCCTATCTTAAGTGTAAAAAATTTACTGGCATATTCAATAATTTCATCGACCGAATGAATCATATCTTGCGTATTCCCTTGCTGTACCCAGCTGGAATTGATCTGCAATCCAAAATCGATGGTACCATCTTCTTTCATCAAGTCTTCCTTCCTTACAAAAGTCCCTATTGCAGCAGAATTATCAAAGCCTTTAGCTATTTCCCAGGGCATACCCAGTTTTTTCATTTCTGTTTGCAAATCTCTTGCTGTAAAATCAATACCAACCGTCAACTCATCATAGTAACGATGGGCAAAACGTTTTGCTATATTTTTCCCCAAACGATTTATTTTAACAACAATTTCAGTTTCGTAATGTATATTTTTCGAAAAATCAGGATAAAAGAATGGTTTCCCGTCTTTCAACAACGCCGATTCAGGTTTAATAAACAACATCGGCGGCATCTTTTGACTAATTAACGGAGAATTCATTTCTTTATTGTGAGCCAGATAATTCTGAGCGACAGCGATCATTTTCATACGGTTTATTTTTTACGATTAGAAGGTATGGAACTCGCCTTATTTTTAAATTATTGTTTTGGGTGATTTAATAACAACCAGGCTTCGTTTCATATTGTCTGTTTTTGTTTACAAATATAAAGAATTTGAAGCGGTAATACGCTTCTATTTTTTATTATCCAGTGAAAATAGAATAAAGGTTTGGAATTTCCAAATAAAAAACCGATACCGTTTTTAAGAAACGATATCGGTAATATGTAAAGATTATTGTTTGTCTACATCATCCCATCCACGGAATTTTATTTATTCTGCGGATATGGCGTTCTCCTTCAAAAGCGGTATTCAGGAATATAACCAACATGCGGTAGGCCAGCTCATTCGAAATAAATCGTCCGGGCAATGCCATCATATTGGCATCATTGTGCTGGCGAGCCAAAGTAGCGGTTTCTTCGTTCCAACATAATGCCGATCGAATCCCCTGATGCTTGTTTGCTGCCATATTGATGCCGTTACCGGAACCACAAATGGAAATACCCGGATAACATTCCCCCATCATCACTCCGAGAGCCAAAGGATGGGCAACATCGGCATAATCTATACTTTCAGGAGTGTAGGTGCCATAATCTTTGTAAGGAATCCCCTTTTCCTGAAAGACACCAATGAGATATTGCTTCATTTCAAAACCTGCATGATCGGCACAAATACCAATCGGTTTTTCTGAATTAAAGTTTAATGCACCAGATTCCATCTTCTTATTTTTTTAGATAATCTTTCACTTGTTTGTATACGTTTTCTGCCGTAAATCCAAGTTTTTCATCCAATACTTTATATGGAGCAGAGAAACCGAATGACTCCAATCCCCATACTCGACCCTGATCGCCAACCAATCCTTCCAGGTTCACAGGCAATCCGGCTGTTAAACCAAATTTCTTTGCCTCATAAGGCAATACTTCATTCTGATATTCTTTGGGTTGACTGCGGAACAAACCTTCAGACGGCACTGAGACTATTCGGGATTTAATACCATCGGCTGCCAAAAGTTTTGCACCGTCAACCAGTGTAGAAACTTCCGAACCGGAGGCCAATAGAATCACATCATACCCATCTTCATCTTTTACGACATAAGCTCCTTTTTCCTCTTTCAAGGCATCCTGATATCCATTTTGAGGGAGATCATTGATGTTCTGACGGGAAAGGACAAGCGCCGTTGGGGTGTGCGTATTTTCCAATGCAAGTTTCCATGCCACCGTTGTTTCGAAGACATCAGCCGGACGAAGCACCAGCATGGAATTGTGTCCTTTGTGGTTCTTCAATTTTTCCATCAGGCGAATCTGAGCTTCCTGTTCAACAGGTTCGTGAGTTGGCCCATCTTCTCCTACGCGGAACGCATCGTGTGTCCAGATATATTTCACCGGAAGCTCCATTAAAGCAGCCAGGCGGACAGCCGGTTTCATATAGTCAGAGAATACGAAAAATGTTGCACAAGCAGGAATCACACCGCCATGCAACGCCATTCCGTTTGCAAGACAAGCCATTGTCAATTCAGCTACACCCGCCTGCAAGAATGCACCGGAGAAATCCCCTTTCTTGAAGCTGGTCGTATATTTCAGGAATCCGTCCGTTTTATCCGAATTAGATAAATCAGCAGAAGCCACAATCATGTTTTCTACATTTTGTGCTAACACGCCCAATACAGTAGCGGAGGCTGCGCGGGTAGCAGCATTTGCTTTTTGCTGAATACCAGCCCAGTCAACAGCGGGAACTTCCCCGGCAAACCATTTCGTATAGTTGACTGCTGCTTCCGGATTTGCGTCTAACCATGCGGCCTTTTCTGCATATTTTTTTGCCACGATTTCTTTCAACTCAGCAGCACGTTCAGCATAGAGTGCTTTTGCTTCCGGGAAAATAGTGAAAGGATGTTCCGGATTTCCGCCAAGATTCAAAATCGTTTTTTCAAGACTGGCTCCGGCTTCGCCTAATGGCATTCCGTGTGTAGCCGTTTTGTCTTCAAAGCTTTCGTTATTCGCAGTGACAGCTCCTTTACCCATAATCGTATGACCGATAATCAAGGTCGGTTTGCTTTTCTCAGCTTTGGCTTCCGTTAAGGCTTTACGTATTTCAGCAGCGTTGTTTCCATCAATAGAAATGACGTGCCATCCCCATGATTTGTATTTTGCAGCTACATCTTCATCAGTCACTTCTGCCGTGGTTGTTGAAAGCTGAATACCGTTTGAATCATAAAACATGACTAAATTATCCAATCCAAGATGTCCGGCTATACGCCCCGCCCCCTGAGAAATTTCTTCCTGAACTCCTCCGTCGGAAATATATGCATAAATCGTTTGATTCATTAAATCGCCAAAACGGGATTTTAAGAACTTGGCAGCAATTGCTGCACCAACAGCCATTGTATGTCCCTGTCCTAAAGGACCGGATGTATTTTCTATTCCTCTTTTCACATCCAATTCCGGGTGTCCGGGAGTTACACTTCCCCATTGACGGAATTGTTGTAAATCTTCCAGTGAAAATTTTCCTGCAAGCGCAAGCGTCGAATACAACATGGGAGACATGTGTCCCGGATCCTGAAAATATCTGTCCCGGCCTTCCCATGTCGGATTTTGAGGGTCATATTCAAGAAATTCAGAGAATAATACATTAATAAAATCAGCTCCGCCCATTGCTCCTCCAGGATGTCCTGATTTAGCTTTTTCCACCATGGCTGCTGATAGAATACGGATATTATCCGCTGCTCTATTCAATGTTTCAATACTTTTCATACAAGGTTAAATTATTATTTAAGTTGATTATTTCTTTCAAATAGGTATAACTAAATTTGTTTATTATAGATAGAATAACAAATAAATCGGTATCATGTTTAGGTTAACCTGATTATATCAACAAAAATATAAAATGATTGCAAATATATCAAGTGTATACAGAACATTTATTTTTTGTTTTATTGAAAACATTAAAAAAGGAAGCAAATTACTCTGCTTCCTTGTATAAAATAACTTTCGAAGGTCTTATTCCCCTCCTAATTGCGTTTCAATTTCTTTAAGCTCCTTTGATTTATCAATATTCAAAAGGCTAAGATTGTAATACGCATTCTGAAGTTTCACTAAACAACCTTTCAGTTCTGATTTTTCAGCATTACGTGCAATCAGGAGTGATTTATATTTCTCTAACAATGGCACTGCATCAGAATAAAACTTAATAATTTGTGGGTCGTTTGCACTCTGTTGCTTGCGAACAGCAGTCTTGGATGAAGCTTCTTTCAGATTTTGAGCCTGCACAATATACGACACAGCTAACCCTTCCAGTGCTCTTTCACAATTCGGATCTTTTTCGAGTGCTGCCTTATAAGCTGCATCTGCATTTGCAAAATCATTCTTTTCTCCGTAAATAGAAGCTTTCACACTAATAAACTGGCAGGAATTACTTGGGTCGGAAACAATTGCCTGATCTAAATAAGCTAAAGCTTCTGCACTTTTACCTTTTGATATCAAATAATTGATCAGGTTAGGCGTAAAGTATTTGCTTTCCGGGAATTTTTTCGCTCCCGCTTGCAATGCCTGCACATAGCTTACAGAATCCCCTTTATCCAAATATTGGCTGGTAAGCAATTCATAGGCATCGCTTTCTTTAGATGCCTGATTTGGAATAAATGGATTGTTTACGATGTTTTTCAAAAGCGTGATAGATCTTTCTTTGTCTCCGGATTGTATCGCCGTAATCGCAGCATAATATTTGATTTGCTGGCGAAGAGTATCGGAAACACCTAAAGAAGCAAGTGATGCGCCATCAAACATAGGCAATGAAGGAATATTGATGTATGCTTCGAAGAAATCGCAGGCATGTTTGTAGTCCTTATTGTCGTTGTAATACACACCTCCGTTGATAAAGAACGGAAGATTGGCTTTAAAAATGGCAGCCATATCCTTACGGAATTTATTTTTCACTTTCCCTTTTTCGTCGGGAAGTTGTCCTAAAGAGTCGGCTTTAACATAAGGATTGTAAGTACCCCATAAAGCTTCATACATTGTTTTCTCCTCCGGTTTTTTTCCGGTCATCTGTTTGATACGTTCGTCATCAAAAGCTGCATTTTCGATATCGCCGGCAATCTTCCATGTTTCAGCATCATTCATTGTTTCCGGATCTTTCAATGCAGGCTTAATCAATTCACGAGCTTCGCTGTAATTTTTGCTAGCCAATGAAGTCTTAGCATCTTTCACCGCTTTTTTTTGAGCAAAGGCTGCTCCGGAAATAATCGCAAGCATTGCCATTGACAATAATATACGTTTCATGTTTTCCTTGTTTAGGTTTATATTTGTTTTAATTAATTCTCTGAATGATCTTCTGTTGGCTCTGTTGATTCCGGAGCTTCTGTGTCTGAAACTTCATCTTTTTCGGAAATCACTTTACAAACCGATGCTATTTCATCATTTCTCTTACCCAGATTTATCAGACGAACGCCTTGTGTGGCACGTCCCATGACACGTAAATCGGATACTTTGACACGAATTGTAATTCCCGATTTATTGATAATCATCAAGTCGTTTTCATCTGTAACGCTTTTAATCGCCACTAAGTTTCCGGTTTTATCGGTAATATTCAAAGTTTTAACACCTTTTCCACCCCGGTTTGTGATTCGGTAAACCGGAATCGTATTTCCTTCTTCATCCAGAGCAAGAGTGCCATCTTCGTTCAATTCATTCACATAGGTACGTTTTCCATATCCCATTTCAGACACAACCATGATTGTTTCTTCTGTTGTGTTTTTAGGAATTGAAATCATACCGATAACTTCGTCATCTCCGTCTTCATCAATGCGCATTCCGCGTACACCTGTTGCTGTACGGCCCATTTCCCGAACATCGGTAGCTTCAAAACGGATGGCTCGTCCATGTCTATTAGCCATCAGAATTTCGCTGTCATGATCGGTCAAAAGCACTTCAATCACACGGTCATCTTCCCGAATTGTAATCGCATTAACACCATTCTGACGTGGACGGGAATATGCTTCCAGGCGGGTTTTCTTGACAACTCCCTGTTTGGTACAGAACATCAGGTAATTGTTATTGATATAGTCGGAGTCGCTCAGGTTCAACACACATATAGTAGCATTCACTTTATCGTCCGAATCGATATTCAATAGATTTTGAATAGCCCGTCCCTTGGAATTTTTACTTCCTTCGGGAATATCGAATACACGCAACCAGTAGCATTTTCCTTTTTGCGTGAAGAACAGCATATAATTGTGCATCGTCGCGGAATACATGTATTCCACAAAGTCAGCATCCCGTGTTTCGGATCCTTTGGCTCCTACTCCACCTCTGTTTTGTGCCCTAAATTCGGTAAGTGCAGTCCGTTTGATATATCCCATGTGAGAAATGGTAATAATCATTTCGTCATCTGCATAGAAATCTTCGGGATTTAATTCTTCAGAAGCATACACAATTTCAGTGCGTCGTGCATCGCCATATTTATCACGAATTTCAATCAATTCGTCTTTGATGACTTTACGACAAAGTTCGTCGTTCGATAATATTTCTTCGAGGTATTCAATAAGTTTTTTAACTTCTTCGTATTCTGCATGCAATTTGTCCTGCTCCAGACCGGTGAGTTGACGCAAACGCATTTCCACAATTGCGCGGGATTGAACCTCGCTCAATTGGAAGCGGTCTATCAAGCCCTGAATGGCTTCGGGTGGAGTTTTTGAGCCGCGAATGATAGCAATCACTTCGTCGATATTATCAGAAGCGATAATCAATCCTTCAAGGATGTGCGCCCGGTCTCTTGCTTTTTGCAAATCAAATTGAGTTCTTCTGATAACTACTTCATGGCGATGTTCCACAAAATAGGTAATCAGATTTCTCAGATTCAGCATTTGGGGGCGTCCCTTCACCAAAGCAATGTTATTGACACTGAAAGAACTTTGGAGGGCGGTCAGTTTGTATAACTTGTTGAGAACAACGTTTGAATTTGCATCACGTTTTACATCCACAACAATACGCATTCCCTGCCGATCGGACTCGTCATTGACATTGCTGATGCCTTCTATTTTTTTATCGCTGACCAGATCTGCGATATTTTTTATTAACTCCGCTTTATTGACACCGTAAGGAATTTCGGTAATAATAATTTTCTCGTGTGTTCCTTCCGTTTCAATCTCGGCACGTCCACGAACGACAACACGTCCACGACCGGTTTCAAAAGCATCTTTAACGCCCTGATAACCGTAAATAATTCCTCCCGTAGGAAAATCAGGAGCTTTAATATAATGCATCAATCCAGGAATGTCTATTTCCGGATTGTCGATATAAGCAATGGTTGCATTGATGGTTTCGGTCATGTTGTGAGGCGGCATATTCGTAGCCATACCCACGGCAATACCGGAAGCTCCATTGATCAAAAGATTTGGAATTCGGGTAGGAAGTACAATCGGTTCTTTCAGCGTATCGTCAAAGTTAAGTTGAAAATCCACTGTTTCCTTTTCAATATCGCGCAGCATTTCTTCAGCCAGACGACTCAAACGTGCTTCGGTGTAACGCATAGCCGCGGGACTATCACCGTCCACACTCCCCATATTTCCCTGTCCATCTACTAAAAGATAACGCATGCTCCATTCCTGAGCCATACGCACCATTGCCAGATAAACTGACGAGTCGCCATGTGGGTGATACTTACCAAGCACCTCACCGACAATTCTTGCCGACTTCTTATGGGGTTTGTTGGACGTGTTTCCCAACTCGTTCATTCCGAAGAGAATACGTCTGTGAACTGGCTTAAATCCATCTCTTACATCCGGTAAAGCACGCGACACGATTACCGACATCGAATAATCGATGTAGGCAGATTTCATTTCATCCTCAATATTGATCTTGATGATTCTATCTTCTTGATCTGTCATTATTCTTTTTAAATATAATATCCTTTAGAAATACGCTTCGAGCCCCCGATTGTGGAGTCCGAAAAAATTCACGCTAAGATACTACATTTTATTGAATATTTATGCGAACAGAATCATTTTTTAGGTCTTTTCTGTTATTCAGACAAGAGAATATCTAAAGTAAATTTCATTCTCCTTGGGGATAAGAGTCATTGCCTGCTAAGACACAACAAAGAAGTGTTGGTTTTAGGTTATTTTCCATAAAGACGGAGCAACTGATCCGGAGACAGTACACCTCCATCTAATCGCAAAAGAGACACTTATTCGAATAAATGTCTCTTCTGTAATTCTATCAATCAGGCGGGTATATGAGTGAGGTTTATCCGTATTTTTATTAGAGTTTCAATTTATAAGCTCTTCTTCTTTTGTGATTCTCAGCATTAAAACCGTCCCACTGAGCCTGAATCTTATTATTGATTTCTAATTCGGGATTAGATTCTGCAAAACGGAATCCGGAGCGATGAGCAGATGGTATAAAATCGGCAAAGATCATTGCATTTACACCTTTTCCCTGATATTCGGGCGCAACTCCCATTAAAAGTAAATCCACCACTTTATTCCCTTTCCCTTTTCCTTTCAGACCTTTCAACAAATGAATCCAGCCTGTAGGAAACAATCGACCTTTTGATTTTTGCAAAGCATAAGAAAGGCTCGGTACGCCGATTCCAAATCCAATCACTTCGTCGGTATCGATCTTAACAATAATGGAAACCAAATCCCACTGAAGCAAGGGAACATACATTTTGACATAATAATCGATTTGACGCTTGGTCAAAGGAGTAAAACCAAACAAGGGAGCATACGCCACATTTAACTGATGAAACAGTTTGTCGACATACGGAGTTATCTGACGAAGATTCTTAAACTTCAGCAATGTTAAGCCATATTTATCTGCAACAAGCTTCGCAATCCGCTGATGTCTTTCCGGCACCTGTTCGGGGACAGGAATCCGAAATTCCACCCAGTCAATTTCTTTTTGAAAGCCTCTTCGCTCAATCTGGGTTTGGTAATAGGGATAACTATATGTTGTCGACATCGTGGAGATACGGTCAAATCCTTCCACCAATAAGCCTTCGTGATCCAAATCGGTGAAGCCCATCGGCCCGACAATGTGTTCCATTCCTTTTTGACGTGCCCAATTTTCGGCGGTATCAAAGAGTGCATCTACCACCTCCTTATCATCGATAAAATCGACAAATCCGAAACGGGCATATTTTTGGTTCCACACCTCATTGGCACGGTGGTTGATAATGGCCGCAATACGTCCCACAATCTTTTTATCTCTGTATGCAAGAAACAATTCCCTTTCACAAAAATCAAATGCCGGATTTTTTTTTGTATTCAGTGTTCCTATTTCATCTATCACCAGAGAAGGAACAAAATATGGGTTGTCTTTATATAAATCGTCAATAGGAAATGAGACAAATTTCCTCATTTGAGATCTTGTTTCTACTTTAACAATCTTAATTGGCATGTATTTCTTAATTTCCTGCAAAGATAAATTATTTATATAAAAAAATGAGTTTCTTCTTTCAAATATATGCGTCTGCCCGCAAAACAAAGCATTCCCGCCCTTATTTTTGAATTTATCCCGGCGAATATGCTTCTTCGGGCTCATATCCGATTTATAAAAATAATTAAAACAGGCACAAATTTACAATTTATCAAAAAGCAAATATCAACAACCAGATTCGTTGCTTCGGATAAAAAGAGTACATCCCCAGTTATACTGAAAACCAGAGCATTTTTAGTTAATATTTGCAAACAAGAACATCATAAAATAAGTATATCAGTGATGTGCAATCACAAAATACAACTTGTTAACAAATGCATATAATACTAATATACACACAATTAATTTGACACAGCAGTCAGTTCCCTGTATCTTTGTATTCCATTTCAAGCAGATTTATATCTCTGACACACTTCTCTGAAAGGAAAATCAGACAAACAAACATTTAACATTTCCCATCTAAAAAAAGAAGAGAATGAAGAAAAAACAGACACCGCAATGGCACGCATTGGATGCCTGTCACATTTTAACTCAGTTTAAAACAGATTCAAGTAAAGGGCTTACACATGAGGAAGCTTCGCTGCGTTTGCAACAAAGTGGCAAGAACAAACTTCCCGAGAAGAAACGAAAACCGACGATAATACGGTTTCTGAGTCATTTCAACGATATCCTCGTCTATGTACTCTTTGGAGCAGCAATCGTCACCGCATGCCTGCATCATTATGTCGACACAGTAGTTATTCTACTGGTAACGGTTGTGAATGCATTTATCGGATTCATCCAAGAGAACAAAGCGGAAAAAGCGCTGGCCGACATCCGCAAATTACTGTCCTTGAAAGCCAAAGTGGTACGCGACGGCATTAGAGAGGAAATCGACGCCGAAGACCTCGTTGTAGGAGACATCGTATTATTGAGTCCGGGAGACAAAGTTCCGGCCGATCTCCGGCTTTTGCACACCAGCAATCTCAAACTGGAAGAGTCTCCACTTACCGGAGAGGCTGTCCCTTCAGAAAAGCATACCCAACAGCTGGAAGAAGACACCATGCTGGGAGACCGTTACAATATGGCCTTTTCGAGTACCACCGTTAGCGCAGGCACAGCCACCGGCGTGGTCGTTGCTATCGGGAGCGATACTGAAATCGGAAAAATCAACCAGATGATTCATGAGACGGAAAACATCACAACTCCGCTCATTAGGCAGACTACACAATTCGGGAAATGGGTTTCTATTGTAATTGTAGGAGTGGCAGCACTGGTATTCCTTTTTGGTTACTTCTTCCGCAATTATGAGCTCCCGGAATTACTGTTATCGACCATCGGACTGGCTGTTGCAGCAATACCGGAAGGGCTTCCGGCAATTTTATCCATTATCCTGGCCATCGGAGTGCAGAATATGGCACGCAGAAATGCCATTATCCGCAATTTGCCTTCTGTGGAAACATTAGGTTCTGTGTCTGTCATTTGTTCGGATAAAACAGGAACCCTTACCAAAAATGAAATGACCGTACAATCGATACGGACCTATGCAGGCAAGTATGAAGTGTCGGGAACAGGATACAAACCGGAAGGTACTATTTCTAAAGAAGGGAAAGAGATCGATTATAATACAGAAAATGATTTAGAGCGGCTTATAGATTGCTTTAACACTTGCAATGAAGCCGCTATCGGACATGACCACGAAGGACATTGGCACGCCAAAGGCGAACCCACAGAGGCTGCCCTGGTTACCCTCTATCAGAAAGCTAAATTTGAACATAAAGAATTAAATCGCATCAGTACCATCCCTTTTGATTCGGAATACAAGTACATGGCAACACTGGTTGAAAAAGAAGAAGACTACCGCTTGATTCTGATAAAAGGAGCGCCCGATAAACTCTTTGACATGGCAGAAAAGCAGCGGGTAAAGGGAGAAGAAACAGACTTCGACCGTACTTTCTGGGAAAATCAGATAAGCTATCTGGCCAAAGGCGGACAACGCGTTATTGGAGCAGCTTACAAAAAAGTAAGCTCTTCGGTAAAGGAAATTGAGCATCACGATATTCACGACGGCATTGTATTTTTGGGACTGGCAGGAATTATTGATCCCCCGCGCGAAGAAGCCATTGAAGCTATTTCGGCCTGTCGCGATGCGGGAATCACTGTAAAAATGATTACGGGCGATCATGCCGAGACAGCCAAAGCCATAGCCTCGCAAATGGGCATCAACAACAGCGAAAAAGCGATTGAAGGACGCAAACTGGAACAGATGAGCGATGAAGAATTGCAGGAGGCTGTAAAAGATTGTAATGTATTTGCCCGGACAAGCCCGGAACATAAACTCCGCCTGGTGAATGCAATTCGCGCCAACGGAAATATCTGCGCCATGACCGGTGACGGTGTGAATGACGCACCGGCTCTCAAACGTGCGGATGTGGGCATTGCTATGGGGATTAAAGGGACAGAAGTAACCAAAGATGCAGCCGAAATGGTATTGGCTGATGATAATTTTGCAACGATTGTGGCAGCTGTAGAAGAAGGGCGTCGGGTGTATGACAACCTGAGAAAAACCATCTTGTTTATCCTTCCGACCAACGGAGCTGAAGCATTTCTCATCATCGCAAGTATCTTGTTCGGAACCATGATCCCACTCACGCCGGTGCAGATACTTTGGGTAAATATGGTCACTTCCGTAACTGTTTCACTGGCACTGGCTTTTGAAGGAGTGGAAAAAGGAGCAATGAAACGAGCGCCTCGATCACCGAAGGAACCCTTACTGGGTGCTTATTTCATCTGGCGTATCCTATTTGTTTCGGTAATTATCGGTGGCGGAACTTTGTTGATGAACCTTTCTTTACTGGCCGACGGCATGGCAGATGCGGCTGTGAAAACCATCACCATACAGACTATTGTCATTGCCCAATTGTTCCATTTGTTCAACAACCGGAGCATTCGCGGATGCGCTATCAACAAAGATTTCTTTAAGAACAAAGCTGTGTTTGCGGTGGCATTGGCATTGGTCGGATTGCAATTGTCCATCACATACCTGCCCTTTATGCAAAGCGTGTTCGGCACGGTCTCACTCACTTTGGAAGATTGGAAATATCCGGTAATCATAGGTTTTGCAGTGTTTGTGATTGTTGAAATAGAGAAAACAATTATGCGTGGAATCGACAAGCGTAAAACTCGACTCGCCGAAGGTACCTAATGGTGTAAACATAGCGCTGACAAACAATTAACATAACAGGACATTTCGGCATACAGGCAAACGGCTGTTATTCTTACAATTATACAGATACAAATAGAGGTTGGTTTCTCAAAGCAGGAATCAACCTCTTTGTTTGATAGCGCCCCATCCGTGTCTTATAAAAAAGAATGGCTATTGACCATTTGCTTCATCTAACGAATAAGAAATATTCGCGTTTCGGTATTTACAAAATACGGATTAGTCGAAAAAGCATCAAGTATAAATTAAAAACAAGATGGCTTTTAAAACCGGCCGGACAGATACCAGCCAAAGACAGCATCATCCCGATACGTTCAAACCAACTGACTTTAAAGAAAGCCATCAATCCTTCTAAACAAAAAAGAATACGAGTTAAAACGACAACATCGATGAGCCTAGTTGCGATGACGAATAATAGTTAAGTTTTTCAGTCGTTCAATCTATCTTTATTCCAAGCCGATACCCTGTTTTAGAAATTGATTCGAGTACAATACGCTGATCCCTTTTCAGCTTCTCACGCAAAGTTGTAATTGCATTATAAAATGTGCCCTCATTCAGGGTATTTTTCAATCGCCCCACCTCTTTGTAATTGTTCATGGCAAAACCGATGACCTCTTTATTCACTATTTTCTCCATATTATCACTTAAAATACAAAGCACAACAGCTTCGGTGGGATTCAAGTGAATCTTTTCATTTTGAATCTGTAAACATTGCTCTATCGGGGAAAAAAGATAATTTCCTATTTGTTTCCATCCGTTGTCGAAACCGGTATTCGGTGAGCGCGAAAGGAGTTCATTCATTCGCAGAACCAATTCACTCATCCCGAACGGCTTTTTCAGGTAATCCATATTGCCTATTTGATATCCTTCTTTCAAATCCTCAATCTGAGTACGTGCGGTAATAAAAATAACCGGCACATTGCTGATAAGACGTAACTGACGAGCAAACTTAAAGCCATCCGTCTCTCCTTCCAGATTGACATCTGTCAGGACTATTTCGGGCGTTATTTTATTGAAATCACGAAACGCATCCTCCGCATTCGAATAGATATGAGTTTCAAATCCTTGTTCTTCCAAACCCTCTGCAATCATAAAGGATAGATTGTTGTCGTCTTCTATAAGTAATACTTTTGTCATATTATGTTATTGTTTAATCAGGGAATCGTGTCATTGTTCAATTGTATACCCGTCTAATGGGGTAACCATCTAATAGGTAATCGGTTTATTGTCCTATGGCAGAATAAACTGTTAAATCGGGGAAACGTATACAGGAGACTACAGATTTAGGAATGGCTTGTCTCCAACCGGGAAGCTCAATACAAATTCGCTACCTTGCTCAAGCTCACTGATGAGTGAAACTTTTCCTCCGTGTTTCTCTATTACCGTTTTCACATAATTTAGACCGATACCGAAGCCCGGTATGGATTTCTCCTCTGCATGCAAGCGTACATATTTAGAAAAGACCAGCTCCTGTTTTTCCGGAGCGATACCTGTTCCATCGTCAGCCACCACCAAACGAACAATTCCATTGTGCAGCCGGGCACAAATGGAAATATTCACTTTTGCCCCCGAATATTTCACCGCATTGTCCATCAGATTGGCAATTACCTGCCGGATATGATGCTCGTCGCCATTCATCCATAATTGCTCCGGGACATCCGACATATCGATATGTACGGGCTTACTGCTGCCCACTGTAAACTGATCCCGCAATTCCTGAAGAAGGAGAATCAGGTCAAAAGAACGGATCTCAAGTTCGAAGATACCTTCTTCGGCCATCGACAAAGTCATAATCATATTTATCTTGTCCGTTATTTCACAGACTGCCTCCTTCGAAATTGCCCAATAACGTTCTTTTTTCTCCCGGTCTGCCTCCATCGGTTCTGTCGCTAGCTTGTCAATGGCAAGTCGCAAGCGGACAACCGGGCGTTTGAGTTCGTGTGCCGTACTTCCCAAGAATTCATTTTTCACGTCCAACAGTTTTTTCTGACTGGCAAGAATCTGCATCAGCTTCACAAAAGCAAAAACACAAAAGATTGCAAATACACAAGAAGAGAAAAGCATCATTGCCATGCGTTTGACAATGGAATGAAGAGGATTAATAAAAGTAAGCTGTAAATGCTTTTTATTTTGAGGATTTATCAATAATTTTTGAGATGAAAGGGTAAAATAAGAGTGGTTTTTACAATGTAAACAGGTGGACAATATCCCTCCTTTTTTGTCTAATTCTTCAAGTAGGAAATCAGTTCGGATCTTTTTCGTTTTAAGAACAAATTCCACCTGACTCCCTATAGAATCAATCGTTAGCGGCACTGTTCGACTGGTTACCATGTGAGTAAGAAGATTTCGTTCTCCAATTAAATCAATTCCTCCAAGACCATGCTCCTTTGCATCAATAACAATACTATCCCGGGATACAATTTCAGGTGAATACGCTATTGTGTCCTGCCCCAGCACTTTTTGAGCCAAACTTTTCCTCCTACTTAAATCCGATAAAAAAGCGTCCTTCAACACCATATCCGATTCTCGTTGCAAGGTATTTTTTGTGGTACGGTAATAGTCATACACCCAATATACCTGAGTAGATAAGATTAGTGTCAAGCAAATAGCTACCATATAGAAGGTGTGTTTAGAGTTCATTCCTGAAATTTTAGTAAAGTTCTGATTTCTAAATCCAAAAATAAGAAATTCGATGAAGTATTCATGAATAAAACAGGAAAATTTCATTGGAATACTCTTCTTTTTTCGCTTTAACACCAAGGATCGTATTATTTCATACAATTTAATTTTTATTGTTAGGGGGTAGGAAACTTGGATGATTTTTAAATCATTATTCTGAGTCACTGTTGCTCTATTCGTAAAAAAGGGGTGCAACCTATTCAGCAATCATAAAACATAAAACACCTCCTGTGGTGCTGACAAGACTTATATAAAACCAGATGAACAGATACGATGAAGTAGTTGAATAAAATCAGGCTTATGCACCTGATTCGCATATCGTTTTTTTTCAGACAACTACATATATATACTTACAATTCATTATAAATACTTGCTTCTCATGATGTAATGCACTTAGCCTGAATAGGAAAACAAAGAGGCAAAAGACATTTCCAAAATAAGTTTTCCGGCCATTCCCAAAGTTTCAAACGTTAAATAAGATAAACAAAAACACGAGTTCTTCACAAAACATTCATAAAAAAACGGGGTATAAATGCTTTAACAAACAACTCTCACAACAGAAAAAAAGAACAACAAACTAGATATCAACAACATAACCCCATACATAGGATTTAAGAAAAACATAGAACTGCTTAAAAAGATGAACTTTTTATGAAGAAAAAGTGAACTATTTATTAATAACCATTCCAACTATTTTATTTAATATTGCACAACATCGTTCAATCCGGGTAAGTAGGCTAATAATCTGAATACCAACTAAAAGCTTCTTATCAACGACTAACAGACGAAAAAAAATCATTACACAAACCTTTTAAATTTTAAAGCTTATGGCAACGACAGATGAAAAAAAGAGTGTGGTAGTTGAACTATACGATCTATCGATTACCGAACGAAAAGACGACCGTGTCGGACGCGTTATTACCAGTAAATCGTTGAAAATAGACGATATTGTGACCATAGCCGTCAACAGACGTACCGATTTGAATGCAGTGACCCTGAAATCCTCTTTCGAAATACTGCGTGATCTGGCTGCCGAACAAATCTGCAACGGAGCTTCCGTGGACTTTGGATTAGGACATTTCAACCTCCGTGTGACCGGGGTATTCTATGGCGACAATGCGCAATGGGATAGCTCCAAACACAATCTATATGTAAGAGCCACCCCTACTTCCGCTTTGCGCAGCCAGGTGAGTAAGGTTACGGTAAATCTGCGGGGCATGGCATCGTCCGGCACATTTGTCAATTCCGTGATGGATGTCACATCGGGCGAAGAGAATGCACGCCTCACACCCGGTGGAGCCGTCAACCTTATCGGTACGAAAATGAAAATTGCAGGCGACAATCCGGAAATAGGTATCCATCTTATTAATGAAAACGATAACTCGGTTACGCTTATCCCCACAAATGCGATTGCGACCAATTCTCCGTCAAAAATCACCTTTGTGGTGCCGGCCACCTTGCCTGCGGGCGATTACAAGCTAAGATTGACTACACAGTTTTCGAATACAAGTACGCTGTTGAAGGAACCTAGAACATACACTTTAGATTACATCCTAAACGTCTGACAAAGAGGATCCGCTTCAACACCCAAAATTAACGCTGAGAGACGTCTACATCAGACGAACTGTTACGTCTATATCAGACGAGCCATTGCGTCTACATCAGACGAGCCGTTGCGTCTACATTAGACGAGCCGTTGCGTCTACATCAGACGAGGAGGCGCGTCTACATTAGACGAGGAAGCGCGTCTACATTAGACGCAAAAGAATATTGTTACTGAAAGTGGATATAAGTTCAAACAGAAGGGTAATTAGAAGCTATATCAAAAAAAATAGGCGTAGGATTGTATACCGAAAGTATACTTGTAACAAAACCGGATGAACAAGCGATAGATAAAGATAAAATACAGAAGCCATAAAATAGAGAAGGGAGCCCCACTCCCTTCTCTTCTATCTATCGATTCCGAAGCGGGGAAGTCGATTTGTAAGGTTCTGAATCATTGCTGTCCCATTAAAAACAGTTCACCGGTGATTGTCTGAATATGACGAATACCGGTTTTTGATTTCCAGTGATTTACAAAGTGTAAATTTTCAAATGCTGTAATAAAGCATTAAATCTGAATTCAAGTCCGTTTACTTTAAAATAGCTCATAAATAACGAAAAGAAAGCTACATACAAGAGATAATCAAAATTTTAATAGGACACTAGTCGTTCTGAATGAAGAGTCGGATTCCACTGGGGTAGCAACCAGCGAAAATATAAATGAAATGAAAAAAGAAATAACAAATCTACATACGGAACTGAGTAGCAACCAGCGAAAAAATAAATGAAATCCGAATGAAATACCGGCACTTTCCACGGCTGCCCCACAAGCACCAGAATTCCAACTCAGAACGAGGTGAGAGGAGCAAACCAGCCAAAGCTTAATGTGCTGATTTCTTTTGTTCTTTTGCCACTCCCTTTTCATTCAAAATACACATAAGATACGTTCTTTTGTGTACATCAGGGTCACCGTATGGTTTCATAAAAAACAGGAGGAAAATTTATGCCCGAAAGATACAACGCGATTAAGCTTCTAGCTTGCCTATCATGTTCTTGAAAAAAGATACACCCTTGTTTAACCAAGCAATAAATACAGGTATTCTTTTATGCGACGCACTTATAGATCACCTATTTTTATCAACGTTTGTATGATGAATCGTGTCGGACGATATATCGACTCCCTTATCAAAAAGGGCAAGCACAAGCAATCAGACATTGCGAAAGCCATTGGCGTACAGCGTCAATTGCTTTGTCATATAATTACCGGACGATGCGAATTATCCATGCCGCTGGCGCTAAAATTGGAATCGTTTTTCAACTTGCCTGAAGGAAAACTTCTGAAAATGCAGGCAGAAAGCAATAACCACCACCATAAACATCAACATCAACTCAAAAATGAATTGGCGGAACAGCTAGTTCAAGCCAATGCCTTTTGGTCTTATGCGAATATATCAGTAGAGAAAATCCCGGCTGAAGAGATAATAGAAAAGACTTTTTTATACCTCGATTTAAAGGATATAGCTAAATTATTTGACCTTTACACAAGAGAATATATCCGGAAAATCTGGCGGAAAAAAATGGCTATTCAAGGAGACTATCTTTTCAATCTCAATGTGATGATTGCCCTCTACTATTTCGATATCAGGCAACCGGAGAAATACCTCAAACGAGCTGAACGTGAACACATAAAAGAAATATTGAAACATGCGTAAAGGTTTGACAGCGAAAATAGACGCCATGATCGAGAAAGTGGCAGTCATGGAAAGTATCAAGCCCTATATATTGGGGGATGGAACTGCGCTTGCGATGCAGATCGGACATCGCAAAAGCGAAGATCTGGATTTTATGATGTGGCGTAAGTCAAAAAAAGAAAAACCTGAAGTCGATTGGACTAGCATCGAAAAAGAACTTATAGAGAAAATTGGCAAGATCGAACGTTTTAATATGCTTGGGTTCGATCAGGTGGAGTTTGTTGTAGCGGGTGTAAAGTTCTCCTTTTACGTAAGCAACAATTATTGCCCTGTATCGTCGCCTGTTTCGTATCTTGGAAATATTCGTCTTGCGGATATCTACTCAATTATGGCTATGAAGATGGAAGTGATGCTCCGCAGAATGAAGATGAGAGATTACTACGATATATATGCTATTTTGAAAGAGGGATATGATATATCAAAAGGGATTGATGCAGCATTGAAATACTCACAGCATCAATTAAGCAGCAAAAACATCATGATGATACTATTATCAGACAGGTTTATGGCGGACGAGAATTTCAAGCAACTTGATCCGAAATACCAGGTATCGAAAGAGGAAATCCGCGGGTATATTCTTGAAAAATTAAAAAACGCAGCATTCGCCTGATTTTGTTATTCCGCTGCCCCGCTGAGAGGCAAAATTTTTAGTGCCTTTATGCAGTGATTGAACCAACAGATCAGAGTTCAGCAAAGCTGTCTCAAGTGAACAGCAGTAAGCCCTCTAATAAGTAACCGTTTCAATTCTGTATCAGACTTGCATTCTTTGTTCAAAATCACTCCCATGATTTATATTCTAAGTTTAAAGTATATTTTTAGTCTATAAAGCGTTTGGCTTAAAATTAAGTAAAATTATTACATTTCCATGGTTATCAATGTAACATCCACAAAAAACAGATAAATCACATATCCTCCAACAACAAACCAGCTCTATATGGTACTTAGGCAATAACTTCTTCTTAAGATGTTCCATTTTCGTAGCTAGTAATTAGACTTCTTCCGATAAATATATAACCATAGGCACACCAACCTTGCGCTGAAATTCCACAGATCTGTTGCAGGGAACTGTCTTCAGAAATTCTTTCTACATATTTTTTTTGTATAAAATACAATACCTTCAGATTTTTGAATACGCCGCAGGTGAAACAGGTACAGAATGGTCCGCGACTGTCGGACATATAAACTTATTGTTTATTTCACTTTTGAAAGAGAAACATCCTCACTAGTGCTATCAAATTCTTTGCATAACTCATCGACAATAAAATAAATTTCTGTAATTTTACACATAGGAGTAACAGCGATCATTTTTTTACTAATTACTTATTTATCAACATATTGAGTCTTATTAAAAAATTCGTTATATTCCTATTTTATTCTCAGCCATTTTATATTGAACTGAATTATAATACTATGGTAGGCAAATATGAGCCCAATGTAAAAGCACTTATTACTTTTCTTAAATTATTGAATATAAAAGTCAATAACTCTACTGTTGCTAATGAATTACAAAGCCATCCAGATTTCCCAAGTATACTTTCTATCAGTGATTCCCTTACGAAATGGAATATTCCAAATGGAGTCGGAAAGGTTGACATAGCTAATATAAACCAGCTCCCCATTCCTTTTATTGCCTACACAAAATATGATGTAGAGACTCTTTGTATAGTAAATAAGATTTCTGCTACATACGTTCATTACTACTTGCCGGAAACAGGTAAATTTATTACAGATGATAGGGCTAATTTTTTAAAAAAGTGGACGGGAATCTATCTGATAGCAGAAAAAACAAACATTTCAGGAGAAAAAGAATATCAAAAGATAAAAAGAAATTTCTGGATCAAACAAATCATTCCTTTTATTCTATTATCGTTGCTGCTATTCTTTCAGCTAAGAACACTTGTCTCGCATTTTCCTTTTTCAACAGGAGTCTTGGATAATTGGGGTATTTTAGTACAATGGTCTATCCTATTGTTTGGTGCGACTGTATCGTGTCTTCTCCTTTGGCACGAAGTGGATAGCGCAAACCCGATATTGCATAAATTCTGTACAGGTTTACCAAAAGGCAATTGCGATGCTGTACTGAACAGTAAACAGTCTGTTGTCTTCAACTGGTTGAGTTGGAGTGAGGCTGGATTCTTTTACTTTGCGGGAGGGTTACTTGCGTTATCGTTTGTCTCGCCTCTAAGTGATGTCGTCGCAATTGTATCTTTCATGAATATTTTGGCTTTGCCTTATACTGTTTTTTCAATATACTATCAGGCACGGATTGTGAAACAATGGTGCATGCTTTGTTTACTTGTACAAGCACTGTTGATTTTGGGTGCAACAAATGCTGTTCTGGAAGGCTATACAATTCCATTCTTCCAAATTTCGCCCATATCTTATGTGCTTACATTCGTATATTATCTGGTTCCTGTATTTTCTTGGTACACACTAAAGCCTTATTTGTTTCACCTGCAAGAAGCCCGTAACATAAAAAGGGAATATTTGAGATCAAAATTCAACACTGACGTTTTTGAAACGCTTCTCAAAAAGCAGAAAAAGCTCGTTACTCGAGTAGAGGATATAGGCATTGATTTAGGCAATCCTTATGCCACAGTTCAACTTGTAAAAGTGTGCAACCCTTATTGCGAACCATGCAGCAGGGCACATCCAAAAATTGAACAATTATTGAAAGAATTACCGAACTTAAAGGTAAAAATAATTTTCACAACGCCTAATAATCCAACGCACTATGCATTCAAAGCTACGACGCATTTGCTTGCTGCTACATTGCAGAAAGACAACGATGAAGAACGCAAGAATGTTTTAGATAGCTGGTATATGGCTGAAATAAAAGATTACCTTGCATTCTCACAGAAATACCCAATACATACTTCTCTCAAAAGCTACACTGGAGAGATTGAAAAAATGTTTAAGTGGTGTAAAGAAAACGGAATTATTGCTACTCCCACTTTCTTTATCAATGGATACAAACTACCTGATACATATAATATAGAAGATTTATCATATTTCTTAAAAGAATAATGACTGTACAAAATATCCAATGAAAATTCAGTGTACGGGATTTTAGCTGCCGTTGGATACAATAAATTAATTCGCCTTTCCTGCAGCGGGCAGGCGTAAATAAAAAGCAACTATGAAAACAATAAAAATGAGCCTTGCAAATATACAAGGTCAATTAAGTAGATCTGAAATGAGAAATATTGTAGGAGGAACCCCAATGGAAGCATATTGTAATGCTGCACTTGATAATGAGGAAGCATATACTTCATGTATGAGAAGTCTTTCTTACCTTATGGCTCAAACTCAAATCCATGATTCTAAGAATAACATTAATGTTCCATGGAGTGCTGTCTCCTATTTACGTTATGTGGGAAATGGATGCTTTGACTATATCTATTCAGGAAATAAAGTGGGTTCATCGTGTTAGTAGATTTCAGAATTAAAACAATCAATCTTTGAAATTATAGGGTTTTTGATCTAGATTGAATCTCTAAATCGAAAACCCTAAAAGACCGAATATTATTATAAGCCATATATAAATGAGAGTTTGATATGATTAATCAAACGTTTTACACAAGAAACCGATGATTAATAATTCTAAAAAATATACGGTTTTAATCTTCCGATAAAAGGGAGTATCAAAAAGTAATAAAAGCTATTTTTCATTTAAAATTTATAAGCACAACTGTGGTAAACGCGTTTTAAGCAAATTCTACAAATTAGTAGTTCTGTAAAATTAGTTTCATGTATCTAATCCATCATGTCACTTATTTTCAGTATACTATTAGTGTGTCTACTTACAACTAATTATGAGCATTTACTTAAAAGAATTAAATACGCCTCGTCACGATACAATAATTTATTAAATTTAAAAGTGAATCAATGAAACCCTTCCCTCTCTACCGCCAACACGACGCCATGGACTGCGGCCCCACCTGCCTGCGGATGATTGCGTCATTCTATGGGCGCAGTTATTCGCTCGAAGGCCTCCGTGAAAAAGCGAACCTGACCCACGAAGGCGTTTCTCTTCTCGGACTCAGCGAGGCTGCCGATCAAATCGGTTTCCGAAGCATGGGAGTCAGCCTGAATTTTGAGGACCTAAAGGAAGCCAATCTGCCTTGTGTTGTACATTGGAACCAGGTGCATTTCGTGGTGGTGTATAAAATAAAGGCTAAACGAGCGGTCAACTTGGTATATATTGCCGACCCGGCATCCGGAAGGCTGGTTTATACCCAGGAGGAATTTTGCCGATGCTGGTATAATTCGGTAAAGAATGGGAAGCCTACGGGTATCGCTCTCCTGCTGGA
Organism: Dysgonamonadaceae bacterium; assembly: GCA_047605645.1. Taxonomy (GTDB): domain Bacteria; phylum Bacteroidota; class Bacteroidia; order Bacteroidales; family Dysgonomonadaceae; genus UBA1309. The sequence goes on along the minus strand of JASGFJ010000015.1, from coordinate 25,912 downwards.
GTCCACACCAGAGTTTTACCAGTACAAAGATGATTCGTACACACCTAAGAAAGGTTTTTCTTTCCTTTTTTCTTATTTGAAGCCTTACCATAAATTTATCTTGCAGTTGTTTTTGGGAATGCTCTTTGGAAGCCTAATCCAGCTCATTTTACCTTTCCTTACGCAGTCGATTGTGGATTTTGGTATCGGTGCACAAAACCTGTCGTTTATCTACCTGGTGCTGGTAGCGCAATTGGTGCTGACTTTGAGCACTACTTCCGTGGAGTTTATCCGCGGATGGATACTTCTGCATTTAGGTACGCGCATCAACATCGCTCTGGTTTCCGATTTCTTAGCCAAGTTGATGCGACTTTCGATGGCATATTTCGATACAAAAATGGTGGGCGACCTTCTACAACGACTCAATGACCACGACCGCATTCAGAACTACTTGACTAATTCGACGCTGAATGTGCTCTTTTCGTTTATCAACATCATTATTTTCAGTTTGGTACTTTTCCTCTACAGTCCTGCCATTTTTGGAGTTTTTACTTTAGGTAGTGTTCTCTATTTCGCATGGGTGTGGCTGTTTATGAAAAAGAGAGCAGAACTCGACCACAAGAATTTTGCCCAGCAATCGGTCAACCAGAGCAATGTGGTGCAGTTGATCACCGGGATGCAGGAAATCAAACTTTCTGGGTGTGAACGGCAAAAACGCTGGGAATGGGAACATATACAGGCCCGGCTTTATCGTCTGCACATCAAAGGACTGGCCTTAAGCCAATATCAGGATTCGGGAGCAATATTGATAAATCAGGTAAAAAATATTGTGATAACGGCCTGGGTAGCAAGTTTGGTGGTGAAAGGAGAAATGACTCTGGGAATGATGCTTGCCGTGCAGTATATCATTGGGCAGTTGAATAGTCCAGTTGATCAAATGATCAGCTTCTTTCGGCAAACACAGGATGCACGTCTGAGCATCGATCGGTTGGGGGAGATTCATGGCAAAGAGGACGAAGAGGCTACAGACGAAAAGCGGATCAGCGATATTCCATCGGGCAGAAATCTTGAATTTCGGAATCTATCCTTTGCCTACGACAAGACTTCCATTGGAGAGCCTGTACTCAGAAATATCCAACTAATCATCCCTTCGGGAAAACAAACGGCCATTGTTGGCACCAGTGGAAGTGGCAAGACTACTTTGGTAAAGCTCTTATTAGAATTCTATCCGCCCGACAAGGGGGAAATTTTATTGGGGAACAGCCGTCTCGAAAATTTCAGTATCCGCGAATGGCGCAAGCGTTGTGGTGTGGTGATGCAGGATGGATTTATTTTTTCGGACACAATTGCCCGCAATATTGCTCCAGGGGAAGAGTCTATCGACAAACAACAACTTTTCAATGCCGTGGAAACGGCCAATATCCGGGAATTTGTTGAATCGCTTCCGTTGGGCTATAACACCAAGATTGGGAGCGAAGGACACGGGCTGAGTCAGGGGCAACGGCAACGTATCCTGATTGCCCGTGCCGTGTATAAAAATCCGGAATTCGTATTTTTCGATGAGGCAACTAATGCCCTGGATGCCAACAATGAAAAGACGATCATGGAGAATCTTTTCAACTTTTTTAAAGGACGTACCTCTATTGTGGTGGCACATCGTTTGAGTACGGTACGTCACGCAGACAACATTGTCGTACTCGAAAAAGGTAAGATTGTGGAACAAGGCACACACATGGATCTGACTGAAAAAAAAGGATCTTATTATCAGTTGGTAAAAAATCAATTAGAGTTATGAAAACAGATGCAGATAAAATAGAATTGCGCAGCGATGAAATTCAGGAAATCCTTACTCATCCTCCCCATTCTCTGATCCGGTATGGCATTTCGGTGATTTGCTCGGTGATTGTAATCCTGCTTAGTGGAAGTTTTTTCTTCAAGTATCCAGATATTGTGTCCGGCAGTACCACTATTACCTCGGAAATTCCCCCCACATGGATTGCAGCCAAGGTCTCCGGAAAAATCAAAGAATTGTACTGCCACGACCAGCAGGTAGTCTCCGAAGGACAGTTACTTGCAGTGATGGACAATCCTGCAAGTACGGAAGATGTGAAGCAATTAGAAAAACTGCTTACTGCAACTGCGATAAACGATTCATTGGTGGTTATTCCGAAGAAACTACTGGAATATTTTTTTGACCTCGGTGAATTACAATCCGCCTATTCCGCATTTGCCAAATCCGCTGTAGACTACCAGAATTTCAAATCGGTAAACCTTAATTTGCAAGAAAAGATGTCGGTTAGCCACCAGATAGAAGGCAAAAGAGTGTATGCCTACTACCTTAGAGAGCAACTGAACCTGAAAAGGAGAGAACTGAACCTGGCTAAGGAAGAGTTTGTGCGGGAAAAGCAGTTGTATGGAAAAGGTATCATTTCGAAATCTGACCTTGAAACAGCAGAACAAGGGTACTTATCTGCACAACAAGCCCTCAGCCAATTGCAATCCTCTGCGGTATCATCACGTATCGAGACAGGTCAATTGGGGGAATCGATAAAGAAATTCGACCTGCAACACAGGCAGGAAGGCAACCAAAGTTTTGGTAATCTCAAGTCATCTTATCACGAGCTTGTAGCCGCTGTAAAATCATGGAAAAAAACTTATATGCTTATTTCGCCGGTAAACGGTAAAGTAAGTTTTGTTAAATTCTGGCAAGTGAACCAGTTAGTGGAAGCAAACGGAAAAACCTTCTCAATTATACCCAACTCTTCGGGACGGATGATTGGTAAGGCAATACTAGCATCGGCCAACTCAGGGAAGATCAGGGTTGGACAGCGAGTAAACATCAAGTTGGACAATTACCCTTACCTCGAATACGGAGTTCTCGAAGGACGCGTGGCAACTATTTCAATGGTACCGGACGATGAAGGAAAATATACAGTAAGTATCAAATTAACAAAAGGATTGTACACATCGGTTGGCAAGAAACTGAAATTCACCGGTGAATTGTCCGGTATAGCTGAGATCATGACCGATAACCATAGTCTAGGCGAACGATTGATTGCACCTATGTATACTTTGATAAAGGAAAAAATTGATTGGTAGTATTTTGCATATCAACGCCTTTCTGCAATCAGATAAGACAGTATATTTGTCTGAGGATAGAGGATCAGAGCTTGCATACATATAGCTTTTTCAACTTTCACTTTTGCCTCCTTTGTTTTGGATTCGGGAATAAGTGGTATTATCCTTTTGGCGAAACCTTTTTGATCTATATAAATGGAGTCCGGGATAGACTGAAAAGTGAATGTCGAAGGAAGGTAAGCATTGTCCTCCACACTCATCTTGACCTTCAGACATCTATTGTTTAATCCGGTCACCTTGGAGGGAATAGCTGCCGTGTATCTTAATGCTCCCTGCTTGTCTTGTGTGATGTGGAGCTGTACTTTTTCGGATGGCTGATATGGAATAAGATATAATATCAGGATTATTGCCACAAGTGAGAAAGTTATAGCAAGAATTCCATATCTTAGGAGTAAAGGAGGAATTTTCCCGACAATATTCCTGACTTTCTCGCTGCGAAGTTCAATAGAATTAGTTGTTTCTTTCATACGATTAAGTTTTTACGAATAGGTGGTATGGAACTCGCTTGATTTTTTAATCATTATTTAGGGTGATTGAATAAAAATCAGGCTTCGTTTCATTACAATAAATTTTATAAAACATTTTCACTTTACTAATTTCCAAGTTCCAATTGATTTTTTACTAATTCAAAATATTTTCCTCTTTGCTGTACTAATTCCGAATGTTCTCCAACTTCAACTATTTTTCCGGAATCAAGCACGACAATTTGATCTGCATTCTTCACGGTACTAAGCCGGTGTGCTACAATTACAACTGTTTTTCCTTTATAGAAATTTTCCAGATTTTCAACAATTGCTTTTTCATTATTAGCATCCAGAGCATTAGTCGCTTCATCGAAAAATACGAATTTCGGATTTTTATATACAATGCGTGCTATGAGGATGCGTTGCCGTTGCCCCTGACTTACCCCTTGCCCATCTTGACCGATCAAAGTGTTATATTTAAGGGGAAGACGTTCGATATATTCCGATATATTAGCAACTTCAGCCGCATAGTGAAGTCGTTTTGTATCTATTTCATCCTCTGATATAGCAATATTTCGGGCAATAGTATCGGAAAAGAGATAGCCGTCTTGCATCACTGCTCCGCAGTTTCTTCTCCACCATTCCAAATTTGTTTCGGCCAGATCCATATTCCCAAACCTGATATCTCCCTGGTCTGGGCTGTAAAAACCGAGAAGAAGTTTTACTAAAGTTGTCTTTCCGCTACCACTTGCTCCCACAATTGCAGTTACTTTTCCCTGAGGTATTTTTAAATTGATATTTTCCAAAATATAACTGGGGCGAGCTCCGTCATATTTAAAACAGAGACTACGAATATTTATACCGTGTACAAGAGGTAAAGAGTGAATAGAGCGGCTATCATCTTCTTCATTTTTTTGACAATGTATTTCATTCATCCTGTCAAGGCTTATACTCACATCCTGCCACTGGTATGCAAAGTTCATTAATTGCTCCACGGGACTATTTAGTTGCCCTATTATATATTGGATTGCCAACATCATTCCGAGTGTCAATTGACCGTGAATTACAGCAGATGCTGCCAGCACAGTGATTAACATATTTTTCAATTCATTTATCAAAATACTTCCAGCTTCCTGATTTTGCTGCAAAGAGAGAGAGCTTAAATTTACATCAAACAGATCGGCTTGCGTATCTTCCCATTCCCAACGTTTGCGTTGCTCACATCCTTGCAATTTGATCTCTTGCATACCATTTATCAATTGATAAACTACATTCCTGTTAATACTTTGCTGTTCAAAATATTTGTAATCCAATACTCTTCTTTTTTTTAGAAATAATTGTATCCAGATTCCATAAGCGACGCTACCAGTAAAGAAAACCAAAAAGATCGCCGTATTATAGTACAACAGAACAAAACCAAACACGAAAAAGCTAAAGATAGAAAACAGAAGATTCAATGATTGAGCCGTCAAAAATGTTTCGATGCGACGGTGATCTTCAATCCGTTGAAGCAGATCTCCCGTAAGTTTTGTGTCAAAGAATTGCATCGGGAGCTTCATCAGTTTGATAAAAAAATCTGATATAAGAGAAATGTTTATCCGCGCACTGATATGTAGCAAAATCCTACGCCGAATAAAATCTATGGCTGTCCGGCTGAAAATTAACATCAGTTGAGCCACCAATATAAGCCAAACAAAGCTTATGTTTTTTCCATTAATTCCTCTATCTACAATCGATTGTGTCAAAAAAGGGAGAATCAGTTGAAGTATACTTCCTAATAATAAACCTAAAATAAGCTGTCCAAAAAAATGCTTATATTTTGCCAAATAGCTTACAAGAAATTGCAACCTGTTCTTTGATATCTTATGTTCTTCTTGATGCTCGTAAAATATAGAAGTCGGTTCTAAAAGAAGAACAACCCCTTTCTCCACTCCGCCCGTTTGCGTACTAATCCAATGAGAACAGAATTCCTCTTCTGAATAAGTTAAGAAACCTTTACCCGGATCAGCTATAAAAGCGACCGGACTTCCTTTTCTATTTTTCTTTATATCGTATAGAACAATAAAATGCTCCTGATTCCAATGCACAATACAAGGCAAAGGTAATTTGTCACATAGTCTATCAAATGTGATCCTCCCTCCCATTGTGCGAAATCCAACCTTTTCGGCAGCTTTACTGATGCCGAGTAAGGATACCCCCTCTCTGCCTATAAAAGAGCTTTTTCTCAGACTGTCTAACGATAGCTGCTTCCCATAGTATTTAGCTATCATACATAAGCAGGCTGGACCGCAATCCATGGCATCAAGTTGTTTTATCAAAGATAAATTTTTCATAAACATAGAAGAATCAGATATTGTAAGATAAAAACAGATCAACCCATAATGACGATTCTACTTCAACCTTTCTACCTCATCAGTAGCCTGTTGCCCTTTGTATTTATCACGGGTTGGATTGAAGCGGTACGACAACGAGATGTAGAATTGTCGGGGATGATAATCCGATTGGTAATTCATGCCGATATTCTGATAGACCATATTCCATTTTGCGGCACTTGTATTGAAAATGTCTTTAACTCCTGCCATCAAGCTTAGTTGCCTTTTTAATAATTCTTTCGAAACACTTAGGTCTGTGCTCCACCTTTTTTCGAGATATACAATGCCGTAATTGCCCGATGTAGCATATAATAAATTAGCCCGAACGATAAAATCATTTTTGAATCGCAAAGTATTATTCCACTTTCCTTCCCAATGTGCATGATTATATTGATTTTCCGAATTATCTAAATGTAACCATTGATTATAAACCGACACTTCTAAACGAGGATTCCAAAAATGAATAGAGGGATTGAATGAAAGACTTATGCCCATATTCTCACTTGTGGGTACATTTTGATGCCTTAGAAGGATGATCGGACGATCTTCGTATTGCGAAAAAAGTTTCTGTATCTCATTTTTATTCCGTGTGTAACTTGCCATTAATTGCCATCTTTTCCAGCCGGTCATCCATGTAAATGCATTCGAAAACGAAGGAGCCAGATTGGGATTTCCTCCTTCATAGGTAAACGGGGAGTCATATTGGACGTTACTCCGCAACTGGCTATATGCCGGATAATTAATTTTCCGTTCATAAGAGGCATTTATATTCAATTGTTTATCAGCATAGGAGAATGATAGATTCGGAAATAATTCATTATATTTCTTTGATTGCTCCTCTACATGTATGCCATTGTTGTAGTAATTGAAATCAACATGTTCGTAGCGAAGCCCGGCATTCAAAGTATATCGTTCGAAAAATTGTTTTTGGAAAGAGGCAAAAATCGCTCCCCGGTTTTGCTTAAGCCTTGTGTTCGAGTTGGAAATACTTAATGCCGGTTGATTGATTGTATAAGATTGCTTCACATCTGTATAAGAATATTCAGTTCCGAAACAGAAGTTTTCATGACCGCTATGATAAGTGAAGATGTCTTTTATTGCATAAAGCTTATTTTTTTGTATTCCAATCGATAAAATTGTGTCAACAGATACAGCCATTTCGTATGTGTCCTGATCTGTTTCATCTTTACTTTTCAGAAAGTCAGTACTAACATTCAATCGAAGTTTTGAGCTTAGATCTCCATCGAAATACCCGTTTACGATGTGAGAATAATCATTTCCACTAAAAAGGGCTGCTTCTTTCACCTTTTGGATGACAGATGGAGACTTACTCTCAAGATCAATATTGAGGCTGCTTGACGGACTGACAAAAGTTCCGTTGTATTTTATCCCGGCAGATATTTTTGAATTGGGATTAAAATTAAATCCCAATTCAGGATTAAATACTTTCCCATTCATTTTCTCGTGTGCATCGTTCTTTTGGCTAATAATGCTATCTTTTAGATCTATATATTGATTGATGTTGGTATTGGCTTTGCGTTTCTGATGAACCCATCCGAGTGATCCAAAGATATCCCAGGCTTCCTTTCGATAGTTCAATTGCAGGTTTTGCCGCCCGGAATACACATTTGAATAACCTTGCATTGTATAGAATGAGCCGCTGATGCCCTCGCCGAGCGTTCGTTCGGTTGTAATCCGGATAACCGACTTCACCGAAGCATCGTATTCAGCTCCCGGCATAGTAATCACCTTGATGTTTTTGATGTCCTTGGGCGAAAGCCTGTTCAGTTCATCTTGATTGCGTACCAATCGATTATTGATATACATGGTAGGACTTCCTTTTCCGAAAATAGTAAAGGCACCATCTTCTTGCGTGACAAAAGGCATCTGGGCAATCACTTCGCTGGCAGAAGGAAGAGTTGCCAGTACCGTGTTTTTTACATTGGCCACAATGGCTCCGTTTTCACTCTTAAACACTTTTTGAGGAGCAGTCACCACCACTTGCTTTAGTTCCGTTCCTGCCGGTTTTAGAATAATAGGAACGTCGTTTGCGGCATTTATCCAGATCGTTGTGTACCCAACGAAAGATGCTTTCAGTAAGCCGGCTTTCCCGGTGTTGTTTTTGAGGGTAAAATCGCCTTGTTCATTGGTTATTGTGCCTGCTATAAAAATGGAGTCGGGCAATGAATAGAGCATCACATTCGCATAAGGGATGGACTGTTTGCTATCGTCTGTCACTTTCCCTGTAATGATTTGACTGAAAGCCGATGTGAAGCCCAATAGGATAAATAATCCCAATAAGCAGGTTGTTTTTTTCATACGAATGATTTTTATAAAATATTTCTTTTTTACGAATCTCCGGATTCTAATTGATTATTGACCAACTCAACATCGTTTCCTCTTTTTTCAATTGGAAAAACACGTTTTATAACTTACGGATAATAACAAAGCTTCAATACTTAATTCTATATAATATCTATTGCCTGCTCTATTACAAGGTTTTCGGATTCGACTTCGTCCCTTGTTGATTAATCAAAAAATAATTTCGTATAATATCTGCCTTTTAGTTATGCCGGCCTTCCCCACTCTCGGTACATTATCTTCGCCGGATTTTCGAATAAGATACATTCCGAATGATAGCTCTTTCATGATAGGCAATTGGGCTTCTTCCATCCAATCAAAATAGTTTGTTGTTAAGTTGAGGAGTCTCATGCTTCTTATTGTTTTAAATTCTTTGTTTTATTCTCTAATTTGATATTGCAAATATCAGGACTATTTCAGGCTTACTTGGTTATTAGAATGCTATCTTTACGTTAATGAAATGTTATTACGAAGTAAATACTTATCATTAGCTGCAAGCATGGACACTCATAAAAGACTAAAAAACAAAATAGTATATTGAATATATGAAACTAATCTTATCGGACTACTTACTTAACTCTCCCATCAGACCGAGTTAAACAATAGCCTTCTCCTGCCATTTAAGATATCTTTTCCTTTCTCTTATTTTCAGGTTTGTTTACTCGCTAAAAAATTGCCTTCATATTCATTTTCCTTTATTGAATTATCGATAAAAAAGGATCGTTCGTATTCTTTACAGAGATGTTATTGCATGTATATCCAAAACCATCAGATTGTCATTATATTTGCATAAACAATATGATTTGCTTCAGATATGAAGATTCGGTACATTAAAACAATCACTTTCGTAGCTCTAATACTGGTTGTCGGATTACAAGGAATATGGCTACATAATACTTATTCTCTTTTTAATAAGGAGTTAAATGAGAAATTGGACAAAATATTTCAAAAATCGATAGAAGAAGAGATTTATTTTCGTTCCAATAACGGAGGCATTCCGGCAGGAAGTAAGATTTATGGGACAAGCCCCGAGGCCGGCTCTTATGTAAATGCTTTAGCTTTTAATAGATTCTTAGACTCGGTAAACGTGCACTTCAATATGAGTATGTTCGATAGTATTTTGAAGCGGAACCTTAATGCAGAAATAGGAAATATACACCATTACATCGTATTAAAAGATGCTCAGGGGCAAATGAATATAAAAGAAAACGGATTCAATCCCGGCCTTCTAAAACAGGGAATTCACTTTGAGCGCCCCTTGAAGAAAGATAAAACCGAAAAGATTGAGCTTTACGTCTCATCGCCTTACCGCATAATTTTCGGGCGGATGTTTCTTTTGTTCATTGCTTCGGTATTGATTACTTTAGTTGTTATCTACAGCCTTTACTGGCAAATGAAAATTATTGCCCGCCAAGACCGGATTGCCGAGATACGCAAGGATTTCACCCATGCCATAATTCACGACATGAAGAACCCGATTATGACCATTCAAATGGGAATCAATGCCTTGAAAGGCGGAAAGCTCGATAACAAGCCACAGATGAAGCAACAATATTTTGAGATTGTCTCCAAAGAGAGTGAGCATTTGTTGTCTTTGGCCAACAAGGTGCTGACCATTGCTCGATTTGAAGAAAAACGAATCACCCTGTCCAGACAAAGAATAGAGCTACAATCTATCTTAGAGAATATTATAGATAAATACAGTGTCAATCAGGAGAAGCAGATTGAATTTGAATTGGATATAGAAAAGCTGCCGTCGATCTATGCCGATGCCGAATATATTTACGAAGCCTTTAGTAATGTGATTGACAATGCCGTAAAATATTCGGCAAAAAATGTCAACATCCGCATTTTGGGTACTCGGGACGGATATGGAAACAGCATAATCAAAATTCGGGACAACGGCTTGGGTATTTCACTGAAAGATCAGAAAAAGATATTCGACAAGTTTGAGCGAGTGGGCGTCAATAAAAAAAATCCGGCTGTAAGTGGTTTTGGATTAGGACTCAACTATGTCTACCAGGTGATGACGGCTCATAACGGACAAGTGACAGTGGAAAGCGTGTTGAACGAATACAGCGAATTTACAATAACTTTACCGGAAAAAGAAAATGATCAAATTACTATTGATTGAAGATGACATCAATCTTGCCTATATCATAAAAAGCAGCCTCGAAGAAATCCTGGGAGGCTATGAAGTTGTGACAGCCACAAACGGAGAGGAAGGCTTACTTGCCTTGCAACAACAGACTCCCGACCTCATTGTCTCCGATATAGATATGCCTGTTCTCAACGGCATAGAAATGGTACGCAAAATACGCCAAACCAATCAGGAGATCCCGATTGTCTTTGCTTCCGGCAAGACTTCTTCTAAAGATGTGACACAGGGCTATGAGGCAGGAGTAAACAACTATATCAAAAAACCTTTTCTCCCGGAAGAATTGGACGCCCACATAAAAGCCCTTTTGCTATTTTCTCAGGGAAAGCGCCCGAAGCTGGTTCAGGAAGCTTATCAGCTTGGCTCTTTCGACTTCAATCCCAAACTTTATTCTCTCTCGCACAACGGCGTGAAACAGAACCTGACGGCTCGCGAATCTCAACTGCTGGAAGAGCTTTGTAAAAGAAAAGGCGAAGTGGTTCCCCGGGAAGACTTATTGAAAAAATTCTGGGGGACAAATGATTATTTCACGTCACGAAGTTTGGATGTTTTCATCAGTAAAATGAGAAAATACTTATCGGACGACAGCACGGTATCCATTAAAAACATCAAAGGTGTAGGACTTATTCTTGAATGCTTTTCGTGAGATGCTTTAGTTGTTCCGATTTAGATCGTAAATCTTCTTTGAATGGAGTATTAACAAATGAATCAAAATAAAGCAATTTAGCCAGAAGGTGAAGTCTTTGAATCAAATCTTCGCCCCAAAATCTCGTTTTCAGATCACACAAAATAGTCTGTACATCGTTGTCATAGAAAAATTCGGCCTCTTTTCCCATTGCGAACGAGTAAACGGATCTATAAAACTCTTTTTCGGCTCGTTGCGTAACCATATATCTATTATTTACTTTGGCAAAAGTATCTTTTCGAAAGTCGTAAGACAACTTTTCTACGTTATCAGATTGTTATTATTTAATATATCTTGTAGCTACGAGAGCAGTCGGCCTAAATAGTCCATTGCAAACAAATCCAAATAACAAACTAAAAAAACAACGACTTAATAGATTCGGTTCAAAGTAGGATGAAGTTATACTTGAAGATAGCGATATTAAGTCGCTAAATAAAGAGATAGCATTATTTAGTGGCTTCACTTGTTTTTAAAGATGCTGGAGAAGTACCGAGATGATTATTCTTTTCTATTAGAAAGAACATTTTCTCAGAACTCTGTGATACTCCGGCAATGAATTGTTTTTCAGACAAGAAAAGATAAATACGAACTCACTGGTTGTGAGTGTCATTGACGGTTTTTCTTACCATTGAAGGAAATTCGGAATACAGATTTTCCTTTTTTAAGTAAAGAGAGAATCGTATTTCGGAAAATCCGATCATAAAAAAGAGATATACATCAAAAGTATACATAACTTGAAACTTCATACAAGATGTAACAAATAAATGTCATTGGGATATACATCAAAGTATGCATAACTTGCAACCCGCCCCATCATCTATTTACGAACAGAATCAGTGCTCCATTACCTTTCCCTCATTTTAGCTTTAAACCTTTTCTGGAGGAAAAGGTCAAAACAACAAATATCAACTAAATGAATGAGGAATGAAACGAAGCCTGATTTTTATTCAATCACTCAAAACAATGATTTAAAAACATCAGACGAGTTACAGGCCTCCTGACTGAAAGAATTAAATCGGATGAAGAAGTGAGTGATGTTTCCTACTTTGTTTTACTATTCATTTCCAGTTCCTCACAGTATTTGTTGTCCTTTAGACGGCAATCATGGCCAGGAGATGGATACTATAAATAAAGAACGAGTAAATATAAAGGACAAAATCAGGAGAGATATAGCAACTCCTTTCTTTTCAATTCTGAAGAATACTTTCACAAGGGGACAACAAGCCATATAAAGAAATTCGGAGATACTCTTTTGCTTTTATACGATATTGAACAAATTAAAATATTCTATTCAGATGATTACAAAAACAAAAAATATTATTTTAGGAGCAGTACTTGCCCTTTCTCTGCTGACCTCCTGTTCAGCAACGTTTGAATCTTCCTCGAGCCGGTCGTATCCTCGCAGAGTTGTGGTTGTAGACAGAGACCTGCCCAATGTTCCGAACTTAACCGGCCGCCAGGTTGCTCAGATCAGACAAATTCGGGCGGAAGAGAGACGAAATGTAGTTGCCCTGCAAAGGGAAAGAGAGCGGATACTTTTCGATATCCGAAATACAGAACGCTCTCCCTACGGTAATAATAGAGCCTGGAGGCATCTACAGAGACAATTGTCTCGCGTGGAATCACAGATAAACAATGAACATAAAAAAGCCGATAAACGGGTTTGGTCTGTTCTTACCCGCGATCAACGAAGATTTTTATACAGATAAAATTGATTTCAACTGAAAGGAGGCTTGTCCAGGAACTCCGGGACAGCCTCCTTTTCTATGCTTTTTCTTCGAAGCTACACTTGAAACTGTACTCAAATATCCAATTCTCGAAAAGGAGAAATACTTTTTGGAGCATCTTTTTAAGATTTCTATGGCGGAGAAACAGCTACTGGCTGACATTTGTAATTGTGCGAATCCGGCTGTTTCATACATAGTGTATCATAGCCGGAGTGCAACAACAAAGGTACTCCCCTCTCCAATTTCGCTTTGCATTGTGATTTGTCCACCTTGTGCTTCAATAAATTCTTTGCTGATAGACAATCCAAGGCCATTTCCCTCTTTTTTTGTTCCCGGAATGCGGAAATATCTGTTAAAAATCTTGTCTTTGTATTCAGGTGCAATCCCGATACCGGAGTCTTTTACTGAAATGAACACCTTATCATTTACTCTTTTTGTCCCGATATTGATTGTAGAATTTTCTGATGAATACCGTATTGCATTCGAAATGAGATTTGTTAGAACCCATGCCGTTTTTTCACTATCAGCTTGTACGTTTAATGCCGATTCAGGATAATCTACCTGTATTTTTATCTGTTTTTCATCGGCCTGAGTTTTCAGGGCATTCACAGCATAAGCAATAAGCTCTCTGACATCAACCAACAGAATAGACAACTGAATATTACCACTCTCAATCTGTGTAATCTTCAACAGCTCGCCGGTAATGTTCAGCAAGCGTTTGGTATCATCCTGTATACTGCTCAAGAGTTGTGACTGTTCTGTATTCAGTTCCCCAACACGTTCGTTACTTAACAACTGCGTACTCAGAATGATGGATGAGATGGGAGTTTTGAGCTCATGAGAAACAGCAGCAATAAAATTCGTTTTGGCAAAATCAATCTCTTTGTATTGAGTTACATTGCGTAAAATAATGACATATCCAACCAGACGAATAGCAGCTTCTTTTTCCGTTTCAACCAGGATTCTAGAAATCTTTTTTTCGAAATAACACTCTTTTTCATCTATAAAAATTTTCACCGGCTGCTGTTGTTGAGACGGAGCAACAACGTCCAGGTCGTCCGCAAGAGATTGAACCAGATCATTGGAGGATGCTATTTCCGAAACAAGATGATTGAGGCTAGCCTCTTCCGGCAAATTAAGAATTCGCAAGGCTTCGGGATTGATAAAAATTACCCGCTGATGTTCATCCAGTCCAATCACCGGGTCTGAAATATTATTTATCAATGCTTCAATCCGTTTTTTCTCAAAAAGAATCTCTGCCAGATTACTTCTATCGTACTCCTGTAATTTTTCAGCCATCCTGTTAAATGTTTCGGAGAGCAAACCAAACTCACTCTTGGGATCAAAATACAATCGCGAAGAGTAATTCTTTGCAGAAATCTGAAGTATACTTTCTCTGAGTTTCAGAATAGGGTTGGCTATCTCGGACGGAAAATTGAATAAAATAATCAGCGCTATAAGAAAGCACAATACACTGGTTACATAAATCCAGTTTAATGCGTTGTTAGCAGATCTTTTGGCTACATTATTTTTGGCATGAATGGCTTTCATGTTTAACTCCATTATTTGCAGCAAATCGCTTCTTAATTGGAGTTTCGAAGCTTCGTTATAGGCCTCTTTTTTATAGTTGTCAAATTCCGCCTGCAGGCTGTTTGTCAATTCCCGTTCCCCGGGTTCGGTGATATTATTCACCTGCTTCTTGAGGTTAATTTCAAAGTTTTGTATTGCTTTGTTTCTTTCAGGCAGATCCAGCGAATAAAGCATCTGGTTGGCAAATTGCAGAGTCATGTAATTGTCCTGCAAAATATTTTCGGTATCGCCCTTCATGACATAGATATATCTGCAACTGACAATACCAAGAATAGTAATCAGCCCCATCAGCAAACCAAAGCTGAATGATAATTTTGTTTTAATCTTCATATTAAGAAAAAATGAGAAGGTCAATATTTGTTTTGGACAAACAGGATAATAATTCATTAAAGAAATTCTTCCCAAAGATAAGAGGAATAGGTTTGAAAGTCGGTTTTCCGATACAAATAGTTGTCACATTCAATCGTTGAGACTCATCGTATATAATCTGCGCGACAGCATTTCCTTTTCTCTTTATCACTTCCCCTCCCAGTTCAACAGCCAGTTTCAGATTGTTGAGCAGGTGCCGTTGTCTGTCTAATGGTATTTTGTCCGGATGTTCTTTTTCCCGCTGCACATACAGAACATACCATTCACAGTTAAAATAATTCGCCAAGCGGGCCGTTTTCCGAATGAGCATCCGGGTTGTCTTTTCGTTTGAACTGACACAACACAAAAGTTTATCAGTTCGGTACTGCGTTTTCTCTCTGACAACTTCGTTTTCCACCTTTCTGACGACAGCAGAAGCCACCTCTTTCAATGCCAGTTCTCGGAGTTGGAGTAAATGTTCATTGGTAAAGAAATTTCGGAGAGCAGCTTCTATCTGGTCCGATGGATAGATTTTACCGTCTTTCAGCCTTGCGATAAGATCATCCGCTGTTAAATCAATATAAACGACTTCATCTGCCTGAGCCAGTAGCGAGTCGGGAATTCGCTCTTCCACTTCTATTCCGGTAATCTCACGAATCTGACTATTCAAACTTTCAATATGTTGTATATTGACTGCCGAAATAACATTGATTCCGGCTGAAATAATCTCCAGAACATCTTGCCATCGTTTCTCGTTTTTGCTGCCTTTTATATTTGTATGTGCCAATTCGTCTACAATCACCACTTCCGGCCGTCGGTTCAGAATTGCCTGCAAATCCATATCTTCAAGTTCTTTCCCTTTATAGAAAATTGATTTTCTGGAAATTACAGGCAATCCGAACAAAAGTTCCTGCGTCTCTTTTCGAGCATGGGTTTCGATATAACCGATTTGAACGTCTATCCCGCTTTTCAGTAACAGATGTGCTTCACTCAACATACGGTACGTTTTGCCGACACCGGCACTCATTCCAATGTAGATTTTTAATTTCCCCAATCTTGATTTTCTTATCAGATCAAGAAATTCCTCTGCCGATTTCCGGGCTTCTTTCATACTAATTCCATTGAAGATCTGTTTAACCTGCGTTTTTTGAAAATTTCGCGATATTGCTCTACAAGCTATTAATGGGTACTTAATCTGTCCAATTCTATATTTAACTTCAGGACATTCACGCACGTTGTCCCCATAACTCCCCATAAAGGGTCTTCCGTATTAGAAGCAATCAGGCTGTCCAATACTGCTATTGGTAATTTTCGGCAACGGGAAATCCTTTTCACTTGCACCTTGGCACCCTGAAGGGAAATATCCGGATCGAGGCCGCTCCCACTTGCCGTCAGCAAGTCGGAAGGAATATCTGCTCCGGATACTCCGGGATTTTGCTTAATGAACCAGTCCATGCGGGCTTTCACTTGAATCAGATATTCCGGATTTGTTGGACCTTTGTTACTACCTCCGCTTCCGGCTGCATTGAAATCCACAGCAGAAGGACGGGACCAGAAATACTTGTCGGACGAAAATTTCTGACCAATGTTGACATAATATTTCCTGCCGTTATCGTTCAAAACCAAACCTTGTCCCTGCCCGGGTACTAATTGAGCAATCCCCCACACCAACACGGTGTAAATTCCACAAAAGAACACCATGCAAACCAATGTAAGACGCAACCCACTCCAAATCGTCTGAGACGAGCGGTTTGTCTCTGATGGTGTATTATTCTCAGATAAACTTTTCATTTTAATTTCTATATAAACAGTGAAACGAATAAATCGATTATTTTGATTCCCACAAACGGTACAACAATCCCTCCTAAACCATAAATGAATAAATTCCTGCGCAACAATGCACTTGCTCCAATGGCTTTGTAACTTACACCTTTCAATGCTAAGGGAATCAATAAAGGAATAATAATGGCATTAAAAATCACTGCCGAAAGAATAGCACTTTGAGGGCTATGCAACGCCATGATATTGAGACTTTTCAGCGCAGGAATAGCTGTTATAAACAGCGCAGGAATAATAGCGAAATATTTAGCCACATCGTTTGCAATACTGAAAGTAGTAAGCGTCCCCCGGGTCATCAGCAATTGCTTCCCAATTTCCACCACTTCAATTAGTTTAGTAGGATCATTATCTAAATCCACCATATTGCCGGCTTCCTTTGCCGCCTGTGTCCCACTGTTCATGGCAATACCGACATTGGCCTGAGCCAATGCGGGCGCATCATTCGTTCCGTCCCCCATCATAGCGACTAATTTTCCTTCAACCTGCTCTTTTCGTATATAGTTCATTTTATCTTCAGGTTTCGCTTCCGCAATATAGTCGTCTACTCCCGCTTTTTGAGCAATATATTTTGCCGTCAACGGATTATCACCGGTCACCATAACTGTTTTTATGCCCATCTTACGAAGTCGCTCAAAACGTTCGCTGATACCGGGTTTAATAATATCCTGCAATTCAATAACTCCGACCACCTCTTCGTTCAAGGCTACAACCAGGGGAGTCCCGCCATGAGAAGATATTTGGGTGACAGTATTTTCTATTTCAGAAGAATACTTATTTCCGTTCTTAGTTACCAAAGAACGAATAGCATCCGAAGCTCCCTTCCGAATACGCTTTTCCTCCATATCCACTCCCGAACATCTTGTTTCGGCTGAAAATTTGATAAAACGGAAGTGCGATGAATGCAGATCATAAACCGACAAATCGATTTTTGCCAGTTCAATGATTGATTTACCTTCCGGCGTTTCATCCGATATAGAACTCAATGCTGCAATTTTAATAAAATCGGCCGGATTTATCCCTTCAGCCGGATAAAACCGGGTAGCTTTACGATTTCCAATCGTGATTGTCCCCGTCTTATCGAGTAGTAGAACATCAATGTCTCCGGCTGTCTCCACCGCTTTACCGCTTTTTGTAATAACATTTGCACGCAAAGCCCGATCCATTCCGGCTATTCCAATAGCCGAAAGTAATCCGCCAATAGTCGTGGGAATCAAACAGACAAATAAGGAGATGAAAGAGGCAATGGTAATGGGTGTTTGTGCATAATCAGCAAAAGGCTTCAATGTCACCGTTACAATAATGAAAACAAGTGTGAATCCAGCCAGAAGTATAGTCAAAGCAATTTCATTGGGGGTTTTCTGACGGCTTGCACCTTCCACTAAGGCAATCATTTTATCGAGAAAACTTTCTCCCTGAGCAGCTGTTACTTTCACTTTAATACTGTCGGACAACACTTTTGTTCCACCGGTTACTGAACTTTTATCACCTCCGGCTTCACGAATCACGGGAGCTGACTCGCCTGTAATAGCACTTTCATCAATAGTTGCCAAGCCTTCTGTTATTTCTCCGTCTGCCGGAATCACATCTCCACTCTCGCAGACAAATACATCTCCTTTCTGAAGAGCTGAAGAGGGAATAATTTCCCCATTTTGCAGCTTTGCCGGAGTTTCTTCCCTGGTTCGCCTCAAACTATCTGCTTGTGCTTTCCCTCTAGCTTCGGCAATGGCCTCAGCAAAATTTGCGAAAAGCAGTGTAAGCAGGAGCAAAACAAATACAGTGACATTATAACCAAAGGAACCTTGGGTATTGTTTATCAGGGAATAGAAACTTACAATCAGCATAATAAATGTCCCTACTTCGACCGTAAACATGACCGGATTCCGATACATAATTTTCGGATGCAATTTGACAAATGATTGCACAAGAGCTGTTGTGAGCAATTCCGGCTGAAATAATGATTTGTTAGTATATTTATTCATTGTCGTTTATTTTATATGATTATCCATAATATTCCAGATTGCATTCTCTTAAATACACTGAAAATCAAATATTAAAAAAAGTATATTATAACGAACTGATAATAATTAACCTCAAAGCCTATCGAATAGAATACCTACTATGATTTTAGGTTTAGGATACAGAGAAAAATTCGGAAATAGGACCTAAAGTCAATGCAGGAAAGAATGACAATGCGGCCACAATAACAATTACCGCAAAAACAAGTATTCCAAAAGTAACAGTGTCGGTTTTTAGTGTACCGTTACCATCCGGAACGTATTTCTTTGCAGCCAAACTTCCGGCAATCGCAACGGGACCGATAATAGGGATAAAACGAGCAAGCAGCATCACAATACCGGTTGACAAATTCCAGAATACAGTGTTATCTCCGAGTCCCTCAAAACCACTGCCATTGTTTGCTCCTGATGAAGTAAATTCATAAAGCATTTCGCTGAATCCATGATATCCGGGGTTATTCAGCCAACCCGAATAGGCTTGAGGATGGTGTGCATAGAGGTAGCAGGAAAGAGCCGTTCCCGACAAAATAAGAAACGGATGCAACAAAGCTACAATCATGGCTATTTTCATTTCCCTGGCTTCTATTTTCTTCCCGAGAAATTCAGGAGTTCGTCCCACCATCAATCCTCCGATAAACACGGCCAGAATAATGAACACATAGTAATTAATAAATCCGACTCCAACTCCTCCGAAAAAACAATTGGCCATCATTCCCAGCATCGCGAACATACCCGACAGAGGTGTCAGACTATCATGCATCGCATTCACCGAACCGTTGCTTGTACAGGTCGTGTTTATTGCCCAATAAGCGGAAGCAGCAGCTCCCAACCGAACTTCTTTTCCTTCCATGCTTCCGGTTGTCTGCTGAATACCCAAATGAGACAAGGATGGATTACCACGCATTTCCAGATAAACCGTAGGAAGTAAAAGACAGAGAAAACCAATTGTCATCACACTGAAAATACTCCAAGACAATTTGCGCCGTTTTAAAACATATCCGAGAGAGAAAATCAATGCTATGGGAATCAACATTAGATAAATAGTCTCCAATATATTGGTCTGATAATTCGGATTTTCCATCGGATGAGCAGAGTTAGCACCATAAAAGCCACCGCCATTGGTACCCAGCTGTTTTATCGCAACAAAAGCCGCTACCGGACCACGGCTAACCTGCTGCGGGGCGCCTTCCATGGTTACAACAGTATCTTTTCCGGCAAAAGTCATGGGAGTCCCGTTCAATAAGAGAATAATTGCTCCCACCAGAGCCAATGGAAACAGTATCCGCGTACACGAACGCACAAAGTATTTATAAAAATTACCCAGTTGGGTTGTCGTTTGAGTCTTCATTGCCTGAAAAACAACTCCACAAATCGCGATTCCGGTAGCGGCACTGATAAATTGCCAAAGCATCAACATCAATTGTCCGAAGTAAGACAGACCTGTTTCACCGGCATAATGCTGCAGATTTGTATTGGTAATAAAACTCACTGATGTGTTAAAAGCCAGATGCCAGCTCATAGACGGATTTTTATCCGGATTCAGAGGAAGCCAGCTCATATTCATCAACACAAGCATGCAAATAACAAACCATAGTCCATTGATAGTAAGCAATGTGCTAAGATGTTGCTTCCAGTTCATCTCTTTCGAAGGGTCGATTCCACTTAATTTAAAGAAAAGCCTATCTATCGGTTCGAAAATTTTATCGAACCAGGTTTTCTCCCCATTAAATATTTTTCCAATATACCTGCCCAGCGGAATAGCTAATAAAACCACTGCCGCATACATCAAGACAATCCCCAGAATTTCCGTATTCATTTCTTTCTATTTTTTTAATGTTTCAAAACTTCTCGGGTTTTACCAGTACATAGCACATATACCCAAACATAACAACAGCAACTACCAATAATACAACCATACTTTTTTCATTTTAAATAATTTGAATTTCCAAACATCATTGTTATTGCTTATATGCCAATTCATGTGCCAAAAACAAGTTATTTTAGATAAACGAAAGAATTTGAATGAGTTAAGAAAACAATAGTGATAAACAAGAATACCAGACCCTTTCAAAATGAAAGGGTCTGGTATAGCATTATGAAACGAAACATGATCTTTATAAAATCACAGAAGATAATACGTCTAAAACAATAATGAAAAAATCAGGCGAGTTCCATCCCACCGAACAGACAAAATAAAATGGGATGAAAGGAGTATAGATATTGAAAATAGGGCTCTGCAATGTCTGAAAAGCAAGAAGAATCGAATGGGCCATACCACTTCCATAGCAAGTATGTTCAATCTGCAGTCTCAGCAGGATTTCATTCATCTTGCCGATATTTATGCTCCCCCAACAACGAGCAAGCACAAAAACAAGAATAGCAAAACAATCCGGCAAATCACAATCCGTGCCGGACAGGCAGCAGCCTATTTGAGACAAAAACTTTTAGCCATCGGCAAGAAGGATGGATAAACTAGTTGCTTTAATAAGTAGTCTTATAAAATTAGTTGTATGGATTTAATTCGTTATTTAATTTATTTTTAAGATATTATAAATGGATGTGTTTGCAACAAATTATGAACATTTACTTATTTATTTATTCGATGCCGTATTCCGCGAGTTTACGATATAGAGTGGTCAAAGCAATCCCTAAAAGTTCAGCCGTTTTAGTCTTGTTTCCTCCTGTATAACTCAACACTTTCTGAATATGGAGTTTCTCCACACACGCCAATTCCAAAGCGGAGAAATCATTGTTTTTATGTTCTCTGTCAATTTGTTGAAGTCCTAAGGGCAAATCAGCAACCGTAATTTCATCTTCGGAACAGAGGATAACAGCCCTTTCAATTGCGTTTCTCAATTCACGGATATTGCCTTTCCAAGTATAGAGTTTCAGCGCATCCATTGCCTCTTTCGATATTCCGTTGATGCCTTTATTCATTTTAGAAACGAAAAAATGCAAAAAATATTCAGATAAATCAGCAATATCTGTTAATCGTTCACGAAGCGGTGGTAAATGAATCTGGAAAACAGAAATCCGATAGAAGAGATCTTCCCGGAAACGCCCTTGCTCCACCTCTTGTAATAGATGACGATTGGTAGCAGCAATAAGCCGGACATCCACTTGAGTAGGTTTGCTTTCGCCAACTTTTAGAAATTCTCCGGTCTCCAGGACTCGTAGCAACTTCGCTTGAAGATCCAAAGCCATCTCCCCTATTTCATCAAGAAAAATAGTTCCATGGTTTGCCTCCTCAAACAGCCCCTTACGATCTTTAACAGCCCCTGTAAAGGCACCAGCCTTGTGTCCGAACATTTCACTTTCAAGCAGTTCTTTCCCGAAAGCGGAACAATTAACGGCTACAAAATTTTCTTTATTTCGACTACTGGCTTGATGAATGGCTTGAGCAAAAACCTCTTTCCCTGTCCCTGTCTCGCCCGTGAGCAAAACACTTGCATCCGTTACCGATACTTTCTGAGCGAGCTCCATGGTATATCGAATAGCTTTCGAACGACCTATAATTTTATCAAAGGAATGTTTTTCGAAAGGCTGATTCTCTAATGGAAGTCTTTTTCGTGCAAGCTCGGCTTTTTCAAGGGCACGATAAAGAAGAGGGATTATCTTGTTGTTGTCATCTCCTTTAGTGATGTAGTCAAAAGCGCCGTTTTTGATGGCTTGAACTCCATCAGGAATATTGCCATAAGCAGTCAGTAAAATAATTTCGACAACAGGATATAATTTTTTGATTTTTCCCGCCAGCTCCACTCCACTCCCATCAGGAAGCTTCACATCAGACAGTACGACTTCTACATTATTTGTCTCCAACAACCTCAAAGCAGTTTTACAATCTTCCGCCTGTAGGACATCAAAACCCTCCAGACTAATCATCCGGGAAAGAAGGGTTCTTAATTTGAGTGCATCGTCTATTATCAGAATCTGTCCCACTGTTTACATATTTTAATTCACAAAAATATATCTTTTGTCCGGTTAAATACTTTTCTTTATGCGCTATAATTTGTCTATATATTGATTCTTTTCAGAAAGAGGCATCTGTGCTTTTTTTACTCGAAAAAAAAGCCCCACCCAGGAGCATATAAAAACAGGTTCCATGAGACTTCACGGAACCTGTATTCAAATTGATTGAAGAAAGCAGGTGCAAAAGGTCAGAAACTAATTGCATATCCTGCTTATTAATATCTATTTTTACTTCACAGCAAAAACAGATCCGAATACAAAAACTACATGCTTTCCGATGCTATCGCAGCATATTCTGGAAAAACAATTTCACACTATTTGTTAGCATTAAAACACTAGATTATGAAATACTTTCTCTTAAATGAGTATTAATACACTCTTCTGAATTCCGCCTGAAAGGGCATCGTAACAGAAAATTATTAAACAGACATGTTTTGCTTATGAATCAGTTTGTCTATTTCAGGAATGTACGCTCAAAATTAAATCATGTTTTATTGACAAAATCAAGAAAAACAACCATTAATTATTTCTTTTACAATATTACAATATAGCTGCCATTTATTCTGAACAATAATAGAGTATTTAGAAAGTAGAACTTTTTATTTTTACAACAAATGGGATTGAATATCAATATATATTCAAAATCGGATACACTTATTATTTATATTTTCATTTTTCGTAAATATTGACAAAAATCACCGAAATATAGCCTCAATTTATTGGGAATAAAGCTCCCAATCGGAGACAATGAAAGGCCGTTTACCTTTTTCGATAAACGGCCTCATATAATGGCAATTTTAATACAAGCATTTTCCAAGCCAGATGTTCGCTATCGTTTAGCAGAAATGCGAACAACATTTGAACGAAGAATCATGTTTCCGGATTCATGAATATCCGTTCTTCACATCGGCTGAGTTGGGGAGGGCTCATCGTAACCTACCATCCAGTTAATACCGAATTTATCGGTAAACATACCAAAATATGCACTCCAAAAAGTAGTTTGCATTGGCATCGTCACGTGTCCTCCGGCGGATAGTCCACTAAATATCCTATCGGCCTCCTCCTTGCTTCGGACATCCACAGAGAGCGAAAAATTATTCCCCTCCTTATAGGAAGAAGCCCATTGTTCCGGGCTATCACTTCCCATAATCGACGTTTCATTACTGATAGGCAAACCTATATGCATTATTTTATTGGCATCCGAATCATTAATCTCTCCGCATCCGTCTTGTTTAGGCATATCTTTATATCTTCCGACATAAGAAAAATCACCTCCAAATACGGATTTGTAGAAATTGAATGCTTCTTCACAATTACCGTTAAAGGTAAGATAAACATTTACTGTTGCCATTTTCTTGATTTTTTAGGTTATTAAAATTGTCTCTATTCTTCGGAAATCGGTCTGTGACCAATTGCAATCGAATTCCTCTTTCAAGCAGCGGCCTTCAGGTTTACCGGTAGCAATGTGTTCTTCGGTATTGTCTGCTGTTTTTTCTATCTTATTCACCTCTATGTCCGGCAATGCCTAACAAGATTTTGTACAGAATCACAATACAACAAAAATATCCGGCCGCCCCATCAGGGATGTTCCGGCATTGGATAAATCTATTTGTCTTTTATAATATAACCACAGCGGATAAACCACCTACAAAAGCCCTAACGCACTGCCTCTTACTTGTGAAAACGAATATAAGACGAATTCTTATATTTTGCAAGAATTGCTGTATTTTTGCATTATGTTACTTACAAATAAAAGGCGATTGGCTTGTCCGCTCAGCTGTACATTAGAAATTACAGGCGATAAATGGCAATTGCTTATTATTTAGGGAAATAATGTTTTTCGACAAACAGACTAATCGTAATTTTTTCAGAAGAATGAGAAAATAACGAAGAATATAGCAAGAACTCGGTTGAATCTCCTGGAAAAAACCTATTTATTACATTCAGCGGTATTCCAAAACGAAAGAAATACCAACTGATTTGAATGAGACTGAATTTGAAACCGGGATTGAAACGTATCGCGGTGTTTGGAATAAAGCAGGTTAAGGAAAGCTAGAATTAGATGAAACAACAACTAATTCTGAAAAGCGAAGTTCACAATACACGGATATAAACGAGCAATCTTTTTCACAAAAGAATCCACCGAAAGAGGTATTATTGGTTCTAGGACAAAAAAATCCAACATCTTTTTTGCGCAAACCTCCGAGTAGTCAGCAAATCAATTTATTTTCGTACCTTTGCACACCGAACAATCAAGTTAATATTGTTTTCTGTCTTCTCCTTGTTCTGCTCCGTAACCGATATACCGGGTCTTTTCATCGAAAATAGCGACACCAAAATCAACTTATGTGTTTAAAATTAAAATAAGGAAAAGCAATATAACAGATGAATAGTTGCATTCATAAGGGTTATCTTGGGTTTATAAAATAATATATCAGTAAAATAAAGTGCTGATTTTCATCACAGATAAATAAAACAATGACATTTAAAGAATTGA
The DNA here is from genome assembly GCA_047605645.1 of Dysgonamonadaceae bacterium. Classification (GTDB taxonomy): domain Bacteria; phylum Bacteroidota; class Bacteroidia; order Bacteroidales; family Dysgonomonadaceae; genus UBA1309. The sequence continues at coordinate 770 of JASGFJ010000015.1, read as the reverse complement.
ATATAATAGAGCCCGTTCTAAAGGCTCTCAATGAAAAAGGATATACAATACCTACACCCATACAAGAACAAGCCATTACGCCAGCATTGAATAACCGGGATATACTGGGATTAGCACAAACCGGAACGGGCAAAACAGCCGCCTTCTCACTTCCTATCATACAGCAATTGTACCTGCATCAAAGCGATGCACAGAAAAAGGAAATACGAGCCTTGATACTGACTCCGACCAGAGAATTAGCTATTCAAATTAATGATTGCCTGACAGATTATACCCGCTATACCGGCATTCGTCATTGTGTAATTTTCGGAGGAATAAAACAAAATGCACAGGTCAATGAGCTGAAAGCCGGTGTAGACATTCTCGTTGCCACTCCCGGGCGATTACTCGATTTAATGAATCAGGGCATTATCCACCTTCATGCTATCGAACACTTTGTTTTGGATGAAGCTGACCGAATGCTTGATATGGGATTTATTCACGACATCAAACGCTTATTGCCCAAATTACCGAAGAAAAAGCAGACTCTTTTCTTCTCGGCAACAATGCCCGATTCCATTGCAGTCCTGTCTCGTTCTATCCTACAAAATCCGGTCAAAGTGGAAGTTGCCGTGGTATCATCCGTAGTAGACACAATCGAGCAGTATATTTATTTTGTTGAAAAACAAGAGAAGAAAGATCTTTTAATAAAACTACTGAAGAAAGAGAAGGAGAAATCTGTGCTTATCTTTTCCCGCACCAAACATGGAGCAGACAAGATTGCACGGATA
>JASGFJ010000014.1:0-102396 GCA_047605645.1 Dysgonamonadaceae bacterium | reverse complement strand
TTGTTCTGAACAATGTCGGCAAACAATACGACATTATATTTTAGATACTACTTAAATACCATTCCTTTCTGCTTTTTTCAACCATTATACTGCCGATCCATTGTTGTCTTTTGTTAAATACACTTTCCGTAACGAATGCCTCTAGGCATTTATTCTGTCTCGCGGTTTACTCTCCGCGTATGCAGCTACTGCCTCTCGGGATTCTATAAAAAATAAAGTAGAACTCTTTTGGGAAGCCTTTAATTGTTTTGCCCGGTTAGCCTTTGGTTATCATTTTGGATAAGCCCTTATTCGACGTAAACTCTTTTGTACAAAAAATGTATTTCTTGTTTTCAATACGATCCGAAGCTGTATACAAATAGCATCGGAAATGTTCAGTCCCGGTGTCTTTAGAGCTGAAATTACACCAAATAGTGTTGACTGAATACCAAGAACCTTACACTTTTATAGCTTTGCCTTTTATCGCATCGAATAGCGCAAGTGTATTGTCTGGCTACTTTGTCTTTTCCTGTTTGAATGAAAAATCAAAGGCTGCATACATTTATTTTTTCTGAGAAATCAATCATTAGATTTAATAATCTCCCTGAATCGTTTCTAACCCGCATATAATCAGTTGTGTTTTCTATTATTCTATATAAAGAATAACAGAAGAAGATACGATTTTACAAGTGTTTGAAATGATTTTTATGGTCTGTTAGTAGTTGACGACATATTTTTGCAACGTAGAATAAACTCAGATTTCAGTGGATAAGGTCTATATTTTTGAAATCAGATGTCTTCTGAAAAAGTACCAGAAAACTTTAATCGTATGAATTAAATAAAAATCTTGTTTTAACTATGAAGAACAATTTTTCTTTTTTAAGGCGAACAATGCTTATTGCATTTTTGCTGTCAATTATCCCAACCATCATGTATGGACAAAATCAACAAATATCCGGAACTGTCATCAGTGAATCGGATGGAGAAGCTTTGATTGGTGTTACTGTCCTCGAAAAAGGAGGTGGAAGCAGTGCTGTCACCGATCTTAACGGAAAATTTGTGATTAAACCGAAGACTTTCCCCTCTGTTTTGGTCTTTTCCATGATTGGAATGATTCCTCAGGAAGTGAAGGTCACAACAAACACATCGTTGAATATTAAATTAAAAGAGGATGCTCACAGCCTATCTCAGGTGGTAGTGACAGGCTATACTACTCAGAAAAAGGCAGATTTGACTGGAGCCGTGTCGGTGGTGAGTATGGCTGATGTTCAGAAACAGGGGGAGAACAATCCGATGAAAGCACTTCAGGGACGTGTGCCGGGAATGAACATTACTTCTGATGGAAATCCGAGTGGATCTGTCAGCATTCGTATTCGGGGTATTGGAACCTTAAATGATAATAGTCCATTGTATATTATTGATGGAGTTCCTACTCAAAGTGGAATGCATGAGTTGAATGGAAGCGACATTGAGTCCATTCAGGTTTTGAAAGATGCTGCTTCTGCTTCTATCTATGGTTCAAGAGCTGCTAATGGGGTGATTATCATCACGACGAAAAAAGGGCAAAAAGGAGTTGTGAAAATCAATTTTGATGCTTCATTATCTGTTTCCAGTTACCAAAACAGATTGAAGATGCTTAACACGGAACAATATGGAAACGCGATGTGGCAAGCTTATGTCAATGACGGGATAAATCCGAATTCAAACGGCATTGGCTATCTCTACAATTGGGGGTACGATACCAACAATATGCCCATGCTGAATGAAATGACTCTTCCCAAATACTTGGATAGTACTCATACAATGGAAGTGGCCGATACCGATTGGTTTAAAGAAATCACGCGGACAAGTGCTACGCATCAATACAACCTTTCTGTTAGCAACGGAGGCGAAAAAGGAAATTCTTTTTTCTCGGCAGGTTATTATCACAATGATGGTATTATTAAATATTCTGATTTTCAGCGTTTCTCCGCTCGTATCAATACGGATTATAAATTGATCGGAAATGCACTGACTATTGGGGAAAACTTTACCCTAAACCGGACGGATGAAGTTGCCGCTCCCGCTAATATAATCAGCGATGCGATTGACATGCCTTCTGTTATTCCGGTACATACCTTAAGTGGTGGATGGGGAGGCCCCGAAGGAAACCTTCCGGATCGGAACAACCCGGCTCGTGTAGTCTATGATAATAGATATAATAGGTATGTATACTGGCGTTTGTTGGGAAATGCATTTGTTGACCTGAAACTCTTTAAAGGTTTTAATCTGCGTTCAAATTTTGGACTGGACTATTCTAATAAGCAACAACGAAATTTTACATTTCCTTATGAAAATGGGTACAAAAGTTCAGATGTGAGTGCTGTATCCTTAACTCAAGAGCACTGGACAAGATGGATGTGGAATGCTTTGGCAACGTATAATTTTGAAAAAGAAAAACATCGTGGTGATGCGATGATTGGAGTTGAATTAAACAACGAAGATTATACATCTTTCACTGCTTACAAAGAAGGTTTTTCTATATTGACTCCGGACTATATGTGGCCGGATGCGGGAACAGGTGACTCTCAAACCTATGGCAATGGCGATGGATATTCTCTGGTTTCTTATTTTGGAAAGGTTAATTACTCTTATGATAATAAATACCTGGTTTCTTTGACGCTTCGCAACGATGGCTCTTCCAGATTCGGTATTAATAATCGTTATGCAGTTTTCCCGTCTGTCTCTTTAGGATGGCGAATGAGTGAAGAGTCATTTATGAAAGCTGCATCTGGTGTGCTTAATGATCTGAAAATTAGAGCTTCATGGGGACAAACCGGAAATCAGAGTATCTCAAACTCAGCCAGATATACCATTTATGTCTCGAATTACGGAGCAACAAACGCTTATGCCGGCGGAAATTTTGGTACTTCGTATGATCTCGCAGGAACGAATGGTGGAGGTACACTAGCCTCCGGTTTTAAACGGAATCAGTTAGGAAATAATAATATAAAATGGGAGGCAACTACCCAAACTAATTTAGGGCTGGATTATGCATTGTTCAAACAAGCTCTGTACGGTTCTGTGGATGTGTTCTACAAGAAGACAACGAATATATTGACCCTGCTCACTGGAATTGCAACTCTGGGAGAGGGGGCAGACAAATATGTAAATGCCGGTTCGATGCAGAATAAAGGTTTTGAATTTAATATTGGATACAGGCAAAAGACCGGTAGCGGATTTGATTACGATATCAATCTGAATTTATCTTGCTATCGCAACAAAGTGTTGGGCGTTCCCGAGACTGTCGCATCTGCCGGGACGTATGGCGGAAATGGGGTGGAGAGTATTGTCGGACATCCCATTTATTCCCAGGTTGGATATGTGGCAGACGGTTTGTTTAAGTCGCAGGAAGATATCATTAATCATGCAACGCAAAGTGGAGCCGGAATTGGACGCATCCGGTACAAAGATTTGGATAATAATGGCGTAATAAATGAAAAAGATCAGACTTGGATATATGATCCGACACCTGATTTCAGTTACGGGGTAAATATGAATTTTGGATACAAAAATTTTGATCTTTCGATGTTCTGGCAAGGTATTCAGGGAGTGGATGTGAATATGCAGGCTATAAAAGAACAAACGGATTTCTGGTCTGCAACCAACGTCAACTACCTGAATAAAGGGAGAAGAGTCTTGAATGCCTGGACTGTCAATAATTCAGCATCTGATATTCCCGCCTTGACAACTACTGATTCAAACAATGAAAAACGCCTTTCGTCTTACTATATAGAAAATGGTTCATTCCTGAAATTGAGAAATATACAAATAGGATATAAGGTTCCGACTAAGTTTTCTTCTGAGAAGTTAAAAATGAGTAGTCTGCGGTTTTATATCAGCGGGCAAAATCTATTGACCGTAAAATCCAAAAAATTCAGCGGAGTAGATCCTGAAAATCCGCTTTACGGATATCCAATTCCTTTAAATCTGACCTTTGGTCTGAATGTGATATTCTGATAAACTTTAAAATGTAATAGTATGAATCGTAAATTTTTGTGCATAATTATATTAGCAGCATTTTTTTCTGCTAGCTGTACTTCTTTCTTAGATAAAACGCCACAAGGAATATTAACCGATGAAGAGATTAATTCTCCGGAATATGTGGATAACTTGGTAACCTCAGCTTATGCTATCTGGGTGTCGGGCGATGATATAAACTCTTCTTTCAGTTTATGGAATTATGATGTGAGGTCTGATGATTGTTATAAAGGTGGATCCGGAGCTGCAGATGGTGATGTATTCCATTTTTTGGAAATAGCTAATGGAACGAATACAACGGACTGGAATATCAGTGATATCTGGAGTCGATTATACAAATGTGTCACAAGAGCAAATACTGCATTGAAATCTTTGGACGGATTGTCCGAGGTGGCTTATCCGTTGAAAAATACACGAATGGCAGAGATGAAATTTTTACGCGGACATGCGCTGTTCCTGCTAAAAGAATTATTCAATCGCATTGTCATTGCAGATGAATCTGTCGATACGGAAGCCTATACTTCTTTGTCTAATGTGACATACACTAGTGATGAGCAATGGGGCAAAATTGCGGATGATTTTAAATATGCTTATGACAATTTGCCGGTTCAGCAAAAAGAAATCGGTCGGCCGACAAAAGCTGCTGCAGCCGCATATCTGGCGAAAACAATGTTGTATAAGGCATATCGTCAGGATGAAGCACACAATGTTACTGAAATTAACACCGATGATTTAAATGCTGTGTTGACATATACGGATGATGCTATCTTTACAGCAGGCGGTTTTGGACTTGAGTCTGATTATGCAATGAATTTTCTTCCGGAAGATGAGAATGGAAAGGAATCTATTTGGGCTATTCAATACTCGATCAATGATGGCACTTTCTATGGAAACCTGAATTTTGGTATGATGCTGACTGTTCCCCAGTTCTTTGGCTGTTGCGATTTTCATAAGCCAAGCCAGAATCTGGTCAATTCATTCAAAACAATAAATGGCCTTCCGGAATTTGACAATTATAACTTTGTAAACTATAATAGTGCCAATGATGACTCAGATCCCCGGCTTTTTCATACTGTTGCCATGCCTGGTTTTCCATATAAATACAATAGCAGTTATATTTTCGAAGAATCATGGAGTCGTAATCCCACTTTCTATGGAGTCTATTCCTCGTTGAAAGAGAATGTGGATCCGGGTTGTTCTTGTCAGAAGAAAGTGAGTGGAACATTTTGGGCTAATTCAATGAATCATATTGTGATTCGCTATGCTGATGTTCTATTGATACGGGCTGAAGCATTGATTGAACTCAACAGATCCGGTGAGGCACTTCCGCTTATCAATAAGGTGCGGAGCAGAGCCGCTGCCAGTACCAATTATATAAAATCGTACGCCCCTAATTTGAAAATCTCGACTTACATAGATGGGCAAAATTGTGTGTGGTCACAAAATTATGCACGACAAGCACTCCGATGGGAAAGACGTTTGGAATTTGGAATGGAAAGCTCTCGCTTTTTTGACTTGGTACGTTGGGGGGTGGCAGCTGATGTTATCAATACTTATTACCGATCTGAAGAAAGTCGGAGAAGTTACTATTCGACTGCAAATTTCACCAAGGGGAAAAACGAATACCTGCCTATTCCTTACTCGCAGATTACGGCAAGTGGGAATTTATGTAAGCAAAATAACGGATGGTAAACCTAAATCAAGATACAACTATGAAAGTTCGATATATTTTTCATATCATGTTTTTTGTTTTCACAGCTTTCCTTTTGGGTAGTTGTGACGAAAATAACCCTTCAGGTTTAAATTTGAAGGCAGATGTCCAAATTAAATCTTTCAGTCTAAACGGATACGAAGGAACTATTGACCAAACCTCCCAAACGATAATCGTGGAGGTTCCTGAAGGAACAGACATTACTGCGATGAAGCCTCAATACACCCTCTCTGATGGTGCTCAGGCAGACCTGACGGCAGGCAATGTTGCAAACTTTACCCTGCCAATAGCTATCAGAATAACGAATGGAAGTGTCTATCAGATTTACACTGTTACAGTGAAAGTAGATCAAGCACAGATAGAAAAATTTGTCATCAACGATTCATACATTGGAAGCATCAATAATGATTCAAAAAGCATTACCGTGTATGTCCCTAAATCTACAGATGTGACTAAACTCACGGCGACCTATGTAATGACAGATGGGGCTTCAGGCACTCCCGGAAGCGGTTCGGTGATTGACTTCACAAATCCGGTCACATTCACGATAACCAATAATTCTGCTGTGTCGGCGTATGTTGTGACTGTTGTTCCTACCGATATTGAATACACTGCTTTTGTCGGAACGGCTGCTTCTGTTGATAAAATAGAAAGCCCTGAAGAAAAAGCAGCTGCTGAGTGGATGCTTCAAAATATTTCCGGTTCGGAATATATTTCCTTTGCGGATGTGGTGAGTGGAAATGCACAATTGGCTAAATATAAAATGGTATGGTGGCATTGGCATGTAGACGGATATTCAGATGCTGTGGGCTTGCCTTCTGATGCCACAAAAGCTATATCTGCCTTTAAAGCTTATTATCAAAGTGGAGGAAATCTCTTGTTGACTCGTTTTGCTACAAGATATCTCGCTTCCTTGGAGATAAGTAAGGATGGTACATCGCCTAATAATTGTTGGGGAGGAACAGAAAGCAGTTCCGAAATAGCTACTTCTCCGTGGGGTATATCTTTCAAAGGGCACACTGACCACCCTATGTTTCAGAATCTTCAAACGGCAAGTAATAAAAACTATGTTGCCTATTTATTCAATACAGGGTATGCTGTAACCAACAGTACCGCTCAATGGCATATTGGCTCTGATTGGGGAGGATACAGTACAACTACCGTTTGGCAGAATACAACCGGAGGAATTGCTTTGGGGCGTAGCGATGGAGATGCAGATAACGATAATGGTGCTGTCGTGATCGCTGAATTTCCCTCTCGCAATGGTAGTGGAAAAGTGCTTGTTGTTGGTTCCGGAGCGTATGACTGGTATGGAAACGGAGTGACTACTACGGGCACGTACCGTGCTAACCTGACAACAATGACTAAGAATGCCATCGAATATTTGGCAGAATAATGACTCATTAGAAAATATTAGCTGTAATTACTATGAAAAAAATGATTATTAGTGGATTATCTATCATATCCGGAATATCGGTTTTGTTGTCTGCATGTAGCAATGATGTGGTGGCAGATGGCTATAAAATACTAAATGATACAACAACAACGTTGGTGAATGTTACTGAACCCAACAGTTATAACCTCTATTACAAGCCTGCTGTCGGTTATGTGGGAGATCCCATGCCATATTACGATCAAGCAAGCGGAACTCATTATGTGATGTATTTGCAGGACTGGCGCGATGGAGCAAGCACATACCATCCAATACATACTCTGAAGACAACGGATGCTTCCTCCTATATATCTTATGGAGAAGCGATTCCCTGTGGAACAATTGCAGAACAGGATCCGGCATTAGGAACAGGAAGTACCATCAAAAAAGATGGGGTATATTATACGTTTTATACCGGACATAAAGATAATGCTACTGCTTCTCAAGCCAAAGAGGCTATCTTGCTGGCCACGTCTTCTGATTTTAAGACTTGGACCAAAGATCGTTCATTTCGATTGGATGCGCCGGAGGGATATTCATCCAACGATTTTCGCGATCCTTATGTCTTCTTTGACGAGGACGCAAACATTTATAAAATGCTGGTGGCAACCACACAGGGAGGTACACCTGTCATTGCTCAGTTCGTATCATTAGATTTGGCGCACTGGACAGTAACCGAACCTTTCTTCAAAAATATTTGGGGGCGTTTCTATGAGTGTCCTGATGTTTTCAAAATGGGAAATTACTGGTATATGGTGTATTCCGATAAGGATATAACCCGTCAGGTACAGTACTTTTATGCATCCAGCCTATCCGAATTGCAAACGCGTACCGATCAGAATTTTCCTCCTAACGAAGGCAAATTAGAAGGAACTGCCTTTTATGCCGGCAAAACCAGCGGAACGGCATCTCAACGTTACATATATGGCTGGTGTTTTTCCCGTTCGGGAAAAACGAATACCGGAACAGGTGACTGGGCAGGCAATCTTGTCGCCCACAAATTGGTGCAAAACAGTGATGGAACACTGGGTCTAACCTTTCCGGATGCTGTAACAGCGAAATTTACAAAAACAGAGAACCCGGCGGAACATGCCAGAAAAGGAAATGTTAGCGGAAGTTTGTCGGACAACTATGTCCTGGATGGAGGCTCTTGGGTGCGTTTCGGTCGATTGGTCGCTAGCAATATGATCTCATTGAAGGTGCAGGCGCCAACAAACAATCAGGCAGTGTTTGGCATCTCGTTTGTAGATGGTCGTGACCAAAGTACAAAATATAGTGTTTATATTGAAGCAAAATATAATGCGTTGAAATTTGACCAGGTGACCACTGATTCTTCCGGCAATGAGACAAGAACCAACATTAATTACAATGCATTTGTACCGGCTGCTGATGGTCTCTATCAAATCACAATTGTGAATGAACAATCGGTATGTGTTGTTTATATCAATGGTCAGTATGCATTTACCAACCGTATTTACAATATGCAATACAATCCATGGAGTATCTTTTGTTCAGATGGAGAAGTATCTGTAAGCAATATTAAATGGAGTTCGTATTAATTAAAAAAAGAAAACAAGGGGAATGGTCTTGAATAGAGGCCGTCTCCCGTTGTTTATTAAAAATGAATTAACCCAATAAATATACATGAATATGAAAACTGTATTTCTACTTTTAGTCGCTTTTTTTTATGTTTTTACATCAAATGCGCAGACACTGGTTATCAGTAATGGCGAGGATACAGGTACCGGATGGTGGACAGCCGGTTCTGCCGGTTCTGTCGATATTTGGGATAATCCGTCCAAAGATGATGTAAACAATACAGATAAGGCTATGACTGTATGGATCAATAACGGGGATGTCTCTTATACTGGAGGAGGACTTTCAGGTTTGGATATTGATGTGAATACCTACAATGCTATTTCTGTGATGATTTTCAAGAAAATGGAGGGAGCTGTCAGATTAGAGTTGCAGGATGGGACGCAAAGCTATTTTGTGACAACTAATTATACCACTCCCGGTTCTTGGCAGAAATTGACTTTTCCAATTCCTGCGGGCACCGGAAATATCAAAACTCTTCTAGTAGCACCGCATTTTGAAGATTATACATTGAATATTATTCCTGATGGAGAATATCACCGGATGTGGTGGGATCAGATTGCAGCCTACAATGAATCCACATCTTCTATTCAAACAGAATCTTCAACAGAGGAAGAGACAGTATCTACTCAGGTTTATTCACTGGCCGGACGTCTGTTGCAAACAGCTTTAAATTCAGGTACGATCAACCGTAATACATTATCCGAAGGAACGTATTTGATAAAAAAGACGGATCGCACAGGAAAAAGCACAATCGAAAAAATATATATAGCCCGATAAATCATTTAAACCTATGAAATTGTTATTATTAATTACCATCGGATGGTTATCTTTAAGTCTGTCATCTTGCTCCGCCAACGATGTCGTTATCGATAATTTCGAATCCGGAGATTTCAGTAAATGGGCTGTCGAAGGAGATGCTTTCGGCAAACAGCCGGTGCGGGGAAGTTATTCGGGACAGCAGGAAGTGTCTGGTTTTGAAGGTAAATATCTTGTTAACAGTTTTTCCGGAGGAGATGACTCCCGGGGAACACTTGTCTCCAAAGAATTTACTATCGGAAGAGATTACATCAATTTCTTGCTGGGCGGAGGAATGGCAGACGATGTCTATATCGAATTGCTGATTGGTGGAAAATCCGTTTGTAAAAGTCATTCACTGGTAGAAGGCGAACGGCTGTTGCAAATGACATGGAATGTCAAAGCTTATAAAGGGGAAAAAGCTTCGATTCGTATTGTTGACAATCAACGAGGACCGTGGGGACACATCTTGGTGGATAATATTGTGATGAGTAATAATGAAAAAAGTCTGTTTATGGTTAATTATAAATTAACATTCAAGGCCGATCACCGTTATCTGTTGCTGCCGGTGGAAGATGACGGACCGGAATCGGTTATTCAACTTCAGGTGAATGAAAAAAATGTAGGAGAGCCAATGTATATCCGGGTAGCTCAGAAACGTGTCGATTACTGGGTTCCTGTCGATATTTCCGCATACAGAGACCAGCATGTAGCACTTGTATTTGCGCATGTGAAGAAAACAGATATTGGTTTTGCTCAAATAAAACTTTCAGATACCTTTGCTATCGACGGTAAGGAGAAATACCGTCCGGTTTTCCATGTTTCGCCTGCTTATGGTTGGATGAACGACCCGAACGGCATGGTCTATCTGAATGGAGAATATCATCTTTTCTTTCAGTATAATCCTTATGGAACGCGCTGGGGCAATATGCACTGGGGGCATATGGTAAGCCGCGATCTGATTACCTGGGAACATTTGCCGGTGGCACTTGCTCCGGATGAGCTTGGTGCGATATTTTCAGGAAGTGCGGTAATCGATAAAGACAACACGGCCGGATTTGGTAAAAATGCAATGGTTGCCATTTATACTTCCGCAGGAAAACATCAGCAGCAATCTATCGCTTATAGTTTGGATAATGGACGTTCGTTTGTGAAATACAAAGGAAATCCGGTGCTCTCAGATCCGGATATTGCTGATTTTCGTGATCCGAAAGTCTTTTGGCATGAACAAAGTAAAAAATGGATAATGGCTTTGGCCACCTCACAAACCATCTCTTTTTATGCATCTCCGGATTTGAAAAAATGGGAGAAACAGAGCGAATTCGGACAAGGTACTGGTGCGCACGGCGGTGTGTGGGAATGTCCCGACTTGATACAACTCTCTGTCGCAGGACAAAAGAAATGGGTATTGCTTGTCAGTATCAATCCGGGTGGACCTAACGGCGGAAGCGCCACTCAATATTTTATTGGTGATTTTGATGGCAAAACTTTTCGTGCCGACAATTTGCCCTATCCACTTTGGCTGGACTACGGGCGTGACAATTATGCGGGCGTAACATGGAGCAATGTGCCTGCTTCTGACGGACGTTGCCTGTTTATGGGATGGATGAATAACTGGGATTATGCCAATCAGATTCCTCAGACTTACTTCAGAGGAGCGATGACTCTTCCTCGCGAATTGAGGCTTGAAAATAACGGAGAACACCTCGTCCTTGCAAACTATCCGGTGCAGGAGATTGAAAGAAAAAGGTCAACCAAAACTGTTTTTGACCCGATAAAAGTAGATAGAACACAGAGCGTCGAAAACCTGGTAAAAGACAATACCGGCACTTATGAGATTCTGATGACTGTGCGTCCGGAAGAATCATCGGTATTTAGCTTTGCCCTTGCTAATGCGAAGGGAGAGAAAACCGTATTTCTTTTCGATATGAAAAACAAACGGTTCTCAGTCGACCGTTCTAAAAGTGGTATTGTCGATTTCAGTCCGAATTTTGCAGCAAGAAAGAGTGAAGCTCCTTTGTCTGTCCGGAAAAGTTACGAAGTCCGTTTGTTGGTGGATAAGTCATCTGTGGAATGTTTTATTGATAAAGGCGAAGTGGTGCAGACAAACTCTATTTTTCCTACCGAAATATATAATTCTCTGGAATTTAAAACGGATGCAAATGTATTGGTTGATAATCTAATAATATACAAAATAAAAGAATAGACAAAATGGAGATTCAAGAGAAAAGCAATGTTTCAAAGTTGATACCTGTCATGTTAGCCTTTTTTGCCATGGGCTTTGTGGATTTAGTAGGTACAGCCTCTAATTACGTACAGAAGGATTTAGGATTATCGGATTCCACGGCGAACGTTTTTCCGGGGATGGTATTCTTCTGGTTTTTGATTTTTTCTGTTCCGACAGGATTATTAATGTCCAGAATCGGACGTCGCAAAACGGTTGTATTGAGCCTGGTTGTTACGGCAGCCTCGCTGCTGATCCCGATTTTTGTCTATGACTATACATCGATGCTGGTCTCTTTTGCTTTGCTTGGTATCGGTAACACATTGATGCAAGTATCGCTCAACCCGCTTTTGTCGAATATTGTGAAGGGTGAGAAGCTCGCAAGCTCACTCACAACGGGGCAGTTTGTGAAAGCCATTGCTTCTTTTATCGCTCCTATATTGATGGCACGCTTTGCGCTTGCTTTCGATAATTGGAGAATGATGTTTCCTCTGTTTGCGGTGATTGGAATAATTGCTGCTGTGTGGTTGGGAATGACACATATCGATGAAAAGCTGGAAGAAAAAAAGACGGCGACTTTTAAAGATTGCTTTTCGTTGTTGGGAAAGAGCTTTATATTTCTTTGCTTCCTGGGCATTGTATGTCATGTCGGCATTGATGTCGGAGTAAACACAACTGCTCCTAAAATTCTTATGGAACGTCTGCATCTCCCGTTGGAAGATGCCGGTTACGCTACGGTTATTTATTTTATTTTCAGGACAATCGGTTGTTTTTCAGGAGCTTTTCTTCTTGCCCGTTTTTCTGCGAAGAACATTTTTGTGATAAGTATTGTTTTGATGGCAATAGGAATTGGAGGTTTGTTTATTGCCCCGGGTCTTTCAGCTATTTATACTTGTATTGCATTGGTCGGATTGGGCAATTCCAATGTTTTCCCCATTATTTTTTCCCAGGCATTGCTCCATCTTCCCCATAAAAAGGATGAAGTATCCGGTTTGATGATAATGGGACTGTTTGGCGGAACGATTTTCCCTTTACTGATGGGATTTTTGGCAGATGTATTGGCTTCTCAGATTGGCGCTTTGATTATCCTTTCTGTAGGAGTAGTTTATTTGATGTTTATGTCTTCTCAGTTGAAAAAGAATTAGGCGAGATTCACCGGCTCGATTAAAAAATAGAACTTTTCGAATCAGGAGAATAGGAAATTATTTAACAGGAATATTTATCATTTGTAAACAATAAGATATGAATAAAGTAATAGTCGGATTAGGAGAAATATTGTGGGATGTTTTCCCCGAAAGAAAAGTATTAGGCGGAGCACCTGCCAATTTTGCTTATCATGTGTCGCAATTTGGTTTTAACGGATATGCCCTGAGTGCCATCGGCAATGATTTGCTGGGAAAGGAAATTTTGAGCACACTGGAATCTAAACAGTTGAATTATCTCGTGGAAATGACGGATTTTCCAACAGGTACTGTTCAGGTAACGCTCTCCGGGGACGGAATCCCTCAATATGAAATTTGTGAAAATGTGGCTTGGGATAATATTCCCTTTACAAACCGCACCGAAAACTTGGCAAAAAATACAGCCGCAGTTTGCTTCGGATCGTTGGCTCAGCGGAATGAGGTTTCCAGAAACACGATTCTGCGCTTTCTTGAAACTGTGCCGGAAGACTGTTTGAAGATTTTTGATATCAACCTCCGCCAGCATTTCTACACAAAAGAAGTGATTGAAGGTTCCTTGAAAATAGCCAATGTGTTGAAGATTAACGATGAGGAGGTGTGTGTCGTTTCCGAATTATTTGGTCTCGGAGAGCTCAACGAGCAGGAAATCTGCATTCATCTTCTCAAAGAATACAATCTTTCCGTGGTGATATTAACCAAAGGAGTGGGAGGCAGTATTGTATTCACACCCAAAGAAACTTCATACCTGCCCACACCTAAAGTGCATGTGGCTGATACGGTGGGAGCGGGCGATTCATTTACGGCCGCATTTGTAGCTGCTTATTTGCATGGCGATCGCATCAGCGATGCACACCAGCTGGCTGTGGAGGTTTCGGCCTATGTTTGCCAGCAGCATGGCGCGATGCCTGTTTTAGCGGATGCACATCTGGAATTATTCAGAAAATAATAGTCTCTTTGTATCGAAAGTTTACCAAAGCCTGCTATTTATTTTTGCATGCGGTAGACTTTCGATATTTTTGCACGCTGATTTGGCCTTTATTAATAACCTTATACTGTTCTCATGAATAGATTTTTTATTTCGTTGATAACCTTGCTTCTGCTTTTATCGTCATGTCAACATAAGAAAAGGGCTGAATTCGTTATTGGTGTTTCCCAATGTAGCGACGATGAGTGGCGTAAAATTCAAAATCATGAAATGCTCCAGGAGGCCGTTTTCTATCCGAATATGGAGTTACAGATTAAGACGGTGAAAGATAACAGCGCACAACAAATAAAGGATATTCGAGCATTTGTGGAACAGAAGGTCGACTTGCTGGTTATTTCTCCAAACGAAGCAAAAACATTGACCCCTGTCGTAGAAGAAGCTTTCAACAGCGGAATTCCTGTTATTCTCATCGACAGGAAAACTTCAAACAGTAATTATACCGCTTTTGTCGGAGCCGACAACCGGGAGGTAGGACAAAATGCCGGAATCTATATTGCCCAATTGTTAAAAAACGGAGGAAATATCCTGGAAATAAGAGGCCTTAAGGGCTCTACCTCTGATGCGGAAAGGCACGAAGGTTTTATAAAAGAAATATCGAAATACCCGCAATTGCATATTATCGGTGAGTATTATACCGAATGGTATAAGAAAGATGCAAAAGAAATCATGCATCGTGTATTGTCTGAACCACATCCACGTATTGACCTCGTGTTTGCGATGAGCGACCGCATGGCTTCGGGAGTGTATGAAGCGGTGAAAGATTTGTCCGATCGTCCTGTGATTGTCGGGATTGATGCGCTTCCCGGAAAAGGAAACGGCATCGAAAATATTCTTGAACGAAAAATGACTGCCTCTATCATTTATCCGACAGGAGGGGATAAAATCATCAAAATAGCCATGGATATTCTGACCGGAAATCCATATTTAAAAGAAAATATCCTGAAAACAGCGATTGTCGATAAGGAAAATGCCCGGGTTATAAGCTTGCAGAATGAACAACTGGAGGATAAGCAACTCAAGCTGGTACGCATGAATAAAATGCTCGATCACAGTCTGGCACAGTATTCATCGCAGCGGATGCTGTTTTACGCAGCATGTACCGTGTTGTTATTGGTGGGTGTCATCCTGGTGATTGCGGTTATGTCCTACCGGTCAAAAAGCAAGGCGAACAGAACACTTGAAAATCAGAATGAGGAGATTCGGAAACAGGCTGACATTCTAAAAAGACAAAAAGAAGAAGTGGAGCATTTGTCTGACCAGTTGAGCGAAGCTACTAATGCTAAGTTAGTCTTTTTCACCAATATATCGCATGAATTTAAGACACCTCTTTCTTTGATTGTCGGGCCGGTGGAAACATTGCTGATTGAGAATGACTTAAATCCTAAACAGCGGGATTTGTTAATTCTGGTGAGACGTAACAGTACGCGTTTGCTGCACCTGATATCGGAAATAATTGAATTTCGAAGATTCGAAAACGGAAAGATGCAAATGAACCTTTTTCGTTCCGACTTGAAAGTATTTCTGGAGGAACTCGCTTTTCATTTCGATGAGTATGCCCGAAACAAACAGGTCGATTTCCAGACTATCTGCCAGCCGGATGTCTCTTTCGAAATGGTTTTCGATAAAGAAAAAATGGAAAAAATCTATTTTAATTTACTTTCAAATGCCTTCAAACATGTGAATGTCAAAGGAAAAATAGTTGTCGATTTGTCTAAGGATACCGATTCTATTCGTTTATCTGTATTCAATACCGGTTCTTACATCCCTTCCGAGGAGCGGAAAAATATTTTTGATCGTTTCTACAGGCTTGAGAGCCAGGATAATGGTTCCGGAATCGGACTGGCACTTGTCAGCTCATTGGTGGAAATGCACAAAGGAAACATGCATGTCCGAAGTAACAAATTGGAAGGCACTACCTTTTATATTGATTTTCCTCTTGGAAAATTAACGGATAGTGATGCCGAGAACAGTTCTTCAACGTACAAAGACGGAGACTATATTCAGTCTAAAATGGCGGACAGTTTTCCTATACTTGCTGACGAATTCTTTTCCGATAAGCAGGAAGCGGAGAATCGGCCTTTGGTTCTCCTGATTGAAGATAATACGGACATGCGTCATTATATTAAATACATTCTCTCGGATGAATATCAGATTTATGAAGCTGAAAACGGAACTCAGGGAATCGATAAGGCTATCAAAAGTATTCCCGATCTGATTATTTGTGATGTGATGATGCCCGAAAAAGACGGCTTTGAAGTTTGTCGTATTTTGAAAGAGAATATTTCCACAAGTCATATCCCTATTGTGATCCTCACCGCCTGTTCCCTCGACGACCAGAAAGCTGTCGGTTTCGAGAGTGGTGCGGAAGCCTACATTCCGAAACCTTTTAATGCCGAATTACTAAAGATTCGTGTTCGGAAACTGATCGAAAACAGACGCCGGATTAAGGAGATTTTTGCCTCAACAAGTTTTATCGGAACAGAGAAAAAGAATACCTTAGCCGATAAAGAACAAGAATTTATCGACCACTTTAAAATGTATGTCGAGAAGAATATTACCAATCCGGAGCTGAATGTCGATGATATCGCGCGTGCATTGGGTTTATCGCGCGTGCAACTCTATCGTAAGCTGAAATCGCTCACCGATTATACGCCCAACGAACTGATTCGAATCGTGAGGCTCAAACATGCTGTCCGGTTACTTTCGACACGCACCAAATCGGTTTCCGAGGTGGCTTACGAATCAGGATTTTCATCTCCGTCTTATTTTACCAAATGTTTTAAGGAAAACTACAAATGTAGCCCTTCGGAATATCTCGGTGAAAACCAATAGAATTATCGTGCCCCCAAGGCAGATGTCTTTTCATATTGGGTGAAGGAATGAAGCATGATTTTTATGATATTAACCACCATTGTGATTAATAATCATCAGACGAGTATTCTGTTTTTTCTGTGCGCCGATTTTCGATGCCTGAAAGTCTTCGTGAAATGATATTGCTTTATTTTCTTTCCTATATGTCTGTTTTTCCTTTTATTATTTGAAAAAAGATATATCTTTGTCGTTAATAACTGCTTTTTATGATAAAAAGCCACATTCTTTTTCAGAAACTTATTCTTCTTATTAACTATGCCAGAGATCAAATTTTATAGCGGGGAAGACATCCCTTTGGAATTACACAAAGTACGAGTTGTTCAAAAACTTCACTTAGTACCTATCGAACGTCGTTTGCAAGCGCTTTATGAAGGTGGATTCAATACATTTCGGTTAAGCACCAAAGATGTTTTTCTGGATATGCTTACCGATAGTGGAACAAATGCACTGAGCGACAATCAACTTGCGGCCATGATGCAGGCTGACGATGCGTACGCCGGTTCACAGAGTTTTGCCCGTTTGTTAAAAGCGGTAGAAGATGTCCTCGGGAAAAAATATCTGCTGCCGGCTCATCAGGGGCGTGCTGCCGAGAACATCATTACAAACGCGTATGTCAGAAACGGAAGCCTTATTCCGATGAATTACCATTTCACAACTACGCTGGCACACATTACCCAATACGGTGGAAAAATCGTTGAGCTTCTCTACGATCACGCCTATGACCTGGAGTTTGAGCATCCATTCAAAGGAAATATGAATCTTGAGAAACTGGAAGAGATCATCAAGATACATGAAGCAAAGAATATCCCTTTCATCCGTATGGAAGCATCGACAAACTTGATTGGCGGGCAGCCTTTCTCGGTGCAAAACTTGCGCGATGTGCGTGCCATAGCCGACAAATATGGAATACGCCTTGTGCTCGATGCCAGTTTGCTTGGCGAAAATGCCTTTCTGGTCATGCAAAGAGAGGACGAATTCAAAGACGCTTCGCTTGGCCAGGTGATAAAAGTCATGACGGATCTGGCAGATATAGTATATTTCTCCGCACGCAAGCTGAGCTCTTCGCGTGGCGGCGGAATTTGTACGAATGATCTGAGCATATATAAAGATCTGGAGGCATTAGTGCCCTTGTTCGAAGGTTTTCTCACATACGGAGGAATTTCTGTACGTGAAATAGAAGCAATGGCCGTAGGACTTTATGAGACCTTGGATGAAACTGTTATCTGCCAAAGCCCGAGCTTTATCAAATATCTGGTTGATTCCCTCGACGCAAAAGGCATTCCCGTGGTGAAACCTGCCGGAGTGTTGGGCGCCCACATCAATGCGATGAAGATATGCGAACACATCTCGCAGACACAATACCCTGCGGGTGCATTGGCTGCAGCACTTTTTCTCATTTCAGGAGTGCGCGGAATGGAACGAGGTTCTATTTCCAACCAGCGCGACGAATACGGAAATGAAACTTACGCTGACATGGAACTTGTGCGTCTGGCGATTCCGCGCCGTGTGTTCACACTCTCTCAGATTAAATATGTGGAAGATCGCGTGAACTGGCTTTACGAAAACCGTCACCTTATCGGCGGACTTCGTTTTGTTTACGAACCGCCGGTCTTACGCTTCTTTATGGGAGGACTCGAACCTGTCGATGACTGGCCGGAAAAACTGATGGCAAAATTTAAGGAAGATTTCGGAGAGAGTTTGTAGAGATAGAGCTCAACAAACTTAGAATAGAGGCTGAAACATGCTGTGCGGCTACTTTCGACATGCACTCAATCTGCTTCCGAGGCCGTGTCCGCGTTTGGATTCTCGTTTAACCGAGTGGTTTACGCAGAACTCAAATGTAGCCCTTCGAGATATTTAGAAGAAAACCAATAGAATTATAACGAACCCAAGACGGATATTTTTTTGTCTTGGGTTTTGAAATAAAAACTCCACACCGGTTCTGTTCTCCTTGTTGCGCATATCTATAAGAACGGAGATGGGCGAGGATAAGGTGATGGAAACTGCTCGAATCGTGAACAGCGACATGCCTGCGTGATGTACTTGTTTGTTGAAAAAACGGATGCATAAGAAAGAAAATATTTCGATAACTAACTGCAATAATCTCAAAGAATGAACAATAAGGAACGGTTAGGGAGTCAGTATTCCTAGTATGCCGTAATTTTTTTTATTGCCATTTTTTGTTTTGTGAATAATGGGTAAGGAGGATACGGATGAATGCATCGGTATTCAAATGGATGACTATGCCCGACGGTCACCGGGCGAATTCAATTCGCCCCTACAATGGGCAGGCGATGTTTTTGATGTTTGGAGTGTATGATAATGACGGGATGCAAATAGCCGGAATACGGTGAATTATGAATAATGGTTGCGGATACGTACGGCGGTGACCGGTAGGGGCGAATTGAATTCGCCCGCAAAATAATATCCGAAAAATGGAATCCGGCAGTGCAAACGCGTTATATCCGGCAATATAAAAAACGATACATATATATATAATGTGTAAACGGATGCGTGATATCGATGGATGGATATTCAAATAGACGACTATGCCCGACGGTCACCGGGCGAATTCAATTCGCCCCTGCAATGGGCCAGCGATATTTTTGATGTTTGGAGTGTATGATAACGACGGGAGGCAAATAGCAGGAATATGGGGAATTATGAATAATGGTTGCGGATTCGTACGGCGGTGACCGGTAGGGGCGAATTGAATTCGCCCGCAAAATAATATCCGGAAAATGGAATCCGTCAGCGCAAACGCGTTATATCCGGCAATACAAAAAACGATACATATATATATAATGTGTAAACGGATGCGTGATATGGATATTCAAATGGACGACTATGCCCGACGGTTTGCCCGACGGTCATCGGGCGAATTCAATTCGCCCCTACAATGGGCCGGTGATATCTTTGATGATTGGAGTGTATGATAATGACGGGATGCAAATAGCAGGAATACGGTGAATTATGAATAATGGTTGCGGATACGTACGGCGGTGACCGGTAGGGGCGAATTGAATTCGCCCGCAATGTAATATCCGGAAAATGGAATCCGGCAGCGCAAACGCGTTATATCCGGCAATACAAAGGAATGACGGTTGATGGATAACGATTGTAGAGACGCACGGCCGTGTGTCTTAAAACAGCAACACGTGCAGGATGAGCAGCAGGATAAAATACAATCCGGATGCTTGTGCGGGTTCTCCCGCGTGAGGGATTGCAGCGGGCAGCAGGCGCGTAGGAACGGAGCGCAGGATGCGAGCGGAAAGCCCGACCCGGAGCTTGCGCAGGGGCACGCCCAAAAAAGAAAAAAGAAAGAAGAGAAAAACAGATTTCGCACTGAATGGCGCAGCGTACTTTCTTCATTTTTCGTTCTTTCCCTGGACACCGAATTTGAAGGAAAACGGATTGTAACACTCAAAAAAGAGGGAATAAATGTCCTCTTCAAAACCGATGAATATAGACAGACGGCTAGCGGAAAGAGTAGGGCAGAGTAATAATGGCATTTTTAATGTGTTGAAAAAAATATTATTTTGTAATAAACACAATGTATCTCCGACTATATAATAAAATGAAAATAGAATGAAGTCAAATCAGGACGAGTTTTTAAAAATAATATCGGCATATCAGGGGATTATTCATAAGGTAAATTTGATTTACTTTAAATCTGATGCCGATAAACAGGACAATTTCCAGGAGATAGTTTATCAGTTGTGGCGGTCTTTTCTTTCATTAAAAGATAAAACTAAATTAGCTTCATGGATTTATGCCGTTGCTATCAACACCTCAATATCCAAAATCAGAAAAGACAGTCGTTTTGTCTTTACAGATGAGATGCCGGAAATACTTTCTGCAGAAACATTCTCCGAAATGGAGCAACCTCTAAATTATCAGAACCTATTAGATGCTTTACAAAAACTGAATGAGATTAACCGTTCCATGATGCTGCTCTATATGGAAGATTACAGCTACGATGACATCGCAGGTATTATGGGAATTTCAGTTTCTAATGTCGGAGTAAAGATATATCGTGCCAAGAAACAGTTGGAAAAAATATTAAAAGATTTTTAAAGTATGGAAGCAAATGATTTAAGAAATGTATGGAAATCAGGAGTTAATAAAAATATCACCTCCTATTCGGATAAACAACTGAGTGAGATGATTGTGAAATCGGCACGTAAATCGATAAGACGTATTTACCCTTCCTTTCTCTTTACATTGATTATTGCAGTAGTTGTTGGTTTACTTATTTTTAATATAACCACCAAGAATACCTCTGCTGCAATGAGGATGTTAGACCTGACTGTGTTATTGTTTCTTTCTGTTTGTCTAACGATGTGGGTTCTGTCTTTTTTGACAATGAAAAAATATAAAGCAGATATGTCTATCAGAAACTGGTTGGAATATAGAATCGGTGAAGTCGAAAAGTCGTTAAGCTTCAACACCAGATATTATCTGCTACTATGTGCAACGGCTTTATTGGCAGCCTTAGGCTATTACTATCTCTTTATCTGGCTTAGTGGTGTTTTTGTTAATCTCTGGGTGATAGCTGCGGTAACTATTGGTATCCTGATAAGTATCCCCTTAGCACAAAAAAAGGTGATTAAAAATTACCAAAAAACACTTCGGGAATTGAAAGAACTTCACAAACAATTAGAAGAATAATCCTCCGATACAGCAGCAAGATGAAAAAAATCATTTACAGTATTCTATTCCTTTTGATAAGTAATGGGGTAAGAGCCTTTACATCCGAAATAAAAGCAATCAGGCTCAATGATGGCGAAGAAGTTATGACTCGTTTGTGTTTACCGGATTCCACTGTCAGAACAATTGTTTTTTGCATATCGGGTACCGGGCCGGGTACATATTTAACGAAAAGAGCAACATTTAATTATTATGATGAATTGGCAAAAGGGTTCTGCAATAAAGGATTGGCTTTTTTTACCTGTAATCGCAGAGGATGCCAAGATGATGATACTCCTCCCTTCTTCGTCGATGTGGATTCGGCTAAATATGCCAAATACACACCTTTGCAGGAGGCAGAAGATGTGGAATGTATGATCAATATACTGACAAATGATAAAAGATTCATTGATAGCCAGATTGTACTTTATGGAATAAGTGAGGGAACTATAATTGCATCTTTGGTTGCAGAACGGAAACTTGTAAGAACAGATGCTATATTGCTGCATGGATATGCGCATGATAATATGTTGGATATCATACAATGGCAGAACAAAGGACATGGAATAATGATTCTGGCAAATTCTATTTTTGATAAAAATAATGATAAAGCAATATCCAGAGATGAATATGAAAGCCCGGAACAGCAAGTTTCCGCATACCGTTCATACCTGTTTCAAAATCAGCCTTTCGACTCATTGGATATTGTGAAAAACAACCTGATAGATATTCAGGATATTGAGAAAAGCCGGATTCCCTTTCATGATGAACTAATGAAAAGAGTTGCAGGTAATGATTGGTTCTGGATCAGAAATTACTATTTTGATATTACACCTCAGTGGTTTAAAGAGCATTTTAAACTCGAGCCGAATAAAACCAGGCTTTTGCGAATAGATATTCCCATACATGTTTTTCATGGCACAGAAGATGCGCATGTTCCGGTCGAAAGTGTTTATGATTTGCAAGCGCGGTTTGATGTTTGTAATAAGACCAATCTTAGCATACATGTTTTTGAAAAACACAATCATGACTTAAACTTTAAGGATTGGTTGATGCGTAAAGAATGGTCGGATGGATTCAAACAAATATTCTCCGTGGCCCAACGTTTTGAATAAACAGAGCAATCCAATGCAGTCGGTTCAGGTAGCGATAAAACAGATACAGACTCCATTCCGGAAGGGATGTTTGCCCCGGTTGGCATAAAGCCACAGGATAAGCCTTTGTGTCTCTCAGCTGTCTGTTTTGCTTGTTTCGGAAGAGAAGCAAAAGTGTATTGCAAAAGGTGCTTTTCGGGCATTCAATTGGGAATATCCGGAGATATCAACAGGGAGAGTGAGCTGTTTGTTTATTGGCCGGATCTTTCCATATCACCTCTTTGGTGTGTTGCTTACCGGAGTGTTGAGAATAGATATGCAAATACAATAAATGGGATGAAATCCTTCAATTCAACACGCAGGAATTTCAACGCTTTGCTCATTTGTGCTTCAACTGTTTTGGGAGAAATATTTAATTCAGAAGCAATTTCATTGTATGTCAAGCCTTCAAATCGGTTCATTTCAAAAACTCTTCTTAGATGAGGCTCCATTTTATTTAAAGCATGTTGAATAATGGTCTCCAATTCTGATTTAGAATATACAGATTCGGGAGTTTCAATGCCTGCTGTAAATTCCTTTCCTTCTATTTCTTCAACAGGATTATTTTTTCGCAAATAGTCAATGCATCGATTTTTTACGCTTGTGATAATAAAGTTTCTGAATGAAGTGTTTATATCCAGATTTTTTCTTTTTTCCCATATTTTCAAAAATATGTCCTGTACAATATCTTTACAAGCTTCCTTGTCGTTGATATAACGTTTTGCAAACACACATAATGCCGGATAAAATTCAAAGAATAATTCTTTGAATGCATATTCATCATCCTGAATCGCTATTTTCCGAAATAGAGTTTCAAAATAAGCGTCTTGTTTCATCTATGTTTCTCATAAAAAATAATTAGGGGACATCTAAAAATTGTATCAACCTATTGTGTTGTTAATTACGCAGGTAAATCACCTCTGAGCCTCGTGGCATTTTAATCTCTTTGCTTCATTAATAGCATGGATAGGTCTTATTCTCATTATTTATAATCAGGTTCTCTTCTATATTGTCCAATCAATCAGGATATTTATTACGAAGATTTATGTCGCTTCATAATACACAATATATCTATGTCGTTTCAGTATTTTTCGCAGCTAAATAGTAATATGCAAATAAACGCAAAAAAAACTATAAAAACAATATCAAGGAACATAAACCGAATGATTTGTGCCGATCTGAAGATGCTTCACTCTTCGTTTTATTTTTCAGCATAAATCAGTAACTTTGCACCTCCAAAAATTACTTGAAATATGCCTGATAAGAATAGTATCTACATCAAAGGAGCAAGGGTGAATAACCTCAAAAGCATTGATGTGGAAATTCCGCGAAATAAGTTTATCGTAATCACCGGACTTTCGGGTTCGGGCAAATCTTCATTAGCTTTTGATACTCTCTATGCTGAGGGACAACGCCGCTATGTGGAAAGCCTCTCGTCGTATGCGCGGCAATTTCTGGGGCGGATGAATAAACCCGAAGCCGACTACATAAAAGGAATTCCTCCGGCCATCGCTATCGAACAAAAAGTGAATTCCCGAAATCCCCGTTCTACGGTCGGAACATCTACGGAAATATACGAATACCTGCGTCTTTTGTTTGCCCGGATTGGGAAAACAATATCACCGGTGTCCGGACAGGTCGTTAAGAAACATCAGGTCAGTGATATTGTTGAACGGATGCTTTCCTTTCCCGAGGGAACCCGTTACATGATACTTACAAAGATTGTTTTAAGAGACAACCGGACTATTTCCGAACAACTCGATATTCTGGCTAAAGAAGGATTCTCCAGAGTGGAAGTGGAAGGGCGGACGGAGCGTATTGAAGACATCCTTGCAAGCAAGGAAACGCTTCAGCCGGATAATGTCTATTTAGTTGTTGACCGTCTCAGTGCAGACAAAGACAACGCTTCCATCAGCCGCTTGTCTCAGTCGTCGGAAACCGCATTTTTTGAAGGAGACGGCTTGTGTATTCTGCGGTTTTATACAGAGAAAGGAGTAGAAGAATTCTCCTTCTCAAAAAAATTCGAAGCCGACGGGATGCAATTCGAAGAGCCTACCGATTTAATGTTTAGTTTTAACAGTCCGGTGGGAGCTTGTCCCCGATGCGAAGGATTTGGAAAAGTTATCGGCATCGATGAAAACCTGGTCATTCCCAATAAGAGCCTTTCTGTTTATGAAGAAGCTGTGGTGTGTTGGAAAGGAGATAAAATGAGCGAATGGCGAAAGGAATTTATATTTGCTTCTGCAAAATATAATTTTCCCATTCACCGTCCGTATATTGAATTGATTCAGCAGGAGAAAGATTTATTATGGAAAGGTGCGCCCGGAGTTTCCGGTATTGATGATTTCTTCAGAATGCTGGAAGAAAATCAATATAAGATACAATACCGGGTGATGCTTGCCCGATACAGAGGAAAAACAGTCTGCCCTGAATGCCGTGGTTCACGACTCAAATCTCAGGCTTTGTTCGTTAAAATTGATGGAAAATCGATTGCGGATCTTGTCCTCATGCCAGTGTTGAAGTTGCAGGAGTTTTTTAATGAATTACAGCTTAGCACAACAGATGCTGCTGTTGCAAAAAGGCTTCTTACCGAAATTCAGAACAGGATTCGGTTTCTGGCAGAGGTAGGTTTGGGCTATCTTACGCTCAATCGATTATCGAATACACTCTCCGGTGGTGAGAGTCAGCGTATCAATCTGGCCACCTCGCTGGGAAGTAGTTTGGTCGGGTCGCTTTATATTCTCGATGAACCAAGTATCGGACTTCATTCCCGGGATACCGATTTATTGATTCATGTATTAAAAGAGTTACAATCTCTCGGAAATACGGTTATTGTGGTCGAACACGACGAGGAAATCATCCGTGCAGCCGACTACATTATCGACATCGGCCCCGAAGCAGGCCGATTAGGCGGAGAAGTGATCTATCAGGGAGATATTGACGGCCTTAAAAAAGGTTCTTCAAGCTATACCGTACGTTATCTCAACGGAGAAGACAAGATAGAGGTGCCTGCTCAACGACGGAAATGGAACAATTATATTGAAATAATCGGAGCAACACAAAACAACCTGAAGAACATCAATGTCCGTTTCCCTTTAGGAGTTATGACGGTTGTTACGGGCGTCAGCGGCTCGGGCAAATCGTCACTGGTTCGGGAAGTTCTGGTGAATGCTCTTCAACGACATTACAACGGGACAAGTGAGCAGGCTGCCCAATTCAACAGCCTGGAAGGAGATCTGCATCTTATCAAACGAATAGAAGCGGTGGATCAAAATCCGATAGGGAAATCCACGCGTTCCAATCCGGTCACTTATATGAAAGCTTATGATGAGATACGTAAGCTTTTTGCAGAACAACCATTAGCAAAACAAATGCGTTTCACACCGGCTTACTTTTCATTCAATGTGGAAGGTGGAAGATGTGAGGAATGTAAGGGGGAAGGGAGAATTACGGTCGAAATGCAATTTATGGCCGATATTACGCTGGAGTGTGAATCCTGTCACGGTCGCCGCTTCAAGCAGGAGGTGTTGGATGTGCTCTACCGGGGAATCAGCATTTTCGATGTGCTCGAGATGACTATCAATCAGGCTATTGAATTCTTTAAAAGCGGAAAAGGTGCGACCGAGAAGAAAATTGTAAAACGTCTTCAGCCATTGCAGGATGTCGGTCTGGGATATGTGAAACTGGGGCAATCCTCTTCAACGCTATCCGGCGGAGAAAATCAACGCGTAAAACTGGCCTATTATATTGGTGAAGAGAAGAATGAGCCGACCTTGTTTATCTTTGACGAACCGACAACCGGACTCCATTTTCATGATATCAAGACGTTATTGAAAGCTTTTAGTTCACTTATCGACAGAGGACACACCGTGCTTATTATAGAACACAATATGGATGTTATCAAATGTGCCGATCATCTCATTGATATTGGCCCTGAAGGTGGAGAGCTGGGGGGAAATATTGTGTGTGAAGGGACTCCGGAAGAGGTCGTTGCCTGTGCAAAATCCTATACCGGCAGATTTCTGAAAAGTAAACTTTAAAAGCAGAATTCTGCTTTTAAAAAAAAACGAGGTGTCGCTCTTCTGAAGAGCGACACCTCGTTTTTTATTCCCCTAACCTAAGTTTCACTCTTTCTCCATCACATTCTCGGGTAGATGTCTCCAGGCTGCTTATCCGGGTGGTGGCTGTGACCTATAGATTTTTATTTTCTTAAAGGGCGCCTGTTTTTGTATTTGCCTCGTTTATTTGAGGTTGAAACGAAGTTATACATTCACGTGCATCCCACAAAAATACAACAAGAAATAGGAACAAAAGTGTCCTACAATTCTGATTTGAGACTGCTATGCAAAATACACCTATTGACTTACAAAGAGTTATTGTCTTGAAATGAACCAAAACAAGCTCGTCTTTTCTGAAAAATAATTTTGTGGATGAAACTTGGGCTAAAGTCAAAAAAAGTAAAAGCCGAAACAATCAGGAGGGACAAGATGTTGAAAACAAACTTAAATAACAAGTATGAAGAAAAAAATACTATTCGGATATAACTTCAATAAAGAGGGTTTCAAAATACTGGAAAACCAGTTTGAACTCATCTATCCCGATAAACAATACTACTCGAAAGAAGAGTTGATGACCCTTATACAGGATGTGGATGTGCTTGTCCCGAATTTTGGTTATCGCACAGATAAGGAAATCATTGACTGCGGTCAGAATCTGAAGCTCATAGCCAATTACGGTGTAGGTTATGACAATATTGACGCTGAATATGCTGCGACCAAAAATGTAGTGGTTACCAATACACCTGATTCGGTATTGGAACCGACCGCTGAATTGGGCTTTGCCTTACTTTTGGCTGCTGCACGTAAAATCGGATTCTATAATTCGAAACTACGTACTGAAACGGGCTTGAAGTGGGGATTATACGACAACCTGGGAACAATGGTCTACGGCAAAACTTTGGGCATTTTCGGCATGGGGCGCATTGGACAAGCCATGGCAAGAAGGGCTGTTGCTTCGGGAATGAATATTATTTACCACAACAGGCATCCGCTCGATAAGGCTACGGAACAAAAATACAGTGCCAGGTATGTTGATTTCAATACTCTTGTTTCGGAATCGGATATTCTATCAATCAACGCACCGGCAACACCTGAAAACATCCATATTTTCAATGCCGAAGTTTTTAATAAGATGAAGAATAAGGCCATTCTGGTGAATGTAGCTCGGGGAAGCCTTGTGGATGAGGTCGCTTTGGCGGAGGCCCTCAGGAATGATGTCATCGGAGCTGCCGGACTGGATGTCTTTGAACACGAACCTAAAATTCCGGCTGCATTTTTTGATCTGGATAATGTGGTACTTGCACCTCATGCAGGGACTAAAACAGCGGAAAGCAGACTGGATATGCAAAAAGAAGTGGCGGCGAATATTTTGAATTTCTTTGATGGAAAACCTGTTTCGAGAGTGAATTAAAAAATTAATCAAGAAAAAAGGGGAAAGATAAAAACATTTTACTTTTAAACTTTGTTGTACATGAAACTTACAAAGCATGATCTTATGAAAAGTTTTAAAGATGTTGTTAAGAACAGACGCTCATTCTATGCATTGAGTGACAAATCTCTTATTTCCGATAAGGAAATACAGGACATTGTGGAATTTGCGGTGAAAAATGTACCCTCCGCATTCAATTCCCAAACTACACGCGTCGTCCTTCTCTTAGGAGCACAACATCGTCGGCTTTGGGAAATAACAAAAGAAACATTAAAAGGCAAGCTCCCGGAAAGTGCTTATCCGGCAACAGAAGCCAAAATAAATAAATCTTTCGCATCCGGATACGGAACAGCTCTTTTTTATGAGGACAAAGCAGGTATCCGATCTTTACAAGAAC
The DNA here is from genome assembly GCA_047605645.1 of Dysgonamonadaceae bacterium. Lineage (GTDB taxonomy): Bacteria > Bacteroidota > Bacteroidia > Bacteroidales > Dysgonomonadaceae > UBA1309. The sequence goes on along the minus strand of JASGFJ010000014.1, from coordinate 73,893 downwards.
AATTCCCTACTTACAGTGAGAACTTTCCCATTTGGGCACATCAGTCATCGGCAATGCACCAGTTTACCATCTGGGCGATGCTCGAAGAAGCCGGATTTGGTGTTTCATTGCAGCATTACGGCAATCTGATTGTACAAAAAGTGGCTAAAGAATGGAACATAAGCCCCGATTGGGAGCTGATTGCACAAATGCCTTTCGGTGTTCCGGCTGATCAGCCGGGCGAGAAAGACGTTCTCCCGATAGAGGATAGAGTTTTTGTTTTTAAATGATAAATATTTGAGTTTGATTAGGATGAAAGCTGGCAATAAAATAGCCGGCTTTTATTTTTTTTCCAGACGCAGGTACAGCAAAACCGCTTTAATGTCGGCATAAGAAAACTCATCTCCCAATTGCTGGCGCATGGCTGTGATACTCATATCGGGCGCAATATGCTGCATAAGAGCCATCAACCTGTCCGCTTTCTCCCGTTCTACGATGTGGTAGATGGAGACATCTTCCGATTCGATAAATTCACATAAATGCGATTGAATTGTCGTTATGGAGAGATTGCGTAGCTGTGCTATTTCGGTCAACCGTTTTCCTTCTTTCAGTAAGTTCAGGCTCAACCGGGCAGAATCTCCTTTTTTCGCTTTTCCCGAAACGGCGATCTGGGAGTCTTTTTCCTGTTTTTGCCCCGGAGGTGCCTGATGCTGTGATGAGGGCGGCGACAACAACAATTCTCCGTAATATACCACATCCATCCTTGCAATGAAAGCATTCATCGAGTCGTATATCTTTTTGGCATTTTTCAAATAAAGTTTCACTTTGGAGGCGTGCTGCAATTCAGCCAGGTGGGATTGGAACGGATAGAGTATCTTCGAACAATAATCATTCTTGAAATAATTTACAGCTTTTGCGACCCGTTCCTTCAGGATATCCACCAGCTTATCTTCCGGTTGTGGTGTGCGAAGAATTTGCTCCAGTTGATTCCTGAACTTATCCGCAACATGCATCTCTTCCATCACGACATGCCTTATTTGATACGTCATGGCAAAAGCATCTTCTTCATTCGGAAGTTTTTTCGACTCGATAAGCTCCCTTAATGTATCCACCAGTTTCAAGGCCGGCATCCATTCAAAATATTTTTTCAGGTTTTCGCGACAGAAGTCCGGTTTCTCCCTGTTGATAATCTGTTGAATCTCGGATGGAGCTGCCGACGATTCGGAGAAGGCTGCTATTTCATCATTGGAGCTGATAGCCTGATTTTCAATTCTGGAATACAGGACAATTCCGTCCAGGGAGGTGCAGCGGCTGAAGGCAACATACACTTGTCCGGCGGCAAATGCTTGTCCGGCATCAATCACCACTCTGTCGAACGTGAGTCCCTGGCTTTTATGGATGGTGATGGCCCAGGCCAATCGCAGCGGATATTGGCTGAACGAGCCGATTTCCTGTTCTTCGATATCTCCCGATTCTGTCAGCGAGTAGCGGATGTTTTTCCATGTTTCAGGCTCCACTTCCATTTCCTGCCCATCCTCAAAACGGACAAAAACACTGCTTGTATTTACAAAGGTGACTTCAGCCAGCTTGCCATTATAATATCTTTTCTTTTCCTGCGTGTCATTTTTTACGAACATCACCTGAGCACCCACTTTCAACCGAAGATCTTTATCGGCAGGCAGCGAATTGTCAGAGAAATCGCCTTTCACGGTTCCCTTCAATACAATTGGTTTTGCCGTTAGCCGTTCTAATTGTTCATTGTTGATACGGTCGGCGCGGTAATTGTGCGTTGTGAGTACGATGTACTTATCGGCTCCGCTTAGTTTGAAATTCGGCTGATAGAGCCGGTTGAGATTCGCCAAATCCTGTGGCGTGATTTGATTGACACGCATCCGGTTCAGGATATCGACAAACAATTGCTCACTTTGGCGGTATACTTTGTCTAGTTCTATCGAAATAGGTTGATTGTTTTGAAGAATTCTGGCTTCAAAGAAAAAGGGTGTTTTGTAATATTCCTTTAGCCGCAGCCATTCTTCTTCATGCACCACCGGCGGAAGTTGGAACAAATCGCCGATGAAAAGTAGTTGGACACCACCGAAGGGTTGCGAGTTGCCCCGAAACCGTTTTAATGTGATGTCGATCGCATCGAGTGTGTCGGAGCGAAGCATACTCACTTCATCAATAATCAGGAGTTCGAGTTCCCGAAACATCTCCACTTTCGATTTTCTTACGCGAAAGTGATAATCCAGTTTACGCCGTCCTTCAAAATCGGGAATAAACGCTTCAAACGGTAGCTGAAAGAGAGAATGTAAGGTGACGCCTCCTGCGTTAATCGCAGCTACTCCCGTTGGTGCCGCCACAATCACTTTTTTATGTGAATGCTGCCTGATATAATGTAGAAAAGTCGTTTTTCCCGTACCGGCTTTTCCTGTCAGAAAAATATTCTGTGAGGTGTACATTACTAATTCTGCAGCAAGCCGAAAAATATCATTGTGGTCGTCCATTCTATTCCTGTTTTTGGATGTTCAAACAAAAATACTCAAAACCGGCGAATAATAATAATTCTATGCTTACGAAAAGACAACATCCGGAATCAGATTTATCTTCCGGTTGTTGTCTCTGGAATTTTGTTTCTATAAATTTGCTTTGACGGCAGCTATCAAGTCCTGATATTCAGCTTCTGTCAGATACACTTTGTCCGGATTCATTTGAAAAGTGCCGCCGTAGTCGGGGCCATCCACATATTTAGGCACTAAGTGAAAGTGCAGATGCGACAGTTTGTCGGAATAAGCACCGTAATTGATTTTTTCCGGATGGAATGCTTTATCCATCGCTCCGGTGACGCGGACAACGTCGGCCATAAAGGCATTCCGATCTTCATCACTCAACTCAAACAAATCGTTTACATGATCTTTATAGGCCACCAGGCAACGGCCTCGATACGTCTGTTCTTTAAACAAAAAAACGCGGGAAACACCTAACGTCGCAATTTCTATCATCAGGCTATGCAAAGTCTCGTTGTTCTGGCAATAAAGACAATTTTTAGGATCACTTTTCATGGGTCACTATATTTATTAAATTTTTAACGACATAAAGTTAATCATTTTCGTTGGTAGTTTAGGGTTGTTATTTTGTTGTGAAAAGGTTTGTATTTTGGTTTATTTTCTTCTTTTCAAGGGAGAAATAGCTTTTATTTAACTTATTTATTCCGGATTCGTTTTCGAAAATATTATATTTGCAGCCTTGTCTTTATGTAAATTGTTAAGAACAGACTTTATGAACAACCTAAAAACCTACTACTTCCTTCTTCTGTGCATACTAACCTGCCTGCATCTTTCCGCTCAGAATTTTACAGGCAAAATCATCCACCGGAAAGATAAACAACCTGTTGTCAGTGCTTCTGTGTTGATCCGGGAGACACAGCAGGGAGTCGCATGCAATGACGACGGGGAATTTCAGGTGAAGCTAAAACCGGGAACCTATCATGTCGATTATCGTTGTCTCGGTTTCGAAACGTTTTCCGAAACTATTCGGATTGCTGCGGGGGAAAAAGTCTTTCGCAAAATAGAGTTACAGGCAAAGGATTTCAACCTGAAGGAAGTGGTTGTTTCCAACAACGAAGATCCGGCGTATGAAATCATGCGTAAAGCCATCGCCAAAGCGCCGTTCTATCGGTTGATTGTAAAAGAATATGAGGCCGATTGCTACATCAAAGGCAATATGGAGTTGACCAAGGTAAACAAAATGCTGGACAAGCTCAGTAAGGACAATAGTGGCATTAAAACATCGGAATATAAAGACAAACTTTTTGTGCAGGAATCATACAGCACCGTCCGGTTTTCATCCCCCGATAGATATGAGCAGACTGTAAAAGCATTCAAGAGCAGTCTTCCCGACGACAAAAATCCAAAAGGAACAATGGGAGTATTCACCGGCTCACTTTATCAGCCGAAATTTACGGGATGCATTTCTCCGCTAAATCCGGCTGCTTTCAATTATTATAAGTTTCGTTACGAAGGTTTTACGGAAGAGAATGGTGAAAATGTAAATAAAATAAAAGTGATGCCGAAGCTGAAAGATCCCGAATTATTTTCCGGTTATCTCTATATTGCAGACAATAGCTGGGACATCCGGAATGCGGAACTGGAAACACATATCTACGGGATGAATCAGCATTTTTACATCACATACAGCAAGCTCGACGGCGGTGTTTTCCTTCCTACCTCGTTCAAGAATTATGTGGATGCAAACATTATCGGATATGGTGGAAATTTTGCCTATCACGCATCCGTTAAATACAATAAGGTAATTCTGAATGATTCGCTTCGGCAGATAACCGATTACAAACCGGTAAAACAGAAGAAGAACCTGAACCTGACTTTAGCCAATAAAGACAGATATGTGAAGACGGCCGATACCTTGGCGACAAAACGGGACACCTCTTTTTGGAATGAAATCCGCAATGTTCCGCTAAATGCAAGGGAGATGGAAAGTTTTGCCAAAAAAGATTCGATTCAACAACATCTGGATTCGTTACGAAAGGAAAAAACGAATGCCCGCTTTCGTCCGTCTGATGTGCTGCAAGGCGGACAAGTCGGAGGAGATTCAACGAAATGGACATTCAACTACGGCGGAGTCATCGGCGCTCTACGCGATTATAACTTTGTGGATGGCTTCGGTATCGGGCAACGTTTTTCTTTATCCCGCAATGTTTCTCCGGGAAATAAGTGGATTGTAACTCCCGAAGTTTATTACACGACTGCCCGGAAGGCAATCCTTTGGAAAACGAACCTGGAGGTACGGTATGCTCCTATGCAAATCGGACGCCTGTCATTCTCATTCGGGGATATTTCTGCCGACTTCAACCCGGAAGGCCCTCACCGGCTTGATAATGCTTACAGTTCTATTCTCTATCAAAAAAATATTTCGATGTTCTATCGCAAGAAATACGGAGAAATCAACAATTCGATTGACCTGAGTAATGGATTGAGGTTATCGACCGGGTTGCAATTTGCAAAGCGGATGCCTCTCGAGAACAATACGACTTTCGCTTTCTTTAAAAAAGCGGAAAATATATCGAAGAATATCCAAAGTCCCGCTTATTCATCCCTGACATCTTGCGCTGTCGGATTGCAATATACACCTCAACATTATTACAGGGTTCAGCAGGATAGTAAGGTATACGATCACTCCGATTATCCGACATTTTCATTGACCTATACAGAAGCATTTTCTTACGTTTGGGATAATAGCGCGCGTTATAGTCGTCTGGAGGCTGCGATCTCGCAAAAAATAAAGACCAGTTTGTTTAGCAATGTGGAATATGAAGCCAATGGCGGCGTATTCATGGGAAATTCTTCCCGAATGAACCTTGCCGATTACAAGTTTTTTAATACCTCCGGGGATTTCTATCTTACTCAAAAAAATCCGCTGACCACCTTTATGCTGCTCAACCCATATTCCTTGGCAACGAATCGTTATTGGCTTTCGGGAAAAATCGGTTACAACAGCAAATACATACTGTTGAAATACCTGCCCTTTCTGCAAGGTAAACTTTTTAATGAATCGGTACAGCTAAAATACCTCTACACGCCGTCGCAGAAAAATTATATGGAAGCGGGTTATTATATTGATTTCTTTAAAGCCATGAATTTCGGCGTAAACATCTCATTCGATAAAATGAAATACGATGCCTGGGGCATCAGAGTTGCGATACCTATTAGTTTTGGAAATAGGAGCATCCAAATTTCCACACAGTAGAGTTTGAAGAGGATAAGGGATATGCGAGGCATTGTTTTCCTGTCTGTTCTCAGTCCGCTTCTTCATTCACGCAGCATAATGCGTGAACGAAGAGGTCTGTAGCGGGATGGATGTAAGCTTAATGTACCCTTTTTCTACATCGAAAATAAAGGCATCTTGTTTTGCAAAATAGTTGTACTTCGAACAGCCTGTCATGTCGAATATAACTTGTACATCTCTTGCTCCTTTTTGGTGTTGTACCTCGGGAAAACTTCCTTAAAAATTACAATTGCTATAATTCCAATGATTAAATATTGCTGTTTTATTGTATGTCAGATTCCGTTAGGTTGTTTCAAAATTGCTGGTAACGGTCGGCAGTTTGGGGCAGTGGCGGCGGAACTCAAATGTTCGCGCGGGCGAAACATTTTCAAATTCCCACAAAACTTTCTGCGAAGATACACCCCGCATTATAGCAAACCGCTTGTTAGCTGTAGGCTTTTTATTTTTCTATTATTTTCTTTACTTTTTCAAATATATTTCTTTCGTAAGAATCAAAACTGTTTTGAATTGTTCTCGCCTGTTCGCTTGTTTTTGCATCGTAATAAGCTACAATTTTGTTTGGCACTCCGTAATCGCTTGCTATTTTTGCTTCTTCCGAAAATGCGTTGTATTCAAGCTTAATTAGAAGTATGTCAATTCCAGAAGTTTCGTCTAATGTTTTGTTTTCTATTTTTGAAATATAGTATTTATACATTAAGTTGAATACGCCCAAATATTTAACCAGCTGATACTTAAATGTATTATAAATTAATTCTGCTGTTTCTCTCATTGCTGAGTCAATACATTCCGAAATTTCCTTTTCCTTAGAATTTGAAGAAAACTCTCTTGGAGTTATTTTCTTTTCTTTAAGTTTTTTTTGTAAAAAATGATTGTAATTTGCAGAGAAACCACCTGAAATATAATTACTTAACGAGGCAAATAAAATAGAATATTCATTTACGTCTATTGGTTTGAATTTAAATTTATTCTCAATAAGTGCTTTGAGTTTTTCATTTTCTACTTGTGGAAAAATAATGTTCAAAACAATTTGAAAACCATCTTTATCTAAACTCATCGTAGTAGAATTTAAACTACTTATAAGTTTTTTGATTAGCGATAATTGCAATGTTGATAATTGAGAAATTGTTTGGTAAAGGTTTAATTTTTGTCTTTTACTAATAACTTTGAATTGATTAAGGATGTAATCTGGAATTCCTAATTGTTCTTGTAGTTTCCTTAAAGCTTCAATTTGCTCTCTTATTCTATCATCTAAATATTCAGCTTTAGTCATTTCAAATTCTACTTCGTTTTTAGACGTTTTAATATCATAATTTTTATGTTCTATTGGTTTTCCTTCTTGTTCAATTACTTCTAAAAATTCATTGTCAAGAGTAATAACTCTACCAACATAATGCTCCATAAATCTGCCAGCTCTTCCTGCAATATTTTTAGCATCAAATTTTAGTAAAGGTTTAATATGTTGGCCACCACCTTTACTGCTTTTATATACAATCATATTTTTTGCGGTGGTATTTACGCCTTCCGTTATTGTGGTCGTGGCAGACAAAATATTCAAATTGGTTTCAGGTTGATTAAATAAATCAATGATTTCTTTCTGAATATATTTTGGAACAACACCGTGATGAACACCAATCCCTTTTTTTAGAGCTTTAATTACAATCCATCTTTCGTCAAAAGATGTTATTAGGTGATTTAAAAAATCAGAAAAGTTTTCAGTTGAAATTTCGGTTCTTTTGTATTCCCGAGCTACACTTTCTGCTATTGATTTGGTGTTGCAATAGATTATTGCGTTTTCGTTTTGCAAAAGAATACGGTCAAATAATTCTTGAATCTTGGCTTTTTTTGTTCCTTTCCCTTTTAAATTAACGTCAAGAGAATCAAAATTGGTTTGTACTTTAATATCAGCAGAGTATTTATTTACTTTTACAATCTCATATTCATTAAGAAGCACTTTTTCAATCTTAAAGTCCTCTAAAAACAAATCAAATGACGGATTGTATTTCTCATCGCTTTTTTCAAATACATCAATGTATGGACCTGCAATAAATAAATCAACGCTTGTATTGATTGTTAAACCAAAAAACAGCGACATTCTATAAGCAATATCCCTTTCGTTTTCTTTGCTTTCGTCGTCAATAATATAGCTGTTGTCAATTTTATAAACTTCATCAACAAAAATAAAATCTACTTCAAGTTCTTTATTTTTGTCTAGGTATGATAAATACCGTTCTGGTGTAAAAATTAGTATGTTATTTTCTGATATATTAATCTCAGAATCGCTTAAAGTATGGATTTTGTAATCATTTGTCAAATTGATCTTTCCCTCTTTTATCCTTGATAAATTTTCTGATAATAATGCAATGCTCGGAAATATTAGAATTACATTTTTGTAATTCATTTTATTGATTATTTCATAAACTAAGTGGGTTTTTCCAAATGAAGTGGAAGCAGATAAAAAATAACGGTTTAGTTTCCCCGTTGTAAATAAGTCTAAAACTTCTTTTTGGTAGAGATGAAGTTTAGAATTTTTGTTTGTATATAAGGTCGATTCAAAAATTAGAGATGAAATAACATCTAATTTTACATTTTCTTCATTTTTTAAAAGTATTTTATCTTTATTGAATTTATGTAAAATATCATAATAATGAGGTACTCCAGCCTTTGAAGACAAATGGATTAAAAAACGGTAATCTGCGTCATCTAACTCGTAACTTTTAATGAAGTCAAAATATTCACAAACCTTTTCTAGGAATTTATTTCTTGGTAATTCTTGATTTTGAAATTGATTTAAAGCAATTACGGCATCAAGGGTTCTTTGCTGTCTATCCATTCTATAATTTGTTTTTTACATTGCTTTACATCAGATATTGGCAATAAAATAAAAAATATTGAATAATCAATTCCAATATTTGGGAAGCTTGTGGTGTTGTATTTAGTATTAATATGCTTAATTATTTCGTTGATTGAATCATTGTATCCATCTTTATGTTGGTCATAGGTAATTAGAATTGGATAAACTAATTTAATATTATTATCATTTAATTCATTTACTAGATTTGGAATTAGAGACTTTTCCCATTTATCTAGAATCTTATAAATTGTACTGTTTTTATCTTGGATATTTCCTTTGCTTTGTAAAATTGTCGTAAAGTTTGTTTCGATAAGATAATCGTTTGATATGGCTTTAGCAATGTTGCTAAAAACACTATCTACAGCAGAAATTCCATTTTGATAAAATTTCGTTTCTCCAAACCATAATTCTAATTCATTATCCCTTTGAATCAAATGGTAACAATCATAACCTGTAACTTCAGATTTTTTTTGAATATCATAAAAGTACCCTCGACAAACCAATGTTTCGTTATTGTAGAAAATCTTCAACAATGAGTATAATAATGCTTCACCATAGAAGCCTAACTTTAATTTAGCAGTTTCATCAGCAGCCTCATTGAATTTGAATTTTCGCTTAAACGCATTTTCAAACATACCTTGATTATAACCTCCCTCAAGTTGATATTGGTCATATGAGTAGTACAAAATACTTTCATAAACAATTCTTGATAATTTTTCTAAATCATGAATTTTAAAACAATCATCATTTAAGTCTGTATGTGTTATGCAAGACTTTGGATAGCTTAATGTTTTATTAGGCAAGCTATACTCAAGCAGAATGCTGTTGGTAACTAAATCAAGTAAACTTTGTTTCATTAAATTTGTACGTAATGTTGGTTTAAGCTTACCGCTAACTTATTTATTAGTAAAATTTTTATCCACAATATATCTTTATTTTGGAAATAATACACACTTTTTGTTAAATTCTCTTTTGCAAATATCTGTTTTTTATTTTACAAATCCAAATTATCAAATGGTGATTTTATATTCTGTATTACTATTGTCCGGTAAACATTTTTGAGTAGACAAAAAAGGAGCCAATCTTTTCAAATCAGCTCTAAAGTTGAGTGTTTGAGGTTGCCACACTTTACATATATAACGTGAGCAGATATAGATATTTTACCTGACAGCCTATATTCCGGGGGTAACGCATAAAGTGCTGGATAGGAATGAGAGTCCTCAACAAATCTATGTTTTGCTCTGTTAATAACTTATCTAGTTGAATTAATAATAATTTGTATGTGGAAATTGCTTCATGCTCAATATAATCCGAAACCCAATAACTGTCCATAGGATTATTTCCTGTATTTCAAATAAGTTGATTCTCAAAATGAAATTCAATGCAAAGAAAGGATAAATCAAAGATATAATACTTGTAAAAATTGCAGGAAGGTGTTTTCTGAAAACGAGGCCATTGGCTAATTGTCTATACTTTACGAAATACAGCTATTTGAGGCATTTTGCTGGATCAAAGCCAGCTGTTTTCGGCTGATTTGGGTCGGAAATACAGTCTGAAACCGACTTTTCTCCACTTATCCTCCCAATGCGGTGCTACATAAACCTGCCGCTTTCTCCATAATCCTACTTCTATACAGTGCGTTCGTTACCGGCAGTGCATCGGGAATGTAGTTCAACCTGTGCTTCATGCTGGGTCGTGACGACCGCATGAAGCCCTATGTATTATAGCCAGTGGTTTCTTTCTCTAAGTACTTGTTCATTCGTTTTGAGCTATAAATTGTCGATTTCGTTGCAAACGGTATTTATATGGTCTAAACCATAAAGTAATGCCGCTTCATCAATTTGCATCCACTGAAACAGTTGTAAGATTAAATTATAGTGTTGTCTTGCGTATGTAGTGTCTTTTATAGAATTCCCTGGTAAAAAGCAGATAGGTTCGTGGTGTGCCATTCTGTTTCTAATACCATTTAGTTGAGCCAACTGGCTAAATATATAAGTGTTGTTGTATTGTATGGCAGGTGTTGATGTTGGTTTTGACGGAAATACTCGCAACAATATTCGTCCTGTGGCATTAAACTGATGTTGGGCAAACATAAAACGCCAAAATCCAAATCCCAGTTCTGCGACCAACTTAAAATGACTATAGGTGTGTAATTTATTTATCGCATCATTAATGTTATCTCTTGTTAGACGGCATCTTGAATTATCAAATGCTCCACCTACAGAAGCTGCATTTCTCAACCAGTCGTTACCTAAAGAAGAAGTAACGGTCGCATCTATGGCATTTCTTAAGGCTACTTCAAAACAACTGATAACTGTAAATAGCTCTTGAGTGAGTTGTAAATTCTTTCTATAAAGTGTCATTGCCTTGCGAGTATTGCCACCACATGCTAATAAATAGCGGTTCATTCGGGCATTGGTCATTACGTTGGCAAAGTCGCTATATTTCATTATTTTCTAGATTTTGTTTGCATTTTCAAAATTTTGCTTTATCTTTGTGTCATCTTATTCCCATTAGTCCCTGAAGCAATTCAAACTAGTGGGTTTCGTTTTTTATATGGTTACCGTTTCAAAGGTAGTAATTTTTGAAAGTTTTTTCATTGTAACTGTCGTCCTACCATTGGCTATAACGGCCGGCGGCTTGCTGTAGTGCAGGGTTCACAAATGCTCGAACGGGCGATACATTTTCAAAATCCCACAAAACTTTCTGCGAGACTACACCCCGCATTATAGCAAACCGCTTGTTGGCAGCTGCTTTTTATATTTTTCTCGTAATCCCATTCATTGAATCAATACAATTTGTTAGATATTGTTGTTGGACTTGTGTATTATTGCCAAATATATTGTGAACGCCCGTTGTCAACAGAGAAAAAGGTGTTGCTTCGGCAAAAGCAACTACACCCGTAGTTTGAAAATCTCTAACTTCAATAACTCCATCTGACACATTGTTAAATGTAAAGTGCTGTGGATTAGAAGCAAGAATTGCTGAAATATCATTGTCTATTGACGATAAGACAGAAGCATATGCTGAAGCAGGCCCCATATATTGTGTTAGCCTATTTTTTACGACTAAATGTATTTTAGGTAAAAGTTTACCTGCTGCTGTCAACTTTGTATTAAATGCATAAGCATTGTAAATGGTTGAAGGTAGATTTAATCCATATACTAAAGAAAAAATATTCCCCAAAGCTCTTCTTGAACTATCATCTGCCATTACAGGAACAATTAAGCGCTCACTGGCAGCTAATGCAATTTGTGTATAAATGGCAAAACTTGGGTTGGTATCAATGAATACATCATCATAATTATTTAGTTGGATTAAAGAATCTATAAGGTCATTAACCCAGTCAATTATTTTGATATATGTATCAACTCCTGGTATTTGAGTAATTGAAAGTGCAGAAATAGAATTTGATTGTAACTCAACAATTCTATCGCCAGCAATCAAATCTATATTTACAGGTATATTGGTGTTTACACTGCTTGGATTTGAAATGTACTGGGACGAATTTATTGTAGGAACTTGATACGGACTTGAAAGACGTTCTTGAAAATACCCGCCAATAGAGCTAGCAGGATTAGTTGAATATAAATTATTCAAGTTATTCCCTCCATTTCCAAGTAAACCACCCATCAGCAATTCTGATAAATTCGCCTGAGGGCATAAATCAATTGTTAAAATCTTTTTTGTAGGGTTCAATATTGCATATTCTGTTATTGTCTGAAACGCAAGACTTGTTTTCCCTGTTCCACCTTTGTTATTCCAAAAAGCATACTTCATATTATTCTAATTTTAAATTGGTTATTATTCTGCTATTCGCACGAAAGTTGCTGCCAACTTATTTATTGGTGGAATTTTTATCCACAATATATCTTTATTTTGGAAATAATACACACTTTTTGTTAAATTCTCTTTTGCAAATATCTGTTTTTTATTTTACAAATCCAAATTATCAAATGGTGATTTTATATTCTGTATTACTATTGTCCGGTAAACATTTTTGAGTAGACAAAAAAGGAGCCAATCTTTTCAAATCAGCTCTAAAGTTGAGTGTTTGAGGTTGCCACACTTTACATATATAACGTGAGCAGATATAGATATTTTACCTGACAGCCTATATTCCGGGGGTAACGCATAAAGTGCTGGATAGGAATGAGAGTCCTCAACAAATCTATGTTTTGCTCTGTTAATAACTTATCTAGTTGAATTAATAATAATTTGTATGTGGAAATTGCTTCATGCTCAATATAATCCGAAACCCAATAACTGTCCATAGGATTATTTCCTGTATTTCAAATAAGTTGATTCTCAAAATGAAATTCAATGCAAAGAAAGGATAAATCAAAGATATAATACTCGTAAAAATTGCAGGAGGGTATTTTCAGAAAACGAAGCCATTGGCTAAATCTACCACTAAATAAATGAAAAATCCCATAAAAACATCGAACCAAAGCAAATAGTGTCCAGATATAACGGTTAAAAGTGTTATTACACTCCACAAAACAAATTTTTCGGCTATGGCAAGAGAAAAGGCCGGAAACTTCCAAAATCCACTTTAATACGCCATTGTGCCGGACTTTTTGTTATGTGTTCGTTATTCATTATTCAACATACGTTTCCATTATTACAGCTTTTACTGACTCAATTTCAGAAGTCGTCAAATCTCCCAATTTTTTTACGATTCTAGTTTTATCAATCGTTCTTATCTGGTCTAAAACAATCCAACCTTTTGTCTTATCTTGTTTAATTTCAACTCTCGTAGGGTAGGGCTTCGAACTTTTTGTTAACGGCGCAATGACAATCGCGCGTAGATATTTGTTCATTTCGTTCGGGGATATAACTATACAAGGACGAGTTTTCTTCATCTCACTTCCGATTGTAGGGTCTAAATTAACCAAAACGATTTCATATTGCCTTATTTCCATTCTTCAAAAGTTTCATCCTCAAAGACATCGTTTATCAGCAACATATCGTCTCCATTTGTGTTCATCTGTTCAAATGATTTTTCCCAACCTTTTCGAGGAACTATTTTTGGTTTTAAGATTATTCGACCTTTCTCCAAAATCATTTCTAATTTTTCGCTGATGTTGTACTGTTCTAAAATTGTTTTAGGTATCCGTATCCCTTTCGAATTACCTATGTTTACAAGTCTGATTTCCATAAAAACATCTCTTTATAGTTTGTGCATACAAAGTAATTACTATTTTTCGATTGTTCAAATTTTCGAGAAGGTTTTTCAAAATAATTCGAAAGGTTAAATCTCATTTTCTATTCGTTAATGACCGCCAACCGTTAGCGGTAGTTCTTTATTTTTTCAACTTCAGAAATAAAAGAAGCTAAACTTTCTCCAAGATATTCAGCCTCTCTTTCTAAAGGTTCATTAATTATGGTCGTTTGTAAATATTTATTTGAAGTTGCCCATATTGTATCGTAGTATCCTTTTCCTCCCTCAATACATTCAATTTTCAAATTTGTTCGGCTTTCAATATTATCAGCTTCATCAAAAAGGGTCAAAATTTCTCCTGATATTTGATTGGGTTTTATTAATTTCATAATCTTCTTTTACTGTTTCTACTAAATTACCGCTAACGGGCGGCGGTTGAGGGTCGGGCGGGGTTGCGGGTGATAAACTGTCTGCCCGCACAAATGTTGATGCGAGGTAGAATGTTCAATTAACCACTTCACCCGCCATTGAGACAAACGCTTGTTATGCACTGGCGTTATTAATTTGTGTCTGAAATGTTCATATCTGTTATTTCAAAGTCTGAATAAATTTCGTCCTTTTCCATATCAAAGTTAAAATGAATTTTAAATGTAACATTTATTTCTCCTGCACTTGTATATTGGTCTTCCCCTGGGTCTCTATCAGAATTATATTCTAATATCTCAACTTCGCAGCAAGCATATACAATTCCTGAAATAAGAGCTGTTTCGTTGAGAATTTCATATTCTACATCTTCGCATTCTAATAATTCACAGCCGTAACTTACTAGTTGTCCATCCATTAAATAGTCGGCATTAATAATGTCAGAAGGGTGCATATTGTCAATCTTATTATGCATTGCTTCTTCAATATTTTCCTCGAAGTTCTCAGTTATGATTTCAAAAGCAAAATTGTTATCAATGTCAATTTGCTTCATATAAGCCAAAAACTTGTTGTCAGGGCTTTCAAGTTCATTAGCATATGTTTTTATGAAGTCATAAGAACTGTTGATAACTGAAAACTTATTTGTGTCAGTTGTTAGGTCTGAATGAATTTTTGATTTGTCTTTTTTGTCGCAAAAATCAGAAGTGTTATTTGTCAATAAAACGCAATCTGATGTGCTATGTGTTTCAACAAAATCAGAGTAAGTTTTCCAAATTATTGCATCTTTCAACTCCGATTTTTCTTCTGTAAATGGCTTTTTTCGATTAATTGCTCTATCTACAATGTCAGGTAGAAATTCATTTTTGTAATGAATTATAAAAAAGTTATCAAAACAGCTTATGCGGTTATAAAACGTGTCAAATTTTTTTAAATGCTCGTCAATAGAAATAGCATTTAATTCTCGTTCAATTTTTAGTCGTTTTAGTTCTTTAATTAATTTTTCAAGTTCCTTATTTTTGCTTTCAAGTTCTTTTTGAAATTGTCGTCTAAGTTCAAGTCGTACAATTTCGGACATATATAAATTAAGCAAACCTTCTTCGCAATATTCTAACAACTTCATGTTCGATTTATTTTCAAAGAAGTAGTCTTGATATAATATGTTTGAGTCAATGAATATGTTCATAATTTTACGGTCTTTTACGCTTGTGGATAACTTATTTATTGGTGGAATTTTTATCCACAATATATCTTTATTTTGGAAATAGTATAAACTTTTAGTTAAACCCTATCTCGTTTTACAAATATCTGTTTTTCATTTTACAAATCCTAATTATCAAATGGTGATTTTATATTCTGTATTACTATTGTCCGGTAAACATTTTTGAGTAGACAAAAAAGGAGCCAATCTTTTCAAATCAGCTCTAAAGTTGAGTGTTTGAGGTTGCCACACTTTACATATATAACGTGAGCAGATATAGATATTTTACCTGACAGCCTATATTCCGGGGGTAACGCATAAAGTGCTGGATAGGAATGAGAGTCCTCAACAAATCTATGTTTTGCTCTGTTAATAACTTATCTAGTTGAATTAATAATAATTTGTATGTGGAAATTGCTTCATGCTCAATATAATCCGAAACCCAATAACTGTCGACAGGATTATTTCCTGCATTTCAAATAAGTTGATTCTCAAAATGAAATTCAATGCAAAGAACGGATAAATCAAAGATATAATACTCGTAAAAATTGCAGGAAGGTATTTTCTGAAAACGAGGCCATTGGCTAAATCTACCACTAAATAAATGAAAAATCCCATAAAAACATCGAACCAAAGCAGATAGTGTCCAGATATAACGGTTAAAAGTGTTATTACACTCCCGTTGCCTTTTTATTCATATCCGTCACCTGTAAACCAGTCATAGCCATAAATTTTCTTATATTCTGCCGGCACTGAATTTAAAACCTTTAATGTTTTGAATTTGTCACTATATGGCCTGTCTGTTGAAATTATAATCCTTCCTGTTTTTCCTTTCTCGTTTCTTTCGTATGAAACAAATTCCAAGGTGTCCACTTTTTCTTTTTCCCATTTGTATTTATACATTTCTGTTTCGCCGGGATGTCCATAACAAACACCCCTAATCATTTTCTCTTTTGGTGAAAAAGTGGGATTTATAAATTCAAAGTTCTTTGAAAATGCTTTTTTGTCTTGTCGTAAGAGGTAAACATTGCTGAATGCTTTTAAGCAACAACCTGATGCCCCATACCCATTAACCACAAAATCATTCAATCCGTCACCGTTAATATCTCTTATTGTATCGCTTAGATAAGTCAAAGCCCATTGTTCGTGAGAAATTACTTTTTCAAATTTGCTGTCTCGTTTTGAGTAGATGTCAATATAAATAGCACTTGGCTCATTTCTCCTTATTATGAGGTGAGGGTTTGTTTTGGTAAAGTGATAGCCTAAATTGATTTCTACACTCACTGGAATATTGTCAGGCGAAACTTCATATTTTTCAACAAATTTGTTCTTGTCGATATTTTGATATGCGATTTTTAGTGCGTCTTGTAAAACTTTTTCAAGTCGCAAACTGTCTGCATAGTCTTGTTCTTCGATTGCCCTTCTTTGTGCTAGATGCCCTTTTTCTTTTTTGTCAATACTTGCCTGCAAAGTGTCAGTTGTAAGCACTCCAACATCCTTCTTGTCGCCGGATTGTCCATACAAAAAAAATGTCATTAAAATTCCAATTGCTAATATGTGTAGTGTTGTCTTCATACGGTTACTGTTAACGAGCTGGAGGCTTGGTGTTGGGGCGGTTGGCGGAATGAAGTCCTGGCAACCGAAACGAACGCCTGCGCGGGAAAAATTACTTCCTAAACTGCACTTCCCCAAAGCCTGACGCCCAGCCGCTTGTTAGCCTCAGTTTTATTGTTTTTTTATCCATTCGTAAACAGGGTCAATCCCTTTAGTAAAGTCGAGAAAACTCATTTCTATTTTAACGTCAGGCGTAATAGTCCTCACATCTTCATTGTTTACTTTAAAGTATTTGGTGGAATAATTTACTGATAATTTGGATGATGGAAGCTGAAAATTTCTCACTTCACCAAAATGATTGGGTTTCCCTGCGGTTTCTTCGCCCACAAATACAGCATTTGTCAATCGTTTGAAGTCCATCGCATTCAATATGGCGGAAGAAAATGTTTCTCTACCCAAAACTACATACGTTTTTACATTGGCGTTTGCTTTTAAATATTTTGCCAACTTCTCAATAAAGGCTGTACCTTGCGACGAATTTCCCCCTCCATTGTGTCGCATATCAAATACAATCTTTTCAACAGGCTCACGTTCAATTATTCTTAATACCTTTTCTACAAATTCATTGAATGAAGGCAGATTTTCCGCCTGTTCTTTATTTCCATATTCTAACATTACCTCTTTACTCAAACACTTATTGTACAATATGTAGTATATTTTTTCATCAGGGTAATAAAAATCAGTAAACAAAAGATTTTCATTTATTGTACTGAAAGCAAGTGAGTTCGGCTTAAAAGAAATTCTATTATTCCGATTCATTTGGGACGGCTTTAAGATATAAGTCTTATTTGGGTTTGTTTCCGTTTTTAAATTAAGTTCAACTTGTGTTGTATTTGCAAGTCCAAAATATTCCAAAATCTGAAGAGACGGAATAATTTGCGGTATTCGTGATTTTGCCATCGCTTGATTATCAATTGCAAATAGCGTACTCAAACTATCAATTACAACAGCTATCGGAATGTTATTAATTGATTGTACTTTGCAACCCAATATTTCTTGATTTTCAGGTGTTGTATGTAATATATAAAGCCCATCGCTTACCCAAAATAAGTGCATAGGAAGTATTTTATTCGCGTTTAAAAACTGGCTAAAGTTCAACATGGTGTGCGAATCTCCAAATTCTGCGATTAATTGTTGTGTTTTCAATACAATTTGAAAATCGTTCAAATTTTCACGATCTTCTTTTATCGCATTTATGCCTATTAAAAAATCATTTTTGCTTTTTACTGTAAAGAAGTTATAATGTTTTTCAGACAATTCTCGTGTTAAATAATCCAAATCGACATTCCAATCAATCTTTTTATTTTGAGAATATATTGTCAAAGACAACATAACTCCTACTATTAATAAAATAATTTGTTTCATTTTGTTACGCTGTTTAAATTGTGGCTAACGATCTGGTGGCTTGGTGTTGGGGCGGAACGAAGTTTTACCGAACTTTCAAGCTACAACTAAACCCCACTTGACGTCCAGCCGCTTGTTATCGGTACTTTATTTGAATATGTCTTTTAGTCTGTTCCAAAATGTATTTTTAGTTGGCGTGTTTGTCGACTTCGGGTTAACAGGCTCTTGTTGATTTACATTTCTATTACTTTGCTTGTTAAGTTCTGCAAGGAATTGCGGTGTGTCTCCAAGTAGCATGTCTCTAGTGTATTTCATTTGGTCGTCCATATAGTAAACTAAAGCGTTACAATGGTCTATCAATGCGATTGAAATAAGTCCGATACAAGCACCTGCTACAAAGTCCGCACCCCAAATAAAAGATATTGCTGTGTCGTGGTTCGTTATGTCTTGTTTTATCCAACCCGCTTCGTGGTCGGCTATTGTGTTGTCTGAAGTGTCAACATAAGTTTCAAAATATGTTTGATGTCCGTTTATACTACATTCAAGTCCGTCCTGGTCTATTTGTTTTTCAAGTCCCCTCAATATTTTGAAGTCATATCCCAGTTTTTGGATAGTATCTTGAATTTGGCCGTTTGTCGGTATGTCGGCTTTTCTTAAAAAAGCTGTTTGTGTCATTGACATAGTTCGTCTGTTTTTAAATTACGCCTAACGGGCGGTGGCTGTGCGTTCGGGCGGGAAATCGAAGCACAAAAGCTGATATTATGACTAAAGTTTAATTGAAAAACTACACTTGAATTTTGCACTTCAGCCCGCCTGACGCAAAATCCGTGTTATGCGGTCGGCTTTTATTCATTGTCCATTCGATAAATTCTTGAATAGTCACCAAATTCAGTTCCTTTCAAGTTGTCTTCAATTACTTTTTTAGCTGTCTCAAAGTCAACCACGATACAACCAGCTTCCATTGTTCCACTTCCAATGCTTCCACCGTCAACGTATCCAAGTCCAGTCCAACCTAAAAGTTCATTTAAGTGTTCTTCAAGTCGATGTCGCTTGTCAAGGTCTTGTTCTTTTCCAAAACCGTCAATTTTATATTCAACTTCAAGAAAAGCTAATTTCTCTTCGTCAAACTCTGCATAACCTTGTTTAATTTTTTCGTCAAGTTCCTTCTGAACTGTCTTACGAAAATTTGAGAAAAGTCCGCTTGTCACTTTTTTGTCTTGTCCACGTTGTCCAACAATCCCCCAATGAACTATTGCAGTTTTTTCGTCTTTGTCCCAAGCCTCCCAATAGTGAAGTTGGTTGTCAATTAGTTTATAAAGTTTAAGCATAGTATTTGAATTTTCTGTTGTCTGTTTTTTGTCTGTCGAACAAGCGAAAAACGTCAAGGTTAAAATTGTCAATATGTAAATTTTCATTCTCACTGTGTCGTCTTTTAAGTTGCCGCATAACGTTTCGGGGCTTGGCGTTCGGGTGGGTTCGGAGTTCAAAGTCTCAATTTATTACTAAAGTCTATTAGAAGCACAAAGCTCCAAGTTTGCACGTCGACCCGCCAGAGGCCAAACCGCTTGTTATGCGGTCGCTTTTCTTTCCATTGTCAGCCTTTAAATTTGTCTTTAAGTTTTGTCCACCAACTTTTTGGTTGCTGTTCTCCTGTCAGATTAGTTATTGTAGTTTTTAATTTTTGTTCGTTCTCTGCTGTTGCTGGAATAATCCCAAAATTGCTCATTTTGTCGTTGTTAGCGTAAACAGCGGCCCAACCTCGTTTTCCATTTTCTAAAAACTCTTCCAAGTCAACTGGTTCATGCGTTGGTGTAAAAATTTCAAAGTCCTCAAACCAAATTCTCAGGTCAATATGTCTGTTGAACCCTTCCTGAAAAAGGTCAATCGTGTTCGTCAGTCCAATCTTGTCACCTGTTGTGTAGTCAAAACTTAAGCGGTCTTTCCAAGTGTCAAAATCTTTGTCACCGCAATTAATAAAGTCCCAACCATAAATAGAACGTCCCTTAAAGCTTTGGATAATCTCTAAAATATTTTCTGGTTCAAATTTTTCAACTTCAGCGTTTTTGTTGTCCCAATGTCCATTTTGTAATGAAGCAGCAAATCGTCCAACTGGTTTGAAAATGAATAAAAGTCGATTGTCTTCCGGAACATTTCCGTCCTTGTCCATAGCAATCAACGCAAATGAGCAAGCAACCAAATTTTTCTCCTTGTTATACTCAACGCCAAGTAAAGTAGCTTCATTTAGTGCAAGTCCAATTCTATGTCTTAATTCTTCGTCAATTTGCATTGGTCGTGTTGTCTTTTAAAATGATTCAATATGCTTGTTACCTGTTGTGCTTTTCACGTTTTATCTATTTCCGACTTCTGGTTTTACATAAAAATCGACGACTTCGTCTACAAATTTGCAAAGAACATCTTTTTGTATTTCTACATTAATAGCATCTTCAAACTCTTTATAGAATTTTTCAGTCCCTTCAAAATAAAAAGAATTGTTCTCCCAATAATGTTGCCCAGCATATTTCTCAATATGCCTTTTCCCTTTCTCTAATTCATCAGAGAATGGTTTTCCCCAACCTTCTAGCTTCCAGACTCCTATTGTAATAACAGGTTTTTCAAAATTAAACCAAAGTCCAACACTTAACCAAATATCATCTTTATTAGGAGCAGACACCTTGAATTTATATCCGTAATATGATTCTTTAAAATCAGTATTGTAATATGATAATGTGAAATTTTCGGTATTCCGATTTATTACTGATTTGAGTATCTGATTAAAACAATATAATGAGTAAGCTCCACTTAATTTCATCTTCTTTGTTATTTTTATTATTCCACAAATATTTTGTAAATACGCCAAATATCCCTGATATAGAGTTTTTTCATCTTCATTTTCAGCAAGATTATCTTCAATAAACTTATAAAATTGTCGCCAAGTTTTAATTTCAAAATCTTTATATGAATGATTATAATTCACTATATATCCTAATCGTCCTGCCTCAATATTATATGCCTCAAGATATTGTTCAAAGTGGTGATTTCTATCCCCAATTTTACATTCAACAACATATAATTCTCCATCATTATCAATTACAAAATCAGCTCTACTATCATCTTGTACTCGTTCTCGTAAAAAACTATTAATTTTATCAAATTTTGTGTTTGGAAAGAAAAACTGTAGAAATAATTGTTTGAATGTTTCACTTGTTTGACACATTGCCCATGTTAAGTCTGACAAATCGTTTTCTTTGTTAAACCGCCAATGTAAATTTGAAAAAAATGTTTTTATAATGGTCATTTTGTTTTTATTTATTTTCAATATACTCGCCATTGCATAGCAGGTAACGGTCGGAGGCTTGGCGTTCTGGCGGGTGGCGGGACGAAGTCCTGTCAACCAAGGCGAACGACTGCGCTGGGAAATTCACTTTCTAAACCATATTTTCGCACCGCCTGACGCCAAACCGCTTGTTAGTGGATAGTTTTTTATACATTCTTCAAAAAGGCAAATCATCTATTATTTTTTCTTGATTCTTAGATTGTTGTCTAAATTCCAGTAAATCTTGATTTGTCAATATCCAATTTACTCCTTTTTCTGTTAATTTACATGCAATATATTCGTTATTATTGTAATCAGTATCCTTAAATGTTTCAATCATTTTATTTTTTGTTAATGTTCTGACTCCAATGCTTGTTGCAATATCTGTGTAACCAGATTTATTCATTTCATCTTTCAAATACCAAACAGAAATTCCATCTTCATTTGAGAAAGAGTTATTTGTGATTAGAATCAATAATGCAATTTCATGGCTTTTTAATCCTTCGGTATCAATAATGGGGGTTGCATTTAGTTTTTTACTGTCTGTGCTTTTTGTTGAAATGCATTAATTTTTCGAGTAATACTGTCTTCTAATGTTTCGTAATCGCTTTTCGAACTTGTTTTATATTCAATGATATGTCTATGTTGAATATCGAATGGAAATTTTTTACCTGCCCTTTCATCTGAGCATACCATAATCACATCTTTTTCACGAGCAAAGGCAAAACCTAACTCATACCAAACATTGGGATTGTCTGTTGTTATTTCTGCAAAACAAATATCACTATCACTAATGCCTTTTTCTATTTCATAAATAGGTATCCGCACACTCAAATCTTTGTCTATTCGATAAGACTCAAATCCAGCTTTTTTTATCGCAGGTTCAAATATATCTCTATATCTGCTATCAAAAGTTCCATTGTCAAATGGCTGTATTACAAAACATTTCTTCATGCCGTTTTATCGTTTATTTCAAATTCTATTTGTCTGAAGTCGTAAATTTGTTTTGAGCTTTTTGGAAAATATCCATTCGTAACAACTATCTATAAACTTACCCCAAGCGGTCGGCGGCTTGGCGTTCGGTCGGGTGGCCCGACGAAGTCCTGTCAACCGAGGCGAACGACTGCGCTGGGAAATTCACTTCCTAAACCGCACTTCCACGCAGTCTAACGGCAAACTATTTGTTAGCGCAAGTCACTATATTGTCCATATTATTAACTATTTACATTTATTAGTGAGTCTCGAATTTATTTAATGCTGTTTTCAATTTCATTGAACAATAAATTTCAAACAATGCAAGTTCTTCGGGATTATTTATAGGCAGGAATGCTATTTTTTGTTTTAGCAAAAACTTTTTCACAGGCTCGACCTCTGTTTTAAAATTCAAGTCTTCCCTTTTCCCTATATACTTTTTTCCTTTAGTGAGTTCATACCTTATCAGTCCTATGTTGTATGCAAGGGTCGACGTGTTGTGATTGTGTCCTTTGGTATGCTGGAGAATTCGTCGAATAACACCCTTAGAGATGCCAACATAAAAAGGTGCTTTGTCATTTAGAAAAATATATAATCCGCTAAAATCATTTTCTTTTTCGTTAAGCCAATTATTTTCTATTTTTTTATGAACAAGAAGTTTCTTTTTCGCTGTAGATAGTCCGATACCTTCAGAGAAATAGTCTGCAATATTAAAACAGTTAACAATAGGATTAAATTTGGCAAACTTCTCTTCAAAACCGTCTGCCAATTCCTCAAATGTGAATGGAAAAGTCCGCTCGACTTTGATTTCCTCCAATATCTTTCTCTCAAGTTGTTCGTCTTTCATTATATATTTTTTCAAGTGCATTGTTGTCTACTGGTTGCCGATAACGGTCGGCGCCTTGCTGTAGTGCGGGGAACACAAATGTGCGGACGGACGATACATTTTCAAATTTCCACAAAACTTATTGCGAGCATATGCCGCGCATTATTGTAAACCGCTTGTTAGTGGCTGGCATTTGTTTGTCATTTCTGCATGTTGCTATGCCCTGAAATCCTATTATTTATAATCAGCACTGTCTTGAAGAGTTTTTATTTGTTCTAAAATTAAATCTAAGAAATTCTGCATTTGTTGATAATGCTCATTTTTAACCCCATTGTAAAAAGAGTAGGTTGTGCCGTTTTTGATTACAGAAAAAGTTTCATCAATCCCATCAACACAAGCACGACACGAACCATTTTCGATTTTCACAAAAGTACCCAAGTCAAAAGTCTGTGTCAAACTATCCCATAGTTCTTTTGACGTCTTGATTGTCGTCTGATAACTTTTTCGCTTCATCGTGGTTAGGTCATAGTAACTGCTGGAAAAACTTGTTGTGTCCGAATTAATTGTCAGATTTTCATCTACCGCAGTCCCACCACCAGAATACTGAACACTAAAAACCAACGAATTATCCTCGTTGTCCTTACTGCATGATACACAGGTGGTTATTATGAGAATTGCCACTAAATAAAAGTAAATTTTCGTTTTCATGTTATGTCTTTTTAAATTTTTTACATTTTTTTTACCTCTCTCATCCGCTTGCCCTTAACTTATTTATTGGTGGAATTTTCACCCACAATATCTCTTTATTTTGAAAATAATACACACTTTTTGTTAAATCCTGTTCCGTTTTACAAATATCTGTTTTCCATTTCATAAATCCAAATTATTAAGCGGTAATTTTAGATTCTCGATAATCTATAAATAACATTTTCCAACAGTCTTATTTTGAATATACTGAATAGAAATAATGCTTTGTAAGTTTTTGTATGCGATATGCAATTCTCCTTTGTCCTTATATAAATGGCATTATTGAAAAAAATCACCTTAATCGAAAAAAAAATATGAAATAAAAACTACGGAATATTCAGATAACCAATGTTTTTACTTATATTTGCTTCTATTATGTGACTAATAATAAGATATGTACCAACGAGAAATATATTACATCCCTGTACTCTTGTTGTTTTTTGCATTGTATTTTCTTTCTTGCCATTCTCAGCGAGAAGCAAACGCGTTATTCTCCGGGACAGAACGCGATGCCGGCACCGAACAAGTCGACAAAGGCTTGATGCGGCTTGATGCACTATTGTATTTCGGGAAAAGCTTGGGGAAATTCGATTGTATACGCTATCCGGCTACTCGTGCCAGATGGAGTAACAACGGATTTCGTCTTCTATAAAAAGGATACGGCAATCTTCAATGCATAGAGATGCAAAAGGTGGAAACCGAGATGTCTGCCGTGTTGAACGAGCCGGTGATTTGACGGAAGTGAATAAATAAAATCACATTATCAGCTATCTCTGTATCGGAAGAAACACCGGAGTGTGTATTATAGTAAAGTAGAGGAGGGTAGGAGCGAGATTCTCCTAACAGGTACATCGATGAGTTGCCGGAAGTTCCGGTTTGCCATAAGCCGTACATCCCGGAGGTATTCCGGTTTGTTTAAAAGCAGAACCGGAAGGCACACAATCTCAAAGAGAACACCGGGCGATACTCTAGGAATAAAGGGTGTTGTCGGATTTCTCTTTCCTATCGATAGAAAAAACAGAATTGTTAAATATATTCAGTACTTAGTAATAACTTAAAAAATCAATCAGATGAAGCACACAAACACATTCTATCTAAAGATCAAACTATGGATCATTCTGATAGGCATAGGATTCGGTAACTATTCTTCTTTTGCTCAGGGATATGATAATGATAATTTCGGCTTGATCATGAGCCGGATAAGCGATAAATTTGAATCTTCTTTTCAAACAACAAACGCTTTGACCAATGTCCCGTCGTATCTGTCGTTGTACGATGCAGCAACAGGAGCCTTTACAGATATTGATTATACTTCAACCCAGAGAACAAACTGGCCTCCATTCGTACATCTGGAACGCATCCGGGATTTGGTATTCCTTTATACAATGCCCGGAAATGCGTATAGCGGTAACGCCGATGTTTTCGCAATGATTCAGGGAGGGTTACAATACTGGCAGGATAAGGGACCCGAGTGCACCAACTGGTGGTACAATCAAATCGCGGCGCCGCAGACATTAGGAGTGATTCTTATTCAAATGAAAAAAGGAGGTTTGCAGGTGCCTGCTCCATTAGAAACAGCTATCTTACAGAGAATGGCCTCCAAGGGAGGAAATCCCGCTTCCCAAACCGGAGCAAACCGAACCGATGTGGCGCTGCATTGGCTCTACCGGGCCTGCCTTACAAAAAATGCGGCGATTATGAATACGACTATGGGATATGCCTACTCTTCGGTCAAATATGGTACCTCCGACGAAATACAACATGACTGGACTTTCTTCTCCCATGGCAAGCAATTCTACAACTTCGGATACGGCGACGAGTTTATTAAAGGGGTAACTCAATTTGCCCTTTACACGCAAGGAACGGAATATGCTATCTCTGACGAAAAATTGAAATTTCTGGATGAATATGTACGTAATGGTTATTTTAATCTCATCGTCGGAAGTTACATCCCGTTCAATTCGCTGGGACGCGGGATGAGTCGACCGAATAAAATAAAAAGGCAGGGAGCCATAGCGTTTGCTAAGGATATGCAAAACTTATATCCTGCACAGCAGCAGGAATATGAAAAATACATCAAACGAATTTCCGAGATAGAGCCGGCTAGCTATGAAGTCAATCCCGTCAACCAAACATTCTTTATCGGAGATTATATTCATCACCAAAGAGCTACTTATGCAGTGAATGTGCGTACGGTTTCAACCCGCACACTCCGCAACGAATTCGGAAACGGAGAAAATCTGAAAACCTATTTCGTGTCCGACGGAAGCACCAACATAATGACAAAAGGGAATGAATATTTCAATATTTTTCCCGTTTGGGATTGGGCCAGAATACCGGGCACGACAGCACCTTATCTGACAACGATCCCCAAAGCTCCCAACAACTGGGAAACACCGGGGACATCCACTTTCTGCGGAGGTGTTTCCGACAACATTTATGGTGCATCAAGCTATGTTTATTTTGATTCTTATTCCGGCATCAATACCGGAGCAAACAAATCCTGGTTCTTTTTTGATGACGAAGTGGTGTGCCTGGGCGCCAACATTAAATCTTCTGCAACAGCAACAATTAATACAACGGTGAATCAGGCTCGTCTCAGCAACGATGTGCAGGTTTATGACGGACAAAACACCAGCATCCTGGAGACGAACACCGATAAACTGTATTCGGGGACATTGAAATGGGTACTGCACGACAATATTGGATACTATTTTCCCAACGGAGGCAATATACATGTAAGCAATAAAGCTCAAAGTGGCTCTTGGTATAACATAAACAACAATTACAGCAAAGATGTACTGACGGAAAATGTTTTCTCTCTCTGGTTTGATCACGGCTCCAAACCTGACGAAGGAAGCTATGCTTACATGATTGTACCCAACAAGAAAACTCCAGCGGAGATGAGTGCTTACAATGCCAATAATATTGAAATCCTCTCAAATACCGATTCTGTTCAGGTCGTTCGTCACAAAGGATTGAATATTTGGGAAATGATCTTTACCAAAGCAGCGACTTTCAGATATGACGACCTTTGCATTGAAGTCAGCGCGGGCTGTGCGTTGATTCTGAAAAATGTGGGGACATCCGAAATCAGTATGCACATTGCCGATCCGGCACAGAACCTTGGGACAATCCGTGTCAATGTGTTGGCTCCTGCTGTCTCTGCCCACAAAAAAATGATTGTTTGTGACTTCTCTGCTGCCGGTGCTAAATTTGCCGGACAAACCAAAGTCTATAAAATCAATGCCGACAGTCCGGATTATGAGCCGCCGATGACACCGCCTTCCGATACTCCCAAACAGATACTTTCTTCAGTACCTTTAGCCGATACTTATGTGTATGATGGAAGTAAAAATTCCAATTATGGAAATGACAACTCATTCGTCGTCAAGAAAGATAATGCCGGTTACCAAAGAAGCGGCTATCTTAAATTTTCTCTTGCCGATATGGAGAAAGGAGCAACCTTGGATTCTGTGCGCAGAGTATGCCTCCATGTCTATCCGACCCAGGTCAATAGCGGCTATGCAAACGTAAATTGGGCACTCTATGCCGTAGCAGACACAACATGGAGCGAAACCGGCTTAACCTGGAACAATGCTGCCTCTGCGGGAACAACGCCCATCGCCACACAAAAAGGCACATTCTATGATAATGGAGATTACTTGGAAAGCAATGTGTTGCAGTTTGATATTACAGAGTATGCCTGGTCGGAATATACTAAAGGAAATAAAATCATTAGTGTATGTATGAGCGCAACAGAAAGAGAACCCAACGGTAAAGGGGATGCGCGTTTTGCAACAAAGGAGCATTTGGATGCCAGGATACGCCCCTCCTTGTCGTTCTATATTTATGACAATGTACCGCATTTGACTTATGAAAAAGAACAGTTGGTTTTGGAAGATGCTTATGTCGATACCGGAGGGAAAGATACGAATTACGGAGGTGCCTACCGAATGATTGTAAAGAACACCAATGACGGTTCTCTTGATAGAAAAGGGTATCTTAAATTCAATATAAGTAATTTGGTGAACGGAGAAAAAGAATTTGCGGATAAAGTATATGTTCGCCTGTATGCGTTTACCGGGAATATTGATTCCGATAAGCCGGACTGGATTATCAAAGCTGTTCCCCTACAAAATTGGTCGGAGACCTCGATCACTTATAATAACCGGCCGGAGTCAGCTGCTCTTATTGCTTCGCTTCCGGGGTTTATACCCACAGAAGATCAGGGCGGAGCTCCGATCGAAACAAACTATGTATACTTCGATGTGTCCGACTACGTAAGAGAGCAAATTGCATTGGGTCACAAATCAGTCTCTTTTATGCTTTATCAGAGCAGTAACGGTAATAAATACGACATGCAGTATTTCTCAAAAGAGCTGAAAGAAGGCGATTATATAATCAATAAATATAACGAAGGGGAATATGCGGCAGCAAAGCGTCCATATCTGACCACAAAGGTTATTATCCACTCACACAAAGTATATCTGCCCGATGATGTTGCCGGTGCTGAATTGTCTGAAACAGGAACTGTACGAGTGGCCAAAGGGGAAAATTTTACTTTTACGGTAAAACCTTTACAACCGAATGTGACTGTTACGGTGAAAGCTAACGGAATGAAAATTGACGAAAATGCTGTAATTGGTAATACATATACATATTATCTGCCCCATCTGTCGGCAGACCAAAAAATAAGTGTCGAGCTTTCGTCAGGCTCGAAAATAGACCAAGAGCATACTGCCGGAGATGAGTGCATTTCGGTTTACCCGACAACACTCCCTAAAAGGGGCGTTGTGACCATCCGGAATCATACAGGAACATCTCAGACGAATGTTATCCTGTATGACCTGGCAGGACAGGTTATTCGGACAGCATCGTTTGTGAACCCAGTCGGGACGATGAGAATGCCTGAGAGCCCGGGTGTATATATTCTACATGTAAAATGTGGTCTGAAAACTCAAAAAACAATCAAGATTATTATAGAATAACTACTGTTTGTAAAGACTGAAGAAGAGAAATATACCTGCATAACACCAAGGTATATTTCTCATTCTTTCTGTAAAAAAAACGATGGCTTTTATTGGATTAGATGGTGTCGCATATCCGGATGTTGATTTTCTGTATTATTGCGTATAAATAATTTGCAAGAAGAAATTGAAATGTAAGGCATCATGGTTGAATATAAATAAAGCATTGAGCCTCCAGGCACGATGCCCCGTGTCAAGTCTTCGATGATATCCGGGTAAATGGAAATGCCCTCCAACGCTATGTCACATCTGAGCCTTTTGGAAAATATTCTTGTGCTTATCAGTAGAATAGCAAACAAGAACTCTACAAAAACAATTTCCTTTAAACAAAACAACAAAAGAACGACAAAGAATTGTAAAAATACAGAAAAAGGAAGGCTTTGTTCTCTTTTTTTTGTAAGTTAGCCGGCGATTCATTGTGCTGAATATCAGACTTGCGACAATATCCGTTCTCAATTTAAGTATAAAAATAGCAAGACAGAGATTTGTTCTGTGAAGATTTGTTTTAACCCGCTGTCCGCAGCGTACCTGACTGTTTCTTGAAAGTCGATTTGCGGCTTTTTCCTCTTATGAAAGTAATTTCTGAAATCCCGATTTCCGATGTGCTTTATGGACTAACTTATTGAAATAATATGGAATACAGAGAAGACTCCAAGACCGAAACTCTTTTTATTAAACTACAACAATTTTTTTATGGTTGCCTCTCGCGACAACAGAAAAGTCAAAATGAGCAAGCCGAAAAGAGTAACATTATATGTAGGATTTGTACATTTGAGCAATGTGCCAAAACAGTCTAATCTGTTTCGTTTCCAGAGTCTTTTATCTTGAATAACACGCTTATGTGCAAGATTAGATGGTGAACCAACTTGCGTAAATATATCGTTTGTTTTTCAGATTGGTTTTGTATTTACATGCAGGCAAAGTCTCCTTGTTGAAATGCCCGATCTATAAATGATAAAACTAAATACCGATTCCTATGAAACAAAAGCATATTTCAGAATTGCTTGCTTCCCAAAACATCTTTGATGGTAATACGAACATAATAGTGCTTCCATTTGAGCCGGAACGAGATGTGGGAGGTGAGTGCGTATTAGAGGTAGAGACCTCTTTTCCTTTATCGTTTATTGAAATAATTTCTGCCATCACATCCAAAAGTTTGTTCGTGTTAGATGTCACAGCAAATTGTTTCAGAGCTATAGCATCAAACAACTTTTTCTTATGCGGTTGTTCTGATGATGATACCATGCTTTCAGGTAGTCATTTTTTCAAAAAAATAATTTATCCTGATGATCTGGAACTACCTAAAACGATGTACAGGGTTGTTCTGGAATATTTGAGGTATTGTAAAAAAGAGGAGCAAAGGCAAGTCTGCTTTTCCATTACATTCAGGCTGCAGCGCTATTATTCTTTTCTTAACAAACCTTTCCCACAGATGGTGATTCTCCGGATGAAACCTATTTGGCAAAACGATAAACTGTCTTGTTTTATATGCTCTGTTGGAAACTCGAATGCTCAAAATGCCGGCAACCTCTTCATTCACGGCAAAGACGGATTAATACACACAGAATACAACTTTGATAAACAAAGCTGGAAAAAAGTAGTAATAAAGCCTCTTACTGAACGGGAAAAGGCAATACTAGTGCTTGCCTGTCAAGGCAGAAACTCAAAAGAAATTGCTAATTGTTTATGCCGGGGACACCATACCATACGAAATCAAATTAAGTCTTTGTTTCATAAGCTTGGTGTAAATTCCATGCAGGAGGCAATTGATTTCTCCGATAATTATTGCATGTTGTATTTGCCAAGGAATCACGATTTAAACCACAGACAATCATCATCCGGTGTTTCTCAGAAGAGAAAACGGATTTTAATCACTGAAGAGATACTGCAACACGTCCGGCAGCATTTAGAGTCCGGCAAGAGTATCCGGCAGGCGGCCTTGTCGGAAAAAATCAGTGAAAGCGCTATTCGCTATTGGATCAAGCTGGGAAAGCTAAAGATATAGCCGGAACAGTCTCCCCCAAATCGGACCGGCAGGAAAACAAAGATGATTTTTGCCGATAAATTTCAAAATCAGGCGTTGTGCAGGTACACGGAAAGATATGTTTTGATGCGCAAAAAAGACATTTCAGATTCGCAAAAAAAACAAGATAAGTCGCAATCTATTGATAATATGAAATATACATGCGACAAAAAAAGGCTCAGTTGAGTCATTGACTGTTTTGAAATGAAACAATATATTTGCTTTTAGTTTTCACGAAAACAAAGAATGTCAGTTATCCGATTATTGCACATGCAACTTTCAATTTCCGTTGCATACTTTTGGAATATATACCGGATACTTGCTCGTTCTGAAACAGATGCATATGCAGAGTGGATATGGGGATAAGATTTGCTGCTTATTTAAGCAAAGTGACTGTGACGACATCCTTGATTCAGATGTAGCAAAATTCATTGAGATAGTTTTGACAGTATTTGGGCTTTATGCTATGGTATATATCCGATAGCATGCGTTAATCGAAAGATATAAAGACATTGCCTGGTTCAGATTTTTTGGAAGAATGTGTCTATTACTTGCTGTAAATCTTCCTATTTATAATAAGAATTGGCTCTCATGAATACCCTTACAATGGATAACAATAAATAGTTTCAACATTATAAATTTTCACTTTTACGAAAAAGAAAAGTTTATACAACTTGCATAAACTAGAATAATATGAAAGTTATTTAACGAAAAATATAATAACAAAATCACATGAACGAAATATCAT
This sequence comes from Dysgonamonadaceae bacterium, assembly GCA_047605645.1. GTDB lineage: Bacteria > Bacteroidota > Bacteroidia > Bacteroidales > Dysgonomonadaceae > UBA1309. The sequence continues at coordinate 41,862 of JASGFJ010000014.1, read as the reverse complement.
TCACTACTGAACAAAAACTGATGCATTCTTTCATTATAAAAAGTGCAAAAGCCTCTGATGACAATATTAGCTTGTTTTATGGAAGGATGGGAGCATCTATTATTTTTTATAAATATAGTCGCAGAAAAAATAATCAAGCATATGCTAGATATGCGGATAGCTTAATAGACAAAATTGGGGCTAATATTCATAATCATATGCCCCTATCTTTAGATTTAGGTATTTTCGGCATAGGCTGGGGATTGGAATATCTGATACAAAATAGATTTATTGATGGAATTGGAGCTGAAGTTTGTGAGGAGATTAATCAGAAAATAATGCAGTTAGATCCTAGGAGAATAACCGATTTGTCTTTAGAAACAGGATTACTTGGCTTAATACACTACCTTTTAATACATATCAGAGGATGTAAAAAGCAAAATATATCAGTAGTTTTTGACAGCTCTTTTCTCTCAGAGATTAATGAACGTGTTCTAAAATTATATGTAAATAATGGAAAAAATAATCTTATAGTAGACATATATAATACCTTTATCTCAACTAACATACTAGATTATATTCCCTCTATATCATTCTTTAGTAACGTTGGAAATATTATAAAAAAAGATAATTCAATAGGACTATCTCAAAATCAGATAATTAACAAATTGATAAAACAAGATAAAATATGAGAAACATATATATACTTGACGAGTTTCAAAGTGCCAAGCAAAATGGACTAGGCGTTTTTGTAAAAGAATTAGCCAATTTCTTAAAAAAGGAATTTAATATATTTATTCTATACACAAATAGTGATATTGACGAGTTTAGTATAGAAGAAAAGCAAGGTATCACATTATATCATATTCCGTCAACCCATAGATATCCATTTAGTGATGATGCCGAAGTGATTAATCTATTTATAAGTCTTTGGATAAAAGACGGCGTAGATAATGTTTTTATTGTAAATCATAGTCCATGCACTCAGTTACTAGCTTCACTCAAAGAAACACATCCTTTTTCTAAAATAGTATTTGTTATACATGATTTGCCTTGGAGAAGTATTTTGAACGGAGATATTGATAAATATAAAAAAATCATAGTGAACAAGAAAAAAAAGGCTATACAGATAAAATACAATAATCTACTAAATATATTCGAAAATGAACTTAAATTCTTATCACTAGCAGATAAGGTTGTATGTTTGACGAAAGACACACAAAAGCTTTTGTTAAGCACGTATCAATTAGATACTAATAAAGTAATTCTTATCAATAATGGATTATCGGAACATTGCTATAATAAAGATACTACTGAGAGAGAGCTCATAAAAAAATATCATATTAAACGTAATGAAAAAATATTACTGTATGTAGGTAGGGTAAATAAAATGAAAGGAGGAATTGCTTTATTAAAATGCTTCAATAATGTTATAAATGAATTTCCAAACTGTCGACTTGTAGTTCTTGGTAATTTGAATGGAGGTGAATTTCTAAATCAGATAGGTAATGCCATGTGCAAGGTGTCTTTTACAGGACATTTAAAGAAAGAGGATGTGTATAGATGGTATTCTATCGCGCACATCGGTCTAATAACATCTTATGCAGAGCAATGTAGTTATTCTGCCATAGAAATGATGTTGCATGGATTACCAATTGTTGCTTCAGATGGCTATGGGGTTCGAAATATGTTTAAGCATCAACAGAACGCATTAGTTGCAAAAATTGGGAATAGACAAAATGATGATGAATATTGTAAGAATCTTTCTTTTTCTATTATTAAATTGCTGAAATATGGTGACTTGAGGAAAAGGTTAGGCGGAGTCAATAGGACATTATTCGAAAACACATATAGGGTAGAGCATATGGGGACTAAATATAAGCATTTAATCAATTCATTATAATCATTAGAATCCCTATAACTGCTATCTAATGCTGTAGAGATAGCAAATTATAAACTAATCAATTGTATAATAAATTACTACGGCAATAATTTAATATTTATAAGATATGAAGAAGTTAAGTAAATTGAATTTAAATGATTACCATGAAATGAATAGCATGGATATGAAAAATGTGATTGGTGGAACTGGAGGAACTGGAACTGGAACTGGAACTGGCATTAATGGAGAATACACCTATAGTGATCATGTATTAGAAACTACTTATATCTGTAGAGTTGAGAGTGGACATGAAGGCGTTCCGGATCATATGGCATATGGTGATGGATTAGACAAAGATAATAGTTATGTAATTTGTCATTAACTTCTTTTATCTCTGGAAGGTTATGATATGCCTTTTAGTCATGTCATAACCTTATTCTTGAGGATATGTATAGACGTTATGTATAACTAGAGTTGTCCATAATGTTCAATTTTTAGTATATGCAGTTAGAGCTAAATTAGGATAGTAATTATCCCCCAAATACCTCCATATTTAGGACTAAAGTTCAAACTGGCATCATTGCTGTTCCATTAAAATTCACAATAGCTCCTTGAAGTATTTGAAATATAATTAGTTGTAGAGGTTCTTCGAGCGCGACGATTTTAATTCATACTTTTGCAGTCCATAATAAAGCCTGCAATGAATAAAGAGAAATAAGTATTCGCTCAATTGGTTTCATTTCTGAATGAAGATAAGTTTCGACGTATTGTCAACAAGTACGAAGGGAATCGCTACATAAAGCATCTCACCTGTTGGAATCAACTTCTGGCTTTAATGTTCGGTCAACTATCAATCGAGAAAGTCTGAGAGATTTGATTGTAGCCCTTGATGCACACCACTCCAAATGTTATCATTTAGGAATGGGAAAGAACATATCAAAATCATCTTTGGCAAGAGCCAATCAAGATAGAGACTACCGTATCTTTGAAGAGTATGCTTATTCTCTGGTAAGCGAGGCAAGGACGAAACGTATCACCAATATATTCAATCTTGGAGGTAACGTCTTTGCTTTCGATTCAATAACCATTGATTTGTGTCTTTCCGTATTCTGGTGGGCAAAATTTCGCAAGAAGAAAGGTGGTATCAAGGTACATACATTGTATGATGAGGGAACACAGATACCTACATTCTTTCATATCACTCAGGCGACAGTACATGATTCAAATATTATGAAGTAAATACCTTATGAATCTGGTTATTACTATATCTTCGAACGTGCTTATAACAATTTTAAGATGCTGTATAAGATCCATCAAATTCAAACATACTTTGTTATTCGGGCAAAGAAGAATCTGCAATACAAATCCATTAAATGGAAACGCAGACTCCCCAAAAATGTGCTTTCGGATATGACAATTGAATTGACCGGCTTTTATCCCAAACAATACTATCCGGAAACGATTCGTTTAGTCAGATATTGGGATGAAGAACAAAAACGTGAATTTGTTTTCTCCCAATGCAATGCACATCTCGGCTCTTCAAGTTGCTAAACCTTATAAGAATCGCTGGCAAGAGGAATTGTTCTTCAAATGGCTAAAGCAGCACCTCAAAATCAAGAAGTTTTTGGGGTACTACCCAAAATGCTGTTCGAATCCGAATCTATGCGGCTATATGCACATACTTTTTGGTTGCAATCGTTCAGCACGATATGAGACTTGACAGAAGCGCATATGAAGTCCTTCATGCATTGAGCATCTCTTTGACCGACAAGACTCATCTTAGAGACCTCTTCGACAAAACTAAATTTCAAAATGACAAAGAACGATTTGGACACAATGAGCCAAGCTTATTTGAGCTTTAATAACATCCTAACTTTAATGGAACACTAGTAAACTGGCATTTGTTGTTAATATAAAACTAAGTGTAAGTTCTCAATTAATCTATGCTGTTTATATTGTGGAGGAGGATATTGTTTTGCTCTTAATAGCTTAAATAATCTAACTAAATGAAACTATTTTTACTAATATTAGGTGTTTTTTTCTTCTCCGAATTGCAAGCTCAAATCTATAGCAAAAAGAAGAAAATAGAGTATGAAGTCTTTTATATCACAAATAATGATACAATTAAGAAGAATTCGGTATTTCTAAATTGTTTAGGAAGGAGATGGGTTAGCCCTAAAGATAAATCAATCATTAAAGATTTTTGGGCAATAACTTGGGGTTACAATAAACAAGGTAGAATGTATGAAGACGGAACAGGTGTTAAAGAGACTAGTAAAGAGATCTTTCTTCATCCAATCCGTAGTAGCGAATATAAAATACTGGAATTTTGTCCTTTTCCGATTATAAAATTTCCATTAAAAGAAGGGTGTAGCTGGGTCTGGACACTTCGTAATATTCCTTCGACGTATTTTGAAAGTCTAAAAAACACCCCATCTGGATATGTGGCTGATATAGAGATTGTAAACAGTTATCGCATTAAAAAGAAAGGCTCTTATTTTTCACAAAATAAGCTATGTCTGGTTAACTACTTTGAGGTTGTTGCAGTTGGAGTGTCTCCACTAGGAAAAACAGGCCTGTCATTTTGTTTTTCTGAAAGCGATGGTTTCCTTAATATGAAGTTTAAAACTCTTAATAATGATATTATTATATTCGTCAAAAAAGATAACTACTATATCCATTAAAAAAGATAACTAATAATTGGTCTTGGTGTAAAGTGTTTATATTCAAAGTGTATTGACTTGACATATCTTTAATCTCTTAAATAAATAGCACATGATACTTATTATAACGCATGAATCAGATACAAGTACCCATAAAGTTGTAGATTGGTTGTTTTCTCAGGATAAAAGTTTTAAAATTTTAAACCGAGAGAACGGTTTTTCTCTCAACAAACTAATATTAACCAACAAAAAAAGAGAGTTATTTCCCTCTTTTATTATTTCTTCTTTTTGGTTCAGGCAAGGAGGTTTTATAATTAATACAAATAAAGTGTATATCCCAAATGAGCTAATATCGAAAGAAATATTGAGTAATCAAATAAGGCAAGAAATGGAATCTCTATCTCATTTTATACAAGAAAAAATAATCTCTAACTGCGAAAATGTCATAGGAAACCCAAAATTATCTCAAAATATAAATAAATTGGAAATATTAGAAATAGCAGTTAAAGTTGGATTAAATATCCCTGATACGATCATTACATCTTCTAAAGAAGAACTTGTATCTTTTAATAAAAAGCATAAAAAAATTATTTCTAAACCGATATCGGAAGCTGTTATATTATTTGAGGGAAAATACAACATAATGACATATACATCATTAATTAATGATGTAAATAATCTTCCTGAATATTTTTTTCCGACACTATTCCAACAAGCAATTGACAAAAAACATGAACTTAGAGTCTTTTATATCAAAGGATTATTTTTCTCTTGCTCTATCTTTTCGCAAAGTGATAGGCAGACTAAAATTGATTTTAGAAATTATAATTTAAAAAGGCCAAATAGGTATGTCCCTTACCAGCTACCTAAGAATATTGAAAAAAAAATTACTTCTTTAATGAATAAACTAAATCTTAATTCTGGGTCAATTGATATCTTAGTAGATAAGAAAGATCGTTTTTTCTTTTTAGAAGTTAACCCTGTAGGTCATTTTGGAATGATCTCGAAACCATGCAATTACAATATACACAAAGTTATTAGTGAACATTTATATTAACAAAAATCTATATTATGAAGGATTGTAATTTTTTAAGACAATGGTCTCAATATCATCTACCAGTTTATTACTCAACTGCAGAAATAAAGAATCTATATTCTGAAAAAGATTCTACTAGTGATAAGAGAAAATATACTAGGAAGTTTATTTCTATTGATTTTTATAATACACGTAAGTACCAAGTGGTTCCGGCTAATAAACCCATAACAAAACTTATTAATAATGAATGGTAATAAACATTATAAATTGTTTGCAGACTGTATTCCTGTAAAAGGATATACAAGATCTATAATATATGATCTAAGTCGAGGTAAATATATATTCATTCCTAACGAGTTATTTTATTTTTTTTCAGATAATAAGAGTTCATTCCGTCTTAATGACATCTATAAGTATCTGGATGTAGATAAAAAAAACATGAATAAATATGTAGATTTTCTTATTCATAATGAGCTTATTTTTGAATGCCAAAAACGCTATTCGAGAATGTTTCCTGATATAAAACTAACCTATGAGACGCCTTTTTTGATTAATAATATTGTTATGGAATTTGACATAGATTCAAATTATTACGATAAAAGATATTTCTTTGAACAGTTTGATAAACTTGGGTGTGTTGATTTACAATTAAAATTCTTTGAACCGATACCACTAATAAAAATTGATACACTATTATCAACAACTTTAAATAGACGAATTAATTCTATAGAACTAGTTATTCCTTACAATAATAATATAGTTAGAGAGATAGCTCCAATAATAGAAAAGAACAATCGTTTGATTCGCATTCTAGTGCATTCCACTCCCTATGAGATTATTGATGAATTAAATATCTCAAAAAACAAACTCATTCCGATCTATTTTGTATCAGATAACATAACGAATTCTAATTATTGTGGATTTGTTTCTCCTATATTTTTCACCATAAATTTGCCTTTTTTTACTGAATCTAAGCAATTTAATAATTGTCTGAATAAAAAATTAGCTATAGATACAAGAGGAATTGTTAAGAATTGTACTGCTATAAAAGAATCATATGGTCATATAAACGAAATAAATATAGAAGAAATTGTTAAAAGTAAAGAGTTTCAGAAGTATTGGAGAATTACAAAAGATGATATAGAATCATGTAAAGACTGCGAATTTCGTTACATGTGTTCGGATTGTAGGGCTTTCACTATAAATAATGATATTTTGAGTAAACCTCTTTACTGTGAATATAACCCTAAAACAACAAAATGGGATAGGAAATCTCGCAAAAAATTATATCTGGGATAGAAATAATAGATTGATAGACTAGTCCTAGTGAGTTATTAGGAAATCAATAACATTCATTATAGTATGAACAAATCCTTTCCCCACTACACCCAGCTCGATGCCATGGATTGTGGCCCCAGTTGCCTGCGGATGATTGCCAGATACTATGGCCGTAGCTACAGTCTGCAAACATTGCGGGAGAAGAGTTATATCACCCGTCAGGGAGTATCCATGCTCGGAATAAGTGATGCAGCCGAAAGTATTGGTTTTCATACACAAGGAGTGCGCATTGGATTGAAGCAGCTGTTGGAGGATGTGAATCTGCCCTGTATCCTGCATTGGAATCAGAATCATTTTGTTGTATGCTACGGCATCAAAAAGAAGAAAAAACTATTTAGCAGCTCTGAACCGGAGTATTCTATAAAGATCGCCGATCCCGGTGGCGAAAAATACACAATGGATAAAGCCGGCTTCCTTAAATGCTGGCTAAGTAGTAAACAGGATAATAAAGATACCGGAACAGCCCTTTTGCTGGAACCGACTCCCGATTTTTATATTCAAGAGGATGATCTGCAAAAGCAGAATAAAAATCTGGGATATTTCTGGGGATACCTTCGTCCATACAAAAGCCAGATTATTCAATTGGTGGTCGGAATGCTAATTGGTAGTGTCCTGTCGCTGATATTCCCCTTTCTCACGCAGGCGGTGGTGGATCAAGGTATCGGCAACAGCAACCTGAGCTTTATCACGCTGGTTCTTATTGCGCAACTCGTACTTTCCATAACACAAATGGCCGTCGGATTTATCCGCAGTTGGATAAGCTTACATGTTAATACGCGAATAGGTATTACTCTTATTTCGGATTTCCTGTCCAAATTGATGAAGTTGCCCCTCCGTTTTTTTGATGCAAAAAACATCGGGGACATTATGCAACGGATAGGCGATCACGGGCGCATCCAGTCCTTTATGACCGGTTCCACCCTGACAACAGTATTCTCTTTTTTCAACTTTTTCGTTTTTGCGGTTATTCTGGCTTATTACAACTTGACCATATTCCTGGTTTTTGTTGTCGGAAATACTTTCTATGTGTCATGGATACTCTTTTTTATGCGGTATCGCCGAAAGCTGGATCACATGCGTTTTGCCCAGTCGTCGGCCAATCAGGGAAGCCTGATCCAGTTGGTGACCGGCATGCAGGAAATAAAACTCAACAACAGTGAGAAGCAGCAACGCTGGCGGTGGGAGCGTATACAAGTGAAATTGTTCAGGATAAGCATAAAAGGCACAGCATTGGGGCAGTATCAGCAGCTCGGTTCTGTGTTTTTCAATCAGACGACCTCCCTGTTTATTTCTTTCCTTTCCGCAAAAGCCGTGGTTGATGGAGATATTACCCTCGGGATGATGATGTCCATCAGTTACATTATCGGGCAACTCTCCGGACCTATCGGTCAGGTCATCGGGTTTGCCCAGTCGCTTCAGGATGCCAAAATAAGCCTTGAACGGCTGAATGAAATACACAACAAAGAAGATGAAGAACAAACTGTTGAGGATAAAGTACACGAGATTCCGCAAGACAAAACCCTTGTGTTCGAAAAAGTATATTTCAATTACGATGGAGCCGATAGGGATTATGTACTGGACGATCTGAGTATACAAATTCCTCAGAACAAAGTGACGGCTATCGTCGGAACGAGTGGTAGTGGCAAAACAACCATTATCAAGTTGCTTCTCGGTTTTTACCCGCCGCTGAAAGGGGAACTGAAAGTGGGGGGAGTTGCCCTTGCTGATATCAATCCGCATTTATGGCGTAGCAAATCCGGCGCTGTGATGCAGGACGGTTTTATTTTTTCGGACAGCATTGCCAACAATATTGCAGTGGGAGAAGAAACCGTCGATAAGCAGAAACTGCTTCATGCGGTCACTGTTGCTAATATCCGGGAGTTCATCGAATCCCTGCCGTTGAAATACAACACCAAGATCGGAATGGAGGGAAATGGCATCAGCCAGGGACAACGTCAGCGTTTGCTCATTGCCCGGGCGGTGTATAAAGATCCGGAATACCTGTTTTTCGATGAAGCCACCAATGCCCTGGATGCTAATAACGAGCGCATCATTATGGACAATCTTAATGAATTCTATAAAGGCAAAACCGTTGTCATTGTTGCGCACCGCCTTAGTACAGTTCAGCAAGCCGACAAGATACTTGTGCTTGAAAAGGGAAAAGTCATCGAACAGGGTACGCACCGTGAACTTACGGAGAAGAAAGGAGCTTATTATACCTTAGTAAAAAATCAATTGGAATTGGGACAATGAGACTGAGGGAGATGTTTTTGTGAGTGTAGATGTTAACGTCTAATATCTATTGTCAATCTGCAGGGCAATAGGCAATGAACCAGCTATTCATTGTAAAATATCTGTAGTGTGATTAATAAATATTTAACCAATGAAAAAACTTAGTAAAATCAAATTGTTGGATGCAACCGTTATGAATGATTGCGAAATGAAGTCTGTTACGGGTGGGTTTGTAACCGGTGGAGAAACTAGTGGAAGTGATAGGATATGCACTGCTGAAGATTGTGGAGGCAGCTGTCCTTCTGTTCCTGTATGGAATCCTTACACACAAAGCTATGAGGATGTTTCCGGAACATGCGTCGGCATTGATGACGATTGTGTCTGTGCATAAGTATTCATTAATCCAAGCAAGCTATTGTCTTGTCTGATTTTAGCTTGCTTATAATCGTTTTACACAATGATGAAAATGCGTTTGCAAAAAACAATAATTCTGCTTCTTATTCTATTTGGCTGCAATGTTATAGGGGCTGCAAATAAATCATCTGCAGATGGTAGTTCTGTTCTATATGATATGAACACAATTAAAGACTCTCTGAAAATAGAAAATCCAACAAAATACATGGTCAAAACAAAACAGAAAATTTATTATTTGGATAAAGAGCAGGTTCTGGAGGCAGTGATATCCGAGATGGAGGAGAGCGGTCGATTAGTCAAAGGGAAAGAGTGCTTGGATTCCAGAACAGCTATCCGATTATATGGAGAAAAAGCGCGGTTTGGAATAGCTTTTTTTAATTCAAAACAATAAAATAGTTTCTATATGTTGAATAATCACATCATAAAGATATGGGGAATATTATTCTTATACTCTCTACCGCTCTTTTCCCAAGGGGGTGATTACTTCCTGAAGGGCACTGTCAATAAGCGATTTAATAATATGCCTGTTATGCTTTTTACATTTTACAATGACACCATTCGGAGTGTTGACACAACAATCGTAAAAAAAGGTTGCTTTCAGTTCAGAGGGAAAGAATATATAAAAGATTTTTCTCTTTTAACCATTGGTAATTATCCTGATGAAGTAAAGTCTGCGGATGTAATTCTTGAAAAAGGGGAAATCGAAGTGGATATGGATAATCAAATTGTCAAAGGAGGTGGTTTGCATGATTTATATCTATCATACAACGATTCCATAAAACACTATTTATTACAGATCAATAAATTATATGAAAAACAGGATGATCGAATTGTACTAGAGGGAACTCCGGTGTATCGTAAATATCTTGAATGGGGGAAATTTACGATTAATTTTAAAAAAAAGAATATTACGAATCTCGTTGGTCAGAAGGTTTTTCGTGATGGAATTGACAAAAGCATCGCGGAGAATCTATTCATCGGGTCAGAGAATGCTTTTTTTGCAATTTTAGAGCTTGCAGATGACGACCTGAAACGTCTCAAATGGATGAAAGTATATATTGAGCAATTCGAAAAATTAAGAAAAGAGAAGGAGTCCAAGAATAGTCTGCTCCATAAAAAATTTATTGATTTTGAGATGGAAACACTAGACGGAGAAATAAGAAAATTATCTGATTTTGTAGGACAATCGAGATGTTTGGTTCTTGAATTTTGGGCATCTTGGTGTAATCCTTGCATAGCAGAAATACCTCGATTAAAAAAAATTTATGATGTATATAAAGAAAACGGCCTGGAAATAGTAAGTATCTCATTAGATCATTCTAAAAAAGCATGGAAACAAGCGGTAGAGAGGGTGGATGCTCCCTGGCAACATTTCCATCGTGTTGAAGAATGTTCTACCGAACCGAAAAAGTCATATAAGATTAAAGGCATTCCCTATATCGTCGTGCTCGATAAAGAAGGAACTATTGTAAATGTCAAGTCACGCGGAGATGCATTAAGAAGGGTTATTGACGAAATGTTAAAATAGCAGGATCAGGTAATGATACAGAACGAAGAAAACAATATAGAGCTGCGCAGTGAAGAGTTTCAGGATGTCCTGGGAGCTGTGCCGCATTGGATATTGCGCTGGGGAATAACTTCCCTGGCTGTCATTGTCGTCGTCCTGTTGGCAGGCAGTGCCGTATTTAAGTATCCTGATATTATTTCATCCTCCATGACGCTGACAGGCTCCACGCCGCCTGCAACGATTGTAGCCAAATCGTCCGGCAAGCTGCAGGAGCTTTATGTAACAGACAACCGGATTGTGAGAAAAGGAGAATTTTTAGCTATTATTGAAAATCCGGCTGAAACAACAGATATCCTTTTATTAAGGAATTATCTCCATGCCATCGATCCGGAAACCGGGGAAATACCAGTTTTATTGCCTAAACATCTGAAGCTGGGAATGCTGCAATCTACTTATTCCTCGTTTTATATTTCACTGTCTGAGTATTCCGAATATAAACGTTTACAGTATAATTCCATAAAATCCGGGATTATTCACAAACGGGTAGAACAATATGAGAACCAATTGAGAAATCTTGCTTTACAGCGAAAAATAATACAAGAACAATCGGCCCTTACAAAAAATAAATACCAAAGAGATTCTGTACTCAACAAAAAAGGAATTTTGGCACATGAGGAGCTTGAAAGCACAAAGAATCAGTACCTGCAAAGTGTTCTGGCCTGCGAGAATATAACTTCTTCTATGGACAACTGCAAAATTCAGATTGGACAAATGAAAGAGGCTTTGTTTGAAACCAATTATCAGGATGTAGAGAAAAATAATTCTTTAACGTCAAAGCTTAAAACCCTGATTACTCAATTGCAATCGGAACTTCAATCCTGGGAATTGAATTATGCGCTGACTAGTCCGATTGACGGGAAAATCACCTTTTCCGGTTTTTGGGCGGTCAATCAGAATGTAACAGCCGGGGAACCAATCTTTGATGTTGTGCCTACAGCTTCGGTGCAATTGCTCGGAAAAGCATTATTGCCGGCAACTCGTTCGGGGAAGGTGGAAGTGGGACAGAAAGTAAATATCCGTTTCGAGAATTTTCCGGATAATGAGTATGGCATGATCCGTGGCACGGTCAAGAACATATCGTTAGTACCCACAAAAGAGAAAGAAGCTGCCAACTACACCGTTGAGATTGCTTTACCCGACGGGTTAAAGACTACTTATGGAAAGACACTGCCTTATCAGCCTCAGATGACTGCCCGGGCAGATATAATCACAAAAGATATATCGTTACTGGAACGATTTCTAATGCCGATACGAAAATCCATTCGTGAAGGATTCGACTAAGAACAAAAAATAGATGTATCATGAATATAATGCACGGAATAAAATATCAGTCCGGTTTATCTTTACTGCTGAGAATGTTAGGGGTGAAGCACACGCGCTTACATGCAGATAAAGTTTTTAGTCAACATCCCCACAAATACAATTTGTTTGGGCTTTCCGGAATGCTCAATGATTATGGTGTGGAGACTCTTGGTTTGAGAATCGGGAATAAGGAAGAAATCAAGAACCTTATTCCTCCTTTTGTCGCTCAGAACTCCCATGAACTTGTCTTGGTAACGAAAGTAACAGACCAAGAAATAAGCTATATATGGGCAGGAAAGAATATGACAACATCTTTGGAGGAGTTTAAAAGAACTTGGTCAGGCGTAGTCTTATTAGTTGAGGCTGATGAAAAATCAATAGAGCCGGATTATTCCGAAAACAGGAAGAAAGAACTTTTCAATACAGTTCAAAAGTACTTGCTCATATTAGCCGTCCTTGTGTTAGCTACACTTTTGTATATCCATCAAAAGATGTATACAGATATCGGAATGACAGCTTCCCTTATTGTAAACATTATCGGAATATATACCGGATATTTGCTTGTGCTCAAACAAATGCATATAAAAGGCAGCTATGGCGACAAAATATGTTCTTTATTAAAAAAAAGCGATTGCAATGACATTCTGGAATCTCAGGCGGCTAAAATAGGCGGTGTCATGGGCTGGATCGAAATCGGATTGGGATATTTTATTTCAAATACGCTGATTACACTGACTGCTCCCCGGCACATAGCTTATCTGGCTATAATAAGCGCTTGTGCCTTGGGATACAGCGTCTGGAGCATTTGGTACCAGAAGTTTAAAGCAAAGGCATGGTGTCCGCTTTGCCTTATTGTTCAGGGGATATTTATAATGCTGTTTGCCATATATCTTGCCGCCGGATTGTTTTCAATTCCCTCGTTTGCCTTATTGGATATTCTTTTTCTGGGAGCTATCTATCTGTTACCTGTGTTTTCAATAAATTTGTTTTTGCCATTACTGGCAGAAGGCCGCAAAGCGGAACAGATCACTTATGAAATGAACAGTCTGAAAATGAAAGACGATGTGTTTGGGGCGATTCTTCGGCAACAGCCTTTTTATGAGATCAATAAGTCTACTTCAAAGATATTATTCGGAAATCCCAATGCTCAGATTTTGATAAGTATATTGACTAATCCACACTGTAATCCTTGTGCTCTGATGCATAAGCGTATAGGAAATTTATTAGAAAGAAACAACACTGATTTTTGTATCCAGTATATCTTTTCGTCTTTCAATGAAGAACTGGAAACAAGTGGAAAATGTCTGATAAATGCTTATTTCACACACCAAAGAGAGAAATCAGATGAAATATTCGGTGAATGGTTTGAGTATGGAAAATATTCGCAGGAAGCTTTTTTTGAAAAATATGCTCTGGATGCATCCGACACCGATGCTGTGGCAGAATATGCTGCGCATCAGTTCTGGAAAGAAAACACCGGATTGAGGGCAACTCCCACCGTTTTAATCAACGGATATAAGTTACCACATGAATATAAAATAGAAGACATGCTTTATTTTTCGAATAGGGAAGTTTATTCTAAGTGATTATTGCTAAATTGCAGGGCAATAGTTGATTGGCCTATAGTCTATTGTTGTTAAAATCTGCAATGTAACTAATATATATTTAACCAATGAAAAAACTAAGCAAAATCAGATTGCACAATGCAATCGTTATGAATGACCGCGAAATGAAGTCCGTTACAGGCGGATTTGTGACAGGGGGAGAAGATAGTGGCAGTTCTTCTGCTGGAGACTGTCCTCCTAATGCTCAGGTATGCGGCGGTGATTGCTATATTACAGGTACTCTGATAAAAGGCAGTTGCGAATGGCTAGTCATAGAGGACAACAACGGAAATGTTAGAAATCGTCTATGTGCCTGTATAAGCTAGCTTACATCCCAAAAAGAGAATAAGAAACTTAAGATTGCGATAACTCTCTGTTTGAACGCATCAAGCAGAGAGTTATATAAAGAATAATCCACTAAGTCCATTTTTTATTATTACCAGACAATGAAGATTAAAATAAACACCATACTGCTTATACTCCTGTTTTTGTCAACGGCTGTTTCAATCGCTCAGAATTATACTTTCAAGTTGAACCTGAGCGGAAAGAAATATGAGCAAGTTTGTATGAAAGCCGGACAATCTGTTATCAGAGGAAAGCCTGAAGGCATTTATAGTTGGGTATTTGATATTTCCCAAAAGGAATATGAGCAGACAGACAACTTTTATTTTTTATACAAAGAATACGATGACGAAAGTGAGACGGAGTACATGATAGCTTTTCAAGGCGTGATCGGCAAAGACACCTTGCTTACTTATTATACAAATTTTTCACCCGATAACATGACGATCAGCGCAAGCTACATAAACACCATGAAAAAGGCAAATATTCCCAAAAGGAAAAACAAGGATGGGGAGCATAAGATCGTTCAGGGAAATATCATTTCGGATGCCTATTTGGTGACTTTTCCGGGAAATGCAGATTTGAGAATGCGCATGATGTATCCCTATTTCAGTTTGTTCTATCAAGAGAAATCCCGAGAAATCCAATCCTATGATGAATTTCTAAGACAATATGAGGATATATGCCGACACAATCCGGGGTCTATCTACCTGATTTCAGCATTGTCAAAGAATATTTTCCTGTATAACGCGAAAGCGGATGTTAAGAAACTCTTTGATCTTTTTTCGGAAGAAGCAAAGAAATCTTTTTGGGGACAGAGAATTAATAGCTATTTAACTTATTTTGATTTTGAAAATATTGTATTGCCAACAGCAGACACCTTAAAGGAAGAAAGAATAATACATGATGAATCTAAATATTACCTGGTATTATTCTCTGCATCCTGGTGTGGTCCTTGCCATAAACAAGTGCCTTTGTTGAAAGAACTATACTCAAAATTATCCTCTAAAATAGAATTCGTTTATTTGTCTGTTGATGAGACGGAAACTCTTCCTGGCTGGTCGGATTTTCTACAAAAAGAAAAAATACCATGGAGAAGTCTTTTATTATACAAACATCCCGAAGTTCGAAATAAATACAACATAACTGCTATTCCTACAGCATTGTTGATATCCCCTTCCGGAAAAGCAGAAACAATAAAAATCAATTCTGAGGAAGGGCAAGCTGTGCTTCTAAAATGCCTGTCGGATTAATATGTTGTTTGTTTCTCTAGGATTGAAATAATATTTTACCAAGATTGGAACAGAATACAACAAGGATATTACCTAAAAGAGAAATCTTTATTGAAAAATTACATTTATCTCATCTTTATGAAAACAAAATTCAGCAAAAATGAAAAACTTATTCATCACCTAATGTTGAAGAGTGTAGAACTTAAAAATCCTGGACTACTGGATGGAAAAATGGGATTGAGCATTTTTTTCTTTCATTATGCCCGATTTGCCGATAATGATGTCTATGAAGAGCTTGCCGGGGATTTGATAGATGAATTGCTGGAAAATATACATCAGGATTTGCCGATAACGTTTGCGTCCGGACTTAGCGGTATTGCCTGGGGAGTAGAGTATCTTATAAAGAATGGTTTTGTAGAAGGAAAGAGCAATGAAATTTGTGAAGAACTGGATAAAAAAATCATCATTGCCGATCCCCGGAGATTCGAGGATTATTCTTTGGAAATAGGCTTAATGGGAATGATTCATTATGTGTTGGCGCGACTAGGTAGCGCTATAAATCAACAAGTTACCATTCCTTTTGATAAAGTATATTTGCAGGATTTTGCAGATGCCTTAAGAATAGCTTTGCAAAAACAAGAAGTATCAGAAGCCGATAGACTTTTTCAACAATTGCTTTCCTATACGGAAAGAGAGGAATCCGTGGAATACACATTTGATATTTGTGCAATGTTTGAAGCTCCTGACATCAAAGGAGGAAGGATGTATTCCTACCCACTGGGATTGAATAGTGGCATAGCAGGTTATTTACTCAACCAGATAAGTTAAAAAAATAAGAGCAGTGTTTCGTTTGGTCGGTTTCCTTTATCTAATGGATAATAATCAAGCGATTTGCATACTTTCTCAAAGATAAATCTAATCGTATGAAGGCATATATTATTGACGAATACGTAAGTTCTCAAAAGAATGGAATAGGAACTTTCATGCAGGAACTCGTTTTTTCACTCCGGAAAATAGGGCAGGATGTCCGAATTATTGAATTCAATTCGAAAGAAAAACATTTTTGCATAAAGAGAGAAGATGACCTGGCGAAAATTTGTTTTCCTCCATTTCCGGATGGAAGATTTACTAGATACCATAAGACTATTGAAAAATTTTTCAGGCTGTACATCGATGACTGTCTGGAAAATGTATTCATGTTTAATCACAGTCCTTGTGAAAACTTGATGGCAGCTGTGAAAAAATCTTTTCCTCTCTCGAAAATGATATTTACGATTCATGATATGGGGTGGACAGCCGGCCTGTTTGGTGATGTAGTAAAATACAAAGAGATAATCGCAAAAAGGAGGCAGAAAAAGATGAAAGAAAGATATGGATATATTCTGGATTATTTCGATAAAGAGAAAAAGATGTACACCATTGCCGATAAGGTCGTCTGTTTGTCGCAGGACACGCGGCAGCTTCTGGCAAGCACCTACCAAGTGAATCCCGACAAAATACATCTCATCCCGAATGCCCTCAGAGATATCCGTATGAGTTCGGAACACAGCAATACATCTTCCCTTAGAGAAGAGATGCATGTGCCTAAAAAAGAAAAGATTATACTGTGTGTCGGGCGTCTGACTGAAGTGAAAGGCTGTATTGCTCTGATTCAAAGCTTTGGGAAAGTATTGGAACAATATCCGGATTGTAGGCTAGTCATGGCCGGAGCCATGCAGAATGCTTCATCTACTTTGGAGATCTGCAGCACTTTTGCTGCCAAAGTTTCATTCACCGGACTTATCAGTCGGGAGGAACTAAGCAGATGGTACCGGATTGCCGATATTGGAGCAATACCATCTTTCTCTGAGCAGTCGAGCTATACCGCTATCGAAATGATGATGCATGGATTGCCTATTGCTGTGGCAAAAGCAAACGGACTCAAAAACATGTTTGAGGACAATACAAATGCGAAAATGGTCGATATTTGCAGTTCCCGGGAAGAATATGTCGACAACTTAGCTGTCGTGCTTCTTGATTTGCTGAAGAATAATTCTCTTCGTCGTCGATTGGGACATAGTGCCCGAAAAAACTATTTGGACAGATTTCAACAAAAAAGGATGCAAGAGGATTACGAAAATCTATTCAAGTCGTTTAAAAAAAAGGAAAGCCGATGAACCCGCAAAAACATCCCGCTGACCGCTCCTGCTGGAGCGAACTGCTTTTTCGCATTGCACGCCCCGTGCTGCAGTCTATGAGTTTGAATCTGCTGCGCAAAAGCATGCCGGTCGAATACAGCCCGCAATGGGACGGGCGAAGCAGAAATGTCGCTTACATGGAGGCTTTCGGGCGTTTGTTTGCAGGTCTGTCTCCCTGGCTGAATCTGAACGATGACGATTCCCGGGAAGGACAGCTGCGGAAACAGCTTCGGGAATGGACTCTAGCAAGCTGTGTGCATGCGGCCGACCCGAAAGCTCCGGACTATCTCGAATGGCAGGGAGAACCTCAGGCATTGGTTGATGCTGCCTACATTGCAACGGGGTTTATACGGGCGCCCCACGCAACATGGGAGAAATTGGATCATGTAACTCAGCAGCGTTATGTCAGGGAATTCGTGAGACTCAGGAGAATTAAACCGTTTTACAGCAACTGGCTGCTATTTAGAGCTGTTATTGAGGCGTTCCTGCTTTCAATAGACGAGGATTACAACAAAGAAATACTTCTCTTCATCATCAAACAAATCAACGAATGGTATGTCGGAGACGGTTGGTACAGCGATGGTCCCGAGTTCGCACTGGATTATTACAATAGCTTTGTTATGCATCCCATGCTCGTAGAGATACTAGACTTGTGTAGGCGTAAGAATCTGGAAACAAAAATTGGATTTGAACTAGCCCTTAGACGCATGCAACGATACAATGTATTGCAGGAGCGGATGGTATCTCCTGAAGGGACATTCCCGTTAATCGGGCGTTCCATCACCTACAGAATGGGAGTCTTCCAATCCTTGGCTTTATCGGCATGGAAATACGGTTTGCCTGAATCTCTTTCCTATGGATTGGTACGAAACATGCTAACTCAGGTAATGAAAAAGCTGTTTCAGCAAGAACGAAATTTCACAAAGGAAGGCTTTCTGCATCTCGGGTTCTTCGGATATCAGCCGGACATCGCAGACTATTATACAAATACCGGCAGCCTGTATATGACCGCTTTGTCTTTTCTGCCTCTCGGACTGGATCCGCAGCATGAATTCTGGACAGCCGCGCCTGAAGAATGGACTTCCCGGAAGGCCTGGGCAGGACAGCCTTTTCCTAAAGACTACCGGCAATCCATTGTGTCGTGAAGCGGCTGAATACCGAAAACTGTGTGTAGCAATATGACAGCAGGGGCTCCGGCATCCCGCATACTCTCCATTATTTTTCCCTCTTTGCAAACAAAGAGAAGAGCAAAACCCAATCCGATCGGAAACGAAATCAAATAAAAAAACGATGTTAATACTATTCTATCGAAAAATAATAAGGACAAGGTTCTCTTTTTATGACCAATTGAACATGGACAATATCTCCGCCATTTTGCCCCGAGATGTAACCATAACCTGCGATCGGGATCTCTTGCCGGCGGCAGATGCCGTTGTTTTCAATATTCCCTTTCTTCCGCAGGATCTTGAAGGGGATATTGAAAAACCTGACAAGCAGGTATGGATAGGCTGGAGCTACGAGAGCGAAGCAAACTATCCATGGATGTTTTCGGATGAAATCAAAGACATTTTCGATTTGTGGATGACTTATCACCTGGATTCTGACATAGTATTGCCCTATTTTGATTATTCTTTCCTCGAAAAATTCTATGCACCCGTTTCGGAGAAAACAAATGACATCTGCATGTTTGTTTCAAGCCCGATGAACAACAGCCGCCGGAAAGAGTATCTTTCCGGATTGATGCAGCATATTTCCATCGACTCATACGGGCGATGGATGAATAACCGTAAGATCCTCAACGACATCGGTTATCGGTCCAAACTGGAGACAATAAGGCATTATAAATTCACTATTGCCTTCGAAAATGCCGTAAGCCGGAATTATGTGACCGAGAAATTTTTCGACCCGTTAATTGTCGGTTCAGTACCGGTGTATCTGGGAGCACCCGATATAGACAGGTTTTCGCCCGGACAGAATTCTTTTATTGATGTCCGGGATTACAGCTCTCCGGAAAAACTGGCGCAAGAGCTGCACCGGCTTTGCCGCGACAGCACTGCTTACGGCACTTTCTTTAAATGGAAGAGACAACCGTTAAACCCAGGTTTCAAAATGCTTATTGAGGATCAGAAAGAGCATCCGTTTATCCGGCTTGTCAAGCTAATACGCCTTCTTGAGAAAAAAGGCAAGTCACTCAACCCGGGTTCTTAAGATATAGAACAAATATTCCAGTTTGCATCTGAATTTTTCGAGACCGGATCCAGGCTGCCGAATTATCAGAAAGCGGTAATAAGACAAGTGTTCCTTGTAGAAGGTTGCCTCTTTCTTATAATGTTCGATCACATTGGCCGGAGCATTCAAGTGCCTTGCTAACGAAAGCATATTCAAATGGTAGTTGTTGTAGAGGCCGGGACTGATATCCTTTTCATTTTCTTTGATAACCTGCATACAGGATTGGAAATTGATTTTCACCTGTTTCGGCTCGCCGGAAATATAGATTGCCGTCGGCTCTGATTTTGCGGCCAACCGATATTTTTTGCTGTATCTGATAACAAAATCATAATCCTGATGCCTTTCCAATACCGGATTCCACCGTATATCTTTTATGCTTTCGGCTGTCATAAAAAGAGTGGAAGTCTGTGCTCCATATCCTGTGCTTAACAAATAATTAATCATTGTTTCGTTTTTCGCAACAGGTCTGACCATTACATTTTTTTCTGTTTGGTTTGCTATATTCCTTAAAACAAGACTGCCGTAAATCCCATCCGCACCACTTTCCTGCAGTTTATCCAGACAACTAGTCACGTGGTTTTGCATCCATAAATCATCTGCATCCAGCATAGCTATGTATGCTCCTTGGCTGTTGTCAATTCCGAAATTACGGGCAACGTTAGCGTTGGTGTGCTCCAATTTATGATAGTAGAGGCGATGATCGTCCAATTCTTTTATTACAGAGGAAATATCTATATCTGAGCCGTCATCAATGACCAGAATTTCTAAATGGTGATAGTTCTGTGTTAATACACTCTTCAGCGTTCTTCTCAACGCATCGGCACGGTTGTAAACGGGGATAACAACCGAAATTAAAGGTTCTCTCATTTTCATTGTGTTAGTTTACTAAATGTAAAGTTTTTTTTAAGTTGTATTTTTTCTGATTCAATCACCTAAAAAGTTTTGTTGATTAACAAACATGTTTTCCAAGTACATGGTTCGAGTTCTACCGGTGTCAAATCTGTATTGATTAAATAGAATGTTGCAGCATCATTCATCAGGAAAATATCGTTCCAATATACATTTTTACTATCCGGGTATTTCCCTTTTATCATAACTTCTTGGGAATAAACATTGCTAAAACTCAAAACGAATAAAGCAATAATCCAAACTTTAAATAATGGAGATGGTTTCATCGTGATTCTATTTTAAGAGTATCTTTTTTGTAGAAATTATAGTTCCTAACGAATTGTATTGGGCGGCAACGTCACCGAATATTCTTTTTATAAGTATCCAGGTTTATATGAGAAATATGGTAAATGAGTTGTTTGTACTTGTTTTTTAGTGGCATAATTTACTGCTTTTATCTCTCAATTTTAATTCCCATCTATAATCAGCAATTGTGGCGTTCGGGATAAGATGGCATTTATTGATACAGGCAAGCTCTGAGTACGACACTCCCTCAATGTTTTGATAGCTAATGTCTATTTGTGTTGCAATATCACCATCCATAGGAATAGCTTCAAATACAAGGGGTATTGTTTTAGAACCGTTTATTCTGAGTTGTCCTTTCCACAAGCAACGGCTTGCTCTATTGCAGTTTTCATCGATTCTGTAAAATTTCCCACATAGTAGGTCTTTATATTTCCACCATAGGTGCTTTTTAGCCGCAATCTCTTATCTGTTGGATGCTTTACTGTCATGTGTAATGAAGGTTGAGCTATGTCTTCAATCAGAATGGAGTTAGTAGTCTGCGAAAATGAGTTTGTTGTAAAAGTAAACAACGACAAAATAAATAACAAAAAATGTTTCATCAACGTTAAGATTTAAGTTCGTAGTATAAAATTTATTTCAGGTACAAGCAGTACAATCGATTATTCAATAAAATATCGTTTATAATAAACGGTTCAAATAAAATAATGTTCATTTAAGTAAAAGTTTGCACCCATTTTATGTGCTTGTCTTTCAGCGTTTTTTTTTATATGTATGTGTCTGCTTAATGCCCCGTTTGATTTTGAAAAGTTACTTATTCAAATAAAGTAATATCGGGAAAAAGGCAAGTCGTATCTTTTCTGTTGAATGGCACATTTTGGTCGGCGAATAGAAGAGATTCCATAAGGCATAGACTCGATGTCTTATGGAATCTCTGGTAAACTAATAGTTATTAATAGCCTTCATACGAATAGTCCGGATATTCCTTCTGACTTTTCCGACCCTTACTGTTGCTTATGGGTGATTTATTGATTTCAACGTTGTGGAAAATAAAGCACATGAAACTAATTTTATAGGACCACTTAATATATTCATTTGAAGAACAACCGATTCTCAATAAATTAAACGCACGACATGCCTGTGTGTGTCTGCTGTGAATAATCTTCGATGCAGACGCCTGAAAGAGAGTCGTAAAGTGCTGTCTTCCTGCATCATTCTTTTATAGCAAGAAGCTGGGTATGCAAGTTTTAATGTACATAATATATTCTTTTCCTTAACAGGATAATTCATCGTGTAAGCCTTAACATGCAATATCTCGATAACTTGGAACATGCAATGTTGCTTTGGCTTTGGTATTTAATTTTCCATCCAGTCCTTGCAAAGAAGGAGGATTTTTGTAAATTAAACATTATTTTAGCAGCGTAATGGAATGAAGATGAGAAATGTTTCTAAATATGATTTTTTTAAGACCAAGTATGGCAGTGAATTGTTAATCGATGTGGTTGAGTTGAAAGACATCAAGAAGTATCTACTGAAGAAATCTTTGCATGTCCTGAGTTACTACGATATTACGTTGATTACAGAAGGAGAAGGCTTTTTCAGAATTGACGATACCAATCATCACGCAAAAGCAATGGATGTTTTCTTCTCGTTTCCCAATCAATTAAGAGAATGGGATACCGAAAACTTAGGCAATGGCTATGCCCTGATTTTTGAAGAAGAGTTTCTCCTTTCCTTTTTTAACGATCCCCATTTTATACATCATATTTCTTATTTCAAGAAAAACAGGAGTTCTGTTATGCTGTCGTTATCTCCGGTCGAGTTTGAACACATGCATGCCTTGATTCGACAAATAAAGCATGAGATAGCCGGGTGCATAATCAAAAACAAGCATATTCTACGGGCCTTGTTATATCAGGCATTAATGTACCTTGACCGGGCATTTACCGAACAGAATAATGTTTCCTCCACGAGTGATAGGAATACTTATGTTGAGGGGTTTCTGAGGCTCGTTTATTCCGACTTTCAGAAAAAGCATTCTGTGCAATATTATGCCGAAAAACTGTATATTACTCCAAACTACCTGAATGAACTTGTGAAAAAGGAGACCGGTATTTCCGCCAAACAAATGATTCAGAATAAATTGATAGCCGAAGCTAAGAAATATTTGTTGTATTCGAACCGAACCATTGTTGAAATATCAGAAAGCCTGTCGTTTGAAACGCCGTCCTATTTCATCCGTTTCTTCCGGAAGTACGTCGGATCTACCCCTTTGCAATTCCGGAAAGCCGAGAAACCATAAAAAGTGCTATTTCTCCCTTTGTTTGAATTACTTCGATATGCTGTCCTTCCTCTAAATTTGCATTGTTATTTAAAATGTATATCAGGATGCAACGAAGGTTGATTTTTATTTAATCACATAAAACAGTAATTTCAAAATCAGGCCAAGTAGAGACGTTGCATGCAACGTCTCTATTATTTGCATGCAACGTCTCTACTACCAGTAAAAATTAAATCGTATGAAAGATTCAGCAAAGACCATCGGAAGGATTATTGATAAATCGGATATTTCAATTATTGGCTCCGTAGACGGGAATGGTTTTCCGAACATGAAAGCCATGTTTACTCCACGGAAAAGAGTAGATATAAAAGAAATTTACTTTACGACAAATACTTCTTCCATGCGGGTAAAACAGTATCTCGAAAACCCGAAAGCCAGTGTTTATTTCTTTGAAAAACGTTTTGTTCGCGGTGTCATGCTCAGAGGTACTATAGAAGTGCTGACGGATGCCAAATCAAAGGTCGAAATCTGGCAGGAAGGCGACCAGAAGTATTATCCCGAGGGGGTAACCGACCCGGATTATTGCGTGTTGAAATTTACAGCACAAAACGGAAGGTATTACACCGGGTTCAAATCCGAAGATTTTATAATAGATGAATAAGTAAGTGTTCATCAGGAGCTGTTAGTCTATATATAACATTTGTGTAAATAAGTGGTTTGTGGCATTTTTTGGTATAAAACGAATGTTATTGAACTACTTAATGTCAGATGGATACCATGGACGAGCATGCACTTGCAAAAATAATTATTGCTATAGAAAAGGCGGCTATGGAAGCATAGCTTGATGGCAATCCATCTCCTTTTCTCGAACTTTATGACAAGGACCTCTCTTATTTCGATCTGTCTCTTGAACTGCGACTCGATGGTTGGAATAAGATTAGGGACTTATACAAAAATATGGAAAGTAAGCTTAGAACAGACCATTTTGAAATGATAAATCCTATGGTACAATCATCTGCGACAATGGCTGTACTAACCTATAATTTACATATATATTGAGGGGATATGCTCTGGAAAGAGAATTGTACGGAAGTATATCGGTTAGACGACAATAATAAATGGAAAATTATTCATAGTCATTTGTCGCCAACGCAACCTTCAATTAATTAATTCAATATGCTTTTTCTCCCCTACATTTCAGTTTGTTTAGGGATTATAGAAATAGGAAGATGGTACTGCCGCTCGATTGTGGGGCGAAATAAAAAAACATTGCCCTGTGGTGAAACTAGGCGAATTTGTCGTAATACCCTAAGCATATTCATGGAATATCAATTATCAATGACAGGGATAAAAGCGACATTGGTAATGATTCCAACGCCGCTAATGATTTCCCTATAATTCCTGTAGAGACGTTGCATGCAACGTCTCTACTATTTGCATGCAACGTCTTTACAGGGAATTTTTTAAGATACTTTCCCGTCTGTAGTTACGGTAAGGTTTGCTCCTGCATTGGCGGTCACTTCCGCTTCAACCTGGCTTACGCTTAATGCCGAGTAGCTATATGATGGTTTCGTTGCTGTTCCTACGTTGGAAGTGCCATTCAGGCAGTTGACGAAACTAACATTCTGTGTTCCCGTCCCGTAGCTTTTGTATACCTGGCCCACTTTTTTGAAATAAGTACCTTCCACATAGCAATTGGTACCGTTGCTGCCGCCTTCCATACCCAATGCCAACGACCCGGATATAGATGTATCGTAATAGCAGTTCAGAATATGCAATTCGGCGTTTCTTGCACGAGGCATTCTTTCCTTACATCCGTCCGACCAATAGCAATATTGGAAGGTGATACTGAATTTTCCATCGCTAGGATAATCTGTAGAGCTTGAACCGACTAGGTTGCTGAATCGGTGGTCGTCTGTCCCGCCTGAGCCTCCCGCGAGCGGTGCTATTTTGTACCCGAATTTGCAGTAGGAAATGGTTACGTTGTCGGCCATTTTGGTGTTGTCGAAATTACCGTCTACACCATCATAGAATTCACAATGATCTACCCACAGGTTGGTACATCCTACATTTTGCAGAAGATCGTTGCCATCCGTATCATAAGCTCCCGGACCTGAGAATATCAGGTTTCGGATAATTACATTGTCCGAACCGGCGCTCAGTTGCAGGATACCTCCGTTGGCGACTCTTGCTGTAGTTGTTAATTTCACGCCTTTAAGACCCAGTAAGGTTTTGTTGGTCGCTACGACTTTGATGATATCACCTTCTCCGAAAGTAATATCTTGTGTTACAATGATTGTTGCTGCTGCTGTAGATTTCAATGCAGACTTCAGTGCACTTAACGTGCTCACACTTACAATGCTTCCTCCCGCACCTCCGGTCGCATTTCTTCCGTACCCGATAGCAGCGGTCTGAACACTTTTTAATAAAGCTGCGGTCGTTTGTGATTCAGAACTTTGTTCCTTTTCTGTTAATCCACTGTTGCCGGAACACCCAACGAAAGATATTGCAATAGCAAATGCAATCGTTAATGAAAAAAGATTTTTTCTTTTCATGATACAATAAATGATTAATTGGTTGTAAAAGAGAAACCTGTGTATTAGTAAATTAATACATCTTTTGCTCTCGTTAAAAAATACCTGTTCATGCAGGTTTTCTTCATTATATCTCTATAAATTGGCGTTGAGTGTATTGCAAATATATAAAAATAAACGTAAATAAACTAATTAGTATAATATTTCATAAAATATATGTAAGGAAAGGACATTTTCTTCTATACTGCCGATGCGATTCCCTATCGCTCAGGTGTTGTCTGTAATTCCCGTAGATACGGTATTCTTACTGCCGTTTATTTTCGATACCTTTGTGTGTGTAGCTGTCATCAAAAATAGTATATCCATGCCTGATAAAAGAGCGATGGAGGCAAATGATGCCGGCAGCAATTAAGTTCAGGTGCAAAGTGGTGGATAGTGCTGTCCGGTTGTGAGCAGCTGAATGAAATGTGAAACAAATCAATAACTGTCCCGTGAGGACACCCGGAAGGTGAGAAAAATGAAAAAAGCATTAGTCGTAATAGATATCCAAAATGATATAACTAAGAATTACAAGGATGTAATTGATAATATAAATAAATCCATAGATTGGGCTGTGGATAATGGGATGCATGTTGTTTATATAAGGCATGAGAATTTATCGGACGGTACGAGGACTTTTAAGCCCAACACACGGGGGGCTGCATTCGTTTCAGAACTGAAAATGGCATCGAATAATGTGTTTACAAAATACAAAGGAAATGCATTAACAAGTGAGCAATTTGCAGACTTTATCCGTAAAAATGAAGTAGGGGAGTTCTTCCTGGCCGGAGCAGATGCTGTGGCTTGTGTTAAATCCACCTGCTTCAACTTATGTAAGGCCAATTACAAAGTGAATGTTATATCGGATTGTATTACAAGCTATGACAAAAAGAAAATAGACGACATGCTGCATTATTATGAGAGTAAGGGCAGTACAATTCTTAATTTGAATGATTTGTTATGTCGATAGAAATAAAATATTTTGACGACAGAGAAGTTTGGCGGAACTGGCTGAACGCAAACTTTGAGACTGCCCGGGAAATTTGGTTTGTGTTTCCCGCTATCTCTTCGGGCGAAAAAAGTGTCACATACAACGACGCTGTTGAAGAAGCGCTTTGTTTCGGGTGGATTGACAGTACGATAAAGAGGTTTGATAAAGAACATAAAATTCAACGTTTTACTCCTAGAAAACCTAAAAGTGAATACTCGCAAGCCAATAAAGAACGGCTTCAATGGCTGCTGGAAAATAAAATGATACATCCCCGCTTAGAGGATAAAATAAGAAATGTACTGGCTGCCCCTTTTGTGTTTCCAAACGACATAATGGAACGCTTGAAGGAAGATGAAAATGTATGGAAGAACTATCAGCTTTTTTCCGATGCATATAAGCGTATTCGTATTGCCTATATTGATGCCGCAAGGATGCGGCCTGACGAATTTCAGAAGCGATTAACTAACTTTATTAATAAAACGAAAGAGAATAGAACAATAAGGGGATTTGGTGGCATTGAAAAATATTACTAACCTTCATCGTCTGTTCGTACCCGATGTCTGTGTGGGTAGAGGATAAAAAAATTATTCCTTGAAAAAGAACCCAATGATATATAACGGAAAAAGCCTCTCTATTGTCATAAAGGAGAGGCTTTTTATTTTCAAGAAAATTCAATCTAACTTTGCTTACCGCTATCAACAGCACCACTTGTTAGATTTACAGTAGGTAATGTTATTGATTTAATACCACCTAGTGTAGTAAGGGTACTGATATACGCCCTTATGTAGGGGAATAAAATAGCAGGGGCACTTGTATTGAAAAAAACTTTCTTCTCATCTTCGGTTATATCTTTTTCAAAGTCAAAATAACCAAGACATAATACATTTATTATTAATGATTTGTCTTTGTTTGAGACGCATACATCAAATGTCAGTCTGAATTTATTGTCTTCGAGATTAATGGCTTCTGATTTCTTGATACTAATCTCTAATTCACCTGAAATATCACTTAGGTTTTTAAACTCAATACTAGCTTTTACTATTTGATATTTCTTAAATCTAAATCTTGCTATATCAGTCATTTTAAGCTGCTATTGCGTAATTGGTTGTATTCTGGAAATCATTTTCCATATTGTACAAATCCTTAAATTCACCTAATGGTATTTCAGCTTCAGATGAATAAAACGAAATAGGTTTATTCGTTTTATATACATGCCCCTCATTGAAAAAATCTTCATCAGTATCAATAGACCATAAAAGATTGTCGTTTGCTGATGAATATATAAATTTCGCTTCATCGTAAGAAATAATCTCGTTTCTTTGAACTAAAAGCCATTCATTTAAACTAGATTCTGTTTCTTTTGATAATGCTTCATCTAATCTTTGTTCTAATTCTTTTAAATCGATCATAACGTCTATTTCTTTTAATGATTACACATCCTCTCTTCTTTGAGTCTAAATTCTTTTATTATTTCTAATTTATATGCAACCAGCTGTATTCGTTTGCGATAAAATAACCCCGTTACTAATAAATCCTCACTATTCGGTAAATCTTGAAACATGATTCCCGAAATATTTTTATTCCACCCGGCACGCTCTTTCATATACTGATTCACTTCTTTTAAAGAAGCTTTAGAACCGGTCTTTTTGATTATTGCTTTTGCTATTTTTTCAATTTGAGCAATCCAGAATTTATAATGCTCTTCATTAAATACTGTATTTAGAATACCTTCTTCAGAGATAAAGGCTTTATATATTTGAAAACGTCCTGTTTTGTTTTTGCTATTGTTTCCCCAATGTATTGCATCTATTTCATTATCCTAGAAATAATAGCCTTCGCCAAGCCACGCATCGAAACGGGTACACATTATTGGTGTTTCCAATATATTGCTTCCTCTTTTTTCTTGTGTATGATACATTTCACGTTCCAAAACTATTTCTATAGCAATTAAATGAGGTATTCGTATCCATCAATTCTTAATATTCTTCGTTTGTCATCAGAGACACAGGAAAATTCAATAAGTCTATTCTCTTTAAGAGTCAACTTCACGTTGTCATCTTTATTGACAACTTTTTTTGAACTGTTTTACCCTATTTTAAAGTTCTCTTTGTTGAAGCGTTTTGATGTATTGGGCTCGATTTTGATACAAATATAGGAAATAATTGGTAACGTTCTCATTCATTACATATTAAAATAGATAAACAGATAAATGAATATGTGCCTGAAATAGAATTTGTTATTTTAATAGACCGGCGAACGGGATCGCCTGTGTCAAATTATCTGATTCAACCAATGTAACCAGACCTGTACCCAATCTATATCCCAGCTGAGCACAAAAACCGCAATATTGCTCCCTTTCCTGCCGTGAGTCCTTATCCGGAGCATCTATCCGGCAAGAACGGCATCAGGCGAAACATTATTTGGGCAATGACGGAAGCATCAAGTGACAACAAGTTTTGTGCGAGTCTCTTTTTACATGGCCGATAAGCCCATTATTAAGAGTTTGTGTGAGTGGGGTAGTCTTGAGTCTTGCTCCTTTTTTATCGCGAAAAAGTGAGTCCGGAAAAACGAGAGATGCCGTTGTGATTCAGAAACGAAATAACTGAGAAATTGAATATCAAAATAGCGAAACCCCGCGAACGGAATTGCATTATGTGGCAGAAAAGCAAAAAAAAACGGATGTGTATAACTAACTTTTTCCTCCAAAGGGAATGGATAGGCGTCCTTTGCTGTCGTTTGAATACATTGCTTTCATCATTCTTATTTTCAAAGATATTCGATGTTATTCGGACATGAAAATATATGGATACTACATAGGTACAACAGGGCTGATTTTTCTCCCCTATACGCTTCCTGCTGCCCTTGATGCATCTCTTTGCCCGGTTTGCCTTCTGAGGCAGTGCTCTCCGGCTTTTTATAGAATCGGCTTCCTGTTGCATGATATACACAACTGCATTCCCGTTGCTCTGTCTGCATTAGAGCCTCGTGTGCTGTTGTCTGTTAGCCGTTATCGCTACTGAATTTACTTCCCGTATTGTGTTCATTATCCATGCATGGATAATGGTATTATCTGTGTATCGATTGTTCCATCATCTGCCCATTGATAATGGGGTTATCTATGCATGGATAATATCCTCTGATCGAGCTGACTCGATAGGCTTGTCCGGGTGTATCGGGATGTCCGTTCCGAGGCTGTGGAATTATCTTGTCCGGGCGTTCCGTGCGGGTTTGTCAATGGATTTGCAGAATATGTTTTGACCAGACTTCATGAAGCCTTTTGGACGCTTTGTTGGTTGAGTATTGCGTGATTATTTTCAACAAGTAGGCACCTTCGGGGATTTCGTCGCGGAGATAAACGATCAGTCGTCCGGGCATATTTTCCACGATTTCGTTGGGTGCGATTTTATATGTCTCTTTGGTGTCGCTGTGAACCAGGTAGATACCTACTTCGGGCTGACTGCCGTGTATTTTGATGCGGTTGCCGGAAATAAAGAAAATATTGTTTCGCGAGAGCACCTTATTGACCAGACCCGTCCTGTGGTCGGTCACTGTGCTGATGGAGGAGCTTTCGGGTAGAATTCCGAACACCTTGACCTCCACTTCATCCATCCTCCGGCGCATTTGCGCTGAAGGCGAGACAGAGACCCGCACGCAGTTTTTCTTGTTTTTCCACAGCCCCTGGCATTTTCCTTTCACCACCGGTTTCAGGTTCAATTGTCCGGTGTTGAGGCGGTATCCTTCGGTCAGTAGATCGGAAGTCACCTCCTGAAACAAGTTGATGCAGCTTTCAATAGTTTCCCTGCGTAGACCGGGGTTGCGGCGCTTCATAACGTCTATGATTTCTTTCAGGTTGAGAGACGTGCCGGTCAGGGGAATGGCGGTGTACTCGTTGGGACTGCCTGCCAGGCCTTTCTTGACAAGGCGGATGTGGAGGTATTTTTTCATGTTGTATTTTGTTTGGGTAAGGCGGATATACCCTGGTTTATATTTCAGCAAGAGTTCAACCTTTTTTTCTGTTTAATTCATCTTTCAAGGGTGGAAGCTATCAGTCGAATCAATGAAAAAGCGGTGTATTAAGTAAATTTCTTTATGAGCTTTATTTATTTTAACGCAGTAAAGTAAGTATTAGTATGCGGTTGATAACCTGATTTGCAGATTTATCATTGGTACATACCTGCAAGAGAAGCGAAAGAGTTACCTTGTATGCCTTTTCAATAGAGGAAATGATGGCTGATATTCGATGTTGTATCTGTTTATAGCCTTAAGGAAGAATGTATGTCGTTGATTGATAGTTTAGACTGTTTTTAAGAATTTGCTTTTATCTGGTGGAATGAATTGTGAAGGAACAGATATGGCTGACCGGGTTGTACGGATGTTGTACATGCCTATATTGCGATGTTGTATGTAAATTGTATTGCTATTCCTGCATTGAATGCCGATTTTAGCGATATTTGTGTCTTAGTTGCAGCATTGTTGTATGTCCACTCATGTGAGGTGTAGGAGATCAAGTTTTTTGAAAATATATTCATAATAATAGTCTAAGCATATAACAAGCAAAAATCAAATGAAAAATTATCTAATTTGTACGTTTGTATTTCTATTCCCATCCTTATTCCAATCTCATTTATTTAATTCAAGAAAACTACCTGAAGAGGTTAAACAACAGATTGATGCGGAGCTCAAACTGACTTATAGGCAATTGCTGGAGGCAAAAACTATTCCGGCTTTGCGAACGTCACTTAAGGCATTGGAAATGAGTCAGAAAAATGATTATTCCTTTGGAAAATTCAAATCCTACTACTATGTTGCACAGATTTTATGCTACACAGGAAGTTATAAAAAAGCCATGGAGTATATCGTACTCTCCGAGAAGGAAGGTTCCCCGCAGGATAGTATGCTTCAATATTCGGAGGTATACAGGATAAAAGGACAACTATTTCACTATTTGGGTTTCCCTGAAAAAGCGCTGATAGAATTTAAGAAAGGGTTACTGTTTGTTCGAAAATCTCCCCTGAATCCGGATAAAGAACGTTTGGAAAGCTTGGCTTATGAAAATCTGGGATTTGCATACACACAGAATGGAAATGCAGATTCGGCTTATACTTACATGGTGAAAAATCAAATTCTACTCTCGAAAATGGATGAGTCGAAAGTCTTTCGTAATTTAATAAATTTGTATGCGATGCTCGGTGGTTACTTTTCGAATAAAAAAAATTATCCGTTAGCCGAGAGTTATTTTTGTATGGCATTGAATTTGACTCAGAAATACAAGTATTGGTATACTTCCTTTTTGTATATGAACTGGGGCAAGATGGAGATGGCCAAAGGCAATCCGGATGCGGCATTGGTTCTGCTGCGAAAAAGCCTGGCGAATATCGATCAGACAAAACTGAGAGGTGAAGCGGTGACTGTTTTTAATTTGCTCTCTTCCATATATAAAGATAAAGGCAATCGTGACTCGGCGAAAGTGTATCAAGACAAGATGGTGGTGCTCGAAAATGAAAACTTGAAAGCACAGAGAGAGGGGGTCGAGACGGCGATGTCGATTTTGTTGGCGGAAGAAAGACAAAATATGGAAGAAGAAAACAACCTGTTTGTGGTTGTAGCAGTTGCCTGTATTTTACTGTTTTGTTCTCTCCTTGGGCTTTTGGGGCTGAGAAAACATCAGAAAATACACGGGCAGATCACCTATTTTGAGGAAAAAGTGGAGGTGCTGGAACAGAAAGTGAATGAGGCCTACGAAGGGTTGATCGAAATGGCGAAAAATGGAGATAGTTTGTTTCTTACCCGGATGAAGGAGGTGTATCCAACCTTTGTGAGTAATCTCTTTGCTGAATATCCACATTTGATTACCTCCGAATTCTGGCTTTGCTCGATGATTTTTCTGAATTTTTCGTCAAAAGAGATAGCTGCCTATTCGTTTGTTGAACATCGTTCGATTCAGATTCGGAAAGGACGGCTCCGTAAAAAACTGAATATCCCTTCCTCGGTCGATTTATATCAGTTTATGTTTTCGTTTAATGAAGAAAAAACGGATGCTTCGTCAAACGGAGAGTTGTCATGAAACAGGGTCTATGACGGATTCTTTTCGTCGTGTTTTGAAGGAAGCAACCCGGCTGCTGATTAATCAGGAAGTGTAAAACAAAAAAATAAACCTTGTTGTCTTCACAGATGACAAGGTTCGTATTGAAGGAAAACCCAAAAGGGCTTTAGGAAAAGTTTGTGAAATATTTTTTAGTAGGGCTATAAAAACAGTTCCACGTGTTCCATCTCCCCTGTTTCAGGCCTTATCTTTCCGGTATCTTATAGATGTATATACTTCGACTAATTAGACATACTGACTTCATCCGGTTTTCGTTGCATGATATGAAGTCTGATTTTTATTAAATGGGGCAAGGCCCGAATTTGAAAGTCTGGCGAGTCTCATACCACCTGACCGGAAGCATTAAATAGTCTGAAAGCCGATGGACTTTTGCTCGCTGTACTATTGACTGCAGGAGACTATTTTTTTTCCGTAACCGTACCCGGCAATTCGGGTAATATTTAATTTTGATTGAGAAATATACACTGTATTTGTGCCGCTTGCATTCCATGTTATTGAATTCAACGTGCCACTGAATAATTGAAGGGGATAGAGATTGTAGCTTGAATCGTCGGCAGACACTTTGCTGCCATATAATGAAACACTACCGTCTTTTGAAATAACAACTCTGATGATTGGCTTTTTTAGCGCTATCTGGGCAGCGCTGTTGTTCAACAGCCAGATGTAGGGAACAGTCCCATCGCCCCAATAAGAGCCGTCTGCAAATCTCATGTTCCGTGCAGGGAGTGAGTTACTTTCAAACTGCAGTTCTTTGGTCGCCAATGAGGTGCCGTTTATTTTCATATTAAAGGAATTGTCCAGATAGTAAATGTCGAATACAAAGCCGTAATCAGCTGAGGGGGCACTGATTGTTTGAGGGTATATGTTGGCGTCTGCATCGAATGAAACTCCGTTCTCCATTGTGCAGGGAACCTTAAAGATCAGGTTCAGGTTGTATTTATACCCCGGAGTAATTTTTATATTTGGCAGGGAAAGGGAGTGAGTCGAATTGTTCACCGTGATGCTGCTGATGTTGTAATTAGCAACGGTTGTCTGAGGGCTGATAACCAGGGTCGGAGAGCTTGTGATGGATGAAACGCCACCCGACACTAACGGGGTAAAAGATACCTGAGCAGACGTATTTTGGCTGTTGTAGGTTATTTGGTCGCCGGCGAATGAGTAATTGGCGTTCGGCTTGGTGGGCGTGATGGCCGGTGCTGCGAATGCCGATATTTTTCCACCGACGTTGGGATCGACTGCCAGTGTTGAGGTTATCTGGCTGAAACGATGCTTTAAGAGAATGCCGATGTTGTTTGTGCCGTTTTGGATAGTTACTTCTTGCTTGCTTGTCATCAGATCGCTTGCAATATTGGACAGAGAGGCGGTTGATAATGTCGTTCCTGTGATGGTTGGAAGCGTGGATGTGCTATTAACAGAATAGACAATAAATGTATATGTTTTACCTTCTTCCAGGTTATTGATTGTACCGTGTGAGACATCGGAAGAAGAGTAAACGTAGTCGGCGGAATAAAAAAGGGCTCCGGAGCTGTCGTAAACAACTACTTTGTATTTAATACCTTCACTCAGATTGGTAATTTCTTCGGCTTTTGTCTTGTCCCGATGGGGGATGTGCCGGGTCAATTGAGCCTCTACAACCAGATTATCATCAAAGGGAATAAGGACCTGCTGCAGTGTGTCAGCAACCATTTTTGATGATTTGAGGTTGATGTCATCCTTGTCTTCTTCAATTCCGTTGAACGTTATGTTGGCTATTGTTTCCCCTGAATTATGTGTACTTTCGTTGACGGTTGTACATCCATTGAAGGCTAAAAGCAGGGAAATTGAAATAGATAGATAGATTTTTGTCGTGTGTGTTAATCGTGTCATCGAATTTGTTTTATTTCTCATTTAGTCTTGTTTTAATCCCAATTGATTGTGCGTGTGTCATCCTCCTCTATGCCCCAGTCTTCTTGAATGGAGGAACTGTTGCTTACTCTGGCAGAAGTAGAGGTAAGACAGTGTTCAATTGTAATTAGAGATACCCTGATTTGAGGAGGGGTATAGGGGGCTTTTATTATTTGTAAAATCTTTTGACCTTGTCTCTTTGAAAGTGACAGACCGTTTGCTTGAACTCCTTCATGCATGTTTTCTTTCATTCTTTATATATTATGTTTTTATAAATACAAATATATATAAGGGATAGAGGCGTAGACAAAAATAGGGATGCTACAAAGATGCTATATGTGTGTAATCGTTTAATATGTAGTGTTTTAATATTTGTTGGATTGCTCCTTTTTGAGAGGGAGCAGGTCGCAAGTATGTTGGGGGAGAGTTGAATCGCTAAACAAATAATTATTTTATTTTGCCTGAAATAGACCGGAAATATGCTTACGAACAAGAGAAGAGGAAGACCCGGTACAATGGGAATGCGTATGCGAAGATTTATTTATCTCAAAAAAGGAGGGAGGAGGAATATTGCGATTAGCTACCCGGTAACGGGTTTCCCTAAAGGGAATAAGTGTGCGACATTGCTGCAACAGCTGCTGTTTTTTTTCAATAAGTACATGTTTTTAATTAGTCGTTAATATAAAAATCTTATAAGAGATTGTAAACAAGTGATATCCAAATTTTATATATGTGAAATAATTGTGAACAGTTGCTCGAGTAAATGCTTATCATTCGTTGTAAGTATATATCTCTTTCGTATTTGGAAACGAAGTGCCATGACGGATGTAGATGCACGAAGCTGATTTTACAGGGCTACTTATTGAAGTATATCGTCGCATACATTCTGATTGCTTATCAACTCTTTTTATCGCTTTTGGAGAGTTTTTGATAAAAGCGTATTTTTGCAAACTCAAACCGGCCGAGGGGAAAAAAACGGCATCTTTTTTATACAGAAGAGAGACTATCAATGAAAATAGGAAATATAGAATTTAGAGAAAATCCGGTGTTTCTGGCACCCATGGAGGATGTCACCGATATCTGCTTTCGTCATTTATGCAAACGCTTTGGAGTGGATATGGTCTACACCGAGTTTGTCTCCAGTGATGCGCTCATTCGGGAGGTGAATAAAACGATGCAGAAAATACGCATTAGCGATCAGGAACGTCCTGTGGCGATTCAGATATATGGCCGGGAGGTCGATGCCATGGTGGAAGCTGCGAAAATCTGTGAGACGGCAAACCCCGATATCATCGATATCAACTTTGGTTGTCCGGTGAAAAAAGTAGCGGGAAAAGGCGCCGGCTCGGGGATGATGAAGACACCTGAATTAATGGTGGAGATAACCCGTGAGGTGGCGAAGGCTGTCCGTGTGCCTGTCACCGTGAAAACACGTCTGGGATGGGACCATGATTCGCGTATTATTGTCGACCTGGCCGAACAATTGCAGGATGCCGGTATTCAGGCGCTGACTATTCACGGACGGACACGGTGCCAGTTGTATAAGGGAGATGCCGACTGGTCATTGATTGAAGCGGTGAAGAAAAATCCCCGGATGCATATCCCCATTATCGGAAATGGCGATGTGACCACCCCGGAACAGGTGAAACAGCGCTTCGTGGAAACAGGGGTAGATGCTGTGATGGTGGGACGTGGTGCTATCGGGAATCCCTGGATTTTTGAAGAGATACGCCACTATCTCAACACGGGAGAGGTGCTCCCCAAAAAGCCGTTTCGCGACTATGTGGATATATTGAAAGAACATATATCGGTGAATATCGACCGGGTAGGAGAGAAGGGTGGAATTTTGCACAGTCGCCGTCATCTTGCGGCAACAACTGTTTTTAAAGGAATTCCTGATTTTC
This sequence comes from Dysgonamonadaceae bacterium, assembly GCA_047605645.1. GTDB lineage: Bacteria > Bacteroidota > Bacteroidia > Bacteroidales > Dysgonomonadaceae > UBA1309. The sequence continues at coordinate 4,938 of JASGFJ010000014.1, read as the reverse complement.
GTCAGACGCGTATCGAGATGCTACGCGCCAATACAAAGGAAGAATTGTTTGGAATTCTGGAGCGCATTGTGGAAAGGCATGGCGGAGAATAATTTATATTCTACAACGAAATAATAAGGAGCATCTGCCCGGGAGGGAAGATGCTAAAATGGCCGCTATTTGTTGGTTTTTAATCGGTGGGGGGGATTGTTGTAGAGACGTTGCATGCAACGTCCCGTGAATTGGATACGTATCCATATCTACAGAGGGATGATTGTTGTACAGACGTTGCATGCAACGTCCCGTGGATTGGATACGTATCCATATCTACAGAGGGATGATTGTTGTAGAGACGTTGCATGCAACGTCTGTACGGGGGATCCGGGATTCCGGTGATTTCGATGAATGCGGTGATTTCGGTTCATAGCCTATGAAATTTATCGTTATCCCATTTTACGGGATTATTAATGATATAATTTGTGATGCGTTATTTTTTTATCGTGATGTCCGGGTCGGTTTTTATCTGAATCATTCTTTTGTCAATTCATTCGCGATCATTTCCGCCTGTTTCAATACAGTCTCCGTGGCCAGCATCTGCATGTCGGGAGGGTAACCAAATTTGCGGAGTAAGCGTTTGACAGAAACTTTAAGTTTCGCTTTTACGCTTTCTTTGATAGTCCAATCAATGGAAGCGTTTTGGCGTATGGTTTCGGTAAGCACAACGGCTAATTCCCTGAGTTTTTCTTGCTGCATGAGCTGCTTGGCACTATCGTTAGCCGCGACAGCCGTATAAAACGCATATTCAAAGTCCGTTAATCCCATCGCTTTGGCTTCGTTGTCCATTGCTACAATGTCGTGGCTCAATTCAATGAGCTCATCGATAACTTCGGCGGCTGTTACTATTTTATTGTGATATTTTTTGATGGAGTTTTCGAGCATTTCCATGAGCGATTTGCTCTTTATCAGATTTTTCTTTGCCCGATTTCTAATTTCACCGGCAAGTAACTTCTTTAAAACTTCAAGCGCAATGTTTTTATGCTCCATGCCTTTCAGCTCCAACAAAAATTCTTCCGATAAGATGGATATGTCCGGTTTCTTAAGTCCGGCCGCATCAAAGACGTCGATTACCTGTTCACTAACCAAAGCTTTGTCTATCACTTGGCGGATTGTTGTTTCAAGTTCTTCGTTCGACCGTCCGGAGCTGCTGCTTTCAAATTTGGAAAGGCGTGCTTTTACTGCCTGAAAGAAAGCGATCTCGTCTTTTGCTTCCATCGCTTCGTCATGTGGAATGGCAATTGCAAACGCTTTGGACAAAGCGGAAACTTCGTTGATGAAGCGTTTCTTACCATCCTCCAATCCTAAAATAAAGTCTTCGGCAGCAAGTATCAAACTCAGTTTCTTTGATGTGCCGGCTCCAAAATAATCTTCGTAACAGAAGCCGTGTAGCATGTTGGAGATAACTTCCAACTTTTCGCGCATCCATGCTATAGCCTGTTCTTGCACAATAGCCGGGTCGCCCTTGCCCCCTGAGTCGGAGTAAAACGAAAGCGCTTTTTTCAGGTCGGCGGCGATACCCAGATAGTCTACAACCAAACCGCCGGGTTTATCTTTATATACCCGGTTAACGCGTGCTATCGCCTGCATCAGGTTGTGTCCTTGCATAGGCTTGTCGATATATAGCGTATGCATACTCGGTGCATCAAACCCCGTAAGCCACATATCCCGAACAATCACTAATTTCAATTCGTCGTCGGGCGATTTCATGCGTTCGGCCAGTCGTCGGCGTTGCTCTTTGGTGGTATGATGCCCTGCTATTTTAGGCCCATCCGAAGAGTTGGTGGTCATCACAACCTTCATTGCACCTTTGTTCAACTCATCGGAGTGCCATTCCGGTCTTATGGCTATAATGGCATCGTACAGCTCGGCGGCAATCCGTCGGCTCATGGTCACAATCATGCCTTTACCCTCAAAAACCGCTTGACGCTCTTCAAAGTGATTAACGATGTCATTGGCGATTTTCTTTATACGATTTTCACTGCCGACAAGTGCTTCCAATTGAGTCCATTTGGCAATTGCCTTTTGGGTATCGGTCAAATCTTCCTGTCGCAGCTCTTCGTCAAGGTCTTCGACCAATTGCCGCCCCTCATCGCTGAGATTTACCTTTGCCAATCGGCTTTCATAGTAAATGCGCACGGTTGCCCCGTCTTCTACGGCTTGTGCAATGTCATAAATATCAACATAATTGCCGAATACGGCAGGCGTATTCACATCGGTATTTTCAATAGGCGTTCCCGTAAATCCGAGGTAAGTGGCATTCGGCAGCGCATCGCGCATATATTTGGCAAAGCCGTAAACCGTTTTTTTGCCAATCACATCACCTGCTTCATTCTTGTCATCTACTGTTTTTGCCTTAAAACCATACTGTGTACGGTGGGCTTCGTCGGCAATAACAATGATGTTTTCACGATCAGAAAGCAGATCGTACACATTACCCGCTTCGGGATTGAATTTTTGAATGGTTGTAAACACGATACCCCCCGAACTGACTTTCAACAACTCTTTCAAATGAGAACGATTTTCTGCCTGAATAGGCGTTTGGCGCAACAGTTGTTTGGAAGCGGCAAAAGTATCGAACAATTGATCGTCCAAATCATTGCGGTCGGTAATTACCACAATGGTCGGATTGTCCATAGCCAATACCAATTTCCCCGTATAAAACACCATGGAAAGCGATTTTCCGCTGCCTTGCGTGTGCCAAACCACACCGCCTTTGCGATCGCCAACGGGCTGTTGATCAACTCCCGGCAAGCCATAATTGGTGGGTTGTTCGGCAACATTGGAGACGCCCGGCCGTATGTCTTTACAGCTATATCCCGATGCTCTCAATGTAGATTCTACCGCACGGTTTACAGCATAATATTGGTGGTAAGCGGCAATTTTTTTTACTGTATTTATCGTAACGATTCCTGTTTCGGTAAGAGATGCAAGGCCTTGCGTCTTTACCGATTTTTCAAATACAATGAAATGACGAATCAGATCGAGCAAAGTCTCTTTGTTTAGCATGCCGGTAATCATCGTTTCCAATTGACTGACCAAATGAGAGGCTTCCGCTTTTCCATCAGCAGATTTCCATGCCAAAAAGCGGCTCTGTCCGGCTGAAAGAGAACCCGCTTTAGCCTCTAACCCATCCGAGATAATGAGCAACGAATTGTAAGTGAAGATGGTTGGAATTTGCGCTTTATAAGTCTCAATCTGACGGAATGCCGATTGAATGGTCGCATTTTCGTCCGCCGCATTTTTCAACTCTACCAATACCAAAGGCAAGCCGTTGACAAATAAGAGTACGTCGGGGCGTTTTGTTGAGACCGAAGACTTTCCGTCTTTACTCTCCATCACCGTGAATTGATTGACAACGAGAAAGTCGTTATTCAACGGATTCTCGAAATCAACCAGCCAAACCAAATCGCCACGTTCATTGCCCTCTTGCTGGTAGCTGACTTTAACACCCTCCGTCAGATAGCGGTGAAAGGTTTCGTTGTTGGTCAACAATTCCGGCGAGGCAATGCGTTGAATTTCCCGAATGGCTTCCTCCTGTTGCTCGGCAGGGATATCTGGGTTGATACGCTTTACCGCGCGACGTAAGCGTTCAAGCAAGAGTACCTGTTCGTAACTGTCCCGTTCGGGTGTATCTCCATCGGGAGCTATATCAGGCGCATAAATATATTCGTAGCCTTGCTTTTCCAGCAATTCTATGGCAAATTCTTCGATATGTGATTCGGTGATTCGGGTCATGGCGTATAAAATTTATCTTCGTCCCATTTTACAGGGTTATTAATGATATAATTTGTGATGCGTTGGTATTCCTGATGGTTGCGGATAATATGGTCGTGGTAATTCGGATGGAAAAAAGGGTTGTTCTTATTGTATTTAGGCATTCCCGGGTAATAGGTATCAATATAATCATCGACATTCGTATTAACAGCCGATTTGAAACCGGCAATAAATGACGATATTGATTTGGGTTTACGAATAAATGATGATATCCCTGACGATTGCGACAATGACGATGATTGCAACGACCGTTGGTCGTTGGGTGGGGACGGCGGTTGCGGTGATTGTTGTGGTGATTGTGATTGTTGTGGTGATTGTGATTGTGACCGTGACCGTAGAGACGCACGGCCGTGCGTCTTTACAATGCCGTCATTCCCGATCACATCCCCGTCGCTAACGGTATTCGTTTTATCGGTGTGCGACGGAACCGCCGTATGGTCAATGATTACAATGGCGTGTAAATGGTTCGGCATGATAATGTATTCGTCCAATAACAATTCCCTGCGCATTTCGAACGATTTCAACCATGCTGTATGTACAATGCGGCCGATTTCCGACAAGATCATTTTTTCTTGTGCGACATATCCCAAAAGGCATTCCCTGTTTTGTGTAACCAATGTGATAAAATAAAAACCATCACTCGAATAATCCCAGCCGGGCATCCGATGTGATTGAATACGGTATTTATTGCGAAATTTATCCATGGGCATAAGCTTTTACATTTCCACCTGCACCTCCCCACTCATCAGTTTTGGCAACAAAGTGTCGCGTAATTGTGTGAGGGTGAGGATTTGCTGTTGGTTGGATTTTATTTTGTCAAAATACACTCGTGCTATAGAATCAAATTCTTTAATTGTTTGAGTGCAATTTAGAACTGGTAATTGTTTTATTAATTGTTGACTAATATTCTGTTGTGCAGAACCAACAGCCATATTTATCAAATCTTCTTTATATGACTTTATAAGCAAAAATAAATAAGTAAATGGATATTTATTGTTAGGTTTTAATGCGCAGATTGCTTGATTACAAGACATTTCTTTATTAATAATTCCATATTCTCCAACAGTAGCTCCATACATGGCTATTAATATAGAATTTCTGGGAAGAATTTTAGCTGATGAGTTTGAT